>JAEWKM010000046.1:0-91081 GCA_023386035.1 Pseudomonadota bacterium
CATTTGCTTGAATCTGTTCGGCAAGGATTCTCTGGAAGAACTTCTGAATCCGCGAAGACGAAAAACTATAAACACCTATAGTTATAGCCTGTTAGCTATGGGTGCTTAACCGGACAACATTGTTTTCCACTGCCCTGTTTACTGTTTTCATATTTTACAGGTTCTTGGTCTATGATTTTAATGACAGGATCCTGAACCGCTCTGAAGCGATATTTTCGCTACTTCTGAGCCGTATTCCCGCACAAAGCGTCATCGAACTCAACAATCCTGAAGATGCAAATACTGAAGCATACCAAAAAATCCACGCATTGCTTGATGGCATTCGCAAAACTACAGTTGTACGCTATTTGTATACTGCAAAGCTAGGAAACGATGGACATCCCATATATATCGTTGACGGCCTGTCGCCGGAAGTGGAAGATTTTCGCGCCATTGGAGCCCCTATTGAAGGAGAAATTGTCCCCATAGTGGCTCGATGTCTTGATGGACAGGCAGTACACGGCCCAAAAGCAATGGAAACTTCGTGGGGAACTATCATGCCAACCTGCAAGCCTATCAAGCAGGGAGACATCGCGGTTGGCGCGCTGGTTATAGAGTTTGACGTGCAATCTTTTGTAGATAACACCCATCGGTCCATCTTGATATGTCTAGCATTTTCGTTCGGTGTGGCCATTGTTGTCACTATGGTGACTGCGTGGCTATTAAAAAAGCTGTCTGCCCCCCTGTACCGCAAATTGGCCTATACCGACCTGCTTACAGGCGTATTCAACCGAAATGCCTTTGAGCTGGATATCCGCCACATAACCAATGAAAAAAGGGATGGGTTGGTTGTATTGTGCAGCGACATCAATCTGCTCAAAACTATAAACGACCAGGCCGGGCACGCCGCAGGAGACGCCCATATACGTGTTTTTGCGCGCCTGCTGCGGTATAAACTTAAGAATTTTGGCCAAACATACCGAACAGGCGGAGACGAGTTCACAGCATTGCTGCATAATATTACGATGTATGAACTCAACGAAAAAATGGAAAAATTACAGTCCATTACTCAAAATATATCTATTAAGGGCTTTCAGCTAGCGTTCTCTTACGGCATGGCCCAGTTTGACCCGGCGGTCGATGATACCGTTCATGCCACGCTTAAGCGAGCAGACCTCAAAATGTATAGTAATAAAAACAAAACAAGGTTGCTGCAAGACAGTTTTCAGGCAAGCGAAACCCCTCGCTAGTCTTTACCACACACATCGTAAAGATGCGTTTGGCGGCATAAAAAACCTCTCCCCAAAAACAAACCCGCGAAGAAACGAGTTGCCCCCTTTGTATCGACGCAGTTCCTGAGACAATCATCAGTAACAGCAATTCGGGCGCAAACGGCAATCGTCAGGTCAAGCGCACTCAAAATTTGCTATGGCATAGTGCCGTGCAGAGCCCTGCTGGGCGCTACCAGCATGCCTCCTCTTGCGCGTAACGGCGCATAACTACCATCGAGCCATCGAGCCATCGAGCCATCGAGCCATCGAGCAAAGCAAAAGCATAATGCCAGTTATGCGTCAACTTCTGCCGCCATCCGCCTGCTGCTTGCGGTTAAACGCTCTGCCAATCCAAAACAAAAAGCCCGCTCTTGGTACAGGAGCGGGCATCGGGTATCACCTCAAGCTGCGAACGCGTAGAGCATTTTAAGAAATGCGCGGCACTTCAAAGCTAATTTGCTCTAGAAGACTGGTAATCTCAAAAAGACTGTGCGCAAGCTAAGAGGCGTCGTGTGAATTCCAGAGGCGGATAGCCGCAGACACGCTAAGAGACCAACGTAACGGGCCATTGCCACATTCACAAACAACTCGATAAAGATCACGCGTGCGGCCAAGTGGGCGAGAAGTTTCGATTGTTGTAGAAAGCTTGCCACACTTGATGCAAGGGCGAATGCCAATCGGCGAATTTTCTTTTTCCATGCACCAAGAATAGCCAATGAAACAGGCTCCGTCAAAGGCCATTTTATGGTGGCAGCAGGCAAAGCAGAATAGAGGACGCGTTAGAGCGGATTTTTAAGAAAACAGCCCAAAGTCAGCAGCCAACAAAAAAATCCGCGAATCCTTACGATTCACGGACAGCAGCGGAGCGTAACGCCCCACACTGGGAGGCCCCCAATGGGCCTCCCGGCGGGCATTTCAGGGCCGAAGAGGCAAGCCCTGAAAATATAGTAAGCTTGGCAGGCCTAGCCTAGTCGGCCTGTGTGCGAATGAACGTAGGAATTTCGAAATCATCCTCGTCATAGGTGAAATCTTCCTGGCCGGGGTTATGCGTACGATGACGCCCCTGGTTCAGGGTCTCACGCTTGGTCAGATAGGGAGGACGATTGCTGTTTTCATCATACCAGCGCTCCACTTCCGAGCGGCGCGAGGCGCGGGGCAGGCGGCTTTCGCCCATTTCGTGGTCGTCCATATTGCCCTGCATCATGCCGCCCTGCGGGACAACACGGCCCATGCGGCGCGGTTCAGCCATAACGGCATCGGGACCGGGCTTGCGGAAGTTGGTCACAGTGGCAGGAGCCTGGGGCTGCACGCTCTGGATAACCTGAGGAGCTTCAATACCAGTGGCGATAACGGTCAGGCGAATTTCATCACCAATATTATCATCAAAAACAACGCCAAAGATGATGTTGGCATCTTCAGGAGTTGCGTCGCCAATGATGTCGCCAATTTCAGCGATTTCTTCAGCGGTGATGTCGTCAGGCGCAGTGATGTTGTAAAGAACGGCCTTGGCGCTTTCCAAAGAAACGTCCTCAAGCAGCGGGCTCATAATGGCGCGCTGGGCAGCTTCGCGCGCGCGGCTCTCACCAGAGGCTATGCCGGTACCCATAAGGGCAAGGCCAGCTTCAGCCATGGTGGTGCGCACGTCGGCGAAGTCAAGATTAATGAGGCCGTCGCCCACGATCACGTCAGAAATACCCTTGACCGCGTAGTACAAAATGTCGTTGGCCTTTTGCAGCATTTCAGCAAAAGGAGCCTTTTTGGGAGCAAAAGCAAGCAAGCGGTCATTGGGAATGGTGATAAGGCAGTCCACATGCTGCTTGAACTCTTCAAGGCCAGCTTCGGCGGCGCGTTTGCGCTTTGCGCCTTCAAAGCTGAAAGGCTTGGTCACAACGCCAACGGTCAGCGCGCCCATTTCCTTTGCAGCCTGCGCCACCACAGGAGCAGCGCCAGTACCGGTGCCGCCGCCCATGCCAGCCGTAACAAAAACCATGTCCGCATCGCCAATGGCTTCGCGAATAGCGTTGACGCTTTCCACGGCTGCTTCACGGCCTACCGAGGGGTTAGCGCCAGCGCCAAGGCCCTTGGTAAGCTTTTCGCCCATCTGCACTTTTACAGATGCACCGTTTTTGGCCAGAGCCTGCACATCGGTATTGGCGCAAACAAACTGCACGCCGCGCAGGCCAGAGGTAATCATATTCTGAACCGCGTTGCCACCGCCACCGCCTACACCGATAACTTTGATCTTGGCGTTACTTGACAACGAGGTGTCGATATCATCGACAATAGACTGTGACATAGTTCCTCTCCTGTTTAAACTATCCCCAAATTGCCCGCTTGAGGTTGTTCAGTTTATGAAATATCAGCAAACCATTTTTTCATGCGAGCCAGCACGCCATCAAAGACGCCGCTCTCGCTTCTGGTGGTAAACTTCTTTTGTCCGGAAAGTTCTTTTTCTGCCCCATAGCGCAACAGGCCCACAGCCGTTGAAAACTTGGGGCTGTTGACCACATCCTTGAGGCCGCCCACATTACGCGGGTACCCGATGCGTGTGGGCAGGTTAAAGATCTGCTCACCCAGTTCCTGGCAGCCTTCCATAAGGGCGGTTCCGCCAGTGAGCACCACGCCCGCGCCGATCATATCCTTGTAGCCGGAGCGCACAAGTGTCTGATCTACAAGGAAAAGAATTTCTTCCATGCGCGGTTCGCAGATTTCAGCAAGCACCTGACGCGAAAGGCGGCGCGGTTCGCGGCCACCAACGCTGGGTACTTCAATAAATTCGTCATGGCGCACCAAATCAGCCAGCGCGCAGCCGTATTTGAGCTTGATTTTTTCAGCAGAGGCAATGGGGGTGCGCAGGCCAAAGGCAATGTCGTTGGAAAGATTCTGACCGCCCAGAGCAAGAACGGCGGTGTGCTTGATGGCATCATTGGCAAAAACGGCGATATCAGTGGTACCGCCGCCAAGGTCTACAAGAGCCACGCCGATTTCGCGTTCTTCTTCGGTGAGTACCGCTTTGGCTGAAGCCAGCGATTCAAGAGCGATATCCGACACTTCAAGCTGACTGCGATGGCAGGAGCGCACGATATTTTGCGCTGAAGACACGGCTCCGGTGACGATGTGCACCTTCACTTCAAGCCGCACTCCAGCCATACCGAGGGGATCGGCAATGCCGCGCTGGTTATCAACAATGTATTCCTGCGGCAGTATGTGAATGACCTCGCGGTCAGCAGGAATCGCCACAGCTCTTGCGGCGTCAAGGGCGCGCTCGATATCGCGCTGTGCCACTTCGCCGCCTTTGACGGCAATAACGCCGTGGCTGTTGATGCCCATGATGTGGCTGCCCGCGATACCAACGTAAACCGAATGGATTTCGCAACCAGCCATCAGTTCCGCGTCTTCCACAGCCTTGCGAATGGACTGTACGGTCTGTTCGATGTTGACCACTACGCCCTTACGCAAGCCTGTGGAAACACTGGTGCCGATGCCCACCACATCAACCAGACCCGACTCAGTAAGTTCACCCACCACAGCGCAAATCTTTGTGGTGCCGATGTCGAGACCAACGATGAGCTCGGACTTATTCATGCCATTCTCCTAAGACGCCTGTTCTTCACGCTCTGCAAGTTCATGCCATGTCAGTTTTGCACGGCTTGATTAAGCAAAACCCATACGTTTCCATTCACGGCCCGCACCTCGCGCACATTGCGCAGTTCGTGCCTTCGCGCCAGATCGCCCAGGGTGACTCCCAACCGGGCCAGGTTGCCCTCCCAGTCATCAGTCGCGATGGAGAGGCGCATTTCCCTGTCTTCAAGGTATATTTCAATACCCCGCCCTGGGCTCAGGGTGATGGAGGCTATAGCTCCGGCCTCAACAGGCAGCACCCCGCTTTGAATATCTTTCATAAGCCGTGCGAGAAAGGGGATGGCGTCTTCAGCCCCCGCCTCTACCCGCAGGGTGGGAAGCGACAGAAAATTCTTGCTTTCCACCGGCGCGATGGCAACTCCGCGCTCATTGGCGTAATACAGGGTTCCTTCCCTGTGTACCCAGAATGAGGGCATACGCTCTTTCAATTTTATCACAAATCGGTCAGGCAGAAGGCGTTTGACTGAGACCTCTTCAACCCAGGGGGTTTGTCTGAGGTTACGCTCAACCTTGGCAATACTCACAGCCAGGCTGTTATCGCCCTCTTTGAGATCGCCGTACTGCAAAACCATGTCACGGGAGAGGCGCACGTTACCCGCCACATCCACGTGCCGAGTGATGAAGAAGTCACTGGTGATAGCCTTGTTGTATAGCCAGAGAGATGTGTAGCACACTCCGGCAAGTATCAACCCCAAGCCCATCAGTAAAACAGCTACGGCTGCAAGACTTTTCAGGCCGCTCAGCCCTCTAATCCTGCCAAAGCCAGAAGCCAGAAAAGCAGGCATTCGCAGTTTTGAGGCTTTTTGCCCCTTCTTGCTTGATACGCTGGCCCTTGTATAAGAGTTGCGCGTCTTGCGGGCATTTTTTTTCAGGGCAAGAGGCATGGGACTATCCTGACTTCCGGTTCCAGCTCAATGCCGAACCTTTCCCGCACAGCCTCTTTGGCCTCTTGCATAAGAGCCAGAGCCGCCTTAGCGCTGCCCCTGCCCTCATTTATCATGAAGTTGGCGTGCACGGTTGAAAAGGCCATGCCGCCCAGTTTTTTACCTTTGAATCCAGCCTGATCCAGAAGTCTACCGGCAGGCATTTCCGGTGAGGGATTTTTGAATACGCAACCAGCGCTCCAGGCCGTCACAGGTTGTTTAGACTTTTTCTCAAAAAAGTTGTGACGCATGCAATTACTGATGCCATCCCTTGCAGCTCTGGTCAAGCCAAATGTGGCTTCCAAGACGATAAAATCATTCTTTTTATCGCCAATGTGCAGATTGCGGTACGAATACTGCAGTGCTTCCGCTGCTACTACTTGGATTTCACCTTTGCTAGCTATGTGAATATTATTAATTTTTGTGCATGTTTCAACGCCAAATGACCCTGCATTCATAGCTACGGCGCCGCCAACTGTTCCCGGTATGCCTGTCAATCCTTCAAGGCCAGAAAGCCCCTGTTCAACACAAAACCGCAACAGTCTGGGCAAGGGAACCGCAGCGCCAACACGCACCAGGACCTTTTCGTCTTCCTCACCAACAACTTCTGGCCCCTGCATAAAGTCAGGGCGCACCAGCACCAGAGGCAAATCGCCGTCCTGAGCCAGAATGTTGCTGCCAGCTCCAATGATAACTGGCTCCCCGCCAAGGGCGCGCAAGCGCCTGGACAGGCGGGCGATATCTTCCGCATTTTCAAGAATCAGCTCTGCTATAGCTGTACCGCCCAACCGCAAGGTGGTTCGCTGGGCCAATTGTGGCGAAGCGATCTCACGCATGGTCGCGTCCTTCCAGCCAGGCGGGGCCAAGGCGCGTTATGCTGCCAGCCCCCAGTGTAAGCAGAACATCGCCATCACGCAGTATTTGAGGCAAGGCCAGCATAAGTTCGTCCAGCGTCTGAAAATACTCCACAGGTGTATCAGAAACCTGACGTATTCCCTGAGCCAGACTTTGGCCCGAAACACCAGGGATAGGTTTTTCGGAGGCGGCGTAAATTTCTGTCAGCAACACCTGGTCAACTGCGTCAAAAACTTTGCAGAACTCACCAAAATGGGCTTCAGTGCGGCTGAACCGATGGGGCTGAAAAGCCGCCACAATACGTCTGCCCGCAAAAACCTGCCTGGCTGTGGCAAGGGTGGCAGCAATTTCAGCCGGGTGATGCCCGTAGTCGTCCACCACAGTGACGCCCTGCTTTTCGCCCTTGAATTCGAATCGCCGCCCCACTCCCTTAAACCCGGCCAGACCCTCGGCACACTTTTCAAAAGAAATGCCTACTTCCATAGCAGCGCCAATGGACGCAAGGGCGTTGAGAATATTGTGCCGTCCCGGTTGCGGCAGGCTGACGTCGCCCAGTTTTTCACCGCGCAGCCATACCTCAAAACGATTGATGCGTCCGCTTTCCAGAGGCATCGCCCGAAGGGCATTGTCTTCGGCAAACCCATACGTCAGCACGGGGCGCTTGACCTTGGGCAACAGCGCCAGCACGCCGGGATCGTCGCCGCACACAATGTTCAATCCATAGAAGGGCACATTGTTCATGAACTGCACAAAGGCGCTGTCGATGGCTTCCCGATTCTTGTAGTGGTCCAAGTGGTCTTCATCCACATTGGTGACCACATTGATAATGGGCAACAGGCAAAGAAAAGAACCGTCAGATTCGTCGGCTTCGGCAATAAGGTATTCACCGTGGCCAAGATGCGCATTGGTTCCGTAAACATTGAGACGCCCGCCAATGATGACCGTAGGATCAAGCCCTGCCGTATCAAAAATGGAGGCCGTCAACGACGTGGTGGTGGTTTTGCCGTGAGTGCCTGCAATGGCGATGCCCTGCCGCAAGCGCATAAGCTCTGCGAGCATTTCAGCACGGGGAATAATGGCGATATTGCGTTTGCGTGCTTCTACCAGTTCTGGATTATCGTCGCTGATGGCTGTGGATTTAACCAGAACCTGCACATCGCCAACGTTTTCCGCAGCATGCCCAACGGCAATATGAGCGCCCAGGCTACGCAGATGACGCACCACCGCAGAATCGCTCATATCTGAACCGGAAATTTCATACTTGAGGTTGAGCAGCACCTCGGCAATACCGCTCATGCCCGCGCCGCCTATGCCCACCATATGAATATGCCGAATTTTACTGTTCATGCTCTACCTTTAAAGAAAGTCTAGATAATTCAAGGACAAGAGTCCGTCGTAAATAATCGCTCTCAAACCTCTATCAGGAACGGGCAATTTCTTCCAGAACTGAAGCAACACGTGCCGCAGCATCCGGCATGGCAGAAGCCAACGCCGCCGCAGACATGCGCGTGCGTTCGCCGTTTTCGTTGAGCAACTGGATAAGAGTGTGCTCCAGACCATCAGTAACCATGCGCGATTCCGGCACAAGAATGGCTGCTCCGCTACGCGCCAGCACTTCGGCATTGCGGGTTTGATGGTCGTGTACCGCGTGCGGAAATGGCACAAGAACAGAGGGCAGGCCCGCAGCGCACAATTCGGCCACGGTTGTTGCTCCTGAACGGCACAGGGCTACATCGGCCCAGGCATAGGCTGCCGCCATATCATCAATAAAGGCAGATACGCATGAAGGATCAAACCCTGCCGCCGCATAGGCCGTGCGTACTGAATTTTCGTCGGCGCTTCCGGTCTGGTGGCGAATATCCACCCCGGCTTCACGCAACGAGGCCAAACGTTCCACAATAAAAGAATTGAGCGCGTGGGCTCCCTGCGAACCGCCCATAACGAGAAGGCGACGGGCGCCGCGGGCTCGCGGCAAACGCCCCGCCTCATTCACCCCTGCGCGCACGGGATTACCCGTAAGCACGCACTTGGCGGGGTCAAATCCTTCCGTGTCAGGCAGTGAAAGGCAGATACGCCGCGCCAGCTTTGCCAGCACGCGATTGCTGGCTCCGGCAATGGCATTCTGTTCGTGCAGCATGGTCGGCACGCCTAACAACCGCCCCGCAAGCATGGGAGCAAAGGCCGCATAACTGCCAAAACCTGCCACAACATCCGGCTTGAACCGCCGAACGATACCGAGCGCTTTTCCCACTGACCAGGTCATGCGAAAACCAGCTTCAACGGCTTTCAGCCCGCGCCCGAGAAAACCGCGCACAGGCAGACCTTCAAAAGGAATGCCCGCCAGACGGACAAGACGCGCTTCCGGTCCATACAGCGAACCCACGAAAAGCAGCTTGGCCTGCGGATGCCGCCGCCGCACTTCTTCGGCTACGGCCAGGGCCGGAAAAATATGACCGCCAGTGCCGCCCGTGGTCAGGAGGATGTTGATGTCCATGTGTCCGCCGTTCGTGAAAAGTTCATAAGCAGACCCACGCAAAGCATGGTAGCCATCAGGTTACTGCCGCCGTAGCTCATAAGAGGCATGGGCACGCCCTTTGGCGGCGCTACCCCCATAACCACGGCGAGATTCATGACCGAGCCCATAGCAAGAATGGTTGTGATTCCAAACGCTGTGAAACGGTCACGCAGATTGCGTTGTCCCTGTATAATCTTATAGCAGCGCCAGAACAACAGGCCAAAGAGAATCATGACCACACTCATGCCCACAAAACCCATTTCTTCGGCCAACACTGCCATAATAAAGTCGTTATGCGCTTCAGGCAGATAAAACATCTTTTGTTTGCTTGCGCCAACGCCAACTCCAAAGAAACTGCCGGACCCGATGGCCAGCAACGACTGCACCAACTGATAGCCCGTGTTGTGGGCGTCCTCAAAAGGATCCAGAAAGGCCAGCAGGCGGCGCAGACGGTACGGAGATGAAATGGCCAGAGCCATTGCGCCTGCGCAGGCCAGGGCTATGGAGAAAAAAAGGTAAACGAAACGGGTTCCCCCGGCCACGCACATGAAAAACAGAATACTTGCCAGAACGACGGCGCTGCCGAAGTCCGGCTGCAGAAGCAGCAGAAAACAGAAAAGCGCTGTAACCGCAAAAGGCGGTATGACGCCCCGGCTGAACGTCTTGATGATATCCTGCTTGGAACTCATAAAGTACGCCAGATAAAGAGCCAGAGCGACCTTGACGAATTCCATCGGCTGAATGTTGATCGGTCCCAACGGAATCCAGCGTTTTGCGCCATTAATGGCGGGGGCCAACGGCGAAAGTGTCACCAGCAAAAGCAACAAGGCAACAAAAAGCGCCGGATACTGCATTTTATAAAGCCATTCGCGTGGCAACAGGGCTGCGCCCCACAAAACAATGCCGCCCATCAGCGCAAAGAGCACCTGACGCTTGAAGAAATAATATTTGTCGCCGTTAACCTGCTCCGCCACAATACCGCTGGCAGAAAGCACCATCACAAGGCCAATGGACAATATAACAAGCATGATGGTGAACAGCCACCAGTCAAAGGGAGCAAAGGGGCCTTTTTCCGTAGCCCGCCCCATGGCGCTGTGTGCCTTGCCGGGCTTTGTTCTGGCTTTGAAGACGTTTTTCATACCAGTTTACCCACTATGCGCTTGAAGTCCTTACCGCGCTCTTCATAGTTGGCGTAAAGGTCAAAACTTGAAGTGGCTGGAGCCATAAGAATAACATCGCCAGCGTGTGCGCCTGCGGTCAGATGCCTTATTGCCGGCTCCAGAGTCGGGTGCCAGGTCATTGGCACGACTCCTTGCCAGGCTTTTTCAAAATATTCGCGGCTTGCGCCAAACAGAGCCACTTCGCAAACCTTGCTCTTCAGCAGATCCGCCAAACCAGCCAGATCGCCGCCCTTGAATTTTCCGCCGCACAAAAGCCGTACCGGACGGTCAAAAGCCTCAAGGGCCACTTTGAGTGAAGAGACTGTGGTGCACTTGGAATCATTCACATACAGCACGCCATTGTGTTCGCGCACACGTTCAAGACGGTGCGCCAACGGGGCAAACCGGGCCACAGCCCTTGCCGCGTTTTCTTCACTGACGCCAAAGAAACGGCAGGCCTGCCACGCGGCTTCCTCGTTAATGCGGTTGTGAGAACCAATGAGGCTGCTTTTGGGGAAACGGTCAGTAGCATTGATATAGACCTGACGCGCCTTGAGACCGTGCTTGTCAGCCTGATCGCGCAGATTTTCGCCAAGTACGGCCAAATCGCCCTCATCCTGGCAGCGGAACAAACGGAATTTGGCTTCCGTGTATTCCTCCATATCTTTGTGATAATCCAGATGATTGGGCGTAATATTGAGCAAAATCCCCACCCTCGGGCAGAAGGTGGTGCATGTCTGCAACTGGAAGCTCGAAATTTCCAGTACCAGAACGTCGGCCTTACGGCCCGACAGCACATATTCCGACAAAGGCGTGCCGATATTTCCGCCAAGAAAAACAGCGTATCCCTGCTCGTGCAACATGGCCGCCGCAAGTGAGGCTGTTGTGGTCTTGCCGCTGGTGCCCGTAATGGCAAGAACAGGCTCGTTGTCCAGATAGCGCCAGGCCAGTTCCATCTCGGCCAGAATTTCTGTTCTTTCTTCGTCAACCAGCCCCACAAGGCGCGACACTGGCATGCCAGGGCTCGGCACTACAAAGGCTGCGTTTTCAAATTGCGCGGAGCTGTGGGGGCCAAGTTCGATAACAATACCGAGCTGCCCCAGTTCACGCGCCAGATCTTGCCGGCTGGAAAAGGCGTCGGCATTGCTGTCCAGAAGGTGCACCCGTGCGCCCTCACGGTTCAAAAGTCTTGCGGCAGCAAGGCCCGATCGCCCTGCTCCGACGACTACGGCCTTTTCACCAACGCTTATACGTCTGCCGCGCATTTTTTCCAGTGCCATAGTATTTCTCCTCAACGCAGCTTCAGGACAGAAAGCGCCATGAGGCCTAACAGAATTGACGTGATCCAGAAGCGGATAATAATCTTGGATTCAGGCACGCCCTTGAGTTCAAAGTGGTGATGCAAGGGGGCCATGCGAAAAAACCGTTTACCGCCAGTCCAGCGAAAGTAGCCCACCTGCACGATGACGGAGAGGGTTTCGGCCACAAAAAGCCCGCCCACAACCGCAAGAACAAGTTCCTGCTTGCAAAGCAGAGCCAGATAGCCGAGCACGCCGCCAATGGAAAGCGAACCCACATCGCCCATAAAAACCTGGGCAGGATAGGCGTTGAACCAGAGAAAACCCAAACCAGCGCCCACAAGGGCAGCGCAAAAAACCGTAACTTCACCTACGCCGGGCATGTACGGAACCAGCAAATAGCCTGCGAACCGCGCGTTGCCTGTAATGTAGATGAAAATGGAAAACACGATGCAGGCGACAATGGATGGCCCAATGGCAAGCCCATCAAGCCCGTCTGTAAGATTGACCGCATTTGAGGCAGCCACCATAACAAAAACACCAAACGGCAGGTAAAACCAGCCGAGGTCAAAGGTCACTTCCTTGAAGAAAGGAATGGTGAGTTTGCTGCTGTAGTCGGGGTTGGCAAAAAGCAGCAGCATGGCCACGCAAGCGATACCAAGCTGCCCTGCGATTTTGGCTTTGCCCGAAATTCCCCGGTTTTTGTGGTGCCGCAGCTTGGTCATGTCGTCCCAAAGCCCAATGGCCCCAAAACCGGCAAAAACAAAAAAGGCCTGCCAGATATAGATGTTTGTGAGGTCAGCCCACAAAAGCAGGCTCACAGAAAGGCTGAACAGCATGAGCAAGCCCCCCATAGTGGGAGTACCAGCCTTGCACGCGTGCGCAGCTACATCTTCGTGAATGTACTGGCCGCATTTCAGGCGGCGCAGCCACGCAATGAAGCGAGGCCCAAGAATTATGGAAATGAGCAGGGCCGTCATAAGCGCAGCCATAGAACGGAAGGTGATGTAACGAAAGACATTGAAAAATGTCCATTCAGAAGCGAGGGGAGAAAGAAAGTTATAAAACATGCACGCGAATCCGTTCGTTTGGCCACACTGCGACCGTTACTGTCAGCGGATGGGATACCCCTTTACACCGCTTTGCCGCCATTGCTGGAACGACAAAACAGCTGCTCCGCCAGAGAAAAAACTATGACTCATGCCTGTCGGTCAGGGCGGTCATGAGTGTTTCAAGCTTGTTGCTGCGCGATCCCTTGAACAGAACCACGCCGCCATTGGCACGGGCTTTGGCCTCAAGGCCACTTTCCTGCAAGGCATGCCATGCTTTTTTGAAATCTTCCGCATCATCTACGGGCTGCCAGGGGCCGGTATAACCAGCGCGGGTCAAGCCTGTGCGCACATCTTCGGCATGCGGGCCTTTCCACACAATGGCAGCAGGATTGAGCTTCGCCAGCCGCTGTCCCAGGGCGTCGTGTTCCGCTGCGGCCTGCGCGCCCAGCTCAAGCATGGCTCCCAGCACAGCCACAAAGGGGCGCGTGCCTGCCTGTTCGGCGGCTGCTTCCAGCATGCGCCGCATAGAGAGGGGGTTGGCATTATATGTGTCGTCAATAATCAGCCAGGAACCAGACTGAACCTGATTAAAACGCTGTGCTGGCATGTGGGCGGCGGCAAGCCCCTGCGCTATGGTGCTAACGTCAACGCCAAGCATGTGGGCTGCAGCAGCCACGGCCACCACATTTTCCGCGCCGTATTCTCCCCTGAAGGGTGCTATGACATCAAGCGTAGTGCCCTCAAGCCAAAGCTGAAATTTTCCATACGACTCAGCGGCAGATGCGTCCGCGCCTGCGGGGGGCGTGGCAGCTCCAAGGTAGACTGCCCTAAAATCCACTTCACGTCCGGTGACGCTGAAAAAACGCACATCAGCCCCGGTGGCTTTCGCCTCGCGCGCCAGATCAGGATAATCAGCGCAAACCAGCCCCTTGCCGCCCTTGGCAAGGTAACTGAGCAGCCGGGCCTTGTGCCAGGCGACGCCTTTTTCACCAAGGCCTTCTGTATGCCCCGCCCCGGCGTTGAGCACGAGGGCCAGGTCAGGACGCAGCACCTGCCCCAGATCGTCCATATCGCCTTCCTGGCTGATACCCGCTTCCATAACCCAGAAGTCTTCATCGCCATCTGTGTTCAGAAGAGCACGGGGCATGCCGATCTGGTTATTATGGTTCATGGCGGTGCGGGCAGTTTTTCCAGCGAGGGACAGTATCTGGGCCAAAGCTTCTTTAACCGTGGTTTTGCCTGCCGTGCCAGTTACGCCGACAACGCGGGCGCTGGTATGGCTGCGCCATTGGGCAGCCAGACAACCCAGAGCTTTTACGGTATCAGGCACCACAAAAACGGGCGCAGTAATGTGAGGCAGCGGGCACGAGGCCAGCACCGCGCCAGCGCCCTGCCCAACGGCCACAGCGGCAAAATCGTGCCCGTCCACTCTGCATCCCGAAACGCAGACAAAGAGGGAGCCCGGCCCAGCCGCCCTACTGTCAGTCACAACTGACGTCAGAACAGCGTTTTCCGCTGGTTCTGCAGATTGCGGCAGCCCCAGACAGGCCGCAGCTTCATTTACAGTCAGGCGCACCCGAGTAACTCCCGCACCACTTCCTGATCGCTGTAATGGTGCTTTACGCCCTGAATGATCTGATAATCTTCATGCCCTTTGCCGGCAATAAGCAGAGCGTCATTCTTGCCAAGCATTGAAAGAGCCTTGGATGTGGCCTCGCGGCGATCAACCTCAACAACAACTTCCTTGGCGGAAGCAAGGCCGGGCAGCACATCCTTGAGAATGGCTTCCGGCTCTTCAAAACGCGGGTTGTCAGAAGTCAGCACAGCCACATCCGACCAGCGAGCCACCGCTTCTCCCATAATGGGACGCTTGGTGCGGTCGCGGTTGCCGCCGCAGCCAAAGACCGTGACAATGCGCTTGAACCCGGCCCCGCGCAAAGCTTTGAGCACATTCTCAAGCGCGTCTGGGGTATGGGCATAGTCTACAAAAACATTGAGTCCCTGAGCGTTATCCACACGCTCAAGCCTGCCGCTTACGCCAGTGAAGCTTTCAAGAGCCTTGAACGCTTCAGGATTGATGCCCATTTCGAGCGCAACAGCCTGAACGGCAAGCAGGTTGGAAGCGTTGAACGCCCCCACCAGCGGAGACCGCAACTCCCAGCGCATATCCTCAAGGCTCATCCGCAAATGGCAGCCTTCCGTCGTGGACGACAGCAGTTCGCCCCACAGGTGCCGCCTGTTGGGCGCTCCTTTCTGCAATCCAAAGGAAAGGGCCGTGGGGCACAATTCCAGCAAGCGGCGTCCCCAGGCATCGTCAGCATTTACGGCCATAGCCTTGTCAGCGCGGGGCAGCTCAAGAAAAAGCCGGGCTTTTGCCTGGAAGTAGTTTTCCATTCCCTGATGATAATCAAGGTGATCCTGGGTCAGATTCGTGAACGCAGCGCCAGAAAAAGGCACTCCACATACACGCTGCTGATCTATGGCGTGCGAAGATACTTCCATAACAGCCACATCTACTCCGTCTCTGGCCATAGCCGCCAGCATGGAGTGTACGCTCAAGGCGTCGGGCGTAGTCAGCGGGGCTGCCTCGTTGTGTCCAGGCCAGCGATAGCTCACCGTACCCATTACACCGAGCTTATGCCCCGCCTGCGCGAAAAGACGCTCAAGCAGGTATGTGCAGGTGGTTTTGCCGTTGGTGCCTGTAACACCAACAATGCGGATGGGCAAGGTGTCTGTATGCCAGCGGGCTTGGGCCAGCCGCCAGAGGGCTTCACGCGGATCGGCGTGGTATATGACCCGGCGTCCGGCGCTTGCTGCTGCGGCAGCTTCTTCGCCTTTGGACGAACAGACTATAACTCCGGCCCCGGCTTCAACAGCGGCAGGAATAAAGTGGGCCCCATCTTCCTTGACTCCGGGTACGGCCACAAAAACATCGCCAGGGCCAACCTGACGCGAATCGGCGCGAACTTCTATTCCGCCACGCCCACACTCTTCCAAAAGGGCCGCAAATTCCCGATTCATAACTAACCTCTTTGAGTTGCCGGAAGTATCCCGGTTCGACCTGAACTCCGGCGGGCACAACGGCTAACAAGCTCCACAACCGCGCGCCCGTGCCCGCCGGATATCTGCTGAACCAATTCGCTTTGAAATTGACTACAATTTCAAGGCTGACATTTAACCGAAACCGCGACTTTCTGTTAAAACCACACCGCGTTACAGCGGGCGGCTCAATTTACGCGCCGCCGGGCATTGCAACGGTAAAATGTTACGATGCTCCCAATCAGCTTTTTACCTTTCTGAAAGCCACAGAATGTACTCAACCTTATTGTCTTCTTCAGGCCATACAGAACCTGGAGCAGGCGTTTGCTTGACCACGCGGCTACCCGACCCCTTGAGTTCCGGCACTACGCCAGCCCGGGCGAAGAGCTCGACCGCGTTGCGTACAGACTTGCCCATAACATCGGGTACGCGGCTGCCCGCCTTGGCCAAATGCCCAGGCAGGCGCATGCTGTCATCCTGAGATGGCGCAACGTCTTTCTTTGAATCTGCCGCATAGGGCACATCAAGGCTGGCCAGCTTGAGCCCGCGCCTGCGCCCGGAAGTGGGGGTGGCTGCAGGAGTTTCTTCAACCGAGGCAACCTTGGTGTTTGTCATAATGCCCGAGAACGTGAGGGTGCGGCTGGCTATTTCCTTGAACACAGGAGCCGCCACAACGCCGCCGTACTGGTTGCGGGTGGGCTCGTCCACCATCACAAGAATGAGATACTTGGGCTTGTCTGCGGGAAAAAAGCCTACAAACGAAGCCAAACGCTTGCTGCCGTAGGTTCCTGAGCGGTGGTCGGCCTTCTGGGCGGTACCGGTCTTGCCAGCCACCTCAACGCCTTCAATACGGGCGCGCTTGCCTGTGCCGTCGCTTTCCTCCACCACGTCACGCATCATGCGCATGACTTCACGCGCGGTGGCCTGGGAAAAGACGCGCGGGTGCACCTCATCCACATTATTTTCTTCTCGGGTGAGCGTAAGGGCCTTGTACTGGCCGTTATTCAGCAACGTAAGGTAAGCCTGGGCCATTTGCAGTCCGGTGACTGAAATACTCTGCCCGAAAGACGTGGACATGATGTCCACCTCGCTCCAGTCACGGGGGACGCGCAAAATACCGCGACTGTCGGCCACCGGCACGCTTGTGCGCTGACCAAAGCCCAATTCCTTTAAATATTTATGAAACGTCGGTACGCCAATCATGAGCCCGATTTTGGCCATGCCAATATTGGACGAATAGCGCAGCACCTTGTTGGCTGGCAGTACGCCCTGACGTGACGTGTCACGGATGGTGAAATTTTTTGTTTCCCACCGTCCACCTTCGCAGTCGATGGCCGTGCCCGCGTTGATCTTCTTTTCCTGAAGCGCGGCAGCCATAACAAAGGGTTTGAACGTAGAACCCGGTTCCAGAGCGTCAGCCGCCATACGGTTCCGATATACAAGCGGACTGGCGTCCTTGTAGGTATTGGGATTGAAAAAGGGATACTGCGCCCAGGCCATAATTTCGCCAGAGGGGACGTCCACAACGATGGCTCCACCCCAGCGTGCGTCGTATTCTTTTACGGCGCGGGCAACGGCTTCTTCGACTATAAATTGCATCTGCACGTCAATGGTCAGGGTAAGATCCTGGCCACGAGGTTCGCTTTGTCCTTCTTCGTGCAAATAAAAACGGCGGCCCATGGCATCGCGCTGCACGATCTGCCTGGTGGGGATGCAGCCCAAGCGGGCTTCCATAGAACGTTCGATGCCCTCAAGGCCTTTGTCGTCCATCCCAACAAATCCAAGCACCTGACCAGCCATATGCTTGAAGGGGTACACGCGGTCGTACTCTTTGGAAAGACCAATACCGGCAATGTTGGTTTTGTGCACAGCCTCAGCCGTAAAGTCGTCCACCTTGCGCTTGATCCAGACAAAACGGCGCTTGGTTTGCGAAAGATCGTCGTAAAGTTTCTGCGGCTCAATGCCCAGGATAGGGCCAAGCGTATTGGCCATAGCCTTAAAGTCTTCTATTTCCTGTGGCCGTGCGTAAACGGAACGCGCTTCAATGCTGCGTGCCAGCACTTGCCCATTGCGGTCGAAAATCATGCCTCGGCGGCCCGTGACCAGTTCGGAAACCGTGTGCTGCCGACGCGCCCGTTCAGCCAGGCGTGGCCCTTCAATCATTTGGAGATACCATGCCCGGCCCCACAAGCCAGCCCACAGCAAACAGAAAACGACCACAACCATCTTGATGCGGATGCGGCCCCAATCAAATTTTTCTGTCCAGGCAAAACGAACCTTGCCCTCAGAAGCATTGGCCCGTGCGCGCTTGGCGGGACGGGACACTTTTTCAGCTCTGGGGGCATCAGTATGCCTATTACCCTTGCGGGAATTGAATTTGAACATGGCTTATCCCAAGTAGCTTCCGGGTTGTCCCGGTATGGTGAAATCCAGCTTGTTTTGCCGGACCTGTATTTGCCTCATTGGGGCCCGAACTTTCTTCGGGCGCTCTTTTCAACTGGAGTCTAGCGTGCTTCCATGCGGCGAATCTGGCCGGGTTTCGGCTCCCGCATGGAAAACTCCTCAGCCTTGCGGCGCAGTTCGTAGGGCGAAAGCAGGCGCTCCCGCTCTACTTCAAGCTTTGCGCGCAACGCGCGGCGTTCACGCATGGTATTCTGCGATATGTTGATGAAATAGGTGGTGTCCATGCGTTCAATGTTGCTCCACACAAGCACCAGTCCCATCACCATGCAGGCCAGCAAACCAAGTACAAGAAACAGCAACCATCCCCTGCCTCCAGCTGGCTTTGCGGTAATGTTGCGCTTCATGAACCGGAAGCCTCGGCTATTTTTTCCACAGCCCGCAGCTTGGCGCTGCTTGCACGAGGATTGACAGCCAGCTCGTCCGGACCAGCTTGCACGGGCTTTTTGTGTAAAATGCGCACTTCGGGCTGATGCCCGCATACACAACGCGGGATATGTCTCGCACAGCGGCAGCCCTCAGCCCAATGACGCATGGCCTGCTTGACCATGCGGTCTTCCAGCGAATGAAACGTGATAACGGCCAGACGCCCTCCCACAGGAAGATAGGCCAAAATTTGATCTAAAAAGCGCTGCAATTCGCCCAGTTCATCGTTAACGGCCATGCGCAAAGCCTGAAATGTGCGCGTGGCTGGATGACGCCGGGCCTTGGCCCGCCAGGCTGCCGGATAGGCCTTTTCCACAAGGGTAGCCAACTGGGCCGTGGTATTTATGGCGTCTTTTTGCCTGGCATCCACAATGGCGCGGGCTATGCGCCCCGCCTGCGGTTCTTCACCAAGGGTGGCGATGCAATCCTTGAGTTTGTCGAAGCTTTCGCGGTTGACCCAATGCCAGGCCGAAGGCTGCCCCGAACTCTGGTCCATCCGCATGTCCAGTGGCCCGTCGCCATAAAAGCTGAAACCGCGCCCCGCCTCATCCAGCTGGAGAGATGAAACGCCAATGTCCAGCAACGCGCCGTCTACCTTGCTCCAGCCAAGCTGGCCCAAAGCGTCGGTAAAATCGCTGTAGCGGCAATGGAACAAATGCGTTCTTGCACCGAACGGCGCCAGACGCTGCTTTGCGAGTTCCAGGGCATCTTCGTCACGGTCAAGGCCGCAAAGTTCTATATCTGGCGCAGACGCCAAAACAGCACTGGCGTGACCGCCCATGCCAAGAGTGCCATCCAGGTAGCGCCCCCCGGCACGCGGAGCCAGCGCGGCCAGCGTTTCCAGAGGCAGAACAGGCACATGACGAACCTGTTCTGCATTTTCGTGCGTGGTTTGCATCATGATTAAACCTAAAGGCTGATTGCCACACCGCTGGCAGCGAGTTCGTCGGAGACGTCCTCAAGCTCCAGAGCGTCAAAGCGAGTCTGATCCCAGACTTCGAATTTGTTGAGCATGCCCACCAGCATGACGTCCTTCTGGAGGCCAGCTTCACGCATGAGGGCTTGCGGAATGCGCACTCGGCCCTGGGCATCGGGCAACATTTCCTGCGCGAGACCCATGACCTTGGTCTTGAAGTGTGAAAGACGAGGAGAAGGCATGGGAATACGACTCAGCTGTTCTGTGATCTTTTCCCAGTCTTCAGGCAGATAGGCCACAAGGCGGCCATAATAAGCCGTAAGCCAAAAAGCGCCCGTGCCGCCCTCCGCATAAAGCCCATCCCGGTATTCCGGCGGCAGCATAAGACGACCCTTGGGGTCGAGGCTGCGAGAGAGACTTTTGGTGAAGAGCTTTTGCACGATTTTTACCACTTTATTACTTACAATTACCACTTTTTCCCACTTATGCCCCAAGGCAATAGGGGTGTCAAGCTAACTGGAAGAAAAGTGTAATATTTATGCCTGAAGCCATTTTTTCGGCGAAATACTTATCAGAAAACCCCTTTTTCATAAGGGTGCGCGCCAGTGGTAAAAAGTGGTTTTTACCACCCTGCTGATCCCGCCTGTGGGTCGGACACCCCGAGCCATGTTTCTTTTCACTTATGGCAGTTCACACAAAAGTTTCGTGGATCTTCACTCCCGGTGTGCGAGGCCGAATATCTTGACAATGCACGGTAAAATCAGGATGATTTAATGTGCTGGTCCCATAACGTTCTTCCTTTGCGCCAATGCGCCGGACCAGCCCCACTTGCCCTCCAAATAAGGACACATCATGAGAACTAAAATTGTTGCCACCATAGGACCCGCGTCCAATAGCAGAGAAAAGCTGCAAGAGCTTGCGGAAGCAGGCGTCAGTGTTTTTCGCCTCAACTTTTCGCACGGTTCTGCCGCAGACTTTGTAACCATCATTAAAAACATACGTGAGGTTGAGCAGGTCATTGGCAGGCCCATCACCATCATGCAGGACCTTTCTGGCCCTAAAATCCGTCTCGGAACGGTGCCCGAAGGCACTATTGACGTAGACAAGGGCATGCATCTGTTGCTGGGCGCAAGCGCTGACCGCACTGACGAAATGCCCTACCTGCCCTTTGACCACGAAGTCATTCTGGAAAGCCTTGACCCCGGCGACCGCATGGTGCTGGCGGACGGCGGACTTCAGTTCATCGTGAAAGAACGCCGCCCCGATGGGCGTGTGCTTCTGGAAGCGGACAATGCGGGCATTGTCACATCCCGCAAGGGCCTGGCCCTGCCCGGCAAGGCCACCAAGGTGCGCGCCCTGACGGACAAGGACAAAAAAGACCTTGCCGACGGCCTTAAGCTTGGTGTGGACGCCGTAGCCATTTCTTACGTTCAAACGGCTGACGACGTGCGCGAAGCCAAGGAACTTATTGCCGCCGCGGGCCTGAAACTGCCCGTGGTAGTCAAGCTTGAGCGCCAGAGCGCCGTGGACAATCTGGCTGAAATTCTTGCTGAAACAGATGTGGTCATGGTGGCGCGCGGTGATCTTGGCGTGGAATGCCCCCTGCCCTTGCTGCCTGCCCTGCAAAAGCGCATCATCAGCGCCTGCAACAAGGCCTCCAAGCCTGTTATTGTTGCCACGCAAATGCTGCTTTCAATGGTGAACAGCCCCGCCCCCACCCGCGCTGAAACCACAGACGTGGCCAATGCCGTTCTGGACGGAGCTGACTGCGTAATGCTTTCTGAAGAAACGGCCATGGGCAATTTCCCCGTGGAAACCGTGCGTTACATGCGGCGCATCACTGATGAAGCCGAAAAACTACTTTTGCTCAACCACAGGCTTGAAGAACCCGATGCAGACAAGGGCATTCCCGAATTTCTGGCGTATTCTGCCTGCCTGCTGGCAGACAAGGCCCAGGCCAAAGCCATTGTGTCCCACAGCCTTTCCGGCAGTTCGGCCCGTCAGGTTTCCGCCAGGCGGCCTCCGCAGCAGATATACGCCCTCACGCCAGATCCCGTGACGGTTAAAGCTCTCAACTTTGTTTGGGGCGTCAAGCCCGCCTTTGTGGCGAATCCGCAAGATGAAGAAAGCCACCTTGTCAGGGCCGAGCACTTCATCCACAACAGCGCCGACTTTGATCCCGATGACTGCGCCGTCATCACTGCTGGCCAGGTCAAGGGTTCTTCCGCCACCCCCAGAGGCACCAACCTTGTCAAAATCTATTGGAAGTAGGGCATGGCTGAACAAGCACGGTCTGTAAAAGAAGTTCCTCAAAACATTAACGAGGAGTACTATCAGATAAGCAGCGAAATTCTTTCCAGCTTTCCTAAGTACCGCCCGCCGGTGGATCTTTTCAGCTTTCGTGATGACATCATGGTGCTGGCTCCTTATTGCAAAAAGGAAACACGCCTGACCAACGAACAGGTTGAAGAGGTGGCTCGGCTTTGCGATGCTGGCGATCTTTTTGTGGCCCGCTCAGATCACCACATCTATTCGCGTCACATCGTCAAGCAGCTTGATCTTGTATTGCAAGACAAGAATCTCAAGGAAGCCGAAATCGCTGACATCTGCATCCGTGCGCTGTTTCTTCGCTATACCGAGTTCAACAGCCAACCCATCAAGCCGCTCTTTGAACCACTGTACCGCGATGTTATGGTGATTACAGAGTATCTGTGGGAAGACAGGCACCGCGTCAACACGTTTATGCGCCGCCTGTTCCGCAAGTACCAGCCTGCGCGCCACGCCATAAACAGCATGGCGATCGGCCTCTGGATGTGGATGCAGGTGGGCGGAGAATACCGCCGCAAAGATCTTGACCGGATGGCTCTGGCCTTTTTGCTGCATGATATTGGCATGAGCAAGGTTCCCGCCTTTCTGCTCAATAAGCCTGGGCCTCTTAAGCCCGAAGAGCGTGAAAAAATGTTGCCCCACCCGCTTGTGGGCATCAAGCTTATGCACAAGATGGATGTGAGCTTTGAAGAGCTGGTGCGTGCCTGCTACGAGCACCACGAACGCATGGATGGCTCTGGCTACCCCCAGCACCTGAAAGCGCATCAGATCAGCCGCGTGGGGCGCATCACCGCCATAGCGGATTCCTTTTCGGCCATGATCTGCCACAAGCCATATGGCGAAGCCAAGGAACCTCTTGCGGCAGCAAAAGAGCTTGCCGGAGACGCCCGGTATGACGGCGAACTGACCAACCTGCTGCTCACAGGCTTTGCTTCGGGCAATATTGGTCAGTTAGTGGATATGGACAAGGTTGTGGATACCCCGCTGTAGCCGCGCCAACCGGAAAAATCGAAAACATAAAAGCCGCGCCATCAGGGTGCGGCCTTTTCATTTTGCCCTATCATGCGGGCCACGGCGGGGGTGTATTTGCCGCTTTTCGTTCACTGCAGAAACTGTTATCTGCCTAGTTGGTTACAGACGCATATGGGGCAGTGATGCCTTCCCCCCAGGTATGGCGACAACTACCCAACTTTTAAGGTGGAAATATGAGTTCCATTTCACTGAATGACGCGCGCGACCTCGGCCAGAGCTTCCTTATGCGGCACAAGGTCAGTGCTGAAAACGCCGTTGTGACAATTGAGGCGCTGCTTCGGGCCGAGATGCAGGGCATTCCTTCACACGGGTTTTCTCGTGCTCCCTATTACGCAGCCCAGGCACTTGTTGGAAAGATTGACGGTTTTGCGGAACCACAGATACTGCAACCGAGGCCGGGAGCCATACTTACAGATGCCCGCTGTGGTTTTGCCTATAGAGCCATTGCTGACAGCCTGCCAGTTGCGGCACAGGCAGCCAAAGAAAATGGCGTAGCCTTGCTGGCTATCAACAATTCCCAGCATGCTGGCGTTCTCGGACTTTCTGTCGCAGATTATGCAAAGCAAGGCCTTCTGGCTATAGCTTTTGCTAACAGCCCTGCAGCTATTGCTCCATATGGTGGCAGTAAGAGAACCTTTGGCACCAACCCTATGGCTATGGGCTGCCCCCGAAAGAACTCGCCGCCCCTAATCATTGATATCTCGATGGGCTTAATGGCCCGTGGCAAGATCTTACAGGCAGCCGAAAAAGGAGAGCTCATACCCGAAGGCGCTGCGGTTGATATTGACGGCAATCCCACACGCGATCCGGCCAAAGCCTTTGCAGGAGCACTTTTGCCCTTCGGTGGCCCCAAGGGTTACGCGCTGGCGCTGATGATAGAAATTATGGCAGCCGTATTGCCGGGAGCAGCCTTGGGCATTGAGGCAAGTTCTATGTATTCGGCGGAAGGGCCGTCGCCACGCATAGGGCAAAGCTTCTTAGTAATAGATCCTGCTTCTACGGCTGGAGAACATTTTACGGAGCGACTTGATTTATTGCTGCATTTTATTACCGATCAGGAGGGAGTGCGTCTGCCCGGCGACAGAAGAATAGCTTTGGAGGCCGCAGCACAGGCTAAGGGATCAATTGATCTGCCTGATCCCCTGCTTGAGCAGCTTAACAGCCTCAGCTAGAGAGGATTAACGTTAAGATGCTTTACATTTCAACGTTGCCACTCGGCTGTGTAATGCACATTTTGGCAGGGTGCGCGCGGTTGCGGTATGCAACGCTGTGTAAAAAGTTTGGGCAGCTAAACTTTTCCAAGGTTAAAATGCTCTGATACTCCTCTGACTGTCAGAAAATAATCCATTGAAAAAGGGGATATGCAAAAGCATATCCCCTTTTTCAATGCGCTCCGATCCTTAAAATCCGGGCAGGCTAAACCGTATAAAATTCCGGTTCCCTGCGGTCCTGGCATTTTTCTTCCAGCATGCCGATTATCTTCAGCACAGGTTCCTGATCGAAGAACTTTGCCTGCTCCGGGCATGCCTTGACGCAAGCACAGCAGCGAATACAGCCCTGCCCCACCACGGCAGGATCATCTTCACTGATGATCTGCATGGGGCACTGGCTCACGCAGAGCAAACACTGCGTACACGCATCTGATGTTTTTGGCCGTATATCCATCGCAGGGGCCAGATCTTTGTAAGGACGCGTGCCCGGCACAGTTACCGGCCCTGCATGGCCCGAAAGAACAGCTTGCGCCGCGTGGTGCGCAAACTCTTCAGCATTTTTCAAATCTTGATCATCTGGCCTGCCCGTACCAACTTTCGGCGTCAGGCTGTGCTCCGCCACAAGGGCTCCTGCGGAAACTACGTCACAATGATGTTCCTGAATCGTATCCACTGCTTCCAGCAAGGCGTCGTCATAGTGGCGGTTGCCGTAGACGGCCAGAACCACAGCTCGCGCTCCTCCGCCATCCAGCTGGGCCAGAAAGCTATTGAGCAGGCGTGGAACACGCCCGGCATATACGGGGAAAGCAAAAAGAAAAACGTCGTCGCTGGTGCAGTGCAGAGATTTGTTGCGGCCTTGTGGGAAGGTCAAATCGTGTTCGCAAAGTTCTTTGCCAAGTGCCTGTGATAAAGGCCATGCGACGGCACGGGCAATTTTTTTGCTGCTATTGGTTGGACTGAAAAATACTGTGTGCAGGGTGCCACTCATGTGAACCTCCCTCATTAGAGCATGCTAACTTTGAAAAACCTTAATAGTAATGCATTTCAACGTCAGTCTGCTCTAGAACAAGTTACGAATGAAATGAGTCAATGGTTTTGCAAGAATTTGCATGTAAACTCTTGCCACAAACAGGCTTAGGCGGGCTTTGCTCCCGTAAAGCTACTATTTCAAGTATAAAAAACTCCAGGTGCTTGCGCGACACCCAATGTCCGTCACGCAAAGGGGCCGGAAACCCGGCCCCCTTTCAAATCCTGAACAAAGTGCAAAAGGTGGGTTACCAGCTGTTGCCCTTGCTTTGCTCGTGACCAACAATGCCACCAGCCAGCGCACCGATGCCAGCACCGGCAAGAGCACCCCAGCCAGCAGCACCGCCAGAAATGGCAGCAATACCGGCACCGCCCAGAGCGCCGAGAGCCGCGCCGCTCGCAACGCCCTGCTGGGTTTTATTCATATTCGTGCAACCAATGCCGCTGGTGAACATGACGGCCAGCAGACCAATAATCAAAACTTTTTTCATGATGATTCTCCTGAAAAGTCTTGTCATCGCATTGAAAGGCAGATGCCCTACTTCGTGGCAAGACGCGGGGCAATCAGTTCATACCAAATAACACCCAAAACCGGACGGTCAAGCTTGTTGGGGTTGGCCGCATACCACTGGTCCACCATCTTTACGATGTCGGCGCGGTTAACGTCCTTGAAAGCCTTCATCCAGCCCTTTTCAAAAGGCGACAGGGTGCAGGTGGGTTTTTTGCCGGTTTTGGCGGCTTTTTCCGTTATTTTGGCATTAACAAAGTATTCCACTGCAATGGCCGATTCGACTCCAAGAAGAAAGGCTGCCTTATCGGTTTCAGTCGTCTTTTGCCATACGGTGCCTGTAAGCTGTTCAACCGGATTACTCTGAATCGCATCGCTGACGGCGGTTGCTTCTGCCGCACGAACGGGAGCAAAGGCCAGAACCAGAGCTAAAACCAGCCCAAGGCTCAAAACTGACTTTTTCACACGAAGCTCCTTGTTGTTTGCAGATAAGGCGGCCTAGACCGCCGCAATATCCTCATACCAGAAAATAAAAAGCGCTAATCGCTATCAGTGCTTGCCACAATCTAGCCATAAGAAGACGTGCATATCAAGTCTTTTCCGAAGAATCAGGATCCAGTGGCCTCGCCGATCAGTTTCCTGAAGCGGGTGAACAGGTATTCTCCGTCATGCGGCCCAGCGGCGGCTTCCGGGTGATACTGCAGGCTCATGACAGGCAGCGTCTTGTGGCGCAGGCCTTCAAGCGTATTGTCATTAAGATTTATGTGGGTAGCTTCCACATCTTCCAATCCGTCCAGTACCACATGGAATCCGTGGTTCTGCGAAGATATTTCAATGCGGCCCGTGGTCAGGTCCTTGACCGGATGGTTGCAGCCGTGGTGGCCGAACTTGAGCTTATCGGTGGTGCCCCCAAGGGCGTGGCCGATGAGCTGATGGCCAAGGCAAATTCCCGTAACAGGAAAAGCCTGAATGAGTTCACGCACCAGCGCAATTTCGTTGGTCAGCGTGGCCGGGTCGCCGGGGCCGTTGGACAGGAAAACCCCTTTGGCCCCACTGGCTTTGGCCTGAACGGCACTGAAGTTCGGCGGCACAACCAGAGGTTCA
The DNA here is from genome assembly GCA_023386035.1 of Pseudomonadota bacterium. Taxonomy (GTDB): domain Bacteria; phylum Desulfobacterota; class Desulfovibrionia; order Desulfovibrionales; family Desulfovibrionaceae; genus Desulfovibrio. The sequence goes on from JAEWKM010000046.1 coordinate 26,746, forward strand.
AAACCAGCTTCACACAAGCGGCGCAAAATATTCCACTTGATGCCGTAGTCATAAACCAGAAGCGGCAGCCCGGCGTTACGCCATGCGTAACTGCCGTCTTCGGCCATTGGCGCTTCCTGAACGGCGTTATCGTACCATGTATAGGGAGCTTTGGCAGCCACAAAAGGCACGAGATTGCGTCCCTTCATGGTTGGCAGCGCCTTGGCGCGTTCCTGCAACACGCGAGGATCCATTTCTTTTGTAGAAATGATGCCGCGCATGGCTCCGTTGATACGCAGATGCAAAGTCAGAGACCGGGTATCGATCCCTTCCATGCCGGGCTTTTCATAGCGCTGTAAAAACGTCGGCAAAGACATTGTGGAACGCCAGTTAGAAGGCTTTTTGCAGCACTCCTTGACCAGCAGAGCCGCGCAGTGCACCCCGGCAGACTCCATATCTTCACGGCTGGTGCCATAATTGCCGATGAGGGGATAGGTCATGCAGACCATCTGCCCGTAATAAGAAGGGTCGGTAAGAACCTCCTGATATCCAGTCATGCCTGTGGTGAAGATAACTTCGCCACCGGTTTCAAATTCGCCAGTAAAGGATTTGCCTTCCAGCGTAAATCCGTCTTCCAGCACCAGCAATGCTTTCATAACTTACCCCCGCACTTCCCGCGCGTAGTATTCCTGCAAACTTTCCACATGGGTTTCGTCCCGCCGCGAACCGATGGCCGTGGCCGTGGCGCGCGCCGCAGCGATGGTGGTGCAGTATGGCACCTTGTAGTTCAGAGCCGCTTGGCGAATGGCCTTGGAATCCTTGGCGGTGTGTTTGCCCGAAGCCGTGTTCACGACCAGAGCCACCTCGTGATTGATAAGCAGATCCACAATATTGGGGCGGCCTTCGTAAACCTTACGCACTTCTTCAACCTTGAGGCCGTGCTCGCGCAGAACCGCCGCAGTGCCCTTGGTTGCCAGCAGGTCAAAGCCCAGATTGGCAAACTTTTCTGCCACTTCAGGCAAGAAGGGTTTGTCACGGTCATTCACAGAGAGGAAAAGCTTGCCCCCCTGCGGCGGCACCTGGCCTGCACCAAGCTGGCTCTTGAGGAAGGCTTCACCAAAGTTGGAGCCCATGCCCATAACTTCGCCAGTGGAGTGCATTTCAGGTCCAAGTATTACGTCCACACCCGGGAAGCGCTGGAAGGGCATGACCGCTTCCTTCACGCAGGTGAAACCACCCTTGCGCATGCTCCAGGGGTCAAGTTCGTCCAGCGTCTTGCCCAGCATGACCTGGGTGGCAAGATACGGCAGGGGCACGCCCGTGGCCTTGGACACAAAGGGAGCCGTACGCGAGGCGCGCGGGTTCACTTCAAGGATATAGATATCGTCGCCCTTGATGGCAAACTGGATATTCATGAGGCCCACAACTTTGAGTTCGCGGGCCAGAGCTTCAGCCTGAACCGCAATAAGGGCCACATGGTCGTAAGACAGCGAATAGGAAGGCAACACGCAGGCCGAGTCGCCGGAGTGAATGCCAGCTTCTTCGATATGCTCCATAATGCCAGCGACATACACATCCTTGCCGTCAGACAGGGCGTCCACATCCACTTCCACCGCATGTTCAAGGAACTTGTCGACAAGAATGGGGTGTTCCGGCCTTTCGGGTACCTGGGCGTGGAAGTACGCGGTCAGTTCCGAAGCGTCATACACAACGGCCATAGCGCGGCCGCCAAGCACATAGCTTGGCCTCACCACCACAGGGTAGGTGATACGCTCGGCCACTTCCAGAGCATCTTCAAGGCTCATGGCTGTGCCGTTGGGCGGCTGCAGCAGACCCAGCTTCTGAATCAGAGCCTGAAAACGCTCGCGGTCTTCTGCGCGGTCGATGGCGTCGGGGCTGGTGCCAAGAATGGGCACGCCTGCACGCATGAGCGGCACAGCCAGATTCAGCGGAGTTTGGCCGCCAAACTGAACGATAACGCCTTCGGGCTTTTCTTTTTCCACAATGTTCATGACATCTTCGAAGGTCAGCGGTTCAAAATAGAGCCGGTCTGAAGTGTCGTAGTCTGTGGAGACAGTTTCGGGGTTGGAGTTTGCCATAATGGCCATAATGCCGGCATCCCGCAGAGCAAAGGAGGCATGGCAGCAGCAGTAGTCAAACTCGATGCCCTGGCCGATGCGGTTGGGGCCACCGCCCAGGATGAGCACCTTACGGCGGTCTTCAAGTTTGATTTCTTCACCCTTCTCGTAGGTCGAGTAAAAATAGGGTGTGTAGGCTTCAAACTCCCCTGCGCAGGTGTCGACCAAATAATAGGTCGGCAGGATGTTCATTTCGTCGCGCAAACGGCGAATATCGGCTTCAGGGCGCTTCCACATTTCGGCAAGCTGCCTGTCGGAAAAACCGTATTCCTTGGCTTCGCGCAAGATGACCGCCAGAGCTTCATTGCTGGCTGTCATGTCATTGGCCATGCCAAAGTTGCGGATGCGCTGCTCCATATCCACGATGTCCTGCAACTGCCGGACAAACCAGGGGTCGATGGCGGACACGTCAAAGATTTCTTCTTCCGTGATGCCCGCCAGCAGAGCCTGACGCAGCGCAAATATGCGGCGTGAATTGGGCCGCTGCAAAGACTCAAGGATGACCTCGCGGTCAGGCAGTTCGGCGTTGAAGTTGAAACCCAGGCCTGTGGCCCCGATTTCCATAGAGCGCAAGCCCTTCTGCAAAGCTTCCTTGAAGGTACGGCCAATGCTCATGGCTTCACCCACGCTCTTCATAGAAGTGGTGAGTTCGTCCTTGGCGCCGGGGAATTTTTCAAAGGTAAAACGCGGAATCTTGACCACGCAGTAGTCGATGGCAGGTTCAAAGCTGGCCACCGTCTCACGCGTGATGTCGTTGCGCAGTTCGTCCAGCGTGTAGCCCACAGCCAGTTTGGCCGCGATTTTGGCAATGGGAAAACCCGTCGCCTTGGAGGCCAGCGCCGAAGACCGCGACACGCGCGGATTCATCTCAATAACAACAATTTCGCCGTTGGCCGGGTTGATGCCGAACTGCACGTTACTGCCGCCGGTTTCCACGCCGATTTCACGCATGATGGCAATGGAAGCATCGCGGATCTGCTGATATTCGGCGTCTGAAAGAGTCTGCACCGGGGCCACGGTGATGGAGTCGCCCGTGTGAACGCCCATGGGGTCAAGATTTTCAATGGAGCAGATGATGACGCAGTTATCCTTGGCGTCGCGCATCACTTCCATTTCAATTTCTTTCCAGCCAAGCACGCTCTGCTCGATCATGACCTCAGTGGTGGGGCTGGCTGCCAAGCCGTTGCTTGCCACTTCTTCAAGGTCGGCAAGATTATAGGCTACGCCGCCGCCCGTGCCGCCCAGGGTAAAGGCCGGGCGCACAATAAGGGGGAAAGGCAGTATGTTGCCGAGATGGCGAACTTCTTCGATATTTCTGGCAATGCCGCTGGCAGGCATATTGAGGCCAATGTGCTCCATCGCTTCGCGAAAAAGCTCACGGCTTTCGGCCTTTTCAATAACCTCAGCGCGTGCACCGATAAGTTCAACGCCGTACTCCGCCAAAACGCCGCTCTTGGCAAGTCCAAGAGCGGCGTTCAAAGCCGTCTGCCCGCCAAGGGTCGGTAAGAGTGCGTCGGGACGTTCTTTTCGGATGATGGCAGTCAGGGTATCATGTTCGATGGGTTCCACATAGGTGGCGTCGGCCAACTGGGGATCGGTCATGATGGTAGCGGGATTGGAGTTGACCAGCACCACTTCGTAGCCCTCTTCTTTAAGGGCTTTGACAGCCTGTGAGCCGGAGTAGTCAAACTCGCAGCCCTGGCCGATGATGATGGGTCCCGCGCCGATAACAAGAATCTTGTGTAAATCCGTACGCTTAGGCATTGGACATTCCTGCGGCTTTGGAGATCGGTACAAAAGGGGCGACTCAAGAGTCGCCGTTTGCTCAAACTGAAGAATAGTACATGCACTTCGACTTGACGTCAACATTTTCTCTGAACAGGCAAACAGGAGCACTGTAGCCTATTAAAGCCTTGCGCACCATCCTGATTTACGCAATAATTCACCTCTTGAATCCATAAGGGGGCTTGATAATGCAAGACATAAAAAAAGTTGTCCTCGCCTATTCTGGCGGGCTTGATACATCTGTTATTCTAAAGTGGCTTATTGAGACTTACAAGTGTGAAGTCATCGCCGTCACCGCCAACCTTGGCCAGCCTGAAGATCTTTCCGGCGTGGAAGAAAAGGCGCTCAAGACCGGCGCTTCCAAGGCCTATGTTGTTGATTTGCGCGAAGAAATGGCCAAAGATTTTGTGTTTCCGATGATGCGCGGCGCGGCCATCTATGAAGGACGCTACCTGCTTGGAACCTCCATTGCACGTCCTCTCATTGCCAAAGCTCTGGTTGATATCGCCCGCAAGGAAGGCGCGGACGCCATTTCGCACGGCGCCACCGGCAAGGGCAATGACCAGGTGCGCTTTGAGTTCGCCGCCAGCGCTTTGGCCCCTGACATCAAGGTGATCGCCCCCTGGCGCGAATGGGAACTCATGTCCCGCACGGCCCTCACCGCCTTTGCCGAAAAGCACGGCATCCCCATTTCCAGCGCCGCCAAGCGCTATAGCATGGACGCCAACATGCTGCACACAAGCTTTGAAGGCAGCGAGCTGGAAAACCCCGGCAATGAACCGCACGAATCCTGCCACGAGCGCTGCGTGCCCGTTGAGCAAGCGCCGGATACCCCTGAGATTGTCAGCGTTGATTTTGAATGCGGCAACCCGGTTGCTGTTAACGGCAAGGCTCTTTCGCCAGCGGCCCTCATTACCACCTTGGCCGAAATCGCTGGCCGTAATGGCATTGGCCGCGACGACATGGTGGAAAACCGTTTTGTCGGCATGAAGTGCCGCGGCGTGTACGAAAACCCCGCTGGCACCCTGCTGTACAAACTGCACCGCGACCTCGAAGGCATCTGCCTTGACCGCGAGCTGCTCGGCATTCGCGACATGCTGGCCGTGCGTTATTCCCAGTGCGTTTACAATGGCTTCTGGTACTCGCCCGAACGCGAGGCCATGCAGGCCTTTATGGATAAATCGCAGGAAAGCGTCACCGGCACCGTGCGCGCCAAGCTGTACAAGGGCGGCGTGTGGCCTCTGGCCCGCACCTCCCCCAATTCACTTTTCTCTGAAGATCTGGCTACCTTTGAAGGTGGCGACTACGACCACAAGGATGCGGCGGGCTTCATCCGCCTCAACAGCCTGCGGCTGCGGCTGCATGCGGCTGTCAAAAACAAGATCGAAGGTTAGTGCGCCCAAACGGGCCTGCATAATGCCTCCGTCGGCCAGACAATGGTCCCCGGGCCAACTGTCTGGCAAGCCTTAAAAGGTGGAGCATGGCTCCACTGATATGGCTCAAGCGTGATGGGACTTCGGGGGCAGGAGCGTTCATTATGGCGTCCCTGCCCCCGAATTACTACTTTAAAAGCAATGGATACTGCCATGAAGACCAACCAGAGCTGGGGCGGGCGCTTCGCCGAAGGCCCCAAGGAAGCTGTAGCCCAATATACGGACTCCCAATCCTACGACAGGGCGCTTTACGCCCAGGATATCCGCGCCTCACAAGCCCACGCCCGCATGCTGGGACGCCAGGGCATCATCGCCCCCGGCGAGGCGCAGCTTCTGGTTGAAGGACTCGACCGCGTGCGCGAAGAAATCCGCTCTGGCAATTTTGTCTGGAAGCCGGAACTGGAAGACGTGCACATGAATATTGAAGCACGCCTGACGGAAATTATGGGCAATGTGGGCAAAAAACTGCACACTGGCCGTAGCCGTAACGATCAGGTCGGGTTGAGCTTTCGTCTTTTCGTGGCAGACAGGCTTGAAACTTGGCGGCAGCGTGCCGCTGGCCTGTGCGCCGTGCTGGTGCAGCGCGCCACTGAACACGCCAATGACATACTGCCGGGCTGCACCCATTTGCAGCCCGCCCAACCCGTGAGCTTGGCGCACCATCTGCTGGCCTATGCCTGGATGTTCCGTCGAGACGCCCTGCGTCTGACCGACTGTCTTGACCGTGTGTGCATATCCCCTCTGGGAGCGGCCGCACTGGCAGGCACAACCTATCCCCTTGATCCGCAAAGCGTGGCGGAAGATGTTGGATTTTCCGGCATTTACGGCAACTCGATGGACGCTGTTTCCGACAGGGATTTTGTGCTGGAAGCGCTTTTTGACGGCTCAACCATCATGATGCATCTGTCACGCATGTGTGAAGAAATCATTTTGTGGGCCAACCCTGCGTTTGGCTTTGTGCGCCTGCCCGACAGCTACGCCACTGGCTCATCCATCATGCCGCAAAAGAAAAATCCTGACGTTGCCGAACTTATGCGCGGCAAAACTGGGCGCGTCTATGGTTCGCTTATGGGCCTGCTCACCACCATGAAGGGTTTGCCCCTGGCCTACAATCGCGACATGCAGGAAGACAAGGAAGGCTTTCTCGACGCCGACAAGACCGTTGAAGCCTCCCTGCGCCTCATGGCGGGCATGATGGAAGAACTGACCTTCCGCACTGACCGCATGCGCGAGGCTTGCAAGGCTGGCTTCCTCAACGCCACAGAACTGGCAGACTACCTTGTGGGCAAAGGCGTGCCCTTCCGCGAGGCCCATCACATCACGGGGCAATGCGTGGCTGCCGCCGAAAGCCAGGGCAAGGGACTTGAAGACCTCACCCTGCCTGAAATGCAGGCGCTTGAACCCCGCATTGAGGAGGATGTTTACGCCATTCTTGACTACGCAGCCGCAGTGCGCCGGCGCGAAACGCCCGGCGGCACAGGCCCGCAGTCTGTGGCGGCCCAGGTGGCGCAACTCAGAACGTGGCTTGCCGGTATGGACGGCATGACCAGATAATTCGGTAAACACTATGACTGCCTTCACGGATCAGAAGCCGGAAATCCCGCAAAACACCTATTGGCCCCAATGGGTAGAAGACGCGCGCCTGAGTGACGACCTTGCGGCCCAGTCCTACGAAGAGACCCCCCCGCAATGGCGGGCGGCCATCAAGACAGGACTCGCCCTGGCCCATATGCACTTTGGTTCAAGCTCTGATCAGCTGCGTGAACAACGCAGCAACAGGCATTTGGGATTTTGGCAGCGATCTGAAAGCAGTGCCGCCCCGTGGGCCATCATTGCCTTCACTCCTGCCTATGCAGCGGCTGCCAGACTGGCCGCCGCCTGCATCCCGGCAATCCTTGCGGGCGTGCCCCTGATCGGGGCCGTATGCGTGGGTGGGCAGCCCCACCGCTCTACCTTGGTCAGTCTGGAATTGAGCGGTGTTGAAGATATCTTTGTTTTGGATTCTTCAAAGTTGCAAGCGCTGCTTGAAGAAAGCTCCGGCCCCGGCCGACTGGTGCTGCTGCACACTGGTGAACTGTCGCAAATTGCTGATTTCGCGCATGCTGTGGGCCTGCCCTGCTGGCAGGAAAGCCGCACGCCAAGGCTGGCTCTGGCAGAAGGAGACAGCCTGAATGACGGGCAGGGCTTGTCTGCTGAAGACGATTATCTGGATTTGGAAGCGCTGTATTTTGCCCAGGCGGAAGCTCTGGATTCTGCCATAAGCATTGCTCCCGGCACCTTGGCAACTGGCCCGCAAGAAGTAGGCATCACTGCTGCGAATACCTCGCCGCTGGCAGACGCTCTGTACCTCGCCTCTACAACCGGGCAAGCGGCGAACCTTCCTCAGAGTGAATTCTTCTCCCAAAACGGCCCTGAATTGGTACTGACACCGGGCTGTGAAGGTTTCTGGCTGCACCCCGGCCTTACGCCGGATTTTTTCCGGGTGCGCCGTCTGGCTTTCGGCACACTGTAAAGATCTGCCCAGGAGCCGTTATGTCCAACATCAGCCGCATCCGTAACATTGGCATCATTGCCCATATTGACGCTGGCAAGACCACCTTGTCGGAGCGCATGCTTTTTTACAGCCGCAAAATCCACCGCATGGGCGAGGTTCATGACGGCGCTGCCACGATGGACTACATGCCCGAGGAACAGGAACGTGGCATTACCATCATGTCGGCCTGCACCACCTGCCAGTGGAACGAGTATACCATCAACCTCATTGATACTCCCGGCCATGTGGATTTTACCATCGAGGTTGAACGCTCCTTGCGCGTGCTGGACGGGGCCGTGGGCGTGTTTTGCGCCGTAGGCGGCGTTGAACCGCAGTCTGAAACCGTATGGCGGCAATCAGAAGATTTCGGCGTGCCCAAGATAGCCTTTGTAAACAAGATGGACAGGCTGGGCGCAAATTTTGAAGCAACGCTGGAAGCCATGCGGCAACGGCTTCACACCAATGCCGTTGCTGTTATGGCTCCCCTGGGTCAGGGGGAAGACTTTAGCGCCATTCTTGATCTCATTCATGAAGAATGCCTGTTTTTTGATGAAGCAGATCAGGGCCAAACAATAAAGCGTGCCCCCTTTACGTCAGAGCAGGCCGCACTGGCCGCTCCCTGGCGCGAACTGCTGCTGGAAAAACTGGCTGAAGCTGATGAAGATTTTCTGGAGCCCTATCTGGAGGGTGTTTACAGCACAGAAGACATTCATGCAGCCCTGCGCCGTGCGACGCTGGCCCGCAGCATCACTCCCGTATTCTGCGGCTCCGCCTTGCGCAACACAGGCATACAGCCCGTGCTGGACGCCGTTTGCCGCTGGCTGCCCTCGCCGCTGGACGTGCCTGCGCCTGTTGGTGTGGATTCTGAGGACAACGAAGTCACCGTTATGGCCGATCCCGACGCTCCGGCTGTTGCTCTGGTCTTTAAAGTTCTGCTCGAAGACAGCCGCAAGCATTCCTTTATTCGCATATATGCGGGCCGTATTCATGAAGGCGATACCCTGCACAACACCACCCAGAACAAGGACGACAGGCTGGGCCGTCTTTACCGGCCCCATGCCGACAGGCGCGAACAGCTTGAATCCGCAGGGACTGGTGAAATTGTTGTTGCCGTTGGGCTGCGGTCTGCCCATACGGGTGAGACCTACACCGCGCGTGAACGCCTCCTGAAGCTTGAAAGCATTGAGGCCAACGCGCCAGTCATCACGCTTGCCCTTGAGCCGCGTAATGCCGACGAAGGTAAAATTCTTGACGAAGCGCTGACGCGGTATGTGGAAGAAGACCCTACGCTCAAGGCACAGCTGGACGATGCCACTGGCGCGCGCATGATTTCCGGCATGGGCGAACTGCATCTTGATGTTCTGCTGGAGCGCATGCAGCGCGAATACGGCATCAGCCCCCGCGCGGGCAATCCTCAGGTGGTTCTGCGTGAAACCATACGCAAAAAAGCTGACGCCAGCGTGGTTTTTGACCGGGAACTGGGCAAGGAACACCACCAGGGCGCAGTTAGCCTTCATGTAAGTCCGGGCGCGCGTGGCAGCGGCAATACAGTGACTGTGGGCGATTTTCTGCCTGCCGATCCCAACGAAGCGCACAAGCTGCTGCCCCAGATATACCTGGATGCTGCCCTTGAGGGTGTGCGTGATGCCCTGCAAAGCGGTGAACTCACAGGTTATCCAGTAGAAGATGTGCAGGTGATGGTTACCAATGTGGAACGGCGTGAAGGCCTGACCACCCTGCCGGGCTGCCATATGGCTGCTGGGCAAGCTGTGCGTGAGGCTTTGGCCGCTGCCTCTCCCATTGTTATGGAGCCCATTATGCGGGTGGAGATAGTTGTGCCCGATGATTTTCTGGGTCCCTCAATCAGCCTGTTCAACTCTTGCGGCGGTAAGGTCGAAAACCTTGAAGACAATGGAACGCGCAAGGTGTTGAGCGGCATCGCCCCCCTGCGCCGCTTGTTTGGCTTTTCCACCTCCCTGCGTTCAGCTACGCAGGGCCGCGCCGGACTTGTAATGACCTTTGACCGTTTTGACCTTCCATGAGGCCTTATACCCGTGACATCCAGTAATTCAGGCAACAACTCCGGCAAGGGGCACGCCCCTCGCGCCAAGAAAAGCCTTGGCCAGCATTTTTTGCGCCGTGAAGATATTTGCCACCGCATTGCCGCTCTTATCGCCCCCTGCGCCACTGACCGCATTATCGAAGTCGGCCCTGGCCCCGGCGCGCTGACCCGCGCCATCGAAGCCGCGCCGCATGCCCGCCTGCTGCTGCTTGAAAAAGACCGCCATTGGGCCGCAGAACGGCAACGCCTGGGCGGCAAGCATACACAGGCCGTGCTCACGGACGCACTGCGCTTTGACTGGCGGCGCATCAGCCCTCAGGAACCGTGGAAAGTCATAGGCAACCTGCCCTACAATGTGGCATCCCCCCTTATATGGGACATTGTGTCCCTGTCTGAAGGCTGGCAGCAGGCCGCATTTATGGTGCAAAAAGAAGTGGGACAGCGCCTTGCCGCACCGCCGGATTCCGGCCACTACGGCGCGCTTTCAGTGTGGGTGCAAAGCTATTCGCGCCCGCGTATGGAATTTGTGGTGGGGCCGGGAGCTTTCAGTCCTCCTCCCAAGGTGGATTCTGCGGTATTGAGCTTCATGCCCTTGCCAGCCAGTGAGCGTCCTGCACATCCCGCGCTTTTATCTCGCCTGTTGCGTATCTGTTTTCAGCAACGACGTAAGCAACTTGGCGGAATATTTCGCCGTGCCGCCCAGCCTGGTCTGGAAAACGCGTTTGAAAGTGCGCAAATTGCATCCAACTTGCGTCCTGAAGTTCTTTCTTGTCACGATTTTCAGCGCATAGCTGCTTTTTGGGCGTCACAGCTTGACAACAAGGCATAAAAAGTTTTCAGTCTATCCATACTCTTGCTGCGTTGTGCACCAGTGGTGCATTCAGGCAAGTGGCCATGCAAGAGGCCATTTGTAAACAACGCCGGGGAACTTTTCAGGAGGACATGCTGATGACTAAGGCTGATCTGGTTGAAAAAATCGCTGCCAAGGCCAATCTGACCAAGGCCGCAGCCGAACGGGCTCTCAACGCTTTTCTCGCTTCCGTCGAAGACGCTCTTGTCAAGGAATCCAAACTTACCCTCACTGGCTTCGGCACCTTTGCGGTAGAACACCGCAAAGCCCGGCAGGGCCGCAACCCCCGCACCGGTGATACTCTCACCATTCCCGCGTGCAAGATTCTCAAGTTCCGCCCCGGCAAAATGCTCAAAGATTCTTTGAACTGATCTTATGCAGCCATGCCGCGCGGCATGGCGCCAACCGGCAATGCTGGCTATCACTAAAACCAGCATACCGGGGTACAACTGTAGATGACATGTATGCCCGCGGCGACTGGGAGTCGGGGCATGCGTGTCATTTGCGGTTTCAGGACCATGCATGCTGGCAGCCTGTGCGCCGCGGCACATGCAACGCGTACTTTTCATCTGCCCTGCCTTATCAAGAAAAAACTTGCCCTTTTCAATATTGCGGGCTATATGAACTCTTCATTTGGCGACACTGTCGCTGTCCGTAGACGGGTAAACCGTTGACGGTTATTTTTGTGGGCTGCTTATAGCACGCCCCGCCGCCGAAGGGGGTGATTTTCTTGCCCGGAGTTTTTCTTAACGACGACGATTATAATTTCGATATCGCGCTGCGCCGCTTTAAGAAGCAGGTAGAAAAGGCCGGTGTTCTTTCAGAAATGAAGAAGCGCCAGCACTACGAAAAGCCCAGCGTCATGCGCAAAAAGAAGAAGGCCGCCGCTCGTAAGCGGCTGATGAAAAAAATCAGGAAGATGAACATGGCTTAACCGGCTGCGCATTTATGCGCCCGGGGCCTTCATCCGGCCAGTTATGCGGGAAGCCCCTAGGGTTTCCCGCGTTTTCTGCATTACTCCACCCTCCACCCAACGACAATTATGACCGCCACTACCACGCTTTTTGACCAGATCGAAAAAGATTATATTTTGGCCTACAAAGCCAAGGACAGTGTTCGGCTCATGGTGCTGCGCCTGTTGAAAACGGCGGTCAAAAACCGCCTGGTGGACTTGCGGCGGCCCGGCGGCAGCCTTTCCGACGAAGAAATGATGGACGTCATCATCAAGGAAGGCAAACAGCGCCAGGACTCCATCGAGCAGTACACGGCGGCCCAACGCCCCGACCTCGCTGAAAAAGAAGCTGCCGAGCTGGTAGTCCTTAAAGAGTACCTGCCCAAGGCCCTCAGCCAGGAAGAATTGCTGTCTCTCGTTGAGTCCACAATTACCGAGCTGGGCGCAACTTCCCCCAAGGATATGGGCCGGGTTATTTCTGCCATTATGGCAGGGCATAAAGGCCAGGTGGACGGCAAGGTTCTGTCCGAGGCCGTCAAAAAACGCCTGCAGCCGTAGCCGGATCCTGCCATTTTTGCACAGCGGATATGTAATGTTCGCCGTGCAAAAGTGACCACATTCTATTTTCAAGCCGCATTTCCGCAATGGCGGGCGTGCTGCGTCATTCCTGTGTGAAACGCCCCACGGCCTGACTTGTCGCCCCATCGGGAGTTGCCTCACAATATGGAAAAACTGTGCGTCCGGCGAAAGAGCGTTCGTAGCGCTCTGTGGGCTGCAAGGTCCAGCAGTTCGTGCGTTCTTTTCTCTGCGGCAAGCCATACCACCATTTCCGAGGCATCAGCATGATTCACGCCCGCACTCTTCAGGCCCTTGAATACCATCATATCACCGACCACCTCGCGTCGCTGTGCATTTCCGGCGTAGGGCGCGAACGTGCCCAAGGGCTGACCCCGTTTGCCGAAGCAGAGGACGTCAACCTTGCCGCCCGGATATATGCGGAAGCTGCCGACTGGTCTTCACGCCCGGCTATCGGCGGCGCAGTCTTCGCGCTCAACGCCTTTCCTGATGTATCGGGCTTTTTGCAAGCGGCACAAACATCCCGCGCCCACGCCTTTCAGCCAGATCTTGATGCGTTTTGGGCTTTGCGTGAAGTGTTAAGCATGGCGCGCGATGCCCATGCCTCCATTGCTGCGCCTGATGCCGCCAAGCAATGGCCGCATCTGCTGGCTATGGCTGACGGCACTCCCCTGCCCGTACAACTGACGGCAGCCCTTTTGCGCTGCATTTCCGACGATGGCCTGATGAAGGATGAAAGCTCGCCAGAGCTTTACCGCCTGCGCGGCGAGCTACGCCGCCTGCACCAGAGCTGCATGGGCAAGGTAAAAGATTACGCCCTGCAATATAACATGCTGGCTTATTTGCAGGACGAGTTCATGACGCTTTCGTCGGACCGTTATGTGCTGCCGCTCAAAGCCAATTTCAAAGGCCGTATGCAGGGCATCATTCATGACTGGTCGCAAACGGGTGAAACCTGTTATTTTGAGCCTATGTTCCTGGTGGAGATCAACAACCGCCTTCAGGAGCTGAAACGCGAAGAGCGCGAAGAAGAACGCAAGATACTGCTGTACATGCGGGGCCTGCTGGAAGCAGAATTGCCCGGAGCTCAAGCGGCCCTTGAACTTCTTGCCCAACTGGACCTTTTGCAGGCCAAGCGCCGCTTGGCAGCGCTGCTGGATGGCCGCTGCCTACCGCTTACCCCTGTGGCCGAAGGCATTCAACTGCTTGAAGCCCGCCATCCCCTGCTCGTGCTTAGCAGGGCCAAAGCCGCCAACGCTTTGGACTCTGCCCATACCGCAAAAAACACCGCCAAGTCTGCTGCTGCGGTGCGCCCGCTGGACATCATCCTGCGCCCCGGCGAACGCGCGCTGGTCATCACTGGCGGCAATGCGGGCGGCAAAACCGTTTGCCTGAAAACTCTCGGGCTTATCGCGGCAATGACCCTCAGCGGGTTGCCCGTTCCGGCTGGCGCAGGTTCGCATCTGCCCTGGTTCAGCCGTATGGATGCCTTTATCGGCGATGAACAGAGCCTTGCCGACAACGTGTCCACATTTACCGCTCAAATCGAGCATCTGGGCAAGGCCTGGAAGCATCTTGACGGCAGCGGCATTGTCTTGCTGGACGAATTTGGCGCAGGTACCGACCCGGCTCAGGGCGCGGCATTGGCGCAGGCGGTACTTGACGAATTGCTGGACAAACATACCTTTGTATTGGCAGCAACACATTTTCCCGCGCTCAAAAGCTATGCCCTCACCAAGGAAGGGGCCAGGGCGGCCTCTATGCTCTTTGATACACAGAGCAAAAAGCCTTTATTCAAACTGGCCTATGACCAGGTTGGAGCGAGTCAGGCTTTGGATGTGGCGCGTGAACACGGCTTGCCTGAAAGCATCATACGCCGGGCCGAGCATTATCTTTTGCAGGACGGGCAAGACGCCACTACCCTGCTTGCGCGCCTTAACGATCTGGCTGCCAACCGCGAAGAAGAACTTGTGCTCCTCAAGCAGGAGCAGGAAAAGGCACGTTCTGTTGCCAAACATGAGCGTGAAAAGCTGGAAAAAGAGCGTCTGCGCCTGCATGACGAGGTGCGCGCCCAGGCAACCGAGCTTATGCGCGCCTGGAAAGAAGGCCGGGCTACGCACAAGCAGGCCCTGAAAGAAATGTCACGGCTACGCGCCTCGCTGGCAACGGATAATGATTCGGAACAAAACCAGTCAATATTGCCAAGCCCCCAGCATTTTGCAGTGGGGCAACAGGTGTTGCATACGATTTTTAACAAACGCGGTGTAATCACTGACGTTGACGAACGCAAAAGCCGCGTTCGCCTGGACATGAACGGCGTGAACCTGTGGGCCGATATGAAGGCGCTGCGGATACCGGGGCAGCAGGCAACCGCAAACGCTCCGGGCAAGCCCTCTTCCATTCTGGACGGCGCACCCCGCCAGACTGCCGCCCCCACAAGCGGAGGTTCGGCCCGCCCGGCGGGAGCGGCAGATGGAGCGTCGCTACGTCTTGACATGCGGGGACATCGTGCCGATGTAGCTCTTGCAGAACTTGAACGCTTTATGGACAAGACCCTGCTTGCGGGTTTTCGCGAAGTGGAAATAGTGCATGGGCGCGGCACAGGAGCCTTGGGACGACAGGTTCATGAATTTTTGCGGGCCTTTCCCGCTGTGGAAAAATTCAGCCTTGCCCCTGAGGATCAGGGTGGCGACGGCATGACCATTGTGACCCTGCGCTAGGCGAGCAGCCTGAAAATCACGCTTCAAAGCTATAGAAATTCTGTGTTGGGAGGCATTTTTTGCCCGCATCCTGACGAAACAAGTGTTGTTATCGGCAGAGAGCAATTTTTTTCAGGCCGTCAGGCCTGAAAAAATCAGCCACTAGTGTGAACGCTGTTCTCTGATCAAGGAAAAATCAGCAATGCAGTCCAAGGATGCCATACGCGCCATCAAGGAGCGCATGAATATTGTGGACGTTGTGCGCCGCTATGTGGAGCTCAGGCGCAACGGTCCACGGTGGGTGGCGCCTTGCCCATTTCATCAGGAAACAAAACCGTCTTTTTCAGTAAACGAAGATCAGGGACTGTTTTATTGCTTTGGGTGCCACGCCTCAGGTGATATTTTTGATTTTTATAGCCGTATCAACGGGCTGGATTTTAAAGAAACGCTGGAACAACTGGCTGCGGAATCGGGTATAACCATTGACCGCGGCCCAAACAACGCCCGTAAGCAGGGTGAAGAGCGTGAACGCCGTTCTTCGCGTCAGCAGATGTTGCGTATGTACGAACTGGCCGCCGGGCATTTTGCTGCCACGCTCAATGGCCCCGACGGCGAAGAATGCCGCGCATACATAGAAAAGCGCGGCCTGAGCCAGGAAATAGTGCAGCGTTTTGGCATCGGTTGGGCCAAAAGAGAATGGCAATCACTGGCAGACGCACTGCGGCGCGCGGGGTTCGACGCCCGCATGGCTGTTGAATCGGGGCTTTTAGGGCAATCAGGCAATGGGCGAGCCTATGACCGTTTTCGGGGCAGGCTTATCTTTCCCATCAAGAGTCTGTCCAACCAGATCATAGCCTTTGGCGGACGCATCATCGCTGATGAAGAAGAAGCCAAGTACATAAACAGCGCCGACACGCCCATCTATAAAAAGGGCGAGCATCTTTACGGCCTGGCGCAGGCCCGCAAGGGCATGGTCACCAAGGGGCGGGTGCTGCTGACCGAAGGCTACATGGACGTGCTGACCCTGCACCAGTTCGGGTATGATAATGCCGTGGGCGTGCTGGGAACAGCGCTGACCCCGGAACAGATCAAGCGGCTTTCAGGGTTTGTTTCACAGTTGACGCTGCTTTTTGACGGAGACCGCGCCGGACGCAAGGCGGCCCTGCGCTCGTGTGAAATGCTGCTTACGCGCGGCCTGTCCTGCTCGGTAGTGCTTATGCCCGAGGGCGAAGACATCGACAGCCTGTTGCGCGGTGCTGGACCAGAAGCCTTTGAAACCTTGCAGGCTCAAGCCCCGGACGGCCTGCGCTTTTGCGTAGATGTGCTCAAGGCGCTTGCCCCGCGCGAAACTGTGGAATGGGCGCGCAACTTTTTGCGTCAGGTGGAAATTCCCGAGCTGTTCAGCTCCTACGCTTCGAGACTAGTCGGGCATCTGCAACTTTCAGAGGATGAGTTGCGTGAAGGGCTTGTGCAATCACGCGGCTCCCGGCCAGACAAGGCACGCGCAGAAACTGGCGGAGCACCGTCAGGGAATGCGCGCCAGAACATACGCGACCGTGAAGTCATGATGTACGCCGTGCGTTATCCCCAGCGGCTGGCAGATATGCAGGAAATGGGAGCCGACCTGGCTCTTCAGTCTCCAATAGCCCGTCAGCTGTGGGACAAGATTGAAACGCATGGCCCGGAGGCAGTTTTTCACCAACTGGACCAGAGGGAAAAAAATTTCTGGTGCAAATGTTGTGGCCCTGAGGCCGCGCCACGCGACGATGGCGACAAAGAACTGGAATCACTGCGGCATTACTTGAATAATTATTACGCATCAGCGCAAAAATCTTCTCTATCCGCAGCCTTGAGAGCCAACACCGGCACAGGTGACTTTGAGGCTGATTTGGACTATCTTCGCGCACTTAAGGAAACCTTGGAGAAAGGGCATGAGCAATCTTAAAGATATCCAGCAGATTCAATCGCTTATTGCGAAGGGCAAGGGCGCGGGCTTTCTGACTTTTGAAGAAGTCAACAAGGCTCTCCCCGTGGAGATGAGCACCCCCGAGCAGTTTGAAGAGATTATCGGCATTTTTGAACAGCTGGAAATCGTTATTGTGGACTCGGAAAAGGAAGGAAAGAAAATTTCTGCCGCCGCCACCGAGTCTGATGAAGAAATAACTGACAGTTCGCTTGATCTGTCCGAAGACGAAGAGTCTGCCGACTATTCGTCGCGCAGCACTGACCCTGTGCGCATGTATCTGCGTGAAATGGGCGCAGTGCCGCTGCTGGACCGTGACGGTGAAGTTGTCATCGCCAAAAAAATCGAAATGGGCGAGCAGGATGTGCTTTACGCCCTGGTTGAAGTTCCGGTGGCTGTTGAAGAACTTATCAATGTTGGCGAAGACCTGCGCCAGAACCGCATCAAGCTTAAGGATGTGGTTAAAACCATTGAAGAAGACGACCCCAGCGAAGACGAAATGAACCAGCGTTCGCGCGTTATTCTGCTGCTTGACGAAATCAAGCAGACCTTCAAGAAAAAACGTAAGATTTATAAAAAGCTGGATACATGCGCCTGCATGGACCGCCGCGTCACTGCCGTACAAAAGGAAATCATCTGCTTCAAGGAAGAGATTGTCCTTCGCCTGCGCGACATCAAGCTGGAAAAGACCCTCATCGACCGCATCATTGAAACGGTTGAAGACTATGTGCGCCAGATGCACAACTGCCAGCGCGACCTCTCGGCCTATATTCTTTCCACGGGCCGGACCCAGGCAGAAATTCAGGCCATGTTCGACGGTCTTGAAAAGCGTGAAGTCAACCCCGTTGACGCTGCCCGCGACCTCAAGCTCAGCGTGGACGAGCTCTTTTCCTTTAAGGAAATGATCATCGGCAAGATCGAAATTCTTAGCCGTCTGCAGGAAAAGTGCTGCCACAACGTCACTGATCTTGAAGAAGTGCTGTGGCGCATCAAGCGCGGCAATACTGCGGCCATGCGCGCCAAGCAGGAGCTCATTCGCTCCAACCTGCGCCTTGTGGTCTCCATCGCCAAAAAGTACACCAACCGTGGCCTGCAATTCCTTGACCTTATTCAGGAAGGCAACATCGGCCTTATGAAGGCCGTGGACAAGTTCGAATACCAGCGCGGCTACAAGTTCTCCACATATGCCACATGGTGGATTCGGCAGGCCATTACCCGCGCCATTGCCGACCAGGCCCGCACCATCCGTATTCCCGTGCACATGATCGAGACCATCAACAAGCTTATCCGCACGTCGCGCTACCTTGTTCAGGAACTGGGACGCGATCCCACTCCGGAAGAAATCGCCGAACGTATGGAATACCCGGTGGAAAAGGTCAAAAAGGTGCTCAAAATCGCCAAGGAACCCATTTCGCTGGAAACTCCCATTGGCGATGAAGAAGATTCGAGCCTGGGCGACTTCATTGAAGACAAAAAGGCTGTTGCCCCGGCGGAAGAAGTCATCAATACCAAGCTTTCCGAACAGTTGGCTGCGGTATTGGCCGACCTTACCCCGCGCGAAGAGCAGGTTTTGCGCAAGCGTTTCGGCATTGCTGAAAAGAGCGACCACACCCTTGAAGAAGTGGGCAAGCTCTTTAACGTAACCCGCGAACGTATCCGCCAGATCGAAGCCAAGGCGCTGCGAAAGTTGCGCCACCCTGTGCGCAGCCAACCCTTGCGCTCATACTACGAAAACTAGTTCATCCCAGAGCGGCTTGGCCTTTTCAAGACCAGGCCGCTCTGATGTTAGGTACTGTCTCTAAATAATTCTTTTGCCCAACTGGCTGCGTCAAAAGGACATTTTTTACTCCAGTCATGTTCCATAAAGTGCACTCTTTTCGTAAAAAAGACCTTTTTCCTTGCCCTTGGGGCAAAACCATTTCTTTAGAAACAGCACCTAGAGCATTTTACCTTTGAAGCAGTAGAGCATTTTAATTTTTGAAAAAGTTTGAATGCCTAACGCAGTACAAGGATGCAACGCGGCGTAAAGTTTGCCTCAAATTGTATTTTTTTGGCAAAATGATAACTTTGAAATGTAAAGCATTTCAAAATTTGTCCGTTCCAGTAGCGTTGACAGTACACTGAGACCGTTTTACTTCCGGTAAAAAACAGATTGAGGGGCGGCTCTAACCCGCTACTTTTTTTCACTCATGCAGCAGGATACCATAGTGGTTGTGTCAGTTTTGCGCAGGTTCGGGCGGCTGCACAGTGCGCCCAAGTTCTTTGGCCTTTTTTGTCTGCTGGCTCTCCTGCCTTTCGTGAGCTTTGGCGCAACAGCCCAGGCTTCGGAGCAGGCTGCGCAGCAGGCAACCCTTCCCTTGCAGCCTGTGGTAAATGCAGACAGCAACACCGAGGATGCAGCGGCACGCGACATCACTGCGGTGATTACTGACAGCGCTGAAGTTGACGTTCCTGCCCCTGTATCTGCCACTGCAACGCCCGACTCCTCGCCGGTTTCCGAGCCGGAAGCCGCCCCTGCCCTTTCCGATTCGCCTGACCAGCTTCCAAAGGCCCCGCCCCTGCCGCAGCCGCTTGGTTTCGTGGCAAATTGCTTTGACGGTGACACCTTCAAGCTTACAGACAGGCGTATCGTGCGCTTGGCGGGCATTGACGCTCCCGAGTTGTCCAAGGGCGACCGAAAAGGTCAGCTTTTTGCGCGTGAAGCTCGCGAACAGCTCACAGGTCTGACACAAGGCCAGCAGGTGATGCTTCTTCAGGCAGGCGTTAAGCACCGCGACATACATGGCCGTATTCTGGCCGAAGTTTTGCTGCCAGACGGCAGTTCGCTGAATGAAATTATGGTGCGCAACGGCGCGGCCTATTTCTATCCGCACCGCGACCTGAGCCCCCAGTTGCAGGAACGCCTGCGCAATTTACAGCACGAGGCTATTGCCGAGCGCCGTGGCATGTGGGGCTTTTTGCTTTCGCAGCCTGTCGCCAAGAATACCTACCTTGGCAACAAGGAATCTTTGCGCTTTTTTCCCGCTGATTGCGCAGAAGCCCAAAGCATCCGGCCAAGAAACCGCGTATATTTTGGCAACCTGATGGACGCCTTTATGGCGGGTTATGCACCTGCGCGGGTTTGTCCGTTCTGGCCGGTGACGCCATGAGCGCGTGCTCCCGCCAAAGCGAAGCCATGCTCAGTCCCTTGGCAGAGCAGACAGCTCTGGTAATTTTTTCCGGCGGTCAGGATTCTGCAACGTGCCTGGCCTGGGCCCTGGACCGTTTTGGCAGCGTACGCACCCTTGGCTTTGATTACGGACAGCGCCATTCTGTCGAGTTGGCCTGCCGCGAAAATATCCGCCAGAAAATGGCGGCCTTGAATCCGCAGTGGCAACAACGCCTCGGCCCGGATTGTCTGCTGGATATTGATCTTTTTCGCCAGCTTGCCAACACAGCTCTCACCTCCACGGCTCCCATTGAAGAAAATGGCCCCGAAGGCCTTCCAAATACTTTTGTGCCCGGGCGAAATCTCATTTTTATTTTGCACGCGGCAGCCTGGGCCTATGGGCAGAACATACGGCATATGGTACTGGGCGTGTGCCAGAGCGACTATTCCGGCTACCCCGACTGCCGTGATGATAGCATCAAGGCCATGCAGGTAGCCCTTAATACGGGAATGGCTGCAAACTTTGTTTTGCACACGCCCCTCATGTGGCGCAGCAAAAAAGACGCCTGGACTCTCGCCCGCAGTTTGGGCGGCCCGGCGCTTGTAGACCTGATTGTTGAGGAAAGCCACACCTGCTATGCGGGCCAGCGCGGCAACCGCCACGCCTGGGGCTATGGTTGTGGCCAGTGCCCCGCCTGCCGTTTGCGGGCAGCCGGGTATGCCGAGTATATGACGCCCCGCCTTCAAGAAAGTGAAGAGTCATGTCCAAAAAACAGTTGAGCGCCGCGCAAGGCATTGAAGCCGCCTGCATTCTTTTTTCCATCAATACTGATGCCGAAGGTATGGTGCGCCTAGCGCACAGCGCCCAGTTGCCGCCTGTCTATCTTGAAGGAGCGGGAGCCATCTGCTTTTGTTCAGAATGGCGCGCCTTCACCCATGCGGTGGTCACGGCAGGGCTCATGCAGTACGCCCCCAACAGTGTTTTAATGGGTTATCTGCGCCAGACAGGCAATCTTTTGCAGAATGCCGCCCAAGCGCAGCCCACAGATCAGGCCAAGCCTGTAAATCAGGAGCCATCGCCTGCATCGGAATCTGCATCAGCAGAAAAACCGGGCGGTCTGCCCTCTGGGCTGGAAGCCTTTGTTGATGGGCCCTTTGCCCAGTATATGCCCTTGCTGGCGCAGAGTGAGCAATCCCAGTGCCCGGACCTTTTCTGTCAGCGGCTTGCGGTAGAGACGGCCAGAGTGCGGGGTGAAGCCTCGCCGCTGGACGATCAGTCCAAGGCCCGACTGGCAGCCGTAATGGCCATGCTTATCAGCGCCGTGTGGGACAAACTGGAACAATACGAAATACTGGCAGATTAGAGCATGTTACCTTTGGGAAAGTTTAAATGCTCTAACAGGCACACCGCAAGGGGGCATGGATTCAGCTGAAAGTCGCATTTTTCGGCTGAATGACGACTTTGAAGTGCACTACATTTCAAAGTTAATCTGTTCTAGAGTATTTTCACTTTGAAGGAGCTTTGGCGGCCGCGTTGGCTGATGGCCGCCAAGGAAGCGTACGCGCTGTTCTTTTGCGGGGTAAATGCCGTAGCAGGCACGCCTTGAACTTAGAGGGTGCACATTCTCAAAATACATGCGCTCCAAACTTTTCAGCATACAAATAAAAACGCCCGTTCTTACGGGCGTTTCGATTTTTATATATCGTCTTCGTTATCCAAAAACGCCCAATGCAACATGCGTTTATGCACACGCAGGCGGTATTCGGACTGCTGCGCCAGCAAGGATCTTTTGTTGTTACGCAAAATGTTGCTGCCCACCATGATGGCATCGGCTGGCGCCGCGCAGAGCATTACTTTTGCGTGCGGCTTTGCCTTGGCCAGCAGCTCTTCGCTTACGCTCCAGTCTTCATATTCTTCAGCGGTAATGCCGCCACGGCAGCCAACCAAAAGATAATCAGCACCCTTTACCGCTTCATCAGGCGTATCCACGAAAGTGATATTTGTTCCCAACCGGGCCGCTTCCGCTTTAAGAGGGGCAGCGTCCACATGCTCAGGCAGAGCCACACGCAGAGCAAAGGGAAACCATGCTGTGGCTTCAATCAAAGAGTGCAGCGTGCCGTTGAGGCAGCCTAGCCACGCGCAGGTAACGCCGCGAAGATCCCGCGAATTGCGCAGCATGCAGGCAATGTCGGCCAGGGCGTGCGCAGGGTGCGCATCAGGGCTGCCCGCGTTGATTACCGGAAAACGAAGGGCAAGTCGGCCAGGCTCCCAGGTGCTCACAGCCAAGCCATATGTATACAGGCAGTCTACAAAGTAACTAAAAATCGGCATGAGCTGCTCGCGAAACGCTGCCAACTCTTTGCGCCATACTGTGCGGCCGCCTTCATACACTACGGAACCGCCCATTTGACGCACGGCAGCAGATACGCAAAGCCTTTCAGGCAGCGAATTATCGGCAAATAAAAGCACTGCCACCCGATCCGCCATAAAATTGGTGTGCGTTTTGGCCTCTGGCATGCCCATTGCCTGTTGCACAAGCAGCCAGGATGCCTTTTCTCCCAAACTTTTGATGGTCAGAATATGTCGTGCCATAAATCCTCCGTGACGAGGGTCACATACGTTAGTTCACCCTAGTGCTAAGACTCTATCAAGGCGATATGCCTCTGTCCAGAAGTACGGCGCAACCATTTGACACCATAAGCAAAGCATTTGTACAAAAAAGGTCTGGCCTTAATTGGCCCGTTTGGAACAATGCTCTGCGCACAAACAGCGCAGATGCTTTTTACCCGGATGCAGACTTGTGACTTGTACTGCTTTTCCGCTACACTGTCTTACAGAATCCTTGTGAAATCTTTCTTGTTACCAAGGACCAACGGGAGTTTTGATGAAAGCCTTTTTCTTTGACCTTGACGGCACCCTGCTCGATTCTCTTGCTGACATAGGCAATGCCTGCAACGCCATACTGGAAAAACATGGCTATCCCACACACCCCTTGCCGGAATACAGGCATTTTGTGGGGAACGGCTTTGGCAAGCTTGTTCGTGATACCCTGCCCGCTGACGCTGCGCTGGACGATCAGGCAAAGGCGCAGCTGGTTGAAGAGGCGCGCCAGTACTATGGCCTCCATATGTGCGATTGCACGCGCCCTTACGACGGCGTGATTCCCGCCCTGGAAAAGCTGTCGGCCGCGGGGCACCCTCTGGCTATCCTTTCCAACAAGCCTGAAGAACATACCCTGGAAATCGTACAGCGCTATTTTTCCGCCATCCCCTTCACACTGGTTCGTGGCGCTAGAAAAGACGTGCCCTTGAAGCCCCAGCCCCATGCCCTTCTGGACATGATGAAAACAATGCATACATCTGCTGCACAAACCCTGTATGTGGGCGACAGCGATGTGGATGTTCTGACTGCACGTAACGCTGGCGTGATTTCAGTAGGCGTAGCCTGGGGATTCCGCGGCGCAGATGAACTGCGTCAGGCCGGGGCCGACCATATAATTGACTCACCATCACAATTGCCAAAACTGGCAGAAGAGGCGTAGTGTATGAAACGTCTTATAATTCAGATTGACGAAGACAAGTGTAACGGCTGTGGCCAGTGCATACTGGATTGCGCCGAAGGCGCATTGGCTATAGTTGACGGCAAAGCCAAACTCATTAAAGATTCTTACTGTGACGGGTTGGGCGCTTGCCTGAATTGTCCTGAAGGCGCATTGCAGCTTATTGAACGTGAGGCAGACGACTTTGATGAAGAAGCTGCCCTTACTGCCAAGGCAGAACGTGAAGGACACGGCAAGCCCATTGGTGGCTGTAGCCCCCACGGCATGCCGCACAAATCAGGCGGCGGTTGCCCCGGCAGCATGGCGCGTGCCCTCAAACCCCTGTCGCCCGGCGCGGTAGCCAGTAACCCGGGTTTGGCCGTTGAGCTGCCCTCATGGCCCATTCAGTTGCGGCTTGTGCCCCCCACGGCTCCCTTCCTTAAAGGAGCCCATATACTGTTGGCAGCTCATTGTGCTGGCTTTGCCCTGCCCAATCTGCACAAAGACTGGATTGCAGGCCGCATTCCCATTATTGCCTGCCCCAAACTTGAAGACAATGCGGCCTTGCTGGAAAAACTTACGGCCATCATAAAGTCGGGGCAGATAGCAAAACTGACAGTGCTGCGCATGAGCGTGCCGTGCTGTGGCGGTCTTGAAAGGCTGGTTCAGCAGGCCCTGAAAGACGCGCAAAGCGATCTGCAGATGGAATGCCATGTGGTTACGGTTTAGCACCAAGGATCAATATTTCTGCTATCTGTGAAAACAATAGTGGGCACAGCATCTTGACAAAACATATCTAATTGCTATGTTTTAAGCGGTATCCATACATAGTTTATGTTATACAGGAAACCAGCATTGAACAAAGCGCATAGTTTGCAAGAACTGCTGCCTGCATAACAACTTCAGGGTCAAGGAAGAGGATATGCCTATCAAGATCCCGGCGGATTTGCCCGCCTGCGCAGCTCTCGAAAACGAAAATATCTTCGTGATGACCGAAGACCGTGCAGTAATGCAGGACATCCGCCCTCTCGAAATAGCTATCGTCAACCTTATGCCTACCAAGATCGCAACAGAAACCCAACTGTTGCGACTCTTGAGCAACTCGCCGCTTCAGGTCAATATTACCCTGCTGCGTACCGAGGCGCACGAGTCCAAAAACACTCCGGCACGCCACCTTGAACGGTTTTACAAAACGTTCAGCGAAATACGGCACGACAGCTTTGACGGCATGATCGTAACGGGCGCGCCTGTGGAGCACCTGCCCTTTGAAGATGTGGATTATTGGCACGAACTGCTTGATATCATGAATTACGCGGCCAACCACGTCTATTCGACCCTGTACATTTGCTGGGCTGCCCAGGCGGCCCTGTACCATTTTTACGGAATACCCAAATTCAGCCTTTCGCGTAAGCTTTCCGGCATATATGAGCACGACATTTTACAGTCGGGCTGCCGCCTTTTTCAAGGTTTTGACGACACATTCACTGCCCCGCACTCGCGAAACACCGAGGTGCGCGCCCAGAGCATTCTTGAAGAATCCCGCCTGCGCATGCTGGCTCAGTCCGCGCAGGCAGGGGTAACTCTTTTGGAAAGTATTGATCATTCACAGGTTTTCATGACAGGGCATCTGGAGTATGATCGGGGCACGTTGGATGCTGAATATCGCCGCGATGTTGACCGGGGCCTGAACCCGGATGTGCCTGAGCATTACTATCCGAACGATGATGCCTCTGCCATGCCGCATATGAACTGGCGGGCGCACGCACATCTGTTCTATTGTAACTGGCTTAACTATTATGTGTACCAGGAAACTCCATTCAGCCTCACAGCCATTACCAGGAACCGCGAAGAGCGGCCCTTGTAATAACCAAACCGACCGCTTGCCGGAGACGAGGAGCCTATGCGATTTTCAACCAGAACCCGTTATGGATTGCGTTTTCTATTGCGGCTGGCAGCCCAGCCTCAGGGCAGCCTTTTGCAATTGGGGCAAGTGGCTCGCGAAGAAAGCATTTCTTCGGGCTATCTGGAGCAGATTGTCCGGGCGTTGCGCCCAATGGGCATACTGAGGGCAGTGCGCGGTTCAGGTGGAGGCTACGCCCTGGCGAAAGCTCCGGCAGATATCAATATGGAAGAAGTTTTTCAGCACCTTGAGGGCGAAATATCTCCAGTGCGCTGCTTGAGCAAGGGCCGTTCCTGCCTGCGGGAAAAGCATTGTTCAACGCGCGGCTTCTGGAGTGAACTGGACGGACATATCCGCAGCTTTCTGCAACAAAGAACGCTGCAAGAAATCATAGATACAGAGAAGCACTCCGCTTCGGGAGGCAATTATGTGGAACTACACTGAAGCCGTACATGACCATTTTCTCCGTCCGCACAACGTGGGGCCGCTGGAAGGAGCCAACGCCATTGGCGAAGTAGGCAGTCTGGCCTGCGGCGACGCCCTCAAGCTCTACCTCAAGATCAGCGAACAGGGCATTATTGAAGACGCCACCTTTGAAACCTTTGGCTGCGCCAGCGCCATTGCCTCCAGTTCCGTGCTTACGGACATGATCAAGGGTATGAACGTTGAAGACGCCCTCAAGATCAGCAACAAGGACATCGCCAACTCTCTCGGCGGGCTGCCCAAGCAGAAGATGCACTGCTCCGTCATGGGGCAGGAAGCTCTGGAAGCTGCAATTCGCCAGTGGAAGGGCGAACCTCCGGTGCCGCACGCTCACGAAGAAGGCAAGCTTGTCTGTAAGTGTTTCGGCGTAACCGATGCCCAGATCATTCGCGCCATCCGCGAAAACGGGCTCAAGACCGTTGAAGAAATTACAAACTATACCAAGGCTGGCGGCGCTTGCGGCGAATGCCTGGATGAAATTGGTGAAATTCTGGCGGCTGAACTCAAGCAGACGTCTCTTGTGGAACTGAAGCCCAAGCAGCGCCTGACCAACGTGCAGCGCATGCAGCTGGTGCTCAAGACCATTGAAGAAGAAATTCGTCCTCTTCTTGCCGCCGATGGCGGTGATATAGAACTGGTGGATGTGGATGGCCTGCGAGTGGTGGTATCCCTGCGCGGACGCTGCGCGCAATGCCGGTCCAGCGATGTGACCATTCGTGACTTGGTGCAGCGCCTCCTGCGTGAACATGTGGAACCGGACATTGTGGTCGAGGAGGCATAGGGCCATGAAAACTATCTATCTTGACAATAATGCCACCACGGCGGTTGCCCCTGAAGTTCGGGACGCCATACTGCCCTACCTTTCCGATCTTTACGGCAACCCCTCCAGCATGCACACCTTTGGTGGGCAGGTGGGCGACGCCGTAGAAGCCGCCAGGGAAAATCTGGCGAACCTTCTGGGCGCCAGCCCGGACGAGATCCTGTTTACCTCCTGCGGGTCTGAAAGCGACAATGCCGCCATCTGGTCTGCTGTTCAGACGCAGCCGGAAAAACGCCACCTTGTTACCACCCGTGTGGAACACCCCGCTGTGCTCAATGTCATACAGCACTGGGAACGCCACGGCTATCGCGTTACCTACCTTGGAGTGGACAACAAGGGCAGGCTCGACATGGATGAGTACGCCCAGGCTTTGTCTGAAGACACAGCCCTCGTCTCCATCATGTTTGCCAACAACGAAGTAGGAAACATCTATCCCATTCAGCGCATGTCAGAAATGGCGCACGAAAAGGGCATACTTTTCCACACTGATGCCGTGCAGACCGTAGGCAAGACGCCTATCGACCTCGGCCATCTGCCTGTGGACATGCTGTCCCTTTCCGGCCACAAGCTGCACGCTCCCAAGGGCATCGGCGCTCTGTACATCCGCAAGGGCGTGCGGTTCCGTCCCTTCATGCGTGGCGGCCATCAAGAACGTGGGCGCAGGGCCGGGACAGAAAACGTGCCCTATATCATCGGTATGGGCGTTGCCGCACAGCTGGCTCTCGACCATATGCAGGAAGAGCGCGTGCAGGTAGCCTTGCTGCGCGACAAGCTGGAAGCGGGCATTCTTGAGCGCATCCCCGATTCTATGGTTAATGGCGATATTGAAAACCGCCTGCCCAATACCTCCAACATCTCATTCAAGAATGTTGAAGGCGAAGCTATTCTGCTTATGCTTGACAGGCTGGGCATCTGTGCCAGCTCCGGTTCGGCCTGCACATCGGGCAGCCTTGAACCTTCACACGTTCTGAGAGCTATGGGCGTGCCCTTCAACTATGCTCACGGATCCGTTCGCCTTTCACTTTCTCGGTACACAACCGATGAAGATGTAGACTTTGTGATTGAGCATTTTCCTCAGGTTATTGAAACCCTCAGAGCCATTTCGCCTTTCAAGGACTAAACTGCGTCAGCCTGACCAGGTCGTTCGTCCGCATTGATATTGATACCCGCCGTGGCGTTGATCTTTGGCCACGGCGGGGCAATTCTTGAGGCTTTGCAAGCCATGCAACCGTGTACCTTGCCTTTGGCTGCCCCCCGAATATGCCTACAAAGCATGCCTTCAGGCAAGTTCGCCTATGGCATGTGCTGACATCACCCAAGGATGCCCTATGCCTGCTTTTTTTCTTCTTCTGGCCATTGCCCCCGCTATTGGCGCGGCAGGGCTCCTTCTCTATCCGCCCCTTTCATATATTGCGGGCATAGCGGGGCTTGCATGCGGCTTTGGCGGACTTTTTCTCCTTTACCGAAGCCTGCTCAAGCCTCTTCGGAATATCTGCGACAGCCTCAAACAGCCTGGGGCGCTTCATCTGCCCCACGACTCCGATTGTGGGGCCTTGTGTTATCTTGCTGAACTGATGGCCTCCCACGGGGAAGCACGCGCCAAAGAACTGGCTGCGGCCCGCCGTGATATGGAACAATCCCGTCAGGATGCCGCTGAATGGCATGAGAAATATAAAATTGCCATGTCTGGCCAAGCCATGACCAAGGACAGCCTGCGCGAGGCCGCACGCAAACTGCACAGATTGGCCGCAGATCAGGCAGAGCAAGAACGAAAGCTTGTGTCCGCACACCCGACATTGGCGCAAACGTCCCTTCGGGACGGACTTACCACGCAATGGCTGGACAAGATCGCTGCGGAGCTGGAATACTGCGAGAACTATCTGAACCAGATTAATGCTTTTCTGGGTAAGGAAAACTCTTCTTTGAGCCATGCGGAATCCGAACTGGAAGACGAGTATTTTAAGTGGTCAACCAGCTACTCCACTGGGGTACCCGTTATTGACGGCCAGCATAAGCTGCTGCTTTCCTACATCAACAGACTGCACAATGGCCTACGCCAGGGCAAGGACCCTGCCCTTCTTCTCGAAATTCTCGATGCTCTGGCAGGGTACGCCTTCACTCATTTCAATACAGAAGAAATTTTCTTTGCGCATTCCGATTACCCCATGTCCAAAGAACACATCGAGGTGCACCAACGGTTTAAAGACAAGGTCATTCTTTTTAGAGAAGCCCTTTTGGAAGGCAAAGCCGACGTGGATCTGGCCCTGCTTGAATTTTTAAAGACGTGGCTTATTGAACACATACAGGGCATGGATGTAAGTTTTGCTCCCTATGTAGCACAATGCCACGGCATTGCGCAGGACAAAAGCCAGAACATTAATTAGAGCTTTTTAATTTTGAAAAGACTACATACCGTTGACACAGCTCAAGGGTGCAGCAAGCCGCAACGCGGCGTGGATTCTGCCGAAATCGCATTTTTCGGCAGAATGACAACTTTGAAAAGCGATACATTTCAAAGTTAATTTGCTCTAGACGCTTTTTTCTTTGCCTTCATTGACCGAATATCAATAAAAAAGCCCGCCAAATGGCGGGCTTTTTTATTGATATGACCAAGCAGGCTAAACTGCCAATATTACTTTTTGAACGTTTGAAGATCCATTGCAAGAGATTCACGGTCTTGCCTGCTCAAAAGCCGTTGATTGGAGCTACCGCGAAAAAGCAATTCCAGATCGCGAAGCTCTTCCACATAGGGTCCATCAATCAACAAATCTGTAAGCTCCAGCAGGCGCGCGGTCCAGGGATCCCCTTGGGCGCGCTGCAACAAATCCTCAAACGTGTATCCTGTGTAGGTAATCACAGTCTTGCCCTTGCTTTGCACGCCTTGCGCTACAACACAAAGGGGAGCTGCCTGGGCAAAAGGCTCGCCTCCAGAAAGAGTCACGCCTGCAAGCAGAGGATTTTCTTCAAACTGCTTAAGCGCGTCTTCTGCCGTAAATAGAAAACCGCCATCAAAGCTGTGCGTCTGCGGGTTGTGGCACCCTTTACAATGGTGCGGACACCCCTGAGTAAAAAGTACATATCGCAGCCCCGGCCCGTCTACTATGGATTCCTCCACAATACCGGACAGACGCATGGGCTGCGAAGCCGCGTCCTCAGGCATGCTTTACCCGGTCGCGTTCCTCGGCGCGCTTGGCGTTGTTGAAGCGGTCCAGCGTACCCACAAGGTAGCCGGTGATGCGGCGGGTGCGCTCAAAAGTCATGCCCTGTCCCACCAGTTTCTGCGCGGGCTTCACTTCATCAAACAAACGCGACTTCATCAACATAGACTTTCTCCTTGAGCTTAAAAATAAGTATTAGGTTCTGGGCAGACCGCCGAAGCGGCCGCCGTAACAGCAAATAAACTTAGCTCCACTTGGGAATGTGCGGATACTTTTTACGCAGTTCGTCAAGAAGTTCGGGGCTGATGCCCTCGCCTTCCTTGCGTCCGCAACGTGGGCAACAACCGTTGATTACGCCCACATAGCCGCACAAAGGATCACGATCAAGCGGATGGTTGACTGAACCATACCCAACGCCATTGTCGTGCATAAAGCGGATAATGCTTTCAAAAGCCTCCGGATTCTTGCATGTGTCGCCATCCAGTTCCACATAGGTAATGTGGCCGGCGTTGGTCATGGCGTGGTAAGGGGCTTCGATCTCAATTTTTCTGAAGGCCTTGATGTGGCAGTACACGGGTACATGGAAGGAGTTTGTGTAGTAATCCTTGTCTGTAACACCGGGAATGTTGCCGAACTTGGCCTTGTCCAGCGTAACAAAACGGCCGCTGAGGCTTTCCGCAGGGGTAGCAATGAGCGAGAAGTTGAGTCCGGTATTTTCCGATTCATCATCGCAGCGCTTGCGCATATGATTGATGATCTCAAGACCCAGCTTCTGGGACTCTTCGCTTTCGCCGTGGTGCTTGCCAAGCAGCGATATGAGAGCTTCAGCCAGGCCGATAAAGCCCATGCTGAGCGTGCCGTGCTTCAACACTTCTTCAATGCAGTCGTCCCAACCCAGCTTTTCAGAGTCAAGCCAGATCCCTTCACCCATAAGGAAGGGATAGTTACGCACCTTCTTGGTGCTCTGCACCTTGAGCCGGTGCATGAGCTGACGAAACACCAGGTCGATCCTGTCATCCAGCAGGGCAAAGAACTTTTTGACGTCGCCCTTGGCTTCAAGCCCCAGCCGCGGAAGGTTCACCGAAGTGAAGCTCAGATTGCCGCGCCCGCAGGTAACCTGCCTGTCCTTGTCGTACACGTTGCCGAGAACGCGCGTGCGGCAGCCCATATAGGCCACTTCGGAGTTGTAGTCGCCCGGCTTGTAGTACTGAAGGTTAAAGGGAGCATCCAGAAAGCTGAAGTTGGGGAACAGCCGCATGGCTGAAACTTCAATGGCCAAGAGAAAGAGGTCGTAGTTGGGATCTTCTTTATTGTAGTTGACCCCGGACTTCACCTTGAAAATCTGCACGGGAAAAATGGATGTTTCCCCATTGCCAAGGCCAGCCTTGGTGGCTTTGAGCAGATTCTTGGTCACCATACGCCCTTCTGCGGAGGTATCAGTGCCATAGTTGATGGAACTGAAAGGAACCTGAGCCCCGGCGCGTGAATTCATTGTGTTCAGGTTATGGATAAAAGCTTCCATAGCCTGATAAGAGCGGCGTTCGGTGTACTTCAGGGCTTCTTCGGCGGCATAGGCATGGGCTTCTACTGCCATGCTCTTCTGCTCCGCAGGCATAACCTCGCTCAATTTACGGCCAAATTCTTCCATATTGCCAAGGCGCGGGCACAGGTCGACACTTGCCAGCAATTTTTCAGTAAAGGCAGCAGCTTCCGCAGCTTCGAGATGCATGGCAATACGCACAAAGGCGGTAAAAGCCCTTTCGTATTCCTTTCGGTACGTCTTGATAACGCCTTCGGCCATAGCGAAATCAAAGTGCGGCACACTCTGCCCACCGTGCATTTCATTCTGGTTGGCCTGAATGGCTATGCAGGCAAGAGCCGAATAGCTTTCAATGGCGTTGGGTTCACGCAAATAGCCGTGCCCGGTGGAAAACCCGTTTTTAAACAAAGGGATAAGATCTATCTGGCAGCACGTTTCCGTGAGCATATAGAAATCTTTGTCATGAATATGGATATCACCATTGATATGGGCTGACGAAGCATCCTTGGGCAGAATATAGTTGTCGATAAAGTACTTGGAGCCTTCAGAACCATACTTGAGCATGGTGCCCATGGCCGTATCGCCATCAATATTGGCATTTTCACGCTTGATATCTTCGTGAATGGCCGGGGAATACGTAAGCTTTTTATAAATATCCATGAGATACGATTCCGCATTGCGGATCTTCGTATGCTCGGCGCGGTACAGAATATAAGCTTTGGCAGTCTTGGCGTAGTCGTACTGAATCAGTGTTTCTTCAACCAAGTCCTGAATTTCTTCAACGTGCTTCAGCTCGCGTGCGTCCAGTTTTTTGCAGACTTTTTCCGTTACAAATAAAAGATCGGTAGGGGACATATCCTCACCACCAACGGCCTGATTGGCCTTGGTAATGGCGTTGAGGACCTTGACAGAATCAAAAGGCACTGCCGTGCCATCGCGCTTGGTAATGCTGGCGGGCATGGAGAAAAACTCCCAAACGTAACAACTGTGAACAAAGGCTCGTTCGGAACCCGAACGAACAAAACACCGATGACCTATATGGGGCGATGGTTGTAACCCAAAGACATGCCTGTAGTCGGGAGCAGGTAGCTCCCCGGCAATGGACTGGTCGGCAAAGGCCCCGTACCGACAACCCATACTGAGTCTGCTCAGGAATATACCCGGCAGTTGTTGATTATGCTTGAAAGCAGGTCTTCCGGCTTGTCGACCATCTTTTGGCCTTCCCAGGCTGTCAGCCCAGTGGCGCATGTAAAAAGGTGGCATTTATCCGACTTACGGCGGCGGGTCCGCTCCCGTTTTTCACGGGATTCTCTATTAAGCCCCAAAAGGGCGCTTTCAATGTCTAGAAAATCTCAAAAGAACTGCACCGTGTCAATCAGGGTAGGCAAAAAAGGCTTCCTAGCTTCGTAGGAACAGTTCAGTTTATATTGAGAAAATTTATTATAAAGCTTTTCTAAGGTCGAAAAAAGACCGCAAAAAAGCGATGGGCACGAGCCGTACTCTGCCCAAGATGCATCTGCCGGAACCGCCATTGAAAGTTCCGCAGCCTGTTATGGTTGGCTGGTGACTCCCTAGGTGCAGAGTGCAATCTAGCGTACTGGGCAGAGGATTTCAAGGTTGATCAAGCCCTTGGGAAATGCGGATTTGCGGATGCGAGCGCCGGAAAACCGCACTAACTGCCACTTTTTCGAGGCGCATTTTTTTCAATAAATATTCCTGACAAGCAAAATAAACCGCTTCTCAAAGGCCTAAACAGCGGATAGCAGGCTTAGTTTATTAACAAAAAATATGTGCTCTTTTGCCTGCCCAATGGCTGTAGTTCACCGCCATGCCGTGTGCTGTGAGGGGGCAATCCGCCCCACCACATTGTGAGGGGATTGGTTGAGCCGCATGGCCGCTACCCCACTCCGCCGCCCAGCACGCAGAGATCCCCCGGCGCTTGCCGGGGGATCTCCCGTTCAAAATGTGCTGCTGAATATACTACGGCAGCAGT
The DNA here is from genome assembly GCA_023386035.1 of Pseudomonadota bacterium. Lineage (GTDB taxonomy): Bacteria > Desulfobacterota > Desulfovibrionia > Desulfovibrionales > Desulfovibrionaceae > Desulfovibrio. The sequence goes on from JAEWKM010000046.1 coordinate 60,297, forward strand.
ATCAAGTCATAAGCGTTGGCCTCGCCCAGATACTTCTTGGCGACTTCCAGAACCTGAGCCGGGGTCAGTTTAGCAGCCTTTTCGATGAGCTGGCGCTCAAAGTCGAAGGGGCGTCCCAGCAAAGCGTCGCTGGCGGCGTCTGCGGCGCGTGATCCAAGGCTCTGCCTGTCACGGTAGTACGCGCCAAGCAGGCGGTTGGCCCCGGCTTCCAGCAGAGGCACGGGCAAAGGCTTTGTCATGATGTCGCCAATAATTTTGGCAAAACCCTTCTGGGCCTGCTCGACCTTATCCGGCGTGGTGCCAATATAGAAGGCCATCATGCCAGCCTCGGGCATACTGCGGTAAAAGGCCGTTACAGTGTAGCCAAGCCCTTCCACGTCACGCATCTGGCTGAACAACAGGCCGCTCTGCCCTGAAAGCACAGACTGGAGCAGCATGAGGGCCGGAGCATCCGCATGGGTAGCGGGCACAGCTTTGAAGACCTGAAGCACATGGGCCTGGTTTCGGCCAGGCAAGTGAAGGTCGAGTTTTTTGTCTTGCCCCCAGGTGGGAGCGCCGGGCGCGGGAATATCTGTTTTGGGCGCGGGCAGGGAGCGGGCAAAGGCCACCACAGCTTCGCGGTCAAAATCTCCAGCCACGGAAAGCACCCACGGCTGCCCCATCTGTTCCTGCCAGAACGCACGGACGTCCTTATTGGTAAAGCGGTCCAGCGTTTCCACGCTGCCTAGCCCGTCGTACCCGTAGGGTTGCCCGCCGGGGAAAAGAAGTCCGTTAAGGCGTGAGAAAAGGAAGGACGTAGGCCTGTCCGCACGCTGGCGAATAGCGGCCTTCATGCTGTCAGCCTCACGGCGAATTTCTTTTTCTTCAAAGCGCGGGCTACGCAATACTTCAGTCAGCATTGAAAAATAGTCCGCGTTAAAGCGAGCCGGGCCAGTGATGGACAGGGCAAAGCTTTGCAGCCCGGCGCTGGCATCAATGGCAGCCGCCCTGTCTGCAAAAAAACGTTCCATTGCCTGAGCATCCAGTTTACCGCTGCCTGTGGTAAGGGCACGGGCTGTCAGCCCGGCAAGCCCCTGTTGAGCAGGCTTGAGCATGGCATTGCCGCCGGGCAGCATCATATCTATAGCCACATACGGAACAGTGGCGTCTGGCAAAAGAATGAGGGTACGCCCAGCACCCAGCTGCAGAACTTCGCGCTCACCCGCCTTCATGGCTCGGGCCTTCTGCGCGTGCTCCCCATCCAGGCCGGGCCAGTTCTGTTGCAGTATGGCCTCCAGATCAGGCAGCTTGGCCCCTTCGGGAGCAAGTACGCGCACGCGCGCCTGACGGGGGTTGAGCCATTGCTCCAGAGCCTGCGCCAATTGCGCTGTGTCCACATTACGCTGGGCAAAACGCAGGTTCATTTCAGCCTGCTCGCCGCCCAGCTCAAATTGCACAGTGCCAAGCCAGGAGGCCAGCCCGTTGAGCGTTTCGCCAGCGCGGTCCATATTGTCTTCAAGGTTGAACCGGGCACGCGCGATGGCTTCGGGTTTGAACTGCCCTGCCTTGAGCGCGGCCATATCCTTGGTCAGTTCACGCCAGAAGGGCTCTACCTTGTCCACATCAAGCTGCGCGCTCAGATAGACAAGCCCGGCACGCGCCAGACTCATGTTGCCCATGCTGATGTTGTCCACCATCTGCTTTTCGTACTTGAACTTGCGGTAGAGGTCTGAGGTGCCGTCGCCGCCCAAAAGATAGCAAAGCACATCAAGGTCAACGGACCGCAAATCGCGCAGCCCCGGCACGGGAAAAGCCATGCCCATGTAAACCTTGTTCCAGGGGCCCTGTATGACTTCAACGCGGGGCCCGCCCGAGGCATCAGTCAAACTTATGGGCTGCGCTTCAGCCAGATCGCCACTGTTGGTCAGTCCGCCAAAAAGCTTTTGGCTGTAGGCCAGAACCGCCTGCGGTTCAACATCGCCCGCTACAAGAAGCAGCATATTTTGCGGCTGGTACCAATGACGCACATAGGCACGCAGGTCTTCTGCCGTAACAGCGCGTATGGTGTCTTTGAAGCCGATGATGGGCCGCCCGTAAACTGTATTCTGCAGGGCTGACGTTTGCAGACTTTCAAACAGCCTGCTCATGGGAGAATCCTGGTCACCTTCCAGTTCGGAGATGACCACGTCCTTTTCCGATTCCAGTTCCTTGGGATCAAGCGAAGGCTGGAAGGCCATTTCCTTCACCACATCCATGCCTGTGCGCCAGTGCGCGGCGGGCATATCAGTCATGTACCAGGTTTTGTCAAAACTGGTGGCTGCGTTGAGGTAGCCGCCAAGGGCTTCCACATCACGGGCAACCTGGCCCTTGGGCCTGTGCTCCGTGCCTTTGAAAACCATATGCTCCAGCAGGTGGCTTATGCCCGCCTGCTCCGGTTTTTCATTGGCTGAACCAGTACGGACGTAAAGGCGCGTGGCCACCAGGGGAAAACGTGCATCCTTGATAATATAGACTGTAAGCCCATTGGGCAGCCGTGTAATAGTCCGGTCGTCATTCTGAACCTTTTCGCTGGCCGCCAGAACTGTCGACGACAGAGCCAGAATCAGGGTCAGAACCACAAAAGAAAAGAAACGCCGCATGAATCCTCCTGCGCTGCGACCTTGGCCGCTGTTGATGTCGGGCTTTCCACATTTTTACGGTCCGCTGTGAACCGCAAAAGGGAAAGACTTGCAGGGATGTAAAAAAAGCGGGACCTTTCAGCCCCGCTTATAATGATAGTTCTCAATGCGCTGCGAAGCAAGCTCACCAGCATCAACTTCACAGCTTGACGCCCTGCCCTGCTCCCGCGTTTCCCGCAACCGGGACGGGCAACTTAGCCGCCCAGGTACGCGTCCTTAACTTTGGGATCTTCCAGCAATTGCTTGCCCGGGCCTTCCAGAACCACGCGCCCCACTTCCAGAATATAGGCGTAGTGCGCCACGGAAAGAGCCGCATAGGCGTTTTGCTCAACCAGAAGCACGGTTTTGCCGTCAGCATTGATGCGCCGGATGATTTCAAAAATCTCACGCACCAGCAGCGGGGCCAAGCCCAGCGATGGTTCATCAAGCATGAGCAGGTCGGGACGGCTCATAAGCGCCCGGCCAACGGCCAGCATCTGCTGCTCGCCACCGGAAAGGGTGCCGCCCTTCTGCCAGCTGCGCTCTTTGAGGCGCGGAAACAGCGAATAAACCCACTCTATGTCATCGGCAATTTCCTTGCGGTCACTGCGGGAATACGCGCCAAGCATCAGGTTTTCTTCCACCGTCAGATGGGGCAAAATGCGCCGTCCTTCGGGCGAAAGCGAAATGCCCCGCCGAACCATATCCTCAGGTTTCAGCCCCATAAGCGATGACGGGGTTTCGCCTTCGTGCCTGGTCAGCAAAATTTCGCCGGTAACGTTTTTGTTCAAGCCTGCAATGGAACGGATGATACTGCTCTTGCCCGCACCGTTGGCTCCAATGAGCGTCACGATACTGCCGCGCGGTATCTTGAGGCTCACACCCTGTACGGCCTGAATGCCGCCGTAGCGCACATGAAGGTCACGAATTTCAAGCATGCTGCACCATATCCATTATTTCTCCAGCCATCATGGCAATAGTATGGCCGCACATCAAAACATGCCGCCCGAACCCATGTCCTCGCCAAGATAGGCGCGGATGACCACGGGATTATTTCGGATATCTTCCGGATTGCCTTCAGCAATAAGGGCCCCGTATTCCATAACCCATATATACTGGCATACGCCCATGACGACCTTCATATCATGCTCGATGAGCAGAATGGTCAGGTCGAATTCTTCACGGATATGGCCGATGAAGTGCATGAGCTCAATGCTTTCCTGCGGATTCATGCCCGCAGCGGGCTCGTCCAGCAAAAGCAGGCGTGGTTCGGTGGCCAGAGCGCGGGCGATTTCGAGGCGGCGTTGCGCCCCATAGGGCAGGCTGCTGGCCAGATCATCAAGATGATCGCCAAGATTTACCCTTTCGGCCAACAGGCGGCTTTTTTCCTTAATGGCGGCTTCTTCGCGGTAGAAGGCGGGCAATCCCAAGGGAGCCATCCACCAGGGGCAGTGCCGCCGCACATGACAGCCGACCATGATATTTTCAAGCACGGTCATGTGCTGTGAAAGACGGATATTCTGAAAGGTACGGGCCATGCCGCGCCGGCAGATGTCATAGGGTTTCAGCCCTTTGATGTTCTGTCCGTCAAGCGTGATTTCACCTTCCTGAGGCGTGTAAAACCCGCTTAGCACGTTGAAGGCCGTTGTCTTGCCCGCACCGTTGGGGCCGATGACTCCCGCAATGCTTCCCTTGGGCAGCGCCAGGGAAAGCTCGCTCACGGCAGTTACACCGCCAAACCGCATGGTTACGTCCTTGGCAACCAGCAGCGCGCCTTCATAATGCGGGGGACGGGGCAGAATGAATTCGCTCATGCCTTGTGCCTCCTCAAAAACGCGCCTATTCGCTTCCAGGTCAATTCTCTTGTGCCCATGATGCCTTCGCGCCGGAACAGAATGATGGACAGCAGCACAAGCGAAAAGACCACCATGCGCATGCCGGGAATACCGGGAATTTCAAACAGCCCAAAAATGTCCATTGGTTCCTCGATGGCGCGCAGCCATTCCAGCAGAACGGTAATGACAGTAGCGCCAAGAAGGCTGCCCGTCAGTGACCCCAAACCGCCAGCGACCACAAACATAAGCACGTTGAAGGTCAGCAGGAAGTTGAACATTTTCGGGTCAATGGTGGAAAGGTGGCTGCCCAGCAAGGCTCCGCCCACCCCGGCAAAAAATGCGCCGATGCAGAACGAGAGCACCTTGTTCCAGAACACATTGATGCCCATAACGCTGGCCGCGATTTCATTGTCGCGTATACAGCGCAGCACGTTGCCGTAATTGCTGAATACCAGCCGGGCGAGCACAATGAGGGTAAAGAGCATCCAGCCATAACAAATCAGCAGCGTGGCGTGGCCAGGTATGCCCTTGATGCCCAGAGAGCCGTTGGTTATCGGCGTGGCATTGACGATGAGCACCCGGATGATCTCGGCAAAACCAAGAGTAGCAATGCCCAGATAGTCATCACCAAGGCGCAGTACCGGCACGGCAATGAAGAAGGCAAATATGGTGGCGACTACCCCGCCAGCCAAAACCGACGCCCAGAAGGGGGTGAACAGTTCAGAGAAAGGCCAGATCATCGGCTCAAGAATCCACATCATTTCCTTCTGTTCCGGCGGCAAAATGCATAAAGCCGAAACATAGGCGCCCACGGCGATAAAGCCAGCGTGCCCAAGGGAAAATAACCCCGTGAATCCGTAAATGAGGTTGAGCGAGAGGGCCAGGATAGCGTTGATGAAGATCAGCTTGGCGATGTAAATCTCGTAGTCGCCAAGAAAGAACTCAGCCTGCCAGACCGCGCAGCCCAGCAAGGCCATGACCAGTATGCTCAAAATCGTGCTGCTGTTCAGGCGCATCAGATCTTCTCCTCCGTGCGTTCGCCAAGCAGGCCCGTGGGCTTGTAAAAGAGCACAAGCACAAGCAGCACAAAGGCAAATGCGTCACGGTAGCCCGAAAGCTCGGGCATGAAGGCCACGGTCATGATTTCCACAAAGCCCAGAGCCACACCGCCGATAACTGCGCCCTGAATGGAGCCGATGCCGCCGAATACAGCAGCAATAAAGGCTTTAAGCCCCGGCATGATGCCCATATAGGGATGCACCTGAGGATAACGCAAGGCCCACATGATGCCAGATGCGGCAGCCAGAGCCGAGCCTATGCAGAACGTCAGGGCAATGATGTTGTCCACCCTTACCCCAAGAAGCCGCGTGGTCTCAATATCTTTGGAAATGGCGCGCATGGCCAGCCCCGGCTTGGTGCGGTAAACCACGAACAGCAGAATGCCCACAAGAACAACGGTCATACAGGGCACAAGAGCCGTGAGCGGCAGAATGCGCAGGTCGCCGATATGCCACTCTGAAACCAGCCAGTCGGGCTGCAGCACGGGGCGCGGTTGACCGGTAAAAATCACTACTGCCAAACTTTCAATAAAAAAGGAGACAGCAATAGCGCTTATGAGCGCCGAAATTCGCGGGGCGTCGCGCAGGGGGCGGTAGGCTACCCTTTCAATGGCAACACCCAACAAGCTTGCACCCGCAACGGAAACCACGGCGGCCACACCCCAGGGCCAGCCGAAAGCAAAGGTGCCGAAAAAAACAAAGTAGGCGCCAATCATCAAGATGTCGCCGTGGGCAAAGTTAATAAGGCGCAAAATGCCGTACACCATCGTATAGCCGATGGCTATCAACGCGTAGAGCGACCCCAGGGTAAGGGCGTTAAAACAATGCTGCAAAAACATGTCAAGGCTCATGTGGCCACCTCAAGCTGCCGTTCAGGATAGCGACGGAATAAAGGGCACAGGTGCCCTTTCCGCCTGAACAGCGGCAAAAAAGAGAAAAAGCGCCCCGCGGCGCATGCACCGCGGGGCCGGAAAAAAACAACGAGCTTATTTAGGCGTCACTTCGCCCACGTATTCGCGCTTGCCACCTTTGTATTCAATGATGCCCACGGGCATTTCAGCGTCGTGGGAGGCATTGATGGAAAGCAGGCCAAGAGCCGTGGGCAGATCCTTGGTTTCGGCCAGAGCCTTGGCAATGGCCTGGGGCTCGGCGGAATTGGCACGCTTGATGGCGTCAAGAATAAGGAAGTAGGTGTTGTAGCCAAGAGCGCCGTTAACGTTGGTTTCCTTGTCAGGATAGGCGGCCTTCCAGGCTTCGGTGAAGCGCTTGGCGGCTTCGCTCATGTTGGGCATGGCGGGGTCATAGGGGAAGGTAGTGTGCAGGAAGCCTTCAGCAGCCTTGCCGCCGAGCTTGAGGGTGTCGGGGTTGTCCATAGCGTCCGCGCCCATGAGGCGGAACTTCGCACCCAGTTCGCGGGCCTGCTTCATGATGATGGCGCCTTCAGCAAAGTAGGCGGGCATGAAGACGATGTCAGGATCCTTGGAGATCAGCTCGGTAAGCTGGGCAGTAAAGTCCTGGTCGCCGGAGCTGTACTTGAGCGTGGCGACAACATCGCCGCCCTGCTTTTTGAAAGACTTGGTGAAGAAGCTGGACAGGCCCACGGCGTAGTCGTTGGTCATGTCCATCAGCACGGCGGCTTTTTTGAAGCCCAGGTTTTCACGGGCATAGGTGGCCGCAGCGGCGCCCTGATAGGGGTCAATAAAGCAGGCGCGGAAGTAGTACTTCTTGCCCTGGGTCACGAGGGGGTTGGTGCAGGAGGTGCCCACGCCGGGAACCTTGGCTTTTTCGGCGATTTCCGCACCAGCCATCGCCAGGGAGGAACCGTAGGTGCCGATAAGAGCCACAACCTTGTCGCGCTCCACAAGGCGCTTCACGGCGTTGGCGGCTTCGACTTTGTCAGACTTGTTGTCCACCACAACCAGGTCCACGGGGCGGCCCAAAACGGTGGGCATTTCCTTGTGGGCCAGACGCACGCCTTCAAGTTCAAGCTGGCCGCCAAAGGCATTTTGTCCGGTCAGGGGAAGGTATACGCCGATTTTGATAGGAGCGGCATCAGCGGCAGGCGCTTGGCCGGCAAAACCAAGGGTGAGCGCCAGTCCGGCCAGCGCTGCAAAAAGTTTTCCCAGTTTCATCCTTTCCCTCCAGTTTTTTTGTGTTGGCAGGGCTGCGCCAAAGGGCGGGCCACTAGGCCTGCACTATAAACAACTTGGGCATGGCCTGCAATTCAGAAAAGCCCATGACCGTATAAAAATCAGGCAAAAAGGCTGGCATAGCGCGCAAAAAGTCGCTTGCCCGGGCGTGAAAAACGGTCCCACTCTCCCGTGAGGGCCAAACCGGGAACAATAGCCCGCACCACGGGCAGGTCAAAATCCTTGCGGCTGATGTCCACATAGAGCGGGCCTCTGCCGTGGTCGCACAGCACAGCTTCCAAAAGGCGGCAATTGTCAGCGGGCGACGGGAGGCTGTAGTCTGGCAAATCTTCAAGAAACCGCACAGGCAGTCCTGCCAGGCCGGGACCGGAAGGCTGAGGGCGCATCGTTTGCGCCGTGGAGTACGGCCACGGGGTTTCAGTAAGGGCAGCCAGAGCAGCACGCGAGCCAGTCAGATTTGCACCTGTGGCACGGGCGACGCTGCCGTCGCGCCCCATAACGAAGCATTGATACACGGGCAGCCCGAATTCCGTAGTAATATCCTGAAACTGCACGTTGATGCCGCAAGCCGCATAATCGTCCAGCAAGGATTGCATACGGGCATCGCGGCTTTTCAGAATAAAACAGCGTGAACGGCTGAAAGGTGTGGTGGCCTCGGCATCCCGCTCAAAAATTTCGGTCAAGGCCGCCTGCTTGGCTTCATCCAAGGTGTTGCCCGAGGCAAGCCCCGTCGAGCCGCCTGCCAGAAACAGGGCGGGCTCATCGAGATTGCAGAACAAAAAGACCGCCTGAGCCGGAACCAGAACTTCATTTCCATCCGTGTTCACGGCGCTGATCCAGTGCAGGGGGGCATTCTGGTAAGGAGCCTCAATGGGCAGAACATTGGGATCAAGGGCCGCCCTGCCCTGCTGCTGCAGTTCGGAAAACCGCGCCTTGAAGAGAGGCATGGGATGTTTGCGGTGCAGCACCTGCCCGGCTTCACCCTTGCCGCCGTCTTCAATTGGGCCAACACTTACATAGGTACTGGCTCTCTCAACAATTTCCATTGCGTAGGAAGCACGGGCGGCTGCCAGGGACATTCCTCGTCCATAGGCAGTGGCCTTGCCGTGCAGGTGATGCTTGACCGCACCGCTGTGCACCTCAATGTCCACTTGCCAGGACCGTAACAGGGCAATGGGCGAAAGCGAAGCCTCGTGCCGCATTTCAGGCCCGTCGACAGTAGCAGACTCCATAAGCGCATCCAGCGCGCGCAGAAATGTCTCCTGCGCTGGCGGGCGCTCCCAGACCGCTGCGGGATTGGCAGACAAGCGCGCATGCTGCCGGGCCAAACTGCCCGCATTTGCTGCCATATCACGGGCAGTAGCTTCAATTTCTTCCTGCGAAAACAGTGGCGAAATTCCGGCCTCGTCGGGGCGCGGCAGCGCGTGGTGGTCGCAGATATTGCTGCGGAACAGCTCACTCCAGGCAGCGCTGGCGTCTGCATCAGGCTGGCTGACCGCACGCAGATACAAGGCTGGGCTGGAAGAAGCCAAGCGAACTGCTGCATCTGCGGGAAAGCCCGCGCAGGCATCGGCATGTTGCGGCAGCAACGTAGCGCATTCAAGCAACAGGGCCGCCAGTACGGGCCTGCTAAAGACATTCTGGGCAGCATCGTAGCACGAGGCCGCCAGACGGACCAGCTCTTCGGTTTTTTCAGCACTCAACAGACGCAAAATGTGCTGATGCAGAAAATCGTCCATCGGCGCGGCTTCAAGGCGCTCCAATGCTGCGTCAAAACCAAGATCAGCGGGCGGCACGCATGAAAAGTATCCAGTGGTGGCCTGCGTTTGCTCATGCGTATAGGCATACTCAAGCACAGACAACTGGCCGGAAGAAAGGGGAATATCCCTGGTCATGTCAACTCTCTTTGACTGTTTGAGGCGAGGTATATTCCACACAACATACACTTTTACTGGGAAAATACCAGCGCAAAAGCACTGCAGGCATGACAGTACAAAAAAGGCGGGCCGCAAGCGACCCGCCAAATAAAACGAAAGCCCTGACAGGCAGGGCTTTCGAAAGGCGTATTAACGCTTGGAGTACTGGTACCGGGCGCGGGCAGCGCGCAGGCCGTACTTTTTACGTTCTTTCTTACGGGCGTCGCGGGTGAGGAAGCCAGCCTTCTTGAGCATGGGGCGCAGGGCCGGATCAACCATCAGCAGGGCACGGGAAATACCGTGGCGCACAGCTTCAGCCTGACCAGTCACACCGCCACCAGCCACATTGATGCGCACATCAAGCTTGTCGGCAAGCTTGGAAAGCACCAAAGGCTGACGAATAATCATCTGCAGGGTCTTACGGGGAAAGTAATCCTCGAAAGAACGCCCGTTGACCGTGATGCCGCCGGAGCCGGCATAGATGCGGGTACGCGCCGTGGCGGTCTTGCGACGGCCGGTGCCGTATTCAAATTTCTCGCTCATGGCATTCTACTCCTTAATGCGGCAGCGTCAGCGGCTGGGGATTCTGGGCCGTGTGCGGATGCTCGGACCCGGCGTAAATCTTGAGTTTCTTCAGCATGGCGCGGCCCAGGCGATTCTTGGGCAGCATGCCCTTCACGGCGGCCATCAGGACGCGGGAGGGCTTGTCAGCGAGCACATCGCCGAGGATGGTGGTCTTAAGACCGCCAACCCAGCCAGAGTGCCGGTAATATTTTTTGTCGGCCAGCTTGTTGCCGGTGACCTTGATCTTTTCGCAGTTAACTACCACGATAAAGTCCCCGTTATCCATATGCGGAGCGAACTCCGGCTTATGCTTGCCGCGCAGGCGGTGGGCGATCTGGCTAGCCAGACGGCCGAGCACCTGATCCTGAGCGTCAACCACGAACCATTCGCGATTGATGTCTTTGGGGGTGGGGCTGAACGTCTTCATCGGAATGACTCCTCACATCTGCAAATATCAGCAGCCGTTGGCTGCAAAAAAGTTCATTGCGCGATAGCCGTCGAACGGGGGTGACGATATTTATCGCAGTAAAGATGGCTTCAATACGGCAAACGCCAGACACTGTCAAGAGCCGTTGCACTATTATGCGCCTAAAGGCCGTAAAACCGGACCGTGGCATGAAGCCCTTGAGCTTTACCCCATCTACCCCTATACTGCCAACTGTTTTTCCGACCTACACCCGGAGAAAATATGGCGGATATTCGTAAGAGCCTGCTTCAACTTATTTTTTCAGGCGCATACCTTTTACGCTGGAACGACAAGCTGCGCCCGGTGGAGCTGCTTGAAACAGACAAGCAGGCACACAAGATGTTGCTGGCCTGCGTGTTGTGGCATGAAAACTCACGCCACATGTCTGAAGAAGAGCGCGTAAACTTTGCCTCTGAAATCATAGAAGGCGGCCTGTTTGACTACTTTTATCGGCTCATCATTACCGATATCAAACCGCCCATCTTTTACCGCATCAAAGAGAATCCCGAGCAGCACCGCCAATTGACAGAGCATGTGCTCGACAGCCTGCAACCGGCCCTGTCGCCTCTGGGTTCATTTTGGCAGCGCATGTGCCATTGGCACCACAACGCGGACGAAGACAGCCTTTCCCGGCGTATACTCACCGCAGCCCATCTTTACGCGTCACAGTGGGAATTCAATCTCATCAAGCCGCTCAACAGCCCTTTTGACGACGAAATGGATGACATCGGCCAATCGTTTGTAGATCGGCTGGACAGTTTTCATGATCTGAAAGGTCTGGAACAAATGCGCCAACCGGGCACTGCCCTTCTCAGGCTGGCCAACCTCTGCGGGCAGTTGCGCTTTCAGATTCGCTGGACCCAGGCTCCACGCATTCCCGCCACTTCGGTTCTTGGGCACATGTTTATTGTAGCCAGCTTTGCCTATTTTTTCAGTTTGTCTGTGAACGCATGCCGCGCAAGGGCCAACAACAACTTCTTTTGCGGGCTCTTTCATGATTTGCCGGAAGTGCTTACCCGCGACATCATTTCGCCAGTGAAGCGTTCCATAGCGGATTTTCCCAAAATCATTAAGGAATACGAAGAAAAAGAGCTGGAACGCCGCATTTTTTCTCCCTTGCGCCAGCAGGGTTTTACTTCGCTGGTGGAGCGCATATCTTACTACTTGGGCCTTGATGTGCAATCTGAATTTCAGGAATGCGTTTGCCGCAATGGAAAAATAGAAAAAGTGCCTGATTTCGATGTTCTTCAACGCGAATGCAACTATGACGACCTTGATCCCAAGGACGGCCGCCTCATCAAGGATTGCGACAATCTCGCAGCCTTTCTTGAAGCCCATAGCTCTATCCGCAACGGCGTTTCTTCACCGCACCTTCTTGAGGCCCGCGTTCGTCTGCTGACCTTTTTGCGCCAAAGCCCCCTCACCTGCCTCAAACTGGACGCCCTTCTGGCGGATTTTGACTAGCCCATGCCGATTATCACTAGCTTTTTCGCTGCGCGTCAGTACCAGATGTCAAACGCTGCGCCTTCAAGACGTTTTGCACTGCGTGCCCTGTTTCTTGCGCTATCTCTCTGGTTTATGCCCTGCCAGGATGCTTTGGCCCTCACCGTATCCAAAAATCTTTCATTTTATGCGAGAGATATGGAGTACTATTATAAGGAAAAAAGGGCTGAAACCCTTCCGGGCATTCTTCGCACTTTTGACGCGCAAAACGTTCTTTATGATCGGCAGAAGCAGCTCACACTGGCCGCATTTCTTGCTGAAACGCTCAAGTCAGAATCCACGGCCCGCCAGACCCTGCTGGCGCAGGTTCCCACACTGAGCAGAGATGGCAAGCGCACCCTGGCCTGGGCTGTGCATCTGGCCCAACTCACGGACGAGGCCGCGCTTATGAACCAGTTGCTGGACCAGCGCGACGCCGTGCTTTTGCAGCAAATACGCCTGAACCCCACGCCCCTGTTGCAGTGGGATATCACCAGCGAGAAAACCGTTCTTCAGATGTACTGGGCCGCATATACGGCTTCAGGCAATGTTGCCTACCTGGACGCCATCATTGACGCGGCCCTGCGCTATGCGGATCTCAATTCCAGCGGCCGTCAAAATGACCCGGCTTTTCCTGTAAGCCAAACCGCCGCCGCGTCATTATATGAAATGAGCCCCCGCCATGAGGCTGTGCAAAGCCGTGTAGAGCAAAGGCTCAAAGGCCTTTCCGGCCCACAGGCAGAGACTTTGCGCACCGTATTACGCAAGTAGCCGCAATAGCCAATCCTTTTGCCAAGGAGCTTTGCTCCGGGCAAAAACCTGCCGCAAGAACGCACACCCACTCCACGGCAGCCTGATACAACTGCTGAAACAAGAAGCACTGCCATTGCGCCAGTATGGCCTGCTGGCAAACCGCCTGTAGCGCAGCGCAACGGATAGCCAAAGTTGCGCTGTCATGCCCACATAGTCCAGCCAGTTTCAGTGGCGCGGATTTGCCGCCGCCACTACAGCAAGGGTATTGCCACAAGCAGAACTGCCATCAGCATAAGGCAGGCCCCGGCCATAATTTCGATAAGGCCCAATCGTTTCCGCAAAATATTTTGCACGGCAGGATGGGCAATGGCAGCAGCAAGCCCTGCATCCCAGGCAAACACAAGCCCCGCCATCCACGCGCCTGCAAAAAGCTGCTGCTTCAAGCTGGCGGCAGACCCCATAATGGTTGTCATGAGGGTGAGGTAAAAAATGGCGTTTTTGGGATTGAGCAAAGCCGACGCCAGCCCTGTGAGCAATTGCCTGCCAGCGGCAAGGGGAACTGCCGCTGTGAGGCGCAAGTCTGCTGGCTGCCGCCCTGACCGGACAAGGGCCCAGCCTATCCACAAGAGATAGCCCGCCCCCGCCAGCTCCACACAGCGGTAAAGCCACGGCCACTGACGTACAAACGACCAGCCCGAAATGGCCAGAGCAATATAGAGGGCATTGCCCAAAGCGATGCCAAGGCAGATGAACGCCGTTCCCCGCAAGCCACGTCGTACGGCGTGCCCCACCACCAGAAAAAAATCCGGCCCGGGACTGAGCAAGGCCATAAAGTGCGCCAATGCCAAAGCAGGAAAGGTAGGAGCAATAAATTCCGCAAGAATCTGTGTCATGAGCTTTTGCCTCCAACACAGACCCTACTCTTTCGGCGGACTATTTCTTGTACGAATGTGACCCGCCTCTGCGGTAGCAGCCGGGCGTAACGGAATAAAACTTCACGAACATACGGTGCAGATGGCTTTGGTCTGCATAGCCCACAGCAACGGCGGCATCAGCAATGCTTTTGCCCTGGCGCAGCAGGCGGCGGGCTTTTTCCAGCCGCAGGCAATGCAAATAGCTCCCTGGTGGAAGCCCTGCCCCGCGCCTGAAAGCGCGGGAATAACTTTCGCGGCACAGGCCGGATTTTTTCGCCAGTTGGGCTACCGCATGACGCTCTGTGTCCAAGCTGTCCTCTTCTTCCTCAGGCAGAAATTGCGCCGTAATTGAAGGATGTTCCGTGGCGGCCTTGAAGCAGCGGTACTCGCCTTGCAACCGGACCAGAAATGCCTGCAACGCCTGCTCGCTGCTCGCCTGACCGTCGACCACGGCTTGCACGATATCTAGGGCGCTGGCGAACAACGCCCGGTCACATATCAGCGGCAGCGCCACTTCATAGTCTTCTGGCAAAGCTAAAGCCGGGCAGACGTTCTGCACAAACCAGCGGGAATCCACATGGGCCATGTGATAGCTTCGGCATTGCCCCCCCACGGGGTTGCAGCTATGGGGTACGCCCGGCCCGATGAGCACAAGATCGCCCTCTTTTGCCTCATGCGTCTGGCTATGGAACTGGCCGTGAAGCTGAAAGCGCGTGCGCCCTTCAAGGATCATCCCCAGCGACAGGCTGGAATGGAAGTGCTCCGCATATGGCTGCACACTGCCCAAGGTGGTGCGCACCTCCACAAAGGGGAGGGACTGCGGGGCTGCAAAGGTCTGCACGGCAATTGGCGAATGGTGCCGCATGGCTCTACCGGAGTAAGAGGTGGATGGGGGCTGCTCTTAGAAATTATGGCAAAAGTTATGGCAGAAACAGCATGCCCGCAACCAGGGTATTTTTACCTTTGAAAGCGCTACGTTGCTCTAGTGCTGCATGAACGTGTAGCGCACCGGAACCCAGCATGGATTCCACCGAAGTTTGCATTTCCGACAGGATGGCGACGTTGAAAGGTGAAGCATTCCAACGTTACTTTGCTCAAGCTGTAGTGTTCCAACAGGTTGCTCGCCCTCTCCTCAACCGATAAAGCTGGAGTCAGCAGACACCAGCAAACCGAGTGAAGGCCAAGGAGAACAACCTGTTGACATTCTATATCCAAACAGTGCCGTCACGAGATGAATTTCCAGTTATATTAAGGAGAACGAGCCTTTTATGCAGGGAGTGTACTCGACTGGTACTCGACCGGAATAAAAGGAGAAGTTCGACGCAGAGATAACTGGAAATTCATCTCGTGACGGTACTGTCTAGAGCACTTCAACGCCAAAGATGTTGAAGTGCTCGGCGGCGAGTAGACCGAGCCGCCCGCCGCAACGCGGCGTGGATTTAGCCGAAAACCGCGTTTTCGGCTAAATGCCAGCTTTGAAATTGCAAGCAATTTCAAAGCGAATCTACTCTAATGAGCCGAGCCCCAATTATCTCCCACCCCCCAATCAACCACCAGCGGGACCGACAGAGGTTCGTTGCCCGGCATAACCGCGCCCATCAGTTCGGCGACGCGCGCTCCAACGGTTTGGGCCACTGCCTGCGGCACTTCCAACAGAAGTTCGTCGTGTACCTGAAGAAGCAGGCGCGCTTTGCTGTCACGCAGTTGGGCATCCTCGGCCACAGCCAGCATGGCCAGCTTGATGACGTCAGCTGCCGACCCCTGAATGACAGTATTTATGGCCTGCCGACGGGCCAGCGCATAGGCCTGCCCGTTAGCCGAATGAATGTCGGGCAAAAGGCGGCGGCGCCCGCCAAGCGTGGTGACGAAGCCCTGACGTTTTGCCGTGGCTTCAACGGACTCATAAAACTCTTTAAGCCCCGTGAGGCGTGAAAAGTACCGGGCAATGAATTCCTTGGCTTCATTTGTGGTAATTTTCAGTTCCTGAGCCAGTTTTTGCGCCCCCATGCCGTAAATAAGACCAAAGTTGATGGTCTTTGCATTACGGCGCTGGTCTGCGCTCACTTCTTCGGAGGGCAAATCGTAAACCAGGGCGGCTGTGCGGGCGTGAATGTCCTCGCCCTTGCGAAAGGCTTCAAGCAAGGCCTCGTCCTGCGACATATGCGCCAAAACACGCAGTTCCACCTGCGAGTAGTCGGCAGAAACAAGCGCGAGATCCGGCCCGGCAATAAAGCAGGAGCGCATGCGCTTGCCAAGCTCGCCCCGCACAGGAATATTCTGCAAATTAGGGTTGCTCGATGAAAGTCTGCCCGTGGCCGTGGCTTTTTGATTGAAGGTGGTGTGGACGCGCCCGTGCGCGTCCATAAGGCGCGGCAGAGGATCAAGATATGTAGAGCGCATCTTTTCGAGTTTGCGGAACTGAAGAATGCTGTCCACCACGGGATGGCGGCCCGCCAGCTTTTCAAGGGTTTCCTGACTGGTAGAAGCTTGCCCGCCCTTGGTTTTGCGCGGCGAGGGAAGCTCAAGCGTACTGAAAAGCACGTCCCCAAGCTGCTGGGCCGAACGGATATTGAACTCCTTGCCAGCCACCGCGTAAACTTCGGCTGTCAGCCTGTCCAGCTGGGATTGCACATCTGTAAGAAATGTTTCAAATGCCACAGCGTCAATGGCTATGCCGCGCCCTTCCATATCTGACAGCACAGGGGTAAGGGGCAGTTCCAGCTTCTTATAAAGCTCCAGCAGGCCATCCTGCTGCATGCGGGACTCAAGCACCGCCGCCATACGCAAGGCAAGCTGCGCAGGACCGGGACCGTCTGCGCGCAGGGGGCCGCCCCAGTGCACAGCCAGCCGCGGCCAGCCGTAATCGCTTTCTTCCGGGTTGATAAGATAGGCGGCCAGCCCAAGATCCATAAAGAAATCCGGCGATTTTTGTTGCAAAAGCTCACGCCAGCAGGGGGCAACGGACAAAAGGCTCTTTATATCAGGCGTAACTATGCGCCGGGCGTCGGCGGCCCAGCGGCACAGATCGTCCACGCCGCCAGTCCAGCAAATGTCTTCCCCATCAGCCACAGCCGCATGAGGCGCAGCTCCCGTCCCCCTGGGCCACACAAGAGCCACATCAAGCCCCCGGCAATCTGAAAGATCTGCAACCGTGCCCACCTGAGGAGCCACTTTTTCTTCAGCCACATCTAAAAGGCTCATTTGTGCGCCCGCCCCTCTAGGCGGCTGGACCGAGGCCCCTTGCTGCGCTGAAACTGTGGACGCGCCACGAGCGCTTTCATTGTTCTCATTGCCCTCATTCAAAGACACGCTGGTTTCAGCGCGCTTGCTGCCATTCTGCGCAGGGGCCTTTGGCGCTTCCTTCGCGTTCGCAGGCTGGCCGGAAAGCTGCATCCGCTCCAATGAAGCCATTTCACGGCGCAAGGCATGAAGCTCAAACTCTTCGGCCAGGGCTACACAGCGCTCCGCGTCAATGGGACGCACCTGCAAATCACTCAGTTCAAGTCCGGTGCAGACGTCCAGCGACAGCGTGGTGAGCTTGCGCCAGGTAAACATTTCATCCAGATGGCTGCGCAGCTTGTCCTGCAGCTTGGGCGGCAACAGAACAAAATGGTCGCGAATATCCTCAAGGCTGGGACATATTTCAAAAATTTTGGCAGCTGTCTTGGGGCCGATGCCCGGCACGCCCGGGATGTTATCGCTGGTATCCCCCACAAGGGCTTGCACGTCGGGCCACTGGGCCGGAGTCAGCCCACTTTCTTCTGTAAACTGGGCGGCTGAAAGCAGCTTTTCGTCCTTGAACGCCGGGTCCCACATGAAGACATTAGGGCCAAGGCATTGCTTGAGATCCTTGTCGCCGCTGACAATGATCACTGGGCGCTCTTTTGACAGGCGCGCGGCCAGGGAGGCTATGCAATCGTCGGCCTCGCAGCCGTCGGAAATCTCCAGGCTCATGCCAAGGGCGGTGACCATGCGCTCGATAGGCTCCATCTGGCGGATCAGATCATCAGGGGTGGCATCGCGGTTGGCCTTATACAAGGGAAAAATATCATGCCTGAAATTCTTGCCTCTGCCATCCTTGACGAAAAGAAAATACTGCGGTCTTTCTTCACGCAAAATGCGCATAAGCACGCGAGTTACCACTACCAGGGCATTGGTGGGAAACCCGTCGGAACGCTGCATGTTTCTGTTGGCAAAAAAACCCCGGTAGATGAAGGCAGAGCCATCCATCAAAAAAACAGGTTCGGTGGCAAGATCAAGGCGATTCTTTAAAGACATGACGGACCGTGGGTTGAGGGTGAAAGCCTGCATGCGCTTTGCGCATATGGCTCTTGCGTATAAACTGGGCTATGCGTATACTATATTGATGGAAACAAGTCCGCAAGTGACAGCTTCTACTCAAGGATCGCTTCTCCGCATCAGCGTGGGGGGCTCTTGGAATATGGATACAGCATGGCCCCCTGAAGCTGTAGCCGCCATCGAAACTCTGAAAAATCAGAGCATCAAACAACTTTGCCTTGAAACCGACAAGCTTGAGACCTGGGACAGCAGCCTGCTGGTTTTTCTTGTCCAGTTGACCAAGGCAGCCAACGACCGCCAGATAACCCCGCAAAACCAGCTGCCAGACGGCCTTGAGCGCCTGCTTAAACTGGCCTTTGCCGTGCCCGCAAAAGCGGGTTCTGACCGAAAAAAAGAAGAACTCAATTTTGTGCAGCGTGTGGGCCAAGCTACCATTGACCTGCCCCCGCGCGTAACCGATTTTTTAAATTTTGTGGGTGATGTAACCCTGGCGCTGGGCCGCCTGATAACAGGCCGCTCTCAGATGCGCCCGCAGGACCTGCTGACCGCCATGCAGGAATGCGGCGTACAGGCGCTGCCTATCATTTCAATAACCAGCATGCTTTTTGGCCTTATTCTGGCCTTCGTGGGCGCGGTGCAGCTTACCCAGTTTGGCGCGCAAATCTATGTGGCGGGCCTTGTGGGCATAGGCATGCTGCGCGTTATGGGCGCTGTTATGGTGGGCGTGGTTATGGCTGGCCGGGTTGGCGCGGCCTATGCCGCCCTTATCGGCACCATGCAGGTCAATGAAGAAGTGGATGCCCTGGCTACCCTTGGCATCTCGCCCATTGATTTTCTTGTTCTGCCGCGTGTGGTGGCCCTGACGGCCATGATCCCCTTGCTGACGCTCTATGCCGACCTTATGGGCGTTGTGGGCGGCTACATCGTGGGCACGACCATGCTGAGCATCAGCCCTATGGAATATGTCAACGCCACCATGCAGATGGTGCCCTACAAGCATGTATTTATCGGTCTTACCTACGGCACTATTTTTGGCGTTATCATCGCCATAACAGGTTGTTACCAGGGTATGCGTTGCGGACGCAGCGCCCAGGCCGTGGGTCTGGCTACCACCACAGCCGTGGTGCACGCCATTGTGGGCATTATTGTGGCCACAGCGGTGATAACTGTCATCTGCAATGTGCTGGACATCTAAAATGGCCGACCACAACACGATGCCCTCCCAATCCGTCGCCTCAGGCGAAACGCCCCAAAATCTGCCGGTTGCCAAAGCGGAAGAAAAAATGCCGTCAGGCCAGTCCGATAAGCAGGACCTGCGCATCAGCGTAAACCAGTTGCAAGTGGGATACGGTTCTTACGTTCTCATGCACGATGTGACATTTGACGTGCACGCCGGGGATATTTTCTTCATAACTGGCGGTTCGGGCTGCGGTAAAAGCACGCTTCTTCGGGTGCTCATGGGGCTAAAGTCCCCACAATCCGGCGCAGTTTTTTATGGTCAAACCGACTTCTGGGGCAGCAATGAGGACCAGCGCCGCAAACTGGTGCGTGAAACAGGCGTGCTTTTTCAAAGCGGCGCACTGTGGAGTTCAATGACGCTGGCGGAAAACGTGGGCTTGCCCCTGCAGCAGTATACGGACCTCAGCGATGAAGCCATACGGGAACAGGCCAAGCTCAAGCTGGCCCTGGCTGGCCTTGCCGGGTTTGAAGACTACTACCCGTCAGAAATCAGCGGCGGCATGTGCAAGCGCGCCGGACTTGCCCGGGCTCTGGCCCTGGACCCCAAAATTCTCTTTCTTGATGAGCCCTCTGCCGGGCTTGACCCTGTCAGCTCGCGCCTGCTGGATGATCTTATTCTGGAATTGCGCGCCAGCCTGGGTACAACCTTTGTCATCGTATCTCATGAATTGGCCAGCATCTACGCCATTGCCAGCAACCTTATCTTTCTGGATGCCCAAACCCGTCAGGTAGCTGCCTGTGGCAATCCGCACCAACTGTTGCACGCCTCTGATACCGCGCCCAGCGCCATGCTCTTCCTGACCAGAGGTGAACGCGACCATGCCGAAACCGAGCAGACGGAAAAGACCGGTGTTTCCACGCCGGACAAAGGAACGGCCCTATGAGTTCACAAAAATATAAAACTACAGTAGGAGCCTTTGTTTTGGGGGGATTGTCCCTCCTGGCTCTGGGATTTATTGTGCTGGGCGGGGGCCGTCTGTTCAGCAACGACATGGAGTATGTGCTTTACTTTGACGGCTCTGTCAGCGGCCTTTCCACGGGAGCCCCGGTTGTGTTTCGCGGGGTGCCCATGGGCAGCGTAACGCGCATCAATCTTGTGGCAAACACGCGGGATTCCAACGTTACCATTCCCGTCTACATTCGTATTGATGAGCAGAGTTTTGTGCGCGCCAGAGGTTCGGCTCCCATTTCTGAATCCGTGCGCGAAGAAATTGTGCGCCGCATGGTACAGCGCGGCCTGCGTGCCCGTTTGCAGTTGCAAAGCCTCATAACGGGCCAGTACCGTATCGAACTGGACTTTTTTCCCGGCACCCCGGCGGTTTTTCGTTCAGGCACGCCAGACACGGAAATTCCCACCATCCCTTCCCCCATCGACACCTTGCAGACCACGCTTTCGCAGCTGCCCCTGGAATCAATGGCCAGAGCGCTGGACAGCATACTGCAAAACCTGGCCCAATCTCTGGCTGACGACAGCCTTGGACGCGGTCTTAAAGCCTTTACGCGAACCTTTGAGGAACTTGACGGCATTCTCAGAAACAGCGCCCTGCGCCAGAATGCAGATAGTATCCTGCAAAAGCTCAACAAGACTGTGGGCACTGTGGACAACCAACTGCCCGCCACCCTTGCCACGCTGCGCTCGGCCCTGGAGAGCATGAGCCAGGCCGCAGATCAGTTGCGTGTAGTGACGGCTTCTGCTCAAGGCTTGCTTGGGCGCGATTCGCCAACAGTTAACGACATCCACAAGTTGATCAAGGAAAGTATAGAAACCCTGCGCGCCATTCGCAATGTGGCGCAGATGCTTGAACGTAACCCTGAGGCCCTGATTATGGGCAGACAAGGAAAACGCTGATGCAACGCCGAATCCTGTATACTTTTCTGGCGCTCACGGTTTTGCTGGCCGCCTGCGGACGCAGCACGCCAACCAATTACTACCTGCTTGAGAGCCGCCTGACACCCGTTTCTGCCGACAGCCTGCCCACCAAAAGCTTGCGGGTGGCTCCCGTCAATGTGCCGGAATATCTGGACCGTGACGGCATAGTGAGCCGCGTGGGCGAGTCCACTCAGCTCATTGTGGCCCAGTTTCACAGTTGGGGCGAACCCCTGAGCCACGGCGTGCGCCGTGTCACACGCGAGGTTCTTACCCGCCCCATGCTGCAAAGCGGCGTCAACATACTGCCCGCCGGAGACGAATCCACCGCCGACTACGTCCTCTATCTGGACATACAGCGGCTTGACGGCAATTTTGACCAAAAAGCCGTACTGGACGTGCGCTGGACCCTGCGCAACAAATTCAACGACGTGCTCGCACGGGGCATTGTTGTTGATGAAGAAGCCGTGACTGGCAAGGGCTATGATGTGCTCACTGCCGCGGAAAGCCGTCTTGTGCAAAGAATGGCGGAGCACCTGGCCCAACGTTTACCCGGCCTTATGGGGGGCAAACAGTGAGTTTGACGGCGGCAGCGCAACGTAGCCGCATTTTGCTGGTGGATGACGCACCTGAAAATCTGCGTATTCTGAGCGAAACGCTGCGCACGGATTACACCATCATGTTTGCCAAAAACGGGCCGGACGCGTTGCGTCTGGCCATTGGCACGCCGCAGCCGGACCTTATTCTGCTGGACGTCATCATGCCTGGCATGGATGGCTACGAGGTGTGCCGCCAGTTAAAGGAAGAACCTTCCACGCGCGATGTCCCCATCATGTTCATTACCGCTCAAAATGAAGAAATGGACGAGGCAACCGGGCTTTCTTTGGGGGCGCAGGATTACATCGTCAAACCCTTTCGCGCATCCCTGGTACGCAACCGCGTGGCCAATCAGCTGAAATACAAGCGCTACCGCGATCATCTCAATGAGCTGGTACACGAGCGCACCCGCCAGCTTGCCCTCACGCAGGAAGCCACAATTCACGCTATGGCCACGCTGGCGGAATGGCGCGACACTGAAACAGGCGCGCACATTAAGCGCACGCAAAACTATGTGAAGGCGCTTGCCCTGCATATGGCGGAGCAGCCCAAATACCGCAACATTCTCGATGCAGACGCCATTTCATGGCTTTATCTTTCCGCCCCGCTGCATGACGTGGGCAAGGTTGCCATTGCCGATACCGTATTGCACAAGCCCGGCCCGCTCACAGATGGAGAGTACGAGGCCATGAAGGAACACACAGCCCACGGCAGAGCTGTTCTGGCTGCTGCGGATAAATTTTTGGGCGAAGATTCCTTTTTAAAAATGGCCTGTGATATTGCCTACTGCCATCATGAACGGTGGGACGGGCGAGGCTATCCACGCGGGCTCAAAAGAGACGAAATTCCGCTTCCTGCCCGACTCATGAGTCTGGCAGACGTCTATGACGCCTTGCGCAGCCAGCGGGTGTACAAGCCAGCCATGCCGCATGAAACTGCCGCCCGAATCATCTTTGACGGCAAGGGAACCCAGTTCGACCCAGAAATTGTGGAAGCGTTTGGGGCCATTCAGGCAGAATTTAAAGCCATTGCTGAGCGATACAGCGATTAATGCCGTTGCGCAGATAGGCGCTGCAAATCGACGACTTCAACGTTTAGACCACACCCGCAGCGGCGTTCAGCCGCGCAAATAAGCCCCGTTGCCCCAGAGCATACACATGACAACAGCGATTGTGTACGGCAAACCGCGCTGTTGCTCGAGTTGTCTTTATTCATAACTTTGCGGCAACCGTTGCCCCAGAGCGTACGGATGGCGGCAGCACTCGGGCAATGCCTGGTGTAATGCCTGGCACAACGCCACAAGCCTGTGTTGCTTTCAATCCCTATGCACAACGGCTGAAGCTGCACTTATGCCTCCGCAGCGCCTGCCCACGCAGTTGCCAGAGTCTTTTCAAAGTAAAAAAAGCTCCATCCCAATTGAATTTCACACAATAGAAAGGCCGTGTCCGTCGGATATTTCCGACAGACACGGCCTTTCTATAATTGTCTGCTCAGTCAGAGGCAGGTTTATGCTGAAGGCAGGTTCGCGCACCAGTTTTTATGGCAGAAACGCCCCTGGTACTGCGTGTCATGCAACGTCAGGGGTTAACCATAACCTTTGCCGGGCGCAACAGGCGATCACCCAATTTGTAGCCACGTTGCAGCACACGCGTCACAGATCCGGGGGCGAATTCGGGCCGGGCATCAAAGCCCACGGCCTCGTGCAAGGCAGGACTAAATTCGTCCCCTTCTTCGCCCACAGGGGTCAGACCGTGCTTGCTTACAGCTTCAAGCAACAGCTTGTGCGTCATGGCAACGCCCTGCACCATGTCCTTACACACTTCATTGGTACTGCCATACTGTAATGCCAGTTCAAGATTATCAAGGCTCGGCAGCAGATCGCTCAAAACCTTTTCAGCGGCATAACGTACCTGTTCTTCGTGTTCACGCTTCAGGCGCTTTTGAAAATTATCCATCTCGGCAGCCATGCGCAGACGGTTTTCTTCAGCCTCAGCCTTGCAACGTGCTTCAATTTCTGCGGCAGAAGGCTCGGCGCTCTGCGCAAAATCTGCGTCGGGCATATCGTCCAGCGAGACGGAGTCCATCACGCCATTTATATCCTGAATATCATCAGGATTGCAAAAACTCAGGCTGCCCTCCGAAAATTCGTCTTCCGTCGGCGCGGCCTCTCCATAAGACTTCTGCATCTTGTGACGCTGCATGATTCCTCCCAAATCGCTCCACCCTTCGGCAGTGCGTTCATTTGAGTTAACTAAGTTCCCACTTCCCGACTGTCAAGGCTACACAGCCACTTGACGTTTTTACAATTTGAAATATAAGTTTACAAATAGATATTACAGTATTTAAATTGTACGACATCTTGAACTGCTTAATAATTCAGCCAACTGGCTATGATCATTAAATATTTTAGCTGTTCACGTTTTTTTTGACCACACTGAATGCTATTAGTTACTATTGATAAAACGGCGGATTCAATGCTCCTGACTTAGCGTGCCCCTAATTCTGCCCGTCCACTCTACACAGGAGGCTCTTCGATGTCATGGTGCGCACTTGTTTTTATTCTTTTTATTCTTCTTCCCCTGCCGTTACAGGCAGAAGAATTACTATTTACGCCCAAACTAGGGCTGCAGCTGCTTCCTGAGCTTTCGTGCACAAGCAAGGACCCGGCATACTGCGTTCGTCCTCTACCTCAAAATCTTCAAGTCACAGCTCCCGTTGTGGAAGACCCAGACTGGTACGTTGCGCCACCTGGCAGCGATACTCCCAAACCGCAGTATGTAGGATGCCAGTCTGAAGCACAGTATCTGCTTGTTCTGACGGAGGCCCTGCAAGGCAACCCCGCGTGGCTATGGCCGACCTGGTCATACGCGCGCAATGCGCCTCTGCAACACCGCCAACCTCCTACCCCGGCATTCCTGACTTTATGCGTTCCGCAGCCTTCTGGCTTGACTGGGCTACCCAATATACGTCTCCAGGCTGGGTATACTCCAGACTGGCTCTTTATGGAGAAGGTATGGGCAACACGCGCAGTGCCTACACCCGTGGAGCTTTTCTTGGTGACCCCAAATCCATGCATGCCTATGCAACTCGCTGGAATACAGGAACAAACCTGCAATGGCTGCTGCTGTCGGCAGATGCCGGATATGCTCCGGCTGCGCATGAAATCTCGCGCTGGTACCGTTTTGGCGGAGACAAATGCGGCTACACCCTACCCGATTCACCCAATGAATCCAAGGCACGCCAGTATCTTTCCATAGCGATGAACGAAGGATATGCCTACGCTTTTGGCGACGCTGTTTATGAAATACTGGTGTCTGGAAATGCCCAGGCACGTATGGAAGACGCCTATGCCTACACCCAGATTGGCCGTGCTCTGGACGAAGCAGATAATGGTCTTTTACTGGCAGACAGGCCGCTTCCTCAAATCAAGCCTGTGAATCTTAATGATGTTCTGAGGTACGCCAAGTGCGCGTTCATGCCGCTTCACCTGATGAACACAGAAGAAAAACACTTTGTTCAGGCGGTAAAACTCGCCAAGGGCCTGCACCCTCTCGAACCCCAGGGACTGGCAGCTGCTTCGAACAAGGCCACGGCATGGCTGCTCAATTTTCAAAAGCATCAAGAGGCTCATTTGACCGCAGAGCGCGAGCGTAGAGACGCCCTTACCACGCAGCTTCGTGAACAATGTCTTTCAGCACTCGCCTATATTGCCACAGTGTCTAAAACGCGGGCCCAGTCCGTACCCCCGCATGACGATGCCCTGGCAGCTTCAGGAATTCCGTCATGCTCGCGCGCCCCGCTTTTGCCCTGAGTAAATAAAAACAGATTACTCGTACCGCTTCGGGACGCCGAACCTCTGCCGCTATTGCCTTTGCGCGTGGTGGAGCCTCGACATTCATCCGGCCCTTCTGTATATTCCTCCAACTGAGGTGAGGAAAATACTATGACATGCCGGACATTGACACTGCATAATGAGCAGGAGTGGCCCAAGCTTGCCCAATGGCTGCAAGGGCGTCACAACCCAGGTGACGGGGTGGAAAGCGCCGTACGCGACATTATAGCCGCTGTGCGCGAAAGGGGCGACGAAGCCCTGGTGGAATATACCCGCAATTTTGACTGCCCGGACTTTGCGCCGCCGCTTCTTGTAAGCGAGCAGGAAATAGCCCGAGCCGCCGCCACTGTTCCCATCGAAAACAGAGAAGTCATCAGCCAGGCTGCCGCCCATATTCGGGCCTTTCATGAGGCCCAACTGGAAAAGTCCTGGTTTACCACAAGGCCAGACGGCAGCATTCTGGGGCAGCACGTTCTGCCAATGGACGCTGCGGGGCTTTATGTTCCCGGCGGTCAGGGCGGCAACACGCCCCTGATCTCCAGCCTGCTTATGTGCGCGATTCCCGCGCAGGTAGCTGGCGTGCCCCGCCTTGCCATTTGTACCCCCCCGCGTAAAGACGGCAGCGTCAACCCGCATATTCTGGCTGCTGCGCATCTGCTGGATATTGAAGAAGTCTACCGCGTGGGCGGGGCATGGTCCATTGCCGCCCTGGCCTCGGGCACGGAAAGCATCGCCCCGGTGGATGTTATTGCCGGCCCTGGCAATATCTTTGTGACCACAGCCAAGCGCCTGGTGCAAGGCATGGTCGGCATCGACATGATCGCTGGCCCCAGCGAAGTTCTCATTCTGGCTGATTCTTCCGCCAATCCCGCATGGATCGCGGCTGACATGCTTTCCCAGGCAGAGCACGATACGCTTGCTTCTGCCATCTGCGTCACCGACGACCAGCGCCTGGCCGAAAGCATCCGTCAGGAACTGGACAAGCAGTGCATGGCCCTGCCCAGAGCCACCACCGCTGCCCGCTCGCTTGAAGAATGGGGAGCCATCGTGGTTACTCCCAACTTGAGCGTGGCCGTTGCCGTGGCCAATATGGTGGCACCGGAGCATCTGGAAATCTGCACGCGCGATCCGTGGGCAGTGCTGCCCTACATCCGCCATGCAGGGGCCGTCTTTATGGGCCAACACAGCCCCGAAGCTGTGGGTGACTACTTTGCAGGGCCGAACCATGTGCTGCCCACCCTGGGCACGGCACGTTTTTCTTCAGCCCTTTCGGTGCAGACCTTCTGCAAAAAAACCAGCATTGTTGCCGCCTCATCGACATTTTTGCAGCAAAATATGCAGGCCATCGCCGCTCTTGCCCGTATGGAAGGGCTTGAGGCGCACGCCCGCAGCGTGGAAGCACGCGCAAAAAAATAATCCGGCTGACAGTATCAGGAGCCCTCATGAAAGTTGTGGTCAAGACAGATATCAGCGCCTATCCCTTGCTCTCTCGCGGGAAGGTTCGCGACATCTACAACGTGGACGAAAAAACCCTGCTCATTGTCACCACAGACCGCATGTCGGCCTTTGACGTGATAATGGACGAACCCATTCCTTACAAAGGTGTGATCCTCAACCAGATCACCCTGTTCTGGATGGACAAGTTCAAGCATATCATTCCCAACCACCTGCTTGAAAGCGATGTAAACCGTTTTCCTGCTGCGCTGGCCCCGTGGAAAGACGAACTTGAAGGCCGCGCCGTTCTGGTGCGCAAAGCCAGCCCGTTGCCGGTGGAATGCATCGTGCGCGGCTATATCACCGGGTCCGGCTGGAAGGACTATCAGGCCACAGGTTCCCTGTGCGGCTACACCCTGCCCGCCAACCTGCGTGAATCCGACAAGCTTGAACCCGCCATCTTCACCCCCTCCACCAAGGCGGAACTGGGCGAGCATGACGAAAACATCAGCGTTGCCGCCGCTGCCCGCCTTCTGGGCGAAGACATGGCCCGCAAGGTTGAAGAAACCTCGCTGGCGATCTACGAAGCTGGCCGCACTTACGCTGCCGGCCGTGGCATCATCGTGGCCGACACCAAGTTTGAATTCGGCATGATTGACGGCGAACTGCATCTTATTGATGAAGTGCTCACGCCGGATTCTTCGCGCTTCTGGCCTGCCGACCAATACAAGCCCGGCCAGGGACAGCCCAGCTTTGACAAGCAGTACCTGCGCGACTGGCTGAAAAAGCAGCCCTGGAACATGCAGCCCCCGCCGCCGCCACTGCCCGAAGACATCATTAAAGCCACGGCTGACAAATACAAAGAAGCCTACGATATTCTTACAAAATAGACTTGTTCTGGCGCGCCGTTTTTTACCTGCGGCGCGCCAGCTGACAGTCTTTTGTTACGCACAGAGTTTTCGTTTCGGCGCGTACAACAAGACTGCGGCCATGCACTATTTTTTACCGTAGCATGGCACTGAAGACTTGCTCCAGTGAAACTCGCTGTTAAGCACTACGCGCAGTTCACTGCCGTGACGGTTTTCTCTGGAAACGCCTCTACGAAACACATTCGGAATGCATAGCGGGCAGCAGTACCGCACAGACGCTTCCGCAACAGTATTTATTACAACCGCCCCGCCTTCGGGCGCAAAGCGGTGAAAACAACCTTATGCCGGTCATGGCTGGCCCGCATTCTCCTAGGAGGACCCATGCTGCTGCAAGGAAAGAAAGCCCTTATAATGGGATTAGCCAACAATAGAAGTATCGCTTACGGCGTTGCCGCCGCTCTCAAGGCCCAAGGCGCACGCCTTGCCTTTAACTATGTGGGCGACGCAATCAAAAAGCGTGTGGAACCTCTGAGCGAAGAACTGGGCGGAGAATTCACGTTCCAGTGCGATGTCTGTGACGACGCGCAGATTGAAAATGCCGCCGCCATTGTTAAAGAAAAATGGGGTGATCTGGATATCCTGGTACACTCCGTGGCCTTTGCCAACCGGGACGACCTTTCGGGCCGTTTTGTTGATACCTCGCGAGACGGATTCAAGCTTGCCCTTGATGTTTCGGCCTATTCCCTTACCGGGCTGTGCCGCGCCTTTGAGCCGCTGTTTACAGAAGACGCCTCTGTTCTGACCATGACCTATCATGGTTCCACGCAGATTATCCCCGGCTATAACGTCATGGGCGTCGCCAAGGCAGCTCTGGAAGCTTCTGTGCGCTATCTGGCTTATGACCTTGGCCCCAAGGGCGTGCGCGTCAATGCCATCAGCGCTGGCCCCATTAAAACGCTGGCTGCTTCCGCCGTGTCGAGCCTCAAGGATATTTTCAACATGGTGGAAAGCAATTCGCCGCTGCGGCGCAATGTGACCACCGCCGATGTTGGCGGCGTGGCGGCCTTTCTGGCTTCTGATCTCGCCCATGCCGTGACGGGACAGATCCTCTATGTCGACAGTGGTTTCAGCAAGGTGGGCGCAACCGCCCAAGGGTGATGAATTATGGGCAACCTGACGCTCAATGCATTAGCTATCACTGTGATTTCAGCCCTGGGGCTCTGGGTTTTTTACCGTTCGGCCAGAATTGAAAAAAAGCGGACGGAAGAAGAACGCAAAAAGAGAGACCACCCAAAGCAGGATTAGGCAATGTTGATAAAAATCTTGCTTACGGTGGCTGTTGTGGGAGGCCTCTTCTGGATGCTGGTCAAAACTGGCGGCGGCATCTGTTGAATGGGCTTTCGCCTGCCACCCCTCCGGCGGAGGAAAGAAAAAAAGGCTGATAGCGAAAAAACACCGCCTGAAGAGGGATCTTCGGGCAAGTGACAAATGATTGAGCGGAATTAGCACATAATTTTACCATTTTTTACTTGCGTTCTCCGTGCATATGCCATATACAGGTTCGGCTTTGCACGACAAAGCAATGCGGAGAGGTGTCCGAGCTGGTCGAAGGAGCACGATTGGAAATCGTGTGTACTCAAAAGGTACCGGGAGTTCGAATCTCCCCCTCTCCGCCATAAATTTCAAGGGCTTGTTGAAATCCAACAAGCCCTTTTTTCGTATACCAAATTCACTATACGCTAGAATGTACGAGTAATCTGTACGATTTCAACGGAGCGCGCGGATTCGGTGTAACGTGCTTATCTCCGGTGCAGGGCACATCCCGCCGCCGGCGGAGCGCGTGCTCGAAAAGATGGAAGCCTTTTTCCGGTGGTACGGTGCGGCGCGGGGTGCGCTGCATCCTGTGGAATTCGCGGCCCGCGTCCATGCGGATTTCGTGAACATCCACCCCTTCAAGGACGGGAACGGCAGAACGGCCCGGCTCATCATGAATTTCGAGCTCATGCGGGTGGGCTTTCCCACGGTGATAGTCCCCGTGGATGCGCGCCCGGACTATTACCGAAATTTGGATATCGCCGCCACGCAGGGGGATTATCTCCCCTTTGTGATGCAAATCGCTGAATTGGCCCAAAAGAGTTTTGCCCCCTACTGGGCATTGCTTGGCGAATAGCGCATAAAAAGAATTGAAAAAGTCCTCCTCTGCTAAAAATGGCAGGGGAGGACTTTTTTTATTTGTGAACCTTTTGGGAAAAATGAAATCATTTTTCCATGCTTTTTTAAGTTTTTTCATTTTTTGGCTAGAGTTTTTCATTTTCCCGTAAATACGACATATCTGGGCGGCTTTTCCGTGCGCCCCTGCGGGGAGGTCGATAGCGTGGACGGAACTTTTACAAAAGGAGTTTCGTCCATGGAGATGCCTCAGATTTTCGAGAACAAGGAATTCGGAGCGGTTCGCACTTTCAGAGATAAAGCAGGAGAACCGCTGTTTGTGGCAAAGGATGTTGCGCTTGCCCTAGGTTATGAATGGAACGGCAATGCCCGGATTGCACATATTCCAGCAGAATGGAGGGGGGTCACATCCGTTGTGACCCCCTCCGGGACGCAAGAGATGGTTGTGCTCATTGAACAGGGCCTGTATTTTTTCCTCGGGCGCTCGGACAAGCCCAAGGCCCTGCCGTTCCAAAAGTGGCTGACTGGAGAAGTTCTTCCCGCCATCCGTAAAACAGGTGGCTACGGCACGCCCCAGACGGAAAATGAAATCCTGTCGCGAGCCATAACCATCGCCGCCAACCGTCTTTACCGTGATCTGCGCAAGGATGGGTACCTGATTCGGCGAAAGGGCGCCAATTGGAACATGCCGAAGCAGCGTATGAT
>JAEWKM010000007.1:0-60126 GCA_023386035.1 Pseudomonadota bacterium
CATCCACCAATTGCCCCGCCCCTGCACCAGCAGCAGAAGCCGCAAGGGAACCTGTAGCAAGGCTGCCCACACCTCCGCCTGCAATGCCGCCCGCAATGGCTGCGGGGATTCCGGCAACGGTAGAAGCTATCTCCCGGCCAGAGCCGAAAATATCTCCCAGGTCAAAGCCTTCTGGATTAACGAGCGTGCGCTGCCCTGTTTCTGGATTGATAAAGCTTATGCCGCCGCCTTGCTCTTGCCTCACGCTGTCCCCGAAGTAATCCCGCGCCCGTTGCAGCTTCATAGAGTCATCAGCCGCGCTACCAATGGCAAACCGTGCGGCGTAGGGCGCTCCCGTGCTGGTGTCCATTTCCTGCCCCGCAAAAGAGGAATTT
Organism: Pseudomonadota bacterium; assembly: GCA_023386035.1. Taxonomy (GTDB): domain Bacteria; phylum Desulfobacterota; class Desulfovibrionia; order Desulfovibrionales; family Desulfovibrionaceae; genus Desulfovibrio. Next base: position 375 of record JAEWKM010000007.1, read on the forward strand.
GTGGGATTATATGGGAATACTTGGTCACCTACAATGATTCGGCTTTCTCCTGTGGTCTTATTGCGCTGAACGCGGGCCGGGACAAAGTTGCCGTCTCCAAAGTCAACACGGTGCTCTCCTGTGGTTTTATTACGTTGCACTCTCATGCTACATATCCTCCCACTGGTCACTACCGCCGCTGTCTGAATGCTTTTGCTGAAAAGGTTGCTTGGCGTTGTTATACAAAGATGTTGGCACGGTATACCCTGAATCGCTTAGGCTTTGCAGGTATATTTGATTTTCTTCTTGAATGACCTTGTAAAAAGACGCCAGTTTTTTTTTGATAGTTTCGTAATCGTCATACAGGCTTGGCAAGAACGGGCGCAAGCGTGGGAATTCCGCAGCTGTTACGGCAGCACCCGACCTGTCACGAATAACCAGGCTGGATAAGTTGCCAATAGCTGCTCGTGCGTCAATGCCCTTTTTATCAATACGATTCAGCGCGAAATCGGGTATCACGGACTTAGCGCCTGTAGCATTGGGGTCGCTATTCAAGGCATCCATTGCCCCGCGAACCTGTGCCAACTGCCCTTGGGTTTCAGAAATGCTTGTAATCACATTCGCCGGAAGAGGACGGTTTTCAGCCTTGCTGGGCGCAGGGCTATCAAGAATAAACAACCTCCCATTTGGCGTAGAGCGCCCAAAGTATTCCCTTCCGCCCATCACACGTTTTTCTTGCTTTCCCTGGAAGGGTATTTGTTCGCCTCCCTTTGGTGTATAGACCTCTCCGGATGGGGTGTATATCGTCCCTGTTGCAAGCTCTTGCACATTGGGGAAGGTCACCCCCATCGCGTCAAAACCGCGTTCGGCAACGGTCAGATTCCGGGGCGTGGGCGTGGGCGTGGATGGGGCGGGGTCGTTCTGCTGCTGTCCACCCTGCGGGAATTCTATGCCCAAAAGCTGAAAGGCACGCGTCAGGGGGTCTTTAGCGTGTGATGCAGTAAGGGCGGGGGCTTGCGCCTCAGGTTGGGCCGAGTTGTTATCTGCCCCCTCTGCAAGGTGCGGATAGAGTATCTCAAGCCCTTTGCGCGCTCCAGGTGAGATTGGCGATACAGGCGATACAGGCGACCAGTTGGGGTCAAGGACTTCGCTTGTGGCCTCACTGACTGCCGCGTCAAGACCGGGCATGCCGCCACCTGTTCTTCCAGGTGCACTGCCAAAGGAAATAGGCGTTACATTGGGGCTGCCGGGGGTGCTCCACCCCTTTCTTTTCACGCCGTGTTCGTCTTCATATTCAACCAGTGTGGGTTTATTCGTTGCAGTAAAGGCGCGGTCTGCACTGGCCTTTTGCATGGCAAGTGAATCCTTATGGAACCTTTCCCGCTGGTCCATCTCTAGCTTGCGGTACGCCTCTGTCGCCGCAATTTGCTTGTCTTGACGCGCGTTAGCATCAGCCATGCGCCGTTCCTGCATGCCGAGGCCCAACATCTGCATATTTTGCGAATTCTGCTGTTGCGTCATGCCCAGCATGTGCTGGATAAAATTGTTCGACAAATCCTGCATGGACTGCCCGAATGTTTCAACTCCACTTGGGCGGCGCTTTATCTGAATTACTGTAGGCATAATAGACCTCTGTTTCTCAGAAGGGGCAATGAATGCCCCTACCGAGCAAGACTTATGGTTAATTGGCGGAATCCTGGGCCATGTGATGCTTTACGATTTGCACAAGCCTCTGTGTCGCAAGGGTGTCTTCAAGGTCGGCATCAAGCCGGGCCTGCTGCTCATGGATTCGGGCCAAGCGTCCGAAAATATCAATTTCCATTTGGGTGCAGGTTTCGGGGTTCATGGCAAGGGTGACAATCTGCTGAGCGTTCATTGTGTTTCTCCTGTTTGTACGTCTAGTGTATGATGTTGGCAGCATCACGGGCCGCGTAATCAGCGTCGATGGAGTCGACTAGGGTGAGAAGAGTGAACAGTCCTTGGCGGCGCTCCTGCACTCCAGAAAGGTTCAGGGCGCAGCCCACAAGCTCGGCCTGAATAGCGGTGCGAAGTGCCGCACGCCCTTCCGGTGTTACCAAAGCGTTTTTGATTTCCGTGTCCATAAATATTCCTTTTATTTTATATGGTTGATTATCAAGAGGTCACTTTCCTGCAAAGGGCCGTGGCATACGGCCTGCATAATCCGCATCGCATCTTTGTGTTGATGCCCACCTTGTTCCAAAAACCATGTGATTGCGGCATTAAAGTGAGACGCATGTTCGCTATCAGCGGCAATTGCCATTTCGTTAAACATCTGGCTCAGCTTCGCCGTCCGCTGCTCCAAACTCATCATGCGAATACGCATTGTTTCCCCGGCCTGTCTGCGCTTCAACAGCGTGGCGAGTCTGGTTTTCAAGCTCATTTACTCCCCCTTGCCGTGGCGGCGTCCGCGTTCATCTGTGCCTCAAGGGCAGCGAGGCGGTCTTCAAGCTCTGCAAGCTCAATTGCCTTACCGTGACTGCCCACAAGCGAGGCCAGGGCGTTTGCTTCGCCGGGGGTCAGATCGCCACGGGAAACCGCATCAAGCACGGCGGCGGTCAGCTTGGGCAGTGATTGGGCATCGGTAACGGTGGGCAGGTGGATCTGCGGAAGTGCCTTCTCCTTGCAGGGAGGAACAAGCCTCTCCAGCACTAGCCGAATTGCCGCCAGATCTCCCCCAAGAGCCGCATCAATGAGGGTTTGGGTAATCTGCCCCAACTGTCCTTCCATTAATGCCAGGGCGGCTTCTGTGGCCTTATTCCGGCTGCCTGGTGTACGGCCTTTCGGGTTATGGACGTGCCCTCTGGCAAACTGCCCCTTTTCGTTGCGCCCCGTCTCCTGTTGGGCTTCAATAGGTTTGTCCTTGCTCATGCTGCTTCGCCTCCTTCCTGTTCTCCATGTGCCCGAACCAGCGCGGCCAGGCGGGTTTGTTGTTCCTTCAAGAATTTTTCAAGCAGACTGTGAACCATGTACTCGCCACCTTCACGGCTCCCGCACCAGTGAACATGCAAGCCATACCGAATTGACCACGCGGCCAATGTTTGCAGTAGGCTTTGCGGGGTCATTTGGCTGCGGTAATTATGGCAGCGCACATCGTCCATGCTGGCCTCGATCACTAGCCCGAAGTATTCCAGCCCCCGGCCCCTCTCGCATTCACGTTGAAAGCGTTCTCTTCCTGTCGTGAGGGTTCCTGTCAGATCTGAAAGGCTCTTCCGCTCAAGGGCAATGCGGTCAGCCAGGCCATGCAAGCTGTAGTCACCTGTTTGCAGCGTACCGACTTCCACGGTAACGCCTGCATACTTGGGAGCATTGAAAGCATAAGGGGCTTGTTCCCGTGAATCCTGAATAATTCGCATTATGCGGCCTCCTTTATGCCAGACATGGCGCAGTAATCGGGCTGTGTGTTTTCGTCGTTTATAGGGCCAGTGTGGGCCATATCGGGGGCGGTGGCTGACAGAACAGCCGTAATCCATTCGTTGGTGGTGGGAATGCTGTAGTCGAGAGGCCACGCATGGGCGGCGGCGTGCTGTTCGCCCACATCCTTGCCGTGCAGAACAGGGGCAAAATGGGCATGGGGATAGATGGTAGACCACCGCGCCCACGCCTTTTCCCCCGCACCATCACGATCAGGTACAGCCAGCAGCAACGGTGCTTGCTTGATAAATTGATCTGTGTCGGTATCGGCCGGCTTGGTGGAACCCATAAAGGCCAGGGCGGCTATTTGCCCTCTGCCTTCCTGCACTGCCAAGACGGCATCGAGCGCGCTTTCCAGCAGCAGGAGAGGAACTCCGGCCCGACCAACGACAAAAGGGGCATTCGCAGAGCCGGAAATCTGCCGATACTTAGCCCGCCCCTTGGACTGCCGATCTTCCTTAAGACAGCGCACCGTAAGCCCTACAACACCTGCGCGGCGGCGGGTTGCGATAACCAGCCCGGCAGGTAGCAGCAGCTTTGTAAGCGGATTGCCGTCCTTGCCCTTGCCATCGGGCAGGCCCCAGGAAGCGCGAGGAACATATTTGTCGCGTGGGTTCCAGCCCAAGCCATGAGCGGCGGCGCTGTCGAGGGTGATTCCCCGATGAAGGCAGAGTTCAACCACCGCAGCAGGGATGCAATCAAGCCCGCGTTGGCAGTCATCAAGGAATGCGGCGCCGTTGGCCATCCACTCCGCACAAGGCAATTCGGCAGGTTCAGGCTTGGGCGGTACAGGAGCCGTTTGTACCGTCTGTACCGGGCGAAGGCGTACATGAGCGCGCCGTGCAGTAAAAGCGCTGGTAGCGGTGCGCTTCGGCTCAATCCCAAGGGCTTCACATGCCTCGCGGTAGGTCTGACCATCCCGTTGCATCAGAAAGGCAATACCGTCACCCCTGGCCCCACACTTACGGCACAGGAAAGCACCGCCACGGGGCCGATCAGGCCAAACGATAAAGCCGTCATTGGTTGCGCCGCCACACAGAGGGCAGGGGCCAGCAAATTCATGCGGCCCTTTGGGCTTCATAGCAGAAGTAAGAAAGGTCAGAATGCTATTCATAAGCGCACCCTTCCCCTTGCGTACTGCGTACCCTCTCTAAAGAGAGGGGTACGGTACGGTACGCTGTTTGAGGTGATGGGCTGCGTACATCTGTACGCTTTTGTACGCTTTCGTACGCTGGTACGCTAAAAGAATAGTTGTTATTTTGGACTGTTATCTTGCCAAGATGTACAAGCTTATTTTTGTCACGGTTGAAAGCGGTTCTTTTTGCGCCATCAGTATCTCCCGTGTGTTGTTCGTAGAAGTGCGGCCTCCATTCCTCAAGGTGAACAGAATCTTTTCCTGTTGCAGTCAAAGCGCGTTGCAAGGACTCGAGACAGTAAGCAAGCGCAGGAGACAGCGGTTTATCTTCCTCCTGCAAAGGCGTATTGTCTTCCTCGACCACGCAAGAGCTCACAGGCTCCCCGTCTGCGTCATAGCCCAAGCCCACAGACTTGAGGCGAAAACCACGGCGTATCCCGTCTCGGCCTTCTTTTGATTTTGCCAAGCGCCAGTAGCGAGAATCGCCATTGCGGCCCACTTCAATGACGGCGTCCATCGCGGCGTAGAGCGAAGAATGACCGCGCAACCCCTTAGAGGCATCCTTGCCGCTGTGATGGACGATAACCACCAGCCCATTGGTAATCTGTTGCAGCCTCTTGGCGGCTTCCAGAATCAGCCCCATGTCCCGGCTTGAATTCTCATCGAGGCCAGGGGAAGCGGCATTTAAAGTATCAATGAAAACCACTGCCCCTTCTGGAATGTCGGCAGCCAAGGCTTCAACGTCCTCAAGAATATGGAATGGCTCCGTCACAAATCGTACGTTGTCGGAAAAGTTGCGCTTACTATCTGCCTGCACGGCAGCAAGACGCGTCTTCATACTGCCTTCAAGGTTTATGTAAACAACTGATTTGATTTTCACTTTGAATCCAAAGAATATCAAACCGTAACCTAGAACGTGGGCCATGTAGACCGCCAGAAAGCTTTTACCGCTCCCCGAAGGGCCGTAGACAACCACAACGCCGCGAGACGGGAGAATTCCCTTAATCGCGTCGATCTGTTGAGGGGCGCTAATGAGTTCAGCCGCAGAATAAAAAATGAATCGTTTGGGCTGTTCTTCCGGCTGTTCCTGCTGCTCATCCTTTGCCGGGTCTAGAGGGAAACGCTCTGCCTGTGCTTGAAGCACGGCGGCGGTGTAATCTTGGGCGCAGGGGTCTAAGCTAGTCATTGCCACCCCCATATACCCAAGGCTGCCCTGGGAAGTGGTCGCAAGCCAAGTCCGCGGACGCGACCTTGTGGCCGTGAAACTGGCAAATTCGGCTTGTGCCGCCCTTCTTGGTGATGACTTTCCGGAAGTATGCACAGCCATCAGTGCAGCGTGTGGTGTCGTTTAGGGTGTGGATGCTTTCAGCCCGCATATGCGCCCCCGATCCCATCAGGCCAATAGGGGCAAGCCGGAGAATTGGGGCGAATTTTCACACCGTGCTGCGCACAGAACGTAAACATATGCCGCCCAACTCGAATTGAGCGCAGACCGTTGCAGTCAAAACAAAGCTGTTGACGGACGGGGGCATTTTGAAGCAGGATTAAGACGTTGGTTGCCTCACCAGTTGCCAATTTTTTCAAAGCCCCACCGCCGCCAAGCTCGGGGCTTTTTCTTTTTTGCGGATCGCGCATTACGCCACTCCCTCTGCGGATGCATTGAGAAAGTGCTCTAGGTCTTCAATCTTCCATACCGTTGCACGGGCGCTCAATCGGGTTCCTTTGGGCAACCTGCCTTCTGATACCCACCTCCAGAAAGTGCTTTCTGCAATTCCCAGGTACGCGGCCCCGTCCTTCGCTCGTATGGCGCGGCGGTTCGTCATGATAGTCTGTGACATAAAAAAGCCTCCTACGCGTTGTTGTTGCGTAAAAGGCTATGTGAGGCTTTATGATTGGCGTGAGGCGCAAAGAGGGTGAAAAGAGGGTCAAAATGCGGCGTAAATGGTGCGGAGTAGATTTATTGAGCGAATTTTACTCGTTAAAAGTTAATAAATACTTCAAGTTGCCGCGAGAAAGGAGCCTGTCAAAATCCTTCCTGTAATTTCCTGCGTCCTTTTCGTTCCCCTTGTCTCTTTCTTCCTTTGCCAAGGCCCGCCCACAATCTGTTTTATTATCACTTTCCTCTTTCATGAGCATGGCAATAATTTCTGGCGAGTATTCGTCTTTCAAGGCCACGTAAATTTGTTCAGGCGTTTTTCCCGCCCATTTTGAGTATGGGATATTCACGGGGGTGAGGGGCTGTGCCGCTACTCGCGGGGCGAGGTCTTTAAAGGCAATGGCTATTTCTTGTCTCGAAAAGCGCACTGTATCTAAAAATTCATCATCCCTAATTCTGTCTAGCATCGCAACAGGGGTATCGTATTCGCCGCTTTCTGCATCAAGGCTCATGCTAATAGAGCACCCTAGAACAGGTTCAATGAAACATATTTTTTCTATTCCGGCCCTGTCCTGTAATTCCAGCACTTCTCCAGTTTCGTAACGACGAGTAATATATAGATGTATCTCATCGCAGCCCATGATACGGCGCAGGATGTTCAGCGCCCCGGAAAAGGTTTCAATTTTTGGTCCGTCAGCAGGATCTATGCATATTTGTTCAAGGCTAATGGCCTCATGTGGCGATAAGATACGGTTTGATCCTGGCATGTCCCCCCCTTGGTTTCCTTATTAATTTCCACGGCAGGGCGGCAGAAATTCCGCCTTTTCAGCACGTTTAATTACTCCGCGTCTAGCCGGGAAATTTGAGATCAATCTTTGCCTGCCTTCAACCCTTCCAAATAATCCGCCCATTCCTGCATCATGCGGCGGCGCTCCGGCAGGTACTCTGCATGGTTGTAAGCGGCCCTGATGGCGTTCTTTTCGCCGTGGGCAAGCTGGCGTTCAATCCAGTCCCGGTTATAGCCCTGTTCGTTGAGCAAGGTGGAGGCCATGCTTCTAAATCCGTGGATTGTCATAACACCCCTAGCGAAGCCCATGCGGCGCAGCGCATTCAGTAGGCCCACATCGGAAATATGGCGGCTGGCACTGTAAAGACTTGGAAATAAATAGCGTTCTGCACCCGTTAAAGAGCGCAGATCACTCAACAGAGTGATTACCTGACGAGCCAGCGGGACAATGTGGGGACGCTTCATTTTCATCCGTTCAGCCGGAATGATCCACTCGGCGGCATCAAGATCAATCTCGCTCCACTCAGCGCCTCGCAACTCTACAGAGCGCAGGAAAACGAAAGGAAGGATTTTCAGCGCAAAGCAGATGGAGGGCTCCCCGGTGTATGCGTCAATGGCCCGAAGTAGGTGCCCGATTTCATTCGGATCAGTGATTGTGGCAAAGTGGGTGGTCTGTACCGGGGTAAGGGCTTCGGCCAGCCCCGCCGCCACATCATAGCGGGTATGGCCCACAATACGCGCATAGCGCGAGACCTGGCCGCAGAGTTGCGCCAGCCTGTGGGCGGTCACTATGGCCCCCCTTGATTCCGCATTCTGTATCGCTGTGAGGAAGTCGGCAGGCTCCAGTGCAGAGAATGGCCTATCTCCGATGAAGGGAAAAATTTGCTTCTCCAGCCGGGAGAGGATTTTTTCTTGGTGAACAGGCTTCCACGCGGCCTTCTTTTTAGAGAACCATTCACGGGCCACAGCTTCAAAAGTAGTGGCTTGCTCTTGTTCAATGGCTGTAGCTGCGGCCTTGGCTTCCTGCTTGTGGGCGCTTGGGTCAATGCCTTGCGCCAGTAGCTTCTTGGCCTGTTCGCGTCTCTCTCTGGCATCCTTCAGCGTCACAGTAGGGTAGGTGCCCAGTGATATGCGCTTTTCCTTGCCCTGGAAGCGATACTTAAGACGCCACCACTTGCCCCCGCTTGGGGCAACTTCAAGATAGAGTCCGCCACCGTCAAAAAGCTTGGTAGCCTTGGTGGTGGGCTTAACTGCCCGAATTGCGGTATCTGTGAGAGGCATGGGGGCAACTCCATCTGTGGGGGCAACTGTTAATCGTAATCTGCCCCCTAAGTTGCCCCCAATGACATGAGATGTCAACGGAGCTTTTGAGACTATCCAAGACTTACAATTTCTGAAATAGTTAAGCCCCACAAGGTATTTCAGACTTTGTGGGGCTTTTTGAGATTGTAGCTTGGTACCCGGAGCGGGACTTGAACCCGCACAGCCTCGCGGCCCAGGGATTTTAAGTCCCTTGTGTCTACCATTCCACCATCCGGGCAGAGGTGATTTTTTTGTAAGCAGGCTGCCTGAAGGGCAGCTAATTTTTTTCGCAGGGCGGGGCGTTGTCTGCCTGGGGTTCCGTCATATCTGTGGCGGTTCCGCCAGTTTTCCAGATTTTAAGCCCCTGCGGCGGCTCAAAGGGAACTGGCCGTTCCTCTTCTTGCCATTGCCCCGTGTGCAGCCAGTATATATGCAGGGAATTGAAGTCCTTGTCCAGACACAACAGGCGTCCCCGCACGCCGTTTGGCAGCAGTATTGCTGTTTCTGCGGCAATTTTGCGGTATACATAAAGCTTGTGAGCTTCAAAAACGCACTGGAACATGAGCGCATCACCCTGCGGCGTAAAGTCCAGGTGGGTGGCCCCTGCCCGCAGCAGCAGGCTTGTCATGTCGGCAGTAAGAGCTTCCTCCACTTCCAGCAGTGCCTCATAGGTGAGGTCATCGTCGTAGCTGAAGTGGCCAAAAAGTTCGCTGCGGTTTCTGTCCATGCCATGCCTATACGGCAAAGCGGTTTCTTAGGCAATGCACGGGGGTTACATCCAGACACAGTGGGGCGCGGGGCAGGTTCTTTACGCGATATTCCATACGGTTCCTTTCTGGTCTTGCAGAAAAAAAATGGATAGACTGCCCACGCGTGCCGTTTTGGTATGCGAAAATGTTTGCCGCTGCGCTTGTCACCGCCCGGTTGTCGTCATTGACGTGCGGATCGTGTGGTTCGCGTAATCTGTATAGCCCGCTGATGATATTTTGCCACGAGCCAAAGTGTGCATCTGGCAGATATCTGAATTTTCGCCGAATTTCCGACTGGAGGATGTATGCGCCTGATAGACCAAATAACCTTGTCTTTTTGCCGACTTGGCGTGGCCGGGCTGGACCCCAAGGCTCCCGGAACCTGGGGCACGGCTATAGCCTGCCTGTTGGCTCCGTATGTTTTTTTGCCGCTGAATTTCTGGCTGCGGCTTGCCTTGCTGATCGTGCTGTTCTTTCTTGGCGCAGTGGCGGCAAGCAGGGCAGAAGTGCTGCTTGAGCGCAAAGACCCCGGCGAAGTGGTCATTGACGAACTGGTGGGCGTGTGGCTGGTGCTGCTGCCTTTTCCCAATCCCAGTTTCTTTATGGTGCTGGCGGCCTTTGTGCTCTTTCGCATTTTCGACATCGCCAAGCCTTGGCCGGTCAAGGCCTCTGAAAACTGGCTGCCCGCAGGCTACGGCGTCATGATAGACGACGTTGTCGCCGGGTTGTGGGCCTTGCTGTGCCTGAGCCTGCTTGCCTGGATGGGGCTTTCGTAAAGCGAAGGCAGCCAACTGGCTGCGAAAGAGAAGAGGGGGCGCGGCCACGGGCGGTTCAGCCACGTCAGGTGGCGGTAGAAAAGCCGCCGCGCCCGCTACTACTTCATGCGGTAGGTAATGCGTCCACGGGTAAGGTCGTAGGGCGAAAGTTCAACCTTAACGCGGTCGCCGGGAAGGATGCGGATGTAGAATTTGCGCATTTTACCGGAAATATGGGCCAACACTTCGTGGCCGTTTTCCAGTTCCACGCGGAACATGGCGTTAGGCAGGGCTTCCTGCACTACGCCGTCAACTTCAATGGAACCTTCTTTAGCCATGTGATCTCCGTAAAAAAATATTTGGATAAACGGCGGTCAGCTTCACAAAAAAGCGGGCAAGTGTCAACCTGCGCGGTTGCTCACAAACCCGCATGGGCCTTTTCCGCCCGGCAGCCCATGCAGCCGTTTTTATTCACGGCCACATGGGCGTCCATCAATCATTCTTGCCTTCGCAATCCCTTTCAGGATTATTGAATCTGTGTTCCAGCCGTAGCAGGGCTGTTTATTTTTTATGTTTGTTCTTTTTGTTTTTGCGCTGCCTGCCACTTTCAGAATCTGATCCAGAGTCCCCGGACTGCGGCCCGGAGCCTGGACGATCCAGCATCACATGCATGCCGGGCTGCGCTATGGGCGCAGAACGGCACAGCAGCCACAGGCCCACGGCAATGAGCGGCAGGCACAGCACCTGGCCCATTGTCAGCCAGCCAAAGGCCAGGTAGCCCAGCTGGGCATCGGGCACGCGCACAAACTCCACAGCAAAGCGAAACACGCCGTACCCCAGGGCGAACAGGCCCGACACAGCGCCGCGCTTGCGGGGTTTCAGCGAGTATATCCATACCACAGTGAAAAGAACGATGCCTTCCAGCAGGGCTTCGTACAACTGGCTGGGGTGCCGAGGGTAGGGGCCAGCGCTGGGAAAAATGACGCCCCACGGGCTGTCTGTAACCTTGCCCCAGAGTTCGCCGTTGATATAGTTGCCCAAGCGGCCAAAGAACAGGCCCGGCGGTATAAGCGGAGCCACGAGGTCCGAAATGTCCAGAAACGAGCGGTGCCGGGAGTGCGCAAAATACCAAAAAGCCCCAAGCACACCGAGCAGCCCGCCGTGAAAGGACATGCCCCCGTTCCAGATGCGCAGTATCTCCATCGGGTCGGACAGATAGACGGGCAGGTCGTAGAACAGCACATAGCCCAGGCGGCCACCCAGAATAATGCCGATCATGACGCAGGTCAGCAGGTCGTCCACATCAGACGCGCGCCAGCCGGAATTGGGGCGGGATGCGCGCCAGCGCCCCAGCCACCAGCCCAGGCCGAAGCCTGCGAGATACATGAGGCCGTACCAGCGCAACTGAAGGTTGCCAATACTCAAGGCAACGGGGTCGATATGAGGCAGTGTCATCAATCCATATCCTGTGCGTTGAAATCGCCGCTTTTGCCGCCGCGTTTGTGCAGTAGACGCACCCGGCTGATAATTATGTCACGCTGCACGGCTTTGCACATGTCGTAAATGACGGCGGCGGCGGTTTGGGCGGCTACAATGGCCTCCATTTCCACGCCAGTGCTGCTGACTGTGCGGGTTTCAGCCTCGATGCGGATGCGTGGCGGCATTTTGCTTACTTCAAAGCGAATGTCGGCATAGCTGAGATTGAGGGGATGGCACAGGGGAATAAGGTCGCCCACCCGCTTCGCAGCCATGATGCCGCCAATTTTGGCGCAGGTCAGTACATCTCCCTTGGGCAGCGCCACCTTGAGCAGCAGTTCAAGGGTGGCGGGGCTCAGCTCCACAACGGCTTCGGCAATGGCGACGCGCTCAGTGGCGGCTTTGTGGCCCACGTCCACCATCGTCACATTGCCCTGTCCGTCCAGATGCGAAAAGTCATTATCCATAACAAACCTCGGCATTTCAGGCGTTATACCGGCATGGGCCGTACGGCAGCGTGGCGCGCCGGGGCGTCGTGGTGCGGCAATGCCGCTCCGCCGGGTGAAATTTTAGCGCAGGCCAATCAGCCAGTCCCAAAAAGAGGGCGGCGTGGGAACCCGCGGACTTTGCCAGTGCGAGTCCTTGCCGCTGTCCGAAAAGCGCAGGCGTTCGCGCACAAGGCGTACGTCGCCCGGGTTTTGCCCCTCATCCACAAGGGCCGCGGCCTCGCCGGGGGTGCTGAGTTCCAGCTCTGCCATATATTTGAAGGGAACGTCGGCATTGGGGCGGCTGGCTATGATGGCGCGCACGAATGCCAGATCGCTGCCAAAGCGCAGGTCGTTAAACAGCGCGTAGGCAAGGCGCGTATCATTGGCAGGGGTGTCTTTGGCTGCGGCGCTTGGCGCGCGTGCGGCGTCGGGCGTGTTTGCAGCGGCTGCCGGGCTTGTGTTGTCTGGCGTGGTCGCTGCGTTTGTAGCTACTGCGCCTGCTGTGGCCGCAGTGGTCGTTGTGGCTGTCGTGCTCGCAGTCCCCGGCAGGGCAGGTGTTGCCCCTGCAAGAGCTTCCGCAGGCTTAAAGTCGTCGGACAGAGGGCTTATGACTGGCAGCAGGGTAAATCCGAAAAAGGCTTGCGCCGCGACGGACTGCCGGGCCAGCTCTGCCAGCAGTTCTGGCGGTGCGGCTCTGTGGGCTGTCGCGGTGTTGCGGGGCTGTCCCAGGGCGTTGAGTCCCTGACTGTAGACCAGTCTGCCTTCGGGGCCGTCCGTTTCATACAACGTACGCCAGAACAGGGGGCCAAAAGCGTCGGGCAGCAGCACAACCTGCCGCACGGTCTGTTGCGTGTTCTGGCCTTCAGCGGCGAGGCGGCTTTCGGTCTGGGCCGTATGCCACGCATTGAGCCCTATGCACAGCGCCGGGTAAACAAATACCCAGGCTAGGGCCAAACGCATGAGACCGCGCTTGGCCCGCCAACGCAACACGGCCCAGAGCAGGGGCAGGGTCAGCAGCAGATCAATAATATATACGGCATTAAGCCGCACTCTGTCATAGGAAAAGGGCAGATAAATCATTGTGCCGTAGGTGGTGATGACATCCAGCCAGATGTGCAGCAGCACCATACAAATCATGAACAGCCAGACTTTGGGGAAGCTCCAGTGGCCGGGCGTGCCGGATTTCCACATGGGGCGCGCCAGCAACGTCAGAAGCAGCCCCAGCAGCGGGGCCGCCGCCAGAGAATGCGTGATGCCCCGGTGCAGGAGCAGAAATTCCAGAGGGGTGTGGCAAAGGGTGACGTCAATATCTGGGGATGCTGCGGCTATGGCGGCCAGTGGAACGGCCCACCGGGTGGCGGGGCGGTTCGGCATGGCCAGCATGGCTACAGCGCCGCTGGCGGCATGAGTAATGGGATCCATAGGTCGCTACTGCTTGAAGGGGCTGCGTTGTTTGGGCACGGCTCTGTACGCCGGGTCTTCAGGGCTGACGTCCTGATCCAGGCCATGAGCCCTGTTGAACTGCTGCATGCGCCACTGCTGTGTGTTGGCCATAATATCCGGGCGGTTTCGCATATAGAGCATCTGTTGCGTTCTGTTGGCACCCATGATGGGGTAGCGCATATGGTCTTCGGCGCTCACGCCCAGAGGACGCGATTCATTTTCAGAAGAAGTGCCTGTGCCGATGTCCTTGGGGCCGCATGCAGAGAGCAGGCCTGCCAGAACAAGGCTGCACAGCAGGACATAACGGAACGGACGGTGGGCGAACGGAGTCTTCATGTCTGTAGTATAGTCTCGTGTGCGGCATACAGCAAGAGGCGGTTTTTCAAAGGCGGGCAGGCGCACTTGTGCTTGCCATGCTGCCGGTGTCAGGCTATGCTGCTGCATTGATTAAGTAACGGTGCGGCGAGCCCGCGCACTACATACAGGAGATGCCATGCGTCCCGCCCACTGCGGTATTGCCCCTGAAGGATGGCCCTGCATAGGCCTTACCGGATTTTCGGCCCTTGTGTTCGCAGCCTTGGGCTGGTGGCCTCTGGCCCTGGTATTTCTGGCCCTGTGCTGGTTCAGCATGCATTTTTTCCGTGATCCCGAGCGCGTGACGCCGCAGGGCGAGGGGCTTGCTATCAGCCCTGCCGACGGCAAAGTTATTCGCATTGAAGAAAAGCCCGATCCTTTCAGTGGCGAAAAACGCCTGTGCATCAGCATTTTTATGAATGTGTTCAGCGTGCATGTTAACCGTTCGCCCGTGGCGGGCACGGTGGAAGATATTCGCTATTTCCCCGGCAAGTTTGTCAACGCGGCCTTTGACAAGGCTGCCACGGACAACGAACGTTGCGCCTACAGCCTGCGTGATGCCGCCGGAAAACAGTGGTCAATGGTGCAGATTGCGGGTCTTGTGGCCCGGCGCATTGTCTGCCGCACTGACATTGGCGATACGCTTGAACGCGGTCAACGCTATGGTATGATTCGTTTTGGATCACGAGTTGACCTTTACCTTCCTGAAGGATATGTTGCTGCTGCGCAGTTGGGACAGCAAGTTTTTGCAGGGCAGTGTGTTGTTGCCCGCGCAGGACAGGAATAGGTTTTTTTGTCTCGCTGCATAAGGCCAAACGGCCATAATGGTGAAGCATGACCACAGAAGTTAAAAAGCCACGCAAGGGAGTATACCTCCTGCCAAACATGATCACGACGTTGAGCATGTTTCTTGGCTTTTTGTCTATGGTATGGGCCGGGCAGGGACGCTTTGAAGCGGCCTGCATGGCTATTCTGCTTTCTGCCGTTATGGACGGTCTTGATGGAAAGGTGGCCCGTCTTACCAACACCGCCAGTGAATTTGGCGTCCAGTACGACTCGCTTGCCGACCTTGTGGCCTTCGGCCTTGCCCCTGCCATGTTGCTGTGGCAGTGGGAGTTGCATGACCTCAACCGCATGGGCATTGCAGCGGCTTTTATTTATGCCGCCTGCGGAGCTTTGCGGTTGGCACGGTTCAATGTCAGCACTGCCGCGACGGGTAAGCGCTTTTTTATTGGCCTGCCCATTCCGGCTGGCGGCTGCACCGTTGTGACCTTTGTGTTTTTTGCCGCTTTGTTCCCAGACGTTTTTGAGCCGGCAAAGCCGTATATGGCCCTTTTGCTGGCCGTGGGCGTGGGCATTTTGATGGTGAGCCGGGTGCGTTATTTCTCCTTCAAGGAGTATGACTTCCTACGTGCTCACCCCATCCGCACCATGCTGGCTTTTCTGCTCATCCTTGCCACCGTCATTTCCTTCCCGCGCGTCATGGGTTTCATGCTTTGCGCCGTCTACATTGCCGGTGGCCTTGTCTACACCTTTGTCATCCTTCCCCGCCGCGACCGTCAGCTACTACGCGCCCTATCGCCTCAGAGCGATTAAGGTTGCGTAACGGTTCGCCGCCCATTGGGCGGAATGACGCTCTCTGGACCGCCGCCCTGCCGGTGGCCGTTATGCAAGAATATACCACTTGTCATACCCAGAGGAGATAGTCATGAATAACCGCGTTTATTTTTTCGATACCACCTTGCGTGATGGCGAACAGTCGCCCGGCGCAACCATGAATTTACAGGAAAAATTGCGTCTGGCCCATCAGCTTGAAGTGTTGGGCGTGGACATTATGGAAGCGGGTTTTCCTGCCTCCAGCCCCGGCGATTTTGAGTCTGTGCAGCGTATTGCGGCGCAGGCAGGCGACATCCAGGTTGCGGGCCTTGCCCGTTGTGTGGCTGGCGATATTGATCGCTGCTGGGATGCCATCAAAGTTGCCAAAAATCCCCGCATCCACATTTTTCTCTCCACCTCCCCCCTGCATATGCAGCACAAGCTGCGCAAAGACCCCGCCGACGTGCTGAAAATGGCCGTGGAGGGCGTCAAGCGTTGCGTGCAGCACACCAGCAATGTTGAATTTTCGTGCGAAGATTTTTCTCGTTCCGAACCGGAATTTCTCTGCCGGGTTGTGGAAGCTGTCATCAATGCCGGGGCTACCACCGTCAATTTGCCGGACACCGTGGGCTATGCGCAGCCTGCCGAGTACGCGGCTCTTATTGATCATGTGATCCGCAACACGCCCAATAGCGACAAGGCCATCTTCAGCGTGCACTGCCACAACGACCTTGGGCTTGCCGTTGCCAACACGTTGGCGGCCTTCAAGGTGGGCGTGCGCCAGGCTGAAGTGACGCTCAATGGCATTGGCGAGCGAGCGGGCAATGCCTCACTTGAAGAAGTGGTCATGAACCTGCGTGTGCGCCACGACTACTTTGGTTTGGATCACAACATCCTCACTGAACAGCTTTATCCTTCGTGCCGCCTGCTTTCTATGACCATCGGCCAGCCCATTCCCAACAACAAGGCCATTGTGGGCGCCAATGCCTTTGCGCATGAGTCGGGCATCCATCAGGACGGCATGCTCAAGAATCGCGAAACCTACGAAATCATGACGCCGCAGTCTGTGGGCCGTACTGAAAGCAACCTTGTTATCGGCAAGCACTCTGGCCGTAATGCCGTGCGCAACAAGTTTGAGAGCATGGGCTATACGCTGGAAGACGAGCAGCTCAACCTTGTGTTTGAAGCGGTGAAACAGCTGGCTGACCGCAAGAAAACCCTGCACGACGACGACCTCATGGCGCTTGTGCAGGAAGAAGTATACCGCACGCCCGACCGCTTCCGCTTGCGCCATGTGAGCGTGCAAAGCTCTGACGCTGGCGGCGTACCGCCGACGGCTGCCGTCATTATGGATGTTGACGGTATGGAAAGCAGCAGCGCTGGTTTTGGCGTTGGTCCGGTGGACGCGCTGTTCAACGTCATTGCCGATATGGTGGGGCGTGAACCGGAGCTTGAGCAGTATGCCATCAACGCAGTTACGGGCGGAACTGACGCATTGGGCGAAGTGACAGTGCGCCTGCGCGAAGGCGAGTTCAGCGCTGTGGGACGCGGCACGCATCCTGATATTTTTGTGGCCAGCGCCAGAGCCTACGTCAACGCGCTGAATCATCTTTTCAAGAAGGAAAAGGAAGGGCCGCGGCTGCACTGCCAGCACGACCTGAACTGATCAGGGCCAAGTACCTTTGAGAATAGCATTCTCAAAGGTTAAGGAACGCTCGTTACGGCGCTTCGTTACATAACCAAGGAGCGCCAACGTCTCCGGGGCGAACGTCTGCTCAAGCAGCCGTCAGAGTGTTTCAGCATGAAGATGCTTTGGAATTGAATGCCTCTGGCAGGTAGCCGCGTTTTGGCTTCCTGCCGGGCAGAAAAATTTCAACGTCGGCACATCCGCCCCAAAGGCGGGTGGGACAGACGGAATCAGCCTGACTGAATGTTACATTCGCAAAAAACATCGGTGGTCTGGAAAGCTGACACGACAGCTTTTCTACCCCGCTTTCAAAAACATTTATCTGTGGAACCGCTTCAGGATAGAAAGGAGTTCAACATGGCTCAAACGCTTGCGCAGAAAATTTTGCAAGCTCATACGGACGAAGCCGTGGAGCAGGACGGACAGATTGTTCAGTGCCGTGTGTCTATGGTGCTTGCCAATGATATTACCGGCCCTCTTGCTATCAAATCTTTCCACGGCATGGGCGCAAAAAAGGTTTTTGACCGCAACAAGATCGCTCTTGTTATGGACCACTTTACGCCGCAAAAGGACATTGATTCTGCCAATCAGGTGCTGATAAGCCGCAAATTCGCCCAGGAACAGGGCATCGTACACTACTACGAAGGCGGCGATTGCGGCGTGGAACACACCCTGTTGCCCGAACAGGGACTGGTTGGCCCAGGCGATCTCGTCATTGGGGCAGACAGCCACACCTGCACCTACGGCGGCATCGGCGCTTTTGCCACAGGCATGGGCTCCACCGACATCGCAGCGGGCATGGCCCTTGGCGAAACCTGGCTCAAGGTTCCGCCCACCATTCGCGTGAACATCAGGGGCAATATGCCCAAGTGGCTGCGCGGCAAGGATCTTATGCTCATGCTCATCGGCGCCATTGGCGTTGACGGTGCGCTGTACAAGGCTTTGGAATTTGGCGGGCCCGTGGTGGACGATCTTTCCGTTGAAGGCCGTTTGAGCATGGCCAATATGGCCATTGAAGCCGGAGGAAAGGTGGGCCTTTTCGCCGTGGACGCCAAAACCCGCGCCTACTGTGCCGAACACAAGCGCCCGGGCGTGCTTGAAAATATGGCTGCCGACCCCGGCGCGCACTATGACCGCGTGGTGGAGATCGACGTTACGGGCAAAGAGCCCGTGGTGGCCTGTCCCCACATTCCTTCCAATGTGAAGCCTGTTTCCGAGGTGCGCAACACGGCGGTACAGCAGGTGGTCATCGGCTCCTGCACCAACGGCCGCATCAGCGACATGCGCGACGCCGCAGAAATCCTGCGTGGCCGCAAGGTGGACAAAAACGTGCGCTGCATCGTTTTGCCCTCTACGCCCACAGTGTGGAAGCAATGCCTCAAAGAAGGCCTTATTGAAACATTTATGGAAGCGGGCTGCATTGTTGGTCCCTGCACATGCGGCCCCTGCCTGGGCGGCCATATGGGCATTTTGGGCGACGGTGAACGCGCGGTGGCCACTACCAACCGCAACTTCAGGGGCCGTATGGGCAGCCTGAATTCCGAAGTCTATCTTGCCAGCCCCCTGGTTGCCGCTGCTACAGCTGTAACCGGATTTGTGGCTGGCCCCGACCAGCTGTAGGCAACTGCGCTTTACGGCACCTGCTTTGTGGCTTGGAGCCGTTGCCAGCATAGGCGGCAGCGGTCAAGCCAAGGTGCCGTAAGGATGCTAACGCTGTAAGGAAAAAGAAAACTCTTCTACGTCCCGCATTGGGTAAGAAGGACCAAGCATATGAACTACAAAGGCAAGGCCCACAAAGTGGGCGAGCATATTGATACGGACGCCATTATTCCCGCCCGCTTTCTGGTTACCACAGACTCCAAAAAGCTTGGCGAAAACTGCATGTCCGGTCTTGAACCTGACTGGGCCAAGCGCGTCAAGGTTGGCGATATTATGGTCGCCGGGCGCAATTTTGGCTGCGGTTCTTCGCGTGAGCACGCCCCCATTGCCATTCTGGGCGCGGGCATGCCCGTGGTCATTGGCCACAGTTTTGCGCGCATCTTCTACCGCAACTCATTCAATATGGGCTTGCTGCTTATGGAAGTTGGCGATGAAGTTGACAAAATCAATGACGGCGACGAGCTGGAAATTGATGCGACCACTGGCGTTATCCGCAATCTGACCAACGGTGAAGAAATCACCTGCCCGCCATTGCCAGCCTCTATGGCTAAAATTTTGGACAAGGGCGGTCTTGTGGAATACGTAAAAGAAAGAATCGCGTAAACGCAGACCAGACTACGTTCATTTTCCCCGTGCCTTTTATAGCTCTGGCGGCAGGCTGGAGGCCGAATTTTTGAGGGATGTGACCCGAGAGGGGGCCTGTGTTCTGCAGGCCTCCTTTCGGAAAAAGCCGCGTCAGAAAAGGCTGAAAAGAACAGCCGACAAACTGCCACAAGGATATTGCATGAAAAAGTCCATCTGCCTGCTGCCTGGTGACGGCATTGGCCCGGAGATAATCGCTCAGGGCGTTAAGGTTCTGGAAGCCACGGCTGAAAAGTTCGGCCATGAATTTACCTTTGAAACCGCCCTGATCGGCGGCGCGGCCATTGACGGCGCGGGCGACCCCCTGCCGGAAGCCACCGTGAGCAAATGCCGCGGCGCTGACGCCATTTATCTTGGCGCAGTGGGGGGCCCCAAGTGGGACAACCTGACCCCCGAGCTGCGGCCTGAAAAGGGCTTGTTGCGCATCCGTAAAGAGCTGGGGCTTTTTGCCAATCTGCGTCCGGCCATGCTGTTGCCGGAACTGGCTGGCGCTTGCCTGCTGCGGTCTGATATCGCCGCCAAGGGCCTTGATCTGCTGGTGGTGCGCGAGCTCACGGGCGACGTCTATTTTGGCGAACCGCGCGGCATTGAAACTCGTGACGGCCTGCGCACAGGCTACAACACGATGATTTATAATGAAGAAGAGATCCGGCGTATTGCCTGGGTTGCCTTTGAAACGGCCCGCAAGCGCCGGAACAAGGTCTGCTCGGTAGAAAAAAGCAACGTGTTGGAATGCTCACGCCTGTGGAAAGAAGTTGTCATGGAAATGCACCGCGAATACGCGGACGTGGAACTGAGCCACATGTACGTGGATAACGCCGCCATGCAGCTGGTGCGTGATCCTTCGCAGTTCGACGTGATTCTCACGGGCAATATCTTCGGCGACATTCTTTCGGACGAAGCCTCGGTTATCACAGGCTCTTTGGGAATGCTGCCTTCGGCCTCCACTGGTGCCGAAGGGCCAGGCCTGTTCGAACCCATTCACGGGTCCGCGCCGGACATCGCCGGGCAGGACGTGGCCAACCCTCTGGCAACCATCCTTTCAGCTGCAATGATGCTGCGTCTGGGCTTTGATATGGCTGAAGAGGCTGATCATATTGAAAAAGCCGTGCGCAAGGCGCTGGCTGACGGCTACCGTACCGCTGACATTATGGAACCCGGCAAGG
Source organism: Pseudomonadota bacterium (assembly GCA_023386035.1). Lineage (GTDB taxonomy): Bacteria > Desulfobacterota > Desulfovibrionia > Desulfovibrionales > Desulfovibrionaceae > Desulfovibrio. Next base: position 20,901 of record JAEWKM010000007.1, read on the forward strand.
ATCTTCTGGGTTGCAAGAGTATGGGCGACAAGGTGGTAGAGCGCCTGTAAGAGATGCCCAGAGCAGACTGGTTTTGAAATGCGAAGCATTTCAAAGGTAAGATACACTAAATATTGAGAGAGTACGTTTTCAACGTTGCTCTATGCTAATCAGAAACGCCCGCTTTAAGCGGGCGTTTCTGATTGTTGGCAGAATCGGTAATTTGGAAAACGCGCGCAAGCCGGGCCGTTGCAGCGCCGGAGGCATCAGTCTCTATTCTCTTCAGCCAAAAGCGAATCACGGGCGTTCTGCTGTTCGCTGACGGTCAGTTCCGCATAAAAGACGCACTGGTTGCGGCCTCGGCGTTTGGCCTCATAGGTGGCCATGTCGGCATGTTTGTACAGGTCTGTAAAATCTTGCCCGTCACTGGGGTTGCAGGCAATACCCACGCTGGCGGTCAGAGGCACGTCTTCTGCGTCATGATTGCCGCATTGCAGGTGCAGTTGGTGAACAAGAACTGTGGCCCGTTCACGTATTTTTTGCATGGGCATGGGTTCTGTGCAGAAAACCAAAAATTCGTCTCCGCCCACCCGGCCAACAATGTCAGTACTGCGGAAGTTACGGCGGATTATCTGGGCCATCTGGTAGATGGCCTTGTCGCCCACGGCATGACCGAACCTGTCGTTAATGCTTTTGAAATTATCAAAATCAATCATGAACATTGCATAAACGTCAGGGCCGAGGTTGTTGTGCATACCAAGAAAACGCGAAATTGCCTGTTCCGTGGCGCGCTTGTTGTGCATGCCTGTGGCGCTGTCGCGTGTGGCCTGCGTGCGCAACCGCAGTTCAAGCAGCTTTTGCTTGTCGATGTCTGTAATAATGCCAATGATGTATATGGGCTTGCCCTGAGCGCTGATGAGGTTGGACGCCTCGATGCGGTACCAGTGGTACAGGCCGCTGGTGTCGCGCAAGCGCAACTCAACAAAAAGCTTACTTTCATGCAAATTGTGATGGACGTTTTTCTGAAAATCTTCCAGCAGTTCCCTGTCGTCCACATGAACAGGAATAAGACTCAGGTCCGTATCAGGCTCAAGGATGTTGAATACCTTGCCAAAAGTCTGGATCCAGCGTGCAGAGCAGGAAAAATGGCCGCTTATGAGATTTTGTTCGAAAATGATAATGTCGTGCTGCTCCAGAATAAACTGATAGCGCTCGTCGGAAATACGCTTGGCCTGGGCGGCTTCCTTGTTATGGGTGCTGTCGAAAACAATGCTCTGTATATAGGTCTGCCCCGGCCCGGCCTGCACCAGTGAACCTTTGTGATACAGCCAGATGAGGTTGCCGTTTTTGGCACGGGTGCGGTATTCCACGTCAATGGGAATGCCAGAATCCAGCTGTTGCTGCATGGTGCGCAACGCACTTTCGCGATCCGCTTCAAAGATGGAATGGGCAAAGCTCATGCCAAACCGCTGCAGAAATTCTTCCTTGCGGTAGCCAAGCATTTTGAGAAAATTGGGGCTGATAAACTGAAAGTTGCCGTGCAGACCGGCAAACTTTATAACGCCGCCAGAAATGCTTGAAATAATTGAGCGGTAGTCTTCCTGCTGGCGACGGATGGTACGGTTGTAGCGTTGCAGGATGAAAATGATGAAAAGCAGCACCAGCCCGGCCAGTACAGACATACGCCACGCCAATGTGGAGGTAATGGCGTTCTGTCTGTCCACCAGGTGGCTCACGACTTCTTCTGGCAACAGGGAAACAATTTGCCAGCCATATTTTTCAAGGGGAATGTGCGTCAGGTAGTAGGCGTGCTTGTCGTCTTTGATGAACCGGCTTGTCTGACTTTGCGTGTCGGAGAATACGGTCTTCAGATATTCGCGCAGCGGCGGAGGCAAGCCTTTTTCTTCCATCTGCGGAAACACTTTTTCAATGTCATTGCCTGGGGGAACGGCCCAGAACAGCATGCGGCCCTTGTCGTCAAAAACCATGTTGCAGGTTCTGTCGCCAAACGCTCTGGTGCCAAGGTTTTTCTTCATGACACTGTCGTCAAGTTCGCCCAGAAGAATGCTCACTACCTTGCCATTTCGGCTAAGGGGAATGGCAACGGCGATCTTGCTTCCCTTGCCGTCAGAAATGGCGGCAAAGCCCGCAGAACCACTGAGCGCATGGTAGAACAGTTCTTCTTTGCCAGTGCTCGTCAGGTCAAATGCGTCGCCCTTGTCAGAGCAAAACCCTTTGCCGTCCAGGTCGACAAGGGCGAATTTTTTCAGGCCTGCCGCACGCAGCAGGGGCGCATAGTAAAGAACGCATTTTTTAAACTGCCTGCAGTCTTCCTGCGCCATAAAACTGGTGATATTCTGTAGCTCATTGAGCTGACTATCGATGTTGCGGTCAAAGTCATCGGCAACCCGGCGGCTTACTTCGGCCAGACGGGTGGTGATGTCCTGCGACAAATGCCCGGTTGTTTCCGAGGTGTATTCGCGCACGACGATGAGCAATGCGATGAGAAACATCGCTATGCATATGATGGTTGTGAATGTGCTCGACGGTTTGGCCATGAATCTTCCTGCATTAGACTAATCGTTTAATAATACGGTTTTTGCCTATCAAAGGGAAGAGTAGTTGCCTGTGTGAAAAAAATAATCTACGTGTGTAGTTTTTTGCGAATTGCGCACGGTTTGGTGCAAGAAGTAGCGTTGTTGCAGCAAGTTGCTCGGCACTTGCCATAAATCGGGTTTTCTAAGAAGCTGCCGTGCAGAGGAGATCATATGCAGAAATTGTCCATAGCCCTGGTGGGGGGCGGCCTGGCTGGTTGTGAATGCGCCCTGCGGTTGGCCCGCAGCGGGCATGAAGTTGTGCTGTTTGAGCAGAAGCCCCATCATCGCTCACAGGCTCACGTCAATGATGATCTGGCGGAGCTGGTGTGCTCCAACTCCTTGCGGTCGGACGAGGTTACTTCCGGCGTGGGCTTGCTCAAGGCCGAAATGCGCGCTTTGGGCAGCCGCTTTATGGAGGCAGCCGACGCTTGCCGCGTGCCAGCGGGCAAGGCCCTTGCCGTTGACCGCGAAGCCTTTGCCCGCCGTATGAGCCAGATGGTGGAGGCTGAGGGCAATATTCGCCTTGTGCGCCATCAGGTACAATCTCTGGATGATGTGGTCTTGGAACCCTTCAGGGGTGAAGGCCGCGCCATCATTCTGGCTGCTGGCCCGATGGCTTCAGAGGGGCTTTCTGCCTCTTTGGCCAGCGTGCTGGGCGAGAAGCACTGCTATTTCTATGACGCCATTGCGCCCATTGTCTGGACGCATTCGTTGAATATGGACGTGGTTTTTCGCGCTTCCCGCTATGGGCAGGAAAGCGGTGATGCCGAAGGCGAGGGCGACTACCTGAACTGTCCGATGAGCCGGGAAGAATACGATATTTTTTATCAGGCCTTGTTGGACGCGCAGAAAGTGGCTGCTCATGAATTTGAGCAGGAAAAGCATTTTGAAGGCTGCATGCCTGTGGAAGCCCTGGCCGAGCGTGGCCCGCGCACACTGACTTTTGGCCCTCTGAAGCCTGTGGGCTTTGTTGATCCGCGTACAGGGCGACGCCCTTGGGCCATTTTGCAGTTGCGCGCCGAAAATGCCAACAGCGACACATGCAACCTTGTGGGCTGCCAGACCAAACTGACCCAGGGCGAGCAGGGGCGTGTGTTCCGTCTGGTGCCTGGGCTGGAGAATGTGGAATTTGCGCGTTTTGGCAGCATGCACCGCAATACTTATGTGAATGCGCCACAGATTCTGGCAGAAGATCTGTCGCTCAAGGCCATGCCGGGGGTCTACCTTGCCGGGCAGATCACCGGGGTGGAAGGCTATGTGGAATCCGCAGCCAGCGGATTGTGGCTGGCCATGCTGCTGGACGCGCGTGCTCGCGGCATTGCCTTGCCCCGGCCTCCGGTCGAAAGCGCCCTTGGCGCTTTGCTCAACCACCTGAGCACCCCCGTGAAGCGGTTTCAGCCGTCCAACGCCCATTTTGGCCTTATGCCGGAGCTGGGAGAAAGAGCGCGCAAAAAAGACCGCAAAGCCCTGTATTCGGCCCGGGCGCTGGAAAGCTTTGGCAACTGGTTTGAAGAAGCAAAGACGGCGGGCTTGGCCTGATATTGCGAGAATATTGAAGTATGCATGGCCGCCTCCGGCATTCAGGGAACACCCTTGAATGGCGGAGGCGGCTTTGTTTTGTAATATCGCGCTGAAAAATCAGCCAGATATGGAAGGGGTTTCAGCTAGCGCATTTTACCTTTGAAATGCTCATGTGGTTGCGTGAGCAGTCACCCGCCGCTGAGGCGTAGGCGTTATTTGCGCTGTTAAACGCATACGGGCGTGCCGTAACCTCAGAGAATATATAACCTCAAAGTTAATCCGCTTTATCTGAGGAAGCCCCGTGTTGTTTTGCGGCCTTACGTTTGGTCATCAGCTGCCGAATGTGCTCGCCCAGCATGATTAGCACAACGGAAGAACCAATAAGAGCAATACCCATAACCAGAGGCAGGCTGAAAGGCTCGTTGAAAACCAGTATGCCTACAATAACAGCGGTAACTGGCTCCATAACACCCAGAACCGAGGCAAGGGTTGAGCCAATGCGCTGCACTGCCAGAATGAGAGTGAAGTTGGAAAGCACTGCTGTGACCAGCGCCAGCAGCACGGCCAACAGTAATTCGCGCCAACTGGAAAGCATTTGAAAGCTGTTGGTAGCCAGTGAATTGATCAGGGAGCACAGCGCGCCAAAGGCCATAACGTAAAAGGTCAGCATCAGGCCCGTGATGTTGGTAAGGCCAGCAGTATAGATGCTTGTGATGTACAGCGAATTGCACAAGGCCGACACAAGAGCCAGCGTAAGGCCAAGCATGCTCATGCCTGCAAATCCCGCAGTGCCGCTGGATCCGGTGGCTTCGCCATTGCCCAGCAGATATACCCCCGCAATGGCAAGGGTAATGGCTATGGCTGTGACAGTAGAGAAGCGCTCATGAAAAAACGCTATCATGATGAGCATGACCATGACCGGATAGGAAAAATGCAGGGTGGCCACAACACCGCTGGGCAAATGCTTGAAAGCCTGCATGAAAAGCAGGGCAGCCAGTGAATACATGAGGCTCATGCCCGCCAGTTTGAGCAAGTTGCGGCCTGAGGTGTGAAAGCGCTCGCCGCGAAGCAAAAGCAGTATTCCCAGAACTATGGTGGCAATGAAAAAACGGTAAAAAAGCACCGTGGCGGGAGACAGCCCCTGAGCCATGAGCGGCAGGCTGAAAAGGGGGATGAGTCCAAAGGTGGCCGACGACAGCAGACTGAAAAAGAAACCCATGACATCCTTCTTTATGCGCAGGTGCGCTGACACCTGAATAACGAAGAAAGGTAAGCGGGGCAAGGAGGTTAGGAAAAAACATTTGTTACTATTGTTCTTCTGCTTTTCCGAGAGGTTGCCTGTTTGAGTGAAAAAATAAAATACGGCCCGCCACCTGCAATGCAGGGCGGGCCGTTGAAGTATGCTGGCAAACGCGGTTCTGTTCAGTTTTTTGGGGCGTCGGTCAAAAATGGGCCGAAGAGGTTTGCCCCCTGAAATGGCAGAGCTGTGCCGCGTCAATGCCAAAAAATGTTGGGCCGAAGTTCGCCGTACCAGAGCAGATTGGCGTTGATGTTTTTCATCCACCGTAGGCATCCAGCCAAAAATGTGGTTTTGGGCTGAATCCTGGCCGCATTGCGGCGGTGGGCCAAGCTGCGCACCGTTGGCGATACATCCTTTATGTCAGGCTGCGCTAACGGGACTGGTCCAGCACAACTTCCGCTTCGGGGTGTGCCTGGCGCAAGGCTTCATGCATGGCCGCGGCGTCAGCAAATGCCCGGAAGGGGCCAATGCGTTCATCGCCCATAGCCGCATTGTAGCGCACATAGTAGGCCTGATCGGCATGCAGCGGCGTGCCGCTTTCATCGCTGACCACTTCCAGTTCAACCTTGCCCACGCCGCGTCTGCTAAGATCAAGCTGCTGGGCGGCTGCAAAGGAAAGGTCGATGATGCGGCCGCGCACAAAGGGGCCACGGTCCGTTACGCAAACCATGACGCTCTTGCCATTTTCCTGATCGGTCACGCGCACAACAGTGCCCATAGGCAGGGTGCGGTGAGCGGCAGTAAAGGTGTACATGTCATAGTTGAGGCCACTGGCAGTGGAGCCGCCGTGGAAATCGCGTCCGTACCAGGAGGCTTTGCCCGTGAAAACTTCACTTTCCTGAGCGCGCTTGAGCCAGATGTCGCGGCTGTCGGTGCTGTTCTCAGAAACCTGCTGGTCTTTTTTTGAAGACTTGGAGGATTTACTGCTTTTGGCAGACTTGGACGATTTCTCAGATTTGGACGATTTGCCAGATACTGCTGACTTTTCTGATTTGCCGGAACTTTTAGATTTCTGCGACTTATCAGACTTGGCAGAGCGCGACTCGGATTTCCGGGAAGCTTTTGACGCGTCACTCGAAGAAGAGCTGGAAGAGATATTGGCAGAAGGAGAGCTTGCTGAAGCCGCGTCGGCTTTCATGGGGGCGGTCAACAACATACATGCAACCGCAACAGCCAGCATGGAAGGCCAGCGTGAATACTTCATGATCATTCCTTGGTTACTGTTCGAGGCTGTTCGCGGTGCGAACGGACCACGCCCGTGGTCCTGACCCTGGAGACCCTCCAATGACGGTAAATGCGCCTTGCGCACTGAACCTGTCAGCCTCTGTCAGGGGATGCCTTTTCTTGGTGCGGAGAATATACCGCAATAAAAACTTCTGTGTCAAACTGATAATATTTTTTATTACAAACAGTTAGCAGCAATATTTTTCTAGAGAAACACTAAAGAGGCAATATCGGGTTAATTTATCGGCTATGCGGTTTAAATTAGGCGATCCGATTGTCACCCAAAACGGGTTGAAATCCGAACGGCTAAATATCTAATTTTTTCTGGTAAAGCGGACCACGCGCAACAGGATAGTCCCCATGTTACTTTAAAATGGCACCGGGCTAACTACCCGAACCATCGACCGGGCAGCAAAACAAACTGGTGAGGTATGTTGGTATGGTGCTGGCCGTTGAAGCAATCCTGTTTTTATAAATGTATTAATATTTCAGCTAATTATATAGGTGTTTTGAAAAGGTGCCATCAAAGGATGGCCGCAAGTTCAGGTTTACATTCAAATGAAGCACGCGGCGGATGGTTTGCGTCGCGCTTGCGTGCAATTTTCACCGTCCATCTCGCCAAAGAGCAAAGGTCCGGCGCGAACAGGCTTGAACCGTAAAATCGCAATTATATAACTACTTGTAATTTAAAAGCAGATTTACTTGAAGCAGAGTAACTCCTGAACCCTTTGCATGTGAAATGCTCGCTTCAAATGAAGAGACTCCTGAAATTTACAGGAATAAAAATAGGAGTATTGGGGGGGGATGTTGGGGCGGAGACCCTTTGGCAAAAGGTCCCTCCCCGTAAAGCTGTTCAAAGTTCCAATGCTCTGAAGTGGAAAAGCTAGATGTCGCTTTTGGGCGGGCGGTGCAGCATATGCTCCAGCGTTGTGGTGGCCTCTTCGCCTGTGAGGCCCAGACGCGGGGCCAATTGGGCCAGATTTTCCACCGCATCGCAGGGGCGTACATAAAGAGGTTCTATGTCCGCGTCGGCATAATCGCCATGCCGGGCCAGGAGGCAAAGGGCATTGATATCTGGAATTGTGAGTTCATCGAGTGTCGTGACCGGAGCGCCGCCATCAGTTTGGTGCTGTGCGCCGCCTGGCGACGGGCGCAGAAGATCCAGCGGACTGAAAACAGCGGCATTACGCTCAAGACCGCTGCCGCAGACCCATACGACGCGGCTGCCTTCGGGCACTCCTGCGGGCAGGGGAGCCGTGCGGCTGGCCAAGATGCGCTCCAGGGCTTCCTGCGGGGTGCAAAGGTCCACAGGGGCTAGTGCCTGCGCAGGAATCATCGGCCCGTATGACAGAAAAGACTGGCAGTGCACAAGGTTGCGCCGGGCATGGGTGAGCACCCAGATGGTTGTGCCGAAAAGAAGCTGGGCGCGCAGCACTGCCGTGGTGGCAAGGGCTTGCATGTAATCAAGCCCGGCCACCTGGGCATTTCCTGTTCTGCGCAGGGCTGCGGCTGTTGCCAGCACAAGGCGTATGCCTGTGAAGGAACCGGGGCCGCGCACGCAGGCCATGCGGCGAAAGCTGTTGGGTTTTATGTCCAGTGCGGCGCAAAGATTTTCCAGCGCCGGGGCCAGAATTTCAGTGGCGCGGTCGGCTCTGTGCCACTGCTGGGAACAAAGCGGCTTTTCATCGTCGGTAACGACAACTTGCAGTACGCCTTCAGCCGCATTGAGAATAAGCTCAAGCCCGGTGGAGTATGCGCTCATGACCCGCTCCCAAACCAGCCCGCACCCTTTACGATGCGCCAGATGTCATTGTAGGTGGCCAGCAGCATGAGGCCAACCAGCAGGGCCAGACCTGCCCGCATGGCGTATTCCTGCACCCTGGCGTTGATGGGGCGGCGGAAAATCATTTCCCACAGGCAAAAGACGATCTGGCCGCCGTCAAGCACGGGGATGGGCAGGAGGTTCAGTACCCCAAGGTTGATGCTGATGAGCGCCGCCAGGGCCAGTACTCCCGCAATACCTTCATGAGCCTGTTTGCTCACCATCTGCATGATCATGATGGGGCCACCCACCTGATCAAGGGGAACCACCCTTTCTATAAGCTTTACAAAACTTTTCCATGTGAGGGCAAGCATGTCGGAAGCCTGGGCCGCTCCGGCACCCGCCGAACCCCAGAATCCGTGTTCCACAAGCCGCACCGCGCCAGTATTGCGAATACCCACAAGCCAGGCTTTTTCATCTTCGCCAAAAATTGTTTTGCGCACAGACATTTCGGGTGTGATTTCAACCGTCAGCATGGTGGCTGGCGCGCTACCCTGACCTGATGCCACGCCAGCGGAATCCGCAGGGGCGGCGTCGTGATCTGCCTGAGACTCGCCTTCAGGGGCCGTGACGGCAATCTTGGCCGGACGTTGCAGAACGATGCTGAGTGGCTGACCGTCGCTGCGGGCAATGGCGTGGGTCATGTCTCCCCAGTCATTAATGGCCTGGCCGTCAATGCTCACAATGGTATCGCCAGCCTGTACGCCAGCCTTGGCCGCAGGGCCATTTTCCACCAGACCGCCCACCTGGGGCAGCAGTTGGGGCGTGCCCCAGCCAAAGGCCAGTATCCAGCACAAAAGCCAGGCCAGCAACATATTGGCCACAGGCCCGGCAGCGACTACAAGCAGGCGCTGCCAGGCAGGGCGCAAGGAAAAGCTTTCTTCTTTGGTGAAGCCTTCGGGCAGTTCGCTGTCATCCTGTTCGCCAACCAAGGCGACGTAGCCGCCCAGGGGAACCAGGGACAGGGCATATTCCGTCTTGCCCCATTTGTGTTTGAGAATCTTGGGACCAAAGCCGAGGGAAAAGGTGGAAACACCCATGCCCAGGCTGCGGGCCACGGCAAAATGCCCCAGTTCGTGGAAAAAGATAAGGCCGCCAAGAACAAGGGATACAGCTATAATGGTAATCAGCATGCGGGTTCTCCGTCGCGGGCGAGATTGCGTACAAGCTCGCGGCTCTGGCGGTCAAGGCGCGTGAGGCGCTCCGCCAGGGTATGGGCCTCGTTTTTCAGGGCGGCCATGTGGTCAGAAGCCACGGGCGCGTCCTGCTTCAACGGGGCACAGAAAGACTGATGGCCGGGCTCGCTGGCGTCGTGCGCCTTAAGAGCGGCTTTTATCAGCCGGGGAATGTCAAGGAAGGCACATTTGCCTTCAAGGAAAAGCTCAACAGCGGCCTCGTTGGCAGCGTTCAAAACAACGCAGCGGCCTCCGCGCTGGGCAAGAGACTGGCGCGCCAGATCAAGACAGGAAAAAACGTCGGTGTCCGGTTCGTGAAAAGTCAGGGCCGTGGCCGTAAGGTCAAGGGGCGGCACGCCAACAGGCAGGCAGCGGGGCCAGAGCAGGCAGCTGGCAATGGCAAGGCGCATATCTGCCGTGCCAAGCTGGGCAAGCTGGGTTCCGTCTTCAAACTCCACCAGCGAATGGATCACCGACTGCGGGTGCACAAGCACCTTGATGCGCTCGGCGGGCACCCCATACAAATGATAAGCCTCAATAACTTCAAGGCCTTTGTTCATAAGAGTTGCGGAGTCGATGCTAATTTTCGCGCCCATGCTCCAGTTGGGATGCTTGAGCGCCTGCGCCGGGGTTATGTTGCGCAGGTCATCACGGCTGCGCCCCCGAAAAGGCCCGCCGCTGGCCGTAAGGATAAGGCGGCTTACTTCCTGCCCGCGTCCGGCCAGACACTGAAATATGGCATTGTGTTCAGAATCCACGGGCAAAATGACGGCCCCGGTGCTGGCGCAGACGCGTCGCACCAGATCGCCCGCCAGAACCAGCGACTCCTTGTTGGCAAGGCAAATGACCTTGCCTGCCAGGGCGGCGGCCAGGGTGCCGTCCAGCCCGGCTGCGCCCACCTGGGCGGAAAGCACGGTGCCGGCTTCGGGCAAGGCGGCCAGCTGGGCATAGCCTTCACGGCCGATTAAAATAGTGGGCGCATAGCCCTGCGGCAGAAGGGGCTTCAACCTGGCTGCGGCTTCTTCATCCAGCACTGCCAGATGGGACGGACGCCAGCGGGCGGCCTGTTCGGCAAGGCGCTCCACCTGCCGGGCGCAGGCCAGACCTTCAATGCGAAAAGCCTCTGGATGGCTTTCAACCACGGCCAGGGCGCTGCGTCCGATGGAGCCCGTTGATCCGAGTATTACCAGACCACGCGGCCATGTGTTGCGCCATGCGGCGCTTGGCGAGCCGGAAATATAGTCTGTGGATGGGCCGCCTTGACCCGGCCAGAGTTCTGCCATGTCTGCATCCTGTGGGTTATCGCCGTGTTTTTATCCTGCGGGCATGGGCAGGCGGCTTGCACCAGTGAGAAAAATAAGTCTGCTCTTGGAAAATTCAAGCGGCCCTGTTTATGGGCCGCCTCAGAGTACTGTTCGCCCCACGCCGGAAGCCAAAATTTTATTACGGCTCCAGCGGGGCTGGCAAGATATTCATACTGGCATGCCGCGTCAGCGGGAGGCAGTAGGTTTTGAGGCGTGTAACTGGAAGGCTGCTGCATTTCCCCAAGGCGAACATATACCGTTAGAGCTGGCAAAACATGCGAGACTGCCGTTCACTACGGCCAAGGCCATTCACGAAAGGGCAGTCTCGCAGGCAAAGACGTTTAAAAGAAGAAAAACCACTGGTCCACAACGGCCACCATCGGCATGGCGAACAGCAAACTGTCAGCCCTGTCCAGAACGCCGCCATGCCCGGGCAGCAGATGACCGGAATCCTTTACATTGACCGAGCGCTTGAGGGCGGATTCAAAAAGGTCGCCCACCTGGGCAAAGGCGTTGACCGCGATACCCAGAAGCGCAAAGGAAAACCAGCCAGTTTTGCCGTATACTTCGCCGTAAATGGCGCAGAATATAACGCAGGCCACAAGGCTGCCCACCGCGCCTTCGGAGCTTTTTTTGGGGCTTACGCGGGGCCACAGTTTGTGGTGTCCAAAGCGCGTACCAACGAAATACGCTGCGGTGTCCGACACGGCAACAGCAGCAATGACAAAGATGAGCTTGGTGGTGGAAAGATAGGTTGCCGGCAACAGCAGCAGGGGCACATAGGCCAGACCTGCCATAAAGATGCCGCTGGAGACAAAGGCGTTTTCCTCTTCAAGCACATCCCACCTGAAGAGAAAGCTCATGGCTGAGAGCACGAAACCCGCGCCAAGAAACACAAGGGCGTCTTGCGGGCGGTGCATCCAGGTAAGGCACAGCATGCCCCACCCCAGCGCAATGGCGCAAACACGGCTGGGAATGCGTCCGGTGGGCCCCCAGAACAACGAAAAAAACTCCCAAAGTCCCAGAGCGGAAACCAGCAGAATGACGAACAGCAGGGGCCAGCCCCGCAGCCAGAGCACCAGCAACAGCACTGCGGCAAGAGCCACGCCTGTTATAATGCGGCGGATGTCGATGGGATTGGCGGTGGGTTCAATGGGCATCAATTTGCTCCTGTGTTTTGCCGAAACGGCGCGATCGCGCGGCATAGGCTTCCAGTGCCATACGCAATTGCGTGGCGTCAAAGTCGGGCCAGGGCGTGGGGGTGAAATACAATTCACTGTAGGCGCACTGGTAAAGCAGGTAGTTGCTCAGACGTTGCTCGCCGCTGGTGCGGATGAGCAGGTCCGGGTCGGGTTGCCCGGCAGTGTAGAGGCGTTGGGCCAGGCTTTCCTCGGTAACGTCCTCGGGGCGTGTGCCTTCGCGCAGAAAAGATTGAACCGCGCGGATCAGCTCTGCCCGTGAGCCATAGTTGAGAGCCAGATTCAGGGTCATGTGCGGCCCGGCAGCGGTGCGCTTTATGGCGTGGCGTAAAGCCGTGCGTTGCGCCAGGGGCAGGCCGTCAAGATCGCCCAGCACCTTGAGGGCAATGCCTTGCTCTTCAAGCCGGGGCAGTTCCTGACGCAAAAAATCAAGCAACAGGGTGAACAGAGCGCTGATTTCCGTTTTGGGGCGGTTCCAGTTTTCGCTGGAAAAAGTGTAGAGCGTCAGGTAGCGAATGCCTATTCTGCGGCACTCTGTCACCACCGCGCGCACGGCTTCGGCGCCCGCCTTGTGCCCAGCCTCGCGCGGGAGGTTGCGGGCCTGAGCCCAACGTCCGTTGCCGTCCATAATAATGGCAAGATGGGCGGGCAATTGCTCCAGCGAAAGTTCCGTTTGCGGCCCGGCCTGAGGCTCGGGATCCGTATCGGGAGTTCTGGCTATGGGCTGGCCGGATGGGGGCGTGCTTTGTTGCGTCATGCTTTCAGCCTGTACAAAAAGTGTCCCTGCGGTGTTGTTTTGTCCAATGCACGCCTGCAAACCAGATGTGCGCGGGCAGACAGCGCCGCGCCCGCCCAGCCCTTTCGGGCGTGGCAGGCGGCGGCCCGTGGCGGAAACTTCCGCTCACGGTTAGATTTCCATAATTTCCTTTTCTTTGGCGGCGCACTTCTTGTCCACATCAGCCACGTACTTGTCCGTGAGCTTCTGCACGTCTTCGGTAGCGCGCTTCTGATCGTCTTCGGTAATGGTCTTGTCTTTTTCCAGCTTTTTCAGGCTGTCGTTGGCGTCGCGGCGTACGTTGCGCACGGCCACCTTGCCGTCTTCGCTGTACTTGCGGGCCACTTTGCCAAGTTCCTTGCGGCGTTCTTCGGTAAGGGGGGGCATGACAATGCGAATGACCTTGCCGTCGTTAACCGGGGTAAGACCCAGGTCTGACTTCAGAATGGCCTTTTCAATCAGGGCGATGCCGCCCTTGTCCCAGGGCTGAATGGTCAGGGTGCGGCTGTCGGGCACGGCAACCGAGGCCATCTGGCTGATGGGGGTGGGGGTACCATAGTAGTCGGCCTTGATGCCGTCCACAAGTGCGGTGGTGGCGCGTCCCGTACGCAGTTTGGTAAACTCGCGGTCAAGAGCGGCAAGGGCTTTTTCCATGCGTTCTTCGGCATCAAAAAGGATGCTGTCGATATCCATAAATATTCTCCTTGGGGCTGCGGCCTGCGGCCTGTTCCTGTGGGGATGGCGCTGCGCCTCCCTTTGCGAAAGATCTGTACGTCTGACTTTTGAAATGTCAGACATTGCGGCACGAACGGTTACACATCCGCGCCGCTGAATATTCTGTGGCATTTCAACCATTGCACCGCGTCTTTCACTGAAAGGCTCCTGCGGGGCAAAATATGGCGGAGCATTTGCTGCGTGGCAGCAGATTTTTTATAGCCAGATAAGGCTGTTATGATCGACCCGTCTAGTTGTTGCGTACTATGGTGCCCACGGGTTCGCCCATGACGGCACGCCTGATGTCGCCGCCAAACATGCGGCAGACAACAATGGGTATATTGTTGTCGCGTACCAGGGCAAAGGCCGTTGCGTCCATAACGCCAAGATGGCGGGCCAGGGTTTCATCATACGTGATGGTTTCAAACTTTACGGCGTCGCTGTACTTGGCAGGGTCTTTGTCATAGATGCCGTCCACCTTGGTGGCCTTGATGATGGCATCGCACTTCAGTTCCATGCCGCGCAGCACTGCCGTGGTGTCGGTGGTGAAGTAGGGATTGCCCGTACCTGCCGCGCAGATGACCACGCGGCCTTTTTCCATATGGCGCAGGGCACGTCGGCGGATGAAGGGTTCACATACTTCCTGCATGGTGATGGCGGAAAGCACGCGGGTAGGATAGCCCTGCTTTTCCAGCATGTCCTGTACGGCCAGGGCGTTCAGCACTGTGGCCAGCATGCCCATATAGTCGGCTGATGAGCGCTCCATACCCTTGGCGGAACCCGAAAGCCCGCGAAAGATATTGCCCCCGCCTATGACCAGGGCCATCTCCACACCCATAGCGAGAACCGTGCCGATTTCACGGCAGATTTCGGCCACGGTATCGGGGCTGATGCCAGTTTTATTGGTGCCCGCCAAGGCTTCGCCGCTCAGTTTGAGCAAAACTCTCTTGTATGTCGGTGACATTTGTCCGCCTTCGTCTTGATAACCGGCCTGTTTGCCGGGAGATTGTGCAAGGGAGCGCCCACTGCGCGGGCGCGAAAAAACGGGACCGGGCCACCCCGGGCCCGTTCTCCCGCAACAGGGCAGTCATAACAGAAAACGCGGCTATCTCAAAGCCTTTTTGCACTCCTGGGGGCGGCAGACAACGGGCCACTCTTCAATGCTAAAGGGCAGGCTTCGGGTCATCTCGTCAAGCGCTGTTCGCGCTTCTTTTTCAAGATGCGGAGAAAAGACAATTTTGAGCAAAGCAGTTTTGGGTTCCAGCACTGTAAAATAGGCTGTGTGGTCGTAAGCTTCGAGCAAAAACCGGAACATGGCCGTGTCGTGAGGGGCCAGACGAACCAACAGGTGGCCACTGTGCTGCGGCGCGGCAAAAGCCGGGGCAGGCTTGCGGCGCTTGCGCAAAGCCGGAGGCTGCGCAGACGAAGGCTTGCTTGTTTCGCTGGCGTTCATCAGTACAGGCCTGTGTAGCGGGCCAGTATCACCAGCCCGATGCCCACAACAATGGTCAGAAAGTAATTTTTGCTCCACCATGCCACCACAAGGGCGGGCAGGGCCGCCATAAGAAAGAGGTTGGACGGGCCGGGGTTGAACTGCCCTTCATAAATAAAGACATCGGGACCCACAAGAGCGGCCATAACGGCCACCGGCACGAAGGACAGCCAATGCCGCAGTGCCGGGGGCAGATTGTCGCCCCGCAGAAAGGTCACAGGCAGAATTTTGGGCAACAGGGTTACGATGGTGCTGCCCGCAATGCACAAAATGAGAACAAGGTGGTTATCGAGCCAGCCTGCTTCGGTCATGAGTTTGCCTCGTCAGGATTTGCCGTCATCCGGCCTGTTTCGGTCTGCATGCGGGAATTGCTCCGGCTTTCATCCCGCGCCGTGCTCCGCTCAATATTCTTTTGGTCTGCGCCCGAAGCGTTGTGATCGCATTGCGGCGTGCTGGCTTCATCATGCCCGGTATACGCGGCTTCTTTTTTATCCCTGTACAAAAGCAGGGCCGTGCCAAGGCTCGCGCCCACCACCGTGGCCACTGCGATGTTCCACTGGCTCATGCCCGAAACCTTGAGGGCGATGGAAAGCGTCATGGTAAAGAGGGCAATCAGCACATGCAGGCGACTGACGCACTGAGGCACCAGCAGGGCCAGAAACATGGCCGTGAGGGCGTAATCCAGGCCGAGCGGTTTTACGTCGGTAACAAGCTCGCCGCAAAAAGCGCCAATGGCGCTGCCGCCCACCCAGGCGATCTGTGTCGTCTGATTGCAGGCAAAGAGTGTGGTGAGATTGCGCTTCCAGCCGTTTTGAAAGGCTGTAACGTGTACGGCAAAGGTTTCGTCCGTGAGACCCAGGCCCAGCAAAAACCGCTGAAACTGCGGCAGGCCAGCCAGCCACGGAGATTCCGCCGCTGATTGAAGCAAATACCGCAGGTTCACGATAAAAACTGCCGCCATAATGGACAGCGTGCCCGCGCCCGCGCCCCACATGCCCGCAAAAACAAACTGGCCGGACCCGGAAAACATGAGTACGGACATGGCCACAGCCAAAGACGGAGGGATGTTGTTTTTGACTGCCAGGACGCCAAAAGCGAAGCCCACCGGCGTGTACCCAAGTACAATGGGCAGTGCGCGGCGCAGGCCCTCCGCCAGGGGGGAAGCGGGGGAATTGCTCGACATGTGTTGCAACCTCACCAAATGCTGAAAAAATATATGGCTACTCTTTTTGGTGAGGTGTGGCAAGTGTGGCCGCCTCTGTTACAGAGGCAGTATTACTGATGCTATTTAACGGAAAACGCATTTTGTAGTTCAACGGCAAAACACGAATGCTTTACCACCAGAAAACAGGATATTTTTTTCTGGCTGCAAGATTGTTGGCGGCCAGGGCCAGCACCAGCATACATACGGCTCCTGCGCCGCAGGGCAGCAAGACATACCAGTAGCCCATGTCGTGAATGCCGGGGCCGCCAATAACGGCAATAAGCGCCGTGGCTCCACCTGGAGGGTGCAGGGTCTGGGTCATATGCATGAGGGCGATGGCGGTGGAAACGGCCAGGGCCGCAGCCAGCACGGGCTCTGCGCCCAGCATGGCCTGGCTGCTTACCCCCACAAAGGCGGAAAAAACGTGGCCACCCACAAGGTTTCGCGGTTGTGCCAACGGGCTGTGGGGCGCGCCGAAGGCCAGCACGGCGGACGCCCCGAAGGAACCGATAAGCAGGGGCAGGTTCCACTCCTGCGCGCAGACCCTTTCCAGCAGGGCAAGGCAGGCGATGGAAAGACAACTGCCCGACCACGCCCAGAAAATTTCATTCCAGCCCACACGGGCTTGAGCCTGACTTGTGCGAATGCGGTTCAGAATACGTGTCATTGCATATCCTTGTTATTTACCATTCCCGTATTCAGATGCGTGCCATGAACAGAAAGGCCGCATGCAGGCCCGCCAGCAAGGCGGTAAAAGCGCTTCCGGCCCAGGCCGCGCTTGATACACGCCCGAACCACGTCACTGCCAATGCTTGCTTGGGGCATACATTCGCGCAGTCACGGCAGAGATGGCAGGCCGTTGTGGGTGTGCCGCTTTCAAGCGTTTTTTCTGTCATTGCGCCTTGGCGGCATACGCGGATACAGGCGTGGCACCTACAGCACGGGCCAATGCGGTGTATGCGCCAGGGAGACATGCGCCCCAGCCACTGCCCCAGAAGGCCCAATGGGCAAAGGCCGCGGCAGTAGGATGCATACCCGCGGGCACGGCTGATCAGGAGCGCGCAGGGCAGAAGCAGCAAGCCGAGCAAAAGGCCGCATGAAAGGGCCGCTACAGTGGACGCGCCTGTAAACCGCAGTGCCAGTGCCGTGATCAAGGTCAGGGCCAGCATGGCCAGACGCAGGCGGGGCAACCAGGCCGGGGCCGGGCTGCTTTTGGATTTTTGGGCCGCAGTGGCGTCCCATACGCCGAAGTAGCACAGCTGGCTGCACCAGGCCGCGCCTACAAGCAGGGTAGAGAGGCCAAAAAGGCCAAGCATAAACCAGCCGCCGCCCCGGTAGATTGGCCCTGCCGCGATGAGCCCCGGCACGGGCAAATGCAGACTGCCTGTGAGCAAGAAGCGGCTCTCCACAGCAAGGCCCAACACCAACTGGCCGAAAAAGACCAGAGAAAACAATCGCCAAAGGCGCATGCGGGCGCGGGGAGCCTGCTGACGGTCGGCAAGCCAGCCTGCCGCCAGTACGGCCCACAGGGCAGCCAGTGTTATCTGTACCAGGCCGCCCTGAGGAATGAAGCGTTCCAGCACCAGCAGTTGCGGGTTCATGAACCACACGGGCAGCAGCAGGGCCAGACATACAATCATGGCTCCTGTTTGCGCGTTTGCAGTGCCTTCTTTGCGGCAATACCACTGAATCGCTTTTTGACGGAGTAAAAGCAGGGCGGCCAGAACAGTAAACAGGGCAACCGACAAGAGAATGACGGCAAGGCGTTGCCAAGGCTGCTCCAAAAGTTGCCGAATCTGTACGAATTGTGCCGTGGTCCATATCCAGCGGGCAGCCAACAGGGGCAGGGTCAGCAGCAAGAGTTGGCGCACCCAGGCAAACCGCGTCCAGGCCAGCAAGGCCGTTATGCCGCAGCCGACGGTTAGCGAAGGCCAGTCTGCGCGCCAGAAGTGCGCGCCAGCCAGCATGAAAGCCAGAAAACTTGGCAAGGGGATAAGACGGGAAGTTCCGCCCATGTCAGACTTCCTTTAAAAACAAAATGTTATGATAATTCGTCAGTGCGTTGCGATTTGCCGGGCTGCCTCTGCCGCCGTGCTGTCATCTCTCAAGCGTCTGCCGTAGAGGCGTAAACGCTGCTGGAACAGCCCGGTCAGCACTTGCGCGGTCAGACGCAGTAACCGGCGCTTCGTAACTTTTGAGAATACGTGTATCTCAAAGGTTATCTGCTCTGGACGGTGCCGTCACGAGTTGCATTTCCTTGTCACAGCAGGGGAACGGGCCTTTTATGCCGGAGTTGCCCTTGGGGGCCTAACCGGAACAAAGGGGGGCGTTCAATGCAGAGACAACCGGAGCGGCGCTCGTGACGGCACTTTTTAAGCTGTTCCAGAAGGCAGTCTACGCTTGCCCACCAACTCTTCTATGTCTATGCGCACAACGGCTGTGCGTTGTATGCTGGCCGTTGGGGTTGGCTGGGGGCACAGGGCGGCGTAGCGCTGGGCAATAGCGTCCAGGGCGCGGCCTTTTTCAGCCTCGTCCTCAACAATACAGGCCTGGCCCTTGCCGCAAAGTGACTTGAAATAGGTGGTGGATTTTTCGCGGTGAATGGTCACATCCGTAACAAGGGTAAAAGCCACGCGGGGATTTTGCCGGATGCAGTCCATCTTGTGACCTTCAAGGGCGCAGTGAAGATAGAGAGCCTGCCCCTGACGGACAAAGTTCAGGGGCAGCACATAGGGATAGTCGCCGTCGTGCATGGCGAGAAACAGCTCGTCGGCAGCGGTGAACACTTCGTCAAAAAAGGCTGGTTCGTTACATTCGCTTTTTGATCTGCGCATGAGTAGCTCCTTATTGGTGAAAGGCGGCGCGGGCCGCTGTCAGGCAGTACAGCCAGCGTTGGCTGGCCGTCTGTAAGTCGTTTGCATCGGGATGGCGGGCGGCTTCTTGCAGCCGCTCCTGCCGGGCTGCGGTCATCGGGTGGGTTCCCTTGCGTTGCGATGCTGCCACAACCTGGGGATTCACCTTGCCCTGGCACAAAAATTCATCCAGCACAGTGTTGCCGCCTTCTTCCAGTAACGCTCTGGCGGCGCGCTGGCAACGCATGGCGTGTTCTGACTGGGGCAACGCGCCAAGTGTGCCAAAAGAAAAGATGTTCTTACCCTGAATGCTCTGTATATAACGTTGGGCCCGTGCGTCGGGCAGGCCTTTGCGCACCCAAAAGCCCACAGCCAGCAAATCATAGTCTTGCGGGTCCGGGGCATGACGCAAGGCATAACACGGCAAACCGGACGCTTCGGCCATCGCTTCCGCCACTTTGCGGGTATTGCCAGTGCAGGATGAGTAGACGATACAGGCTCGCATGGTTTCTACCTGAGCCCGTTTTGTAAAGGACTGGCCGCGCGGCGGGATGTGAAGCCACTTGCGCCGATTTTACGGGTGGCGTCGTGTATTATTCTGATTGACCGGAGCATTTTCAGTACCTGCAATTTAAAATTGAATATGCCTTTTGCCCGAGCATATCTCATTTAATCAAGTAATCGTTAACTGTAGCCCTGTGGAGATGTGATTCTCAATGGAGTATCTGCACTTTTGGAGCACTGTATTTTTGCGAATATGTATTTTCAAAACATACAGCATATATTGCGGTGTTTTACCGCGTGAACTGGCTGTGCCTGTGTTTCGTAGGCAGAGTCTGATCGCACCAGCGAAGGGCGCTGCCAAGTAAAAATACTCAAATTAAGCTGCGTTACCCTTGGGCGCGTTGTACCAGGGCGTCGTGATCCAGAAGAGTGATGCTGCGGCGCTTGTGGTCAATGATGCCCGCTGAGGAAAGTGCCGAAAGCTCACGGCTGAGGCTTTCGCGGCTGATGCCCATAAGGCGGGCCAGTATTTCCTGAGTGACGCCCAGCCGCAGCGTAGCACTTTTTTCCATTTTTGAGCGGTGCAAGAGCCATGCGGCAACACGCCCTGCCACAGATATGCGCCCTTGCGACCCTGCGATCTTGGTGATGAGCAGGCGCTGGCGCAGACTCATGGCCCCCAGCAGACTGACGGCCAAAGGCGCATTGTTTTCAAGCGTATGCAAAAAAGCCCTGCGGTTGAGGCTCAGAACCGTGGTGGGTTGCAGGGCCACTGCCGATATGGGGAGGCCCCCTTCATAAAAGAGCACGCCAGCGTCCAAAAATTTTCCGGTATGCACGAGGTGTAATACACATTCCTTGCCCTGGCTGCTGTGGCGGCACAGCTTGACCAGACCGGACAGCACCAGCATGGCGTCAGCGTTTTCGTCTCCTTCCTGAAAGAGGGCAACGCCGGGAGCAAAAGTTTGCAGGCGCGCGTGGCGGGACAACGCATCTCTTTCATTTGGCGTAAGGGCGCTCAACAGCCCCGTGCACAGGGCATCAGCCACTGTGGCGTGCTGCGAAGCCTCTTCGCTCGCAAAGGAGTCGAAGTGAGCGTCGTGCTGTCGGTTTGTCATAAAGCCTCCTGTTTTCCCGGCTGGGGGGGTGTGTCCGGGCAGACGTGCGGCTGCCTTGAGGATGCAGGCGCAGTGTAGCGGGCGTAAGTTCAGTGTACAACACAAAACCCCCTTGCAATCTGTGACCATGCTCACAATTTCGGGCAAGGTGACTGTTATTTTTATTGCGAAGGAGCACTGGGAGAATGTTGTTGCAAAAGTCTGCTTTTTGTCAGTATGGTAGTGGTATTAAAAATTTGATGTTCTATGTATATGATCTATATTTGATGTATCTCAGATGTAGTGTTTGTATTTATTGTATATTTTTAAAGAAATTAGTTGGTTAGCGCGCATGTGTGAACAAGTTTATTAAAAAGAGGCACTCATGTTAGACAAGATAGATAGAAATATTCTTGCTATACTGGAAAATAACTCCAGAGTGTCCAATGCTGATTTGGCTAGAGCCGTTCACATCAGCAGGCCAAGTATCATAAAACGTATTAACAGATTTTTGGAAGAGGGGATTGTTGAAAAGTTTAGCGCCGTTTTTTCATTGAAAAAAATAGGCAGGCCCGTATGCAGCTTTATGCATATCAGTAATATAAAACTATCAGTGGCAGAAATGCTTAAAATCTTAGATAGAGATGAAATTATTGAATTATATTCCGTAACTGGAGAAAATAATTTTATTGCCAAGGCAGCTGTGCCTGAAATTGAAGATATGGAAAAGCTTTTGCAGGATATTATGCCGTACTGCAAAGTTGTGACGTCGCTTGTCATTATAAATCACAAAACTGGCAGGCCCTTGGTGCAATAGTTGCGGCGCCGCGTTCTTGGGCGGCCAGTATTGCATGTTTTATTCCTGCTTTCTTCCTTCCCCTGATTTTCTTTTCTAATCGAAGTCTCTCCTTATCCGCCAAACTCAGCGTATTGAGCAAGCGTAGCGCTATGGCCTGCGGTCTTTCCGATGGTGTCCAGTGGCGCAGCCCCTGACTGTTCAAGCAGGGGATCTGTAATGACGTAACGGTAAAAAACAGCTGTAATATTTTACAATCTGTAAAAAAGAAGTGTTATAAAAGTTCGTTAAGATATGTACCTTACCGCTCCTGTTGGTATAACATGATGACATGTCGGCTCGCAGCCGCATGTTGCAATCGCACGAGTAAGGAAAGGCATATCCACCTGATCCGCTCCGTGCGTATGCGGCCAGAACAAAGCGGGAGAACAGTATTTGCCAAAAATGGTACGGCCCCGGCCATACCGTTAGCCATACACGCTCATCAACACTAAAAAGAACTGCCTTTGCCAGGGGGGATCTATGAGCACCGTGTCTGACAGCAAAACTGTTCCCTTTACGCGCTACGATGTGGGATGGGTCATTCTCTGCATTGGAATGGCTATTGGCGGGGCCATGGTTTTCATGCCCGTGCAGGTGGGCATGACCGGATTATGGGTGTTTCTGGTAGCGTCTGTCATTGCCTATCCCGGCGTTTACCTGTTTCAGAATTTTTATCTGGCAACGCTGACCAAGACGAAAAGCGCGCAGGACTACACCGATATTATAACGCAGTATCTCGGTAAAAACTGGGCCATGCTACTGAGTATTCTGTATTTTTTGTTAATGCTGACAGGCATGCTTGGCTATTCGACAGGTCTTGTGCGCGACAGTGCTTCGTATCTGCAAACCTACGGCCTTACTAAAACGCTGCTGTCAGAGACTGCGTGGTGGTCCCTGATTATCATGCTGGTAATGGTGTCCATCGCCGCGCAGGGTGAAAAGCTGCTCTTCAAGGTGTCCGGGCCTTTGGTGGTGGGCAAGCTTGCCATTATTCTGGTGCTGGGCATGGTTATGATTCCTCATTGGAATTTCGGCAATATAAAGCCCATGACCCCTCTGCTGCCATTTATGCGCGATGTTTTCATAACCATACCGTTCACAGTTTTTTCTGTCGTATTCATGCCCATCTTGAGCCCAATGAATATCGCCTATCGCCGCGAGGAGCCGGACAGGCTCATTGCCACATACAGAGCTTTTCGCGCTACCAGGGTGGCATTTGCCATTCTGATTGTGTCCGTGCTGTTTTTCGCTATTTCTTTCACACTTTCGCTCCATCACGAAAAAGCCGTGGAGGCTTTTCAGAACAATATTTCGGCGCTGGCCATCGCGGCCCAGGTATTGCCTGGGTCCGTCATCAAGGTGATGAGCACAGCCCTTAATATTTTTGCCCTGGTGACAGCTTTTTTTGCTCTGTACCTGGCTCTTCAGGAAGGGCTTCAGGGCATCTGCTTCAACCTTCTCAGCCGATTTGTGCATGAGGAGCGCATTAACAGAAAAATTCTGCACCGCTTTGTGGCGCTTGCAATAGCTCTGGGTCTCTGGGGCTGGGTGCAGCTGAATGCAAAAATACTGTTCATTCTGCATCTGAGCGCACCTCTTTTTGGCATCATCGCCTGCTTCATCCCTGTGTACCTGATCGTTAAAATGCCCAATCTTGCATACTTGAAGGGTATTAAAGCGATATATGTGCTGATTTTCGGCGTCATTCTGACGATTTCGCCACTGCTCAGATTTTTGGAATAGACTTTCAAGCCTGAGAGAGCCTTGCATCGCTGCTTTCAGGCCGACCAACGAAAACCCGCCTGTGGAATCAGCTGATACGATTTACATACTTCAAGGAGGACATCATGGCATACGCATTCGAATTGGGCGCTGATTTTGCCCATGCTCTGGACAGGACCGATCCGCTCAGAAAGTTTCGCGAGCATTTTTATATTTCGGACGGACTGATCTATATGGACGGAAATTCTCTTGGGCTTTGCAGCCGTGATGCGGAAAAGTCCATTCTTGGCATGCTTGAAATATGGAAGGAACACGGCATCAACATGTGGAGCATAGATGGCGGAAAATATTTTCTCTATCCTTCACATCTTGCGTCAAAAATGGCCCCGCTCATAGGCGCGGAAGCCAACGAAGTTACAGTGGCAAACAGCACCACAGTCAATATTCACCAGGCATTCTCAACATTTTACAAACCAGCAGGCAGCAGAAACAAGATCATCGTTGATGGGCTGAACTTTCCCACCGACAGACACGCTGTGGACAGTCAGGTGTTGTTGCGTGGCCTTGATCCACAGGACGTCATAAAGATTGTCGCCAGTGAAGACGGCAGAACAGTCAGCGAGGACGACATCATCGCCGCCATGACGGATGATGTTTGCATGGCGCTTTTTCCTTCGGTGTACTACCGCAGTGCGCAGTTGCTGGATATGAAAAGAATAACCGATGAGGCCCGCAAGAGGGGCATCATAATGGGGTGGGATCTCTGCCATTCCGTAGGTTCCGTGCCGCACAACTTTGCCGAGCTGGACGCTGATTTTGCCGTTTGGTGCAACTACAAATACCTTTCTGGCGGCCCAGGGGCGGCTGCAGGCCTGTATATCAACAAAAAGCATTTCGGCATGACTCCTGGCATGGCAGGCTGGCAGGGCAACGTCAAAGAAACGCTGTTTGAACTGAACCAGAAGCACGAACCCGCGCACGATGCTGATGGCTGGCTGATCGGCACGCCGCCCATGCTTGCCATGGCCGGGCTGGACGGTGTGCTGGATATCTTTCATGAAGCGGGCATGCCCAATATAAGAGAAAAATCCCTACAACTGACCGCTTATCTCATGTTTCTTATCGACAAGCGGCTGACGCCCTATGGCTATGCCGTGGGAACTCCGCGTGAAACCACGCGCCGCGGCGGGCACGTGGCGCTGGAACACGATGAAGCTTACCGGATTTGCAAGGTGCTTAAGAACTACAAGGTTATACCCGATTTCAGGGATCCCAATGTCATCAGGCTTGCACCCACAGCCTTGTACAATTCGTTCGCAGACATTCATACGCTGGTGGATATTCTGGAAAAAATTGGCGCAGGCAAGGAATATGAAAATTTGAGCAAGGAAAGGACGCTTGTTGTTTAGGGCAGTTAAACTTTTTCAAAACTAAAATGCTCAAAGGCGGGTTATAAAAACATTGTTCCCGCTGCCTTGCGTCAAGTGCCCATTTTTATGACGGAAGCGTCTTGCTGGGTACTCGACCGAAATGGAAAGGGCCATTTTTTATTCAAGAGGCGGGAGGCGTTATTTCGGGCATTATTGTATTGAAATATTCGCGCAACAGCGAAGCGCCTCCGCGGGTCGCCGTTGACTCGTGCTGTAATTTATCTTGTCACACGGCCTGGAGTTTGTGCTGGCTGGGCTGAATCAAGCGCATTATTGCGTTACACCGCTGTTACCTGCGGCGTAACGGGCAAGCCCCGTCTCTGCATTGCAGAAACGGGGCTTGCTAATTTTGTGTTCGTGCGGGTTGGCAATTTTGCCGGATAAACTCAACGTATCTTCATCTGTAAAGATCGCTTTGATTAATTTCCGGCGGGCTTGCGTGAATATCAGCCCCTTGGGGGCACTTTGCCGTAGGCTCCGGGCAGCCTGCTCGGGGTAAACCCCTTGGGTGCGGCGGGCGGTTGACTCATGGCCTGATCAAAGGCCTGCACATGCGCACGGGGGGCTGTTTGCACCGGAGCCGCACCTGTGGCAGACGGGGCACTGAGCGCAGCAGGCGCTGCGGGCGTGGCAGCCTGGCTCGCAGCCGGAGCCGGAGAATAGCCAGGCAGATTGGGCAGCGGGGGGGTTGCGGCTGCAACCGTGGCAGCCCCGGAGGCGTCCATCGCTTGGGGCGGCATCATCGCGTTACGCCCGTAGGCCGCCTGCGCATGGGCACGGGGCACCGCTGTGCCCTGGTGCTGCATGATGGGCTGCGCTGTTTTGGTCACCGATCCCGTAGGCTGCATGCGGGTTGCAATGTCTGCCGCAACTTTTCGCGCCTCGGGGGTTTCGATGATCTGGGCGTAGGCTCCACGCAGGCCAGACAGTATGGTTTCTACACTGTCCAGAGATTCCACATCCATCTTGAGGTTGGCGCGCAACAAACGGGCGGTGCAGAGCAGATAGAGATTATTGAGGTTAACCGCCAAGCTGCCGCCTTTGTCCATATTCAGAGACGCGGCAAGTTCGTTAACTATATCAATAACCTTTGAAATCATGATGCCCTTGCCGGCAAAATCCTTGGCAAGCATTTTGGTGCGCGCCTGCTGGATATACTTGAGGGCGCCATCGTAGAGCATGAGCAAAAGCTGCCCCTGATCCGTGGTGCCAACCTTGGTCTGAAAATAAGCGTTCGCCGCTTTGTTCATATCCGTATCCTTGTTCGAGCCTGTTATGAGCTCTTGCTGCTGCTATTCAACTTGGCTATCTGCGATTCCAACTGGGTTTGCTGGGTGTTGTATTTCTTCAGCAATGTTTCCAGGTTGGCAAAAGATGTTTTTTGTCTTTTCTCCCAAAGGGACAGTCTATTCTGCTCCAGAGTGATTTTTTTGTCGATGTTGTCCATGATGGTCTTGTAGTTATCACGCAAGACCATAAGAGCGCCGTTCTGCGATTTAAGGGCTATGGCATCGGCATTTTTACTCGGATCTGTTCCGGACACGTTGACGTCATTGAATACCAGCTCTTTTTTCAGAAAACTGTTGACTGTTTGCGTCAGGCCTTCCTTGATACGCACCTGGCCCGTGTGTTCGCCCTGACTCAGATCGTCGATAAGGATAGCCAAACCGCGGCCGTCGCCGGAACCTACGCTGTAGTAATAACCAGCCTGACTCAGATCTCGCTTGGCCTCGACGCCGCCCACCATAACCTTTTCAATGTTGCCGCTGGCGTCAACCGTGTAGCTTACGTCATATGTTCCGGCCTTGGTGATGCCAGCAATGTGGCTGCCGTAACGAAAAGACGAAGACGTACTGGTACCTGTGCCGTCGGTGCAGAAAAAATCCACCACGGCTTCCAGGTTGTTGGTGATCATGTTGGTATAGTTTTCCTGATCCATTTGCTGCAAGGCGGCAATGCTGGATGAGGGCGCTATTTCCAGCAGACCAAATTTGTCACTGGCTTCATTATTGTTGACCTTGATACCCAAGTTGGCCAGGTTCGCCAGCATATCGCCCGAGAGCAGGTCATCGGCGGAGGTGCGGCTTTTGAAACCTGGAGGCGAACTGCCGAGCAGGCTGTTGAACCGCGACTTGAAAAGCTGCACGCCGTAGTTGCCCTGAAGCAGGCCGCCCTTTTCTGCAGTAAGCTGCGACGGGCTGTAGTTGGAGTTATTGGCGTGATCCGGGTCGTTAGTCGTTGTTTCCTTCTTTTCGTCAAACTTGGTGAATTCGCGAATGGTCAGAAGTACAGAGTTCACGGCGTCCAGAAAGGTCTGGATGGATTTTTCCACCGAGGTGATATCGGTGCTGACGCTGATGCGTGCCTGTCCCTTCTCTTGAAGGGTAAAAACCACGCCATCAATGACATCGCTGACGCTGTTGGAAGCCGACTCCATTTCAATGGGCCAGTTATCCACAGTAAAGCGCGCGTTGGTGGACCGCTGGATATTCCAGTTGGAAGATGAGGCTACCTGTCCCTTGATGCCCGGTCCGCTGACGCTTTGGACATTGGTGATGGAAAGGAATGCATCACCGTCGGCTGCGCTGCTCCAGGGGGTGCCATCGGCCTTCACAAGGCTGGCCGTTGCTCCGGCTGCCTGGGCGGCGGCGTTGGTCGACAGAGTCTGCTGGATGGCATCCACCACCTGCTGCATGGTGGTAGAGCCGCCGGGCAGGGGGCCGACTGGTATCTGGGTGCCGTCGTTAAGGGTCACGGTGTACTTGAGGTCAGGCTGCGAGGGATCCAGTGTGGCGCCCGGCGTCAGCCCTGTGGCCAAAGCTGTTGAGGCGGTGCTGGTTGTCAGACCGTCCATACCGCCGCCAGTGCCCTGGCTGACGTAAAACTGGCGCGTATTGCCAAGTGAAAATGACAGGTTGCCGTTGGCCTCGGTTGTTGGCGCAACGCCAGTCTTGGTCTGTATTTCGTTTGCAAGGTCCTGGTACGTTGCGTTGTTGGCCAAGGTTATGGTCTGGGTATTGCCAGTCTGGTCAACGATTGTATAGGTAAAATTTTTGGTGCCGTCCGCACTGCTGCCACCCAGCTTGCTTGAAAGCATGCTGGCCTTGAAATTTATGCTGGTGGTGGCAGAAGACAGCGTGTTATCTACGCGGGTGCCCAGAGTGCTGGCGGTCGTACTGCTGGTGAACAAGGCGGTGTCGGCAGAATTTGCGCCGGGATCAAAGCTAATACCTGTGATATTGTTCAGGTTGACAGACCACTTGCCCGAGCTGTCCATGCTCAGGTCCGCCGTTTTCATACCCGTGGCTTGGGCCATCTGGATGAGTGCGTCCCTGAGGTTGGTTCCGGCCTTGATCGTGAGCTGCCGCGTGCCCGTTGTGATGCCGTCATCGTAATCCAGAGTCATGGTCAGGTCAGATTGCAGCTTCGTATTGATGGGGTCGGACCCTACGGTGACCTTGGTGCTGGCGGCAGCGGATTTTTCGATCAGGCTGGTGTCGCGCTGGTACATGGCGGACACGCCCGTGAGCGTCAGGTTGCCGCTGCTGTCCAACGTGGCTACGTTGCGGCCTGTCTGCGTGTTGATCTGGTCCGCAAGGTTCTGGTTGGTCTTGTCGCCTGTGATGGAGACGGAGAACTTGGAACCGTCTTCCATGAACAGGTCAAAAGCGTATTTGTTGGGATCAGAAAGTGTAGCACTAAGGTCCAGAGCACTGTTGCTTTTCCATACCGACGTGCTGCCAGCCGAGTTCATGCCCACAAGGCCGCTGTTGTGGATCACGAGGTCGTTTTCCGCCCCGGTTTTCTTGCCAGCCACCTGGAACACGTAGCCCGTTCCCGTCTGCACAAGGCTGACCTTGATGCC
Organism: Pseudomonadota bacterium; assembly: GCA_023386035.1. Classification (GTDB taxonomy): domain Bacteria; phylum Desulfobacterota; class Desulfovibrionia; order Desulfovibrionales; family Desulfovibrionaceae; genus Desulfovibrio. The sequence goes on from JAEWKM010000007.1 coordinate 49,515, forward strand.
CGGATTTTCTGTAGAGTTGTTGACCATGCTGGCAAAGGATTCCAGCGTGGTCTTGGGCGGTATTTTGATGCTCTTGGTGGTTCCGGCATAGGTGAAGGTGAAATTCTGATCCACGCCGGAATCATTGATAACGTCAGTTTTTGAGCTGAATACATGCCCCGTGTTGGCCCATACAGAGTTGTTGGCCATTTGCAGCACATTGATGGTGTGCTGCACATCCTGGGCAGAAGCGTTGGCAACAGCCGTCAGAACATTTTCATTGCTGCTGGCAACGTTTTTGGTGACAAAGCTGTTTCTGTTGCCCAGATTTGAGAGCACGCTGCTGGCGACCTGCACCTGCTGAATAATGGAGCCGAACGCCTCATAGCGAAGATTCCAGTCTGACTTCCAGGCAGTCAGACGGTTGAGCTGTGTGGATTCAACTTTCTTGAGCTTGGCAAGCACATCATCAAAGTTGGTGTCCATGCCGCTCAAGCCGGAAATGGCGTTGGAGCCGGATATACTGGTGGCCATAGGCGCCTCTCATCAAATATTTTTATGTCCGGCTGAATGGGCATATATGCCGGGCACATTCTCTTTTTGCAAGATGCGTGCAACTTTTTAAGGCAGTTTTTTCCTCTTTTTTTCCGGTTGTCCGGCAGGAATATGCGCGTGCAGCCGTTGAATGGCAGCAAGTACCCGCTATACATACTAACGGTTGCGGCAAGAAAAAGTTTAGACAAGCGCGCGCCAGGGTGCACGTGAACGTAGAAGGCCGCCTCGTTGCGAGGCGGCCTTCTACGTTCACAATATCAGCTCGCAAGCTGAAAAAAATTAGTGCATGACCTGCGATTTGCGAAAGTTCACATAGGCTTCACGCATGGCAATATAAGGATCAAGAGCCACGCTGTTCAGGTCTTCATAGAGGGGCAGCACATCGCCAAGGGCGTTAAAGCGCAGGCCCCCGCTGACCCCGGCGCCAAGTTCCCAGGGCTGCAGGTAAAAGAGCGGATCGGCAAAGAGGTCGCCCACGCGCCCGACAGTGTCACGCGCGGAACTGGGGCCGATGATGGGCCATACCAGATAAAATCCCTGGCCTATGCCCCATCGTCCAAGGGTCTGGCCAAAGTCTTCACCCGTGGGATCAACAGCCACAATGGCTTTTTTACCCTTGGCCACATCGGCGAGGCCAAGGCTGGAGGTGGTGTTTATGACAAAACGGCCAAATTCCACACCAGCTTCCATAAAGCGGAACTGAAGGATGTTATTCACAAAACGCACTGGAAAGAGCAGATTTGAAAAGAAGTTTTTCAACCCGCCGCGAATTTGGTGCGGTGTGATGAATACCCAGGCATCGTAGGCTGGCCTGGCGACGTAGAGATAGAAAATATCATTGAAGTGGAACCAAAAGCGGTTCCAGGGTTCAAAGGGGTCGGCGATACTGCCGAGGTCCGCGACGTCGTAATCATCCAGTTCGTCCGATTCGCGCAGAGAACCGTAAGGCGTTACGGTAACTGCTCCGGGGGGCAGCATGGGCGCGCCCCCATAAACCGTAGAAGGTGCCGGAGACTGTCTGACGCCCTGAGCCGCTAAAGACTTGCCGCTGTCCAGGCAAATGACGCCAGCCAACAAGAGCAGGCTCAGGGCAAAAGCCCGGGCCTGATGCGGTAAATATTTATTTGCCATGTTCCTGCCGCACTTCCATTGCCTTTGATTTGATTCGGGCAATGAGGTTTTCCGGCGAATCCGTATTCAGAATATCCTGAAACTGGGTGCGGTAGTTTTTGACCAAGCTGATATTTTCAATAAGCACGTCGTAAACCAGCCATTTGCCGTTTTTGGGCAGCATGCGATAAGCTACGGGTACTTTTTTGCCATCCTTCATCGTGATGACGCTGCGAACTTCGACACGGTCGCCCTTGGCCGAAGCCACTTCGCCAGTATAGATCACCTGTTCGCCGTTATAGCCGTCAATTTTGTTGACGTAGGTATTGATAAGCAGGTCGGCGAAGGCATCGCTGAATGCCTTTTTCTGCGCAGGGGTGAAGGTGCGCCAGCGCGGCCCCACGGTGCGTGAAGAAAATTCGCCGAAGTCAAAGATGTGCAGCACTTCGTCTTCGATCTGCTGACGAATGGGCCCGCGCGTGGCAGGGTTCACGTAGTCGGGATTTTTTATGAAACTCAAAATGCGGTCAGTGGCCGTTTCCAGAGCCTGCTTGGCAGGAGAATTGGCCTGCGCTGCGGCAGGCAGAAGAATAAAAGCCAACAGAAGGCCGCACAAAGTGAGGGTGACACGGCGTGAAAATGCATGGGTGAACATTTATTTCACTCCTCCAAAAGCGTATTTGCTGATAAGAGTGCCCAGATCGACGGAGGATTCTGTTTCCGTAATGGTGTCGCCGGGTGCAAGTATGTGATCAGATCCGCCACGGGAAATGCTGATAAATTTGTCGCCAATAAGGCCGCTGGTGCGAACAGAGGCAATGCTGTCGTCGGAAAGGTGCATGTTCTTGTCCAGACGCAGGCGCACCACAGCCTGATTGCGCATGGGATCTGAATCCAGGCTGATGCCTGTGACCTTGCCAATGGGTACCCCGGACATTTCTACATCAGCGCCGACCCGCAGGCCCGAGACAGAGTCAAAGTTGGCATTGAGCTCGTAGCCCGTGCCAGAAAAAACTTCCATCTTGCCGAGCTTGATGGTCAGGTAGGCAACGCAGAGCAGGCCAATCAACACAAAAAGGCCCACAGCGGTTTCGCGTACAGTACTCATTAGGTTTGCATCACTCCCCCGTAGCTGGCGCTACAGTCTTTCTTCGATACTATATGGAGGCAGTCGTAAAGTTTCAAGCCCCTTGGGGAACTAGGTTGGGCTGTTCAGGTACAGCAGCGCCAACCTCTTGAAAATTGGGGCGGCAGGGTTCAGGAGCTTGCCCTGAAGATGCTGACCGCTTCTGCCTGACGGCGAAATCTGTTTGTTGCAGTGGCCTGCGCATGCTGGCGCAAAACTATAGCTGTAATATGAAATACGGGCTGTTATGAAGCCAGCCACGTATCTAGGGCTTTACTTACGGCCGGGTCAATGGGCTGGTGCAGGTCGCGGCGTTCGTCTCCGGCTTCGCGCTGCAAAAACTGGCGCAAGTAGGGATTTTCACTGGCCTCAAGTTCGGCCAGAGTGCCAGAAAACAGCGCTTCGCCATCTGCCAGCACCAGTACATGGTCGGCAATGGCCCGCAGGCTTGCCAGATCGTGACTCACAACAACCACGCTCATGTCGGCGTATTGCTGGCGCATGGCCAGCAGCAGGTCATCCATACGGGCGGCGGTGATGGGATCAAGGCCAGAGGTCGGTTCGTCGCACAGGAGCACTCGCGGTTCTGCCACGATGGCCCGGGCAAGCCCGGCGCGTTTGCGCATGCCGCCGGAAAGCTGGTTGGGATAAAAATCGGCAAAATCTTCAAGGCCAACCATGCGCAGCACCCTCAGGCCCGCTTCACGGATGGTGTCGGGAGGCAGGCGCAGGTGTTCGCTCAGAGGCAGGGTGACGTTTTGCACCAGGGACAGGGCGCCGAGCAGGGCGCCGTCTTGAAAGAGCACGCCCATGTGGCGGCGGATGCGGCGAAAGTCGGTTTTGCCTAAGGCAAAGAGATCGCGCCCGCCAACCAGCACCTGGCCGGAAAGTGGCCGCGAAAGGCCGATGATGTGGCGCAACAGGGTAGACTTGCCGCAGCCGGAGCCACCCAGAATAACCGAAACCTTGCCGCCGGGCAGTGTGGCATTGATGTCACGAAGGACCACATGACTTCCATAGCCCACGCTGAGCTCGCGAAATTCCAAGTCCCATGCCTGCATGTAACGCCTGCCTTAAAGATGGTTGCCGGAGCAGTTTGCTCCGCCGAAAAACGTTCGGGTTCTGTGCAATAAATTTTTATTTTCCCCCTCGGCTGCCGGGGAGGGAGTATAGTCTAACCCAGGCGGGGCGTGGGAACAAGTTTGACTTTTCAGCCCGAATGGCAGTTGCTCCTTGAAAGAGCCGAGTAACGGCGGGAAAGTGCATTCGCCTGGGGGCAAGGGCTTGAGAACAAATCCTTGCCCCTCAGGCGTGAAAAGCTTTAGTCGGTGGGCATGTCGTCAGGAAAATCCACGTTGGCGTAAACGTTCTGAACGTCATCGTTGTCGTCCAGCGCGTCCATAAGGCGCAGCACTTTCTGGCCCATGTCAGCGTCAACGGCCACCAGATTTTGCGGTACCATGGCGAGCTCGGCAGACTGCATGGCAATGCCGGCGGCTTCCAGAGCGTCACGCACGGCAGTAAAATCTGTCATGGCAGTGTGAATGGTCCATTCGTCCTCATCATCAATCACATCGTCAGCACCGGCTTCCAGAGCCGCTTCCATAATCTTGTCTTCAGGATAGGCGTTTTTTTCAATGCTGATGACGCCCTTGCGGTCAAACATCCAGCCTACGCTGCCGTTTTCGCCCATGGAGCCGCCATGCTTGGAAAAAAGGTGGCGTACTTCAGCCACGGTGCGGTTCTTGTTGTCGGTGGCCACTTCAACCATGACGGCAATGCCGCCCGGGCCGTAGCCTTCATAGAAGGTTTCGGTGAGATCGCCGCCAGCGTCTTCGCCGGTGCCCTTGCGGATGGCGCCCTCAATCTTGTCCTTGGGCAGGTTCACCGCTTTGGCTGCGGCAATGGCCGCGCGCAAGCGGGAGTTACTGTCAGGGTCGCCGCCGGTTTTAGCGGCGATGATGATTTCCTTGGCAGCCTTGGTGAATATTTTACCGCGCTTGGCATCCTGACGCCCTTTGCGGTGCTGAATATTGGCCCATTTGCTGTGACCAGACATAAAACCTCCGAAACCTTTAGGGAATAATTGTTTTACCGGCCCGGCGGCGCATCCACTGGGTCAGTCTGGTTCGGCTTGTCGCGAAAGCCAAGGCCCACAAAAAATGTTTCCTTGCTTTCAGGACGCGAACTCTTGGGTTTGAAGGACTTGACCGATGCAAACGCTTTACGCATTGGCGCCAGCAATTCCTGAACGTCCGGGCCCATGAAAATTTTCACCACAAAGCACCCGCCCTGCTTCAAATGCAGGCAGGCAACAGACAATGCTTCCACGGCCAGATCCAGCGAGCGGGCCTGATCGGTGAAGCGGGTACCTGTTGTGCGTGGGGCCATGTCGCTTATGACAAGGTCAAAGGGGCCGAGTTCTTCCAGCTTGGCCTCAAAGGCCGAAGAGCGGTCGAACACGTCCTCTTGCATGAAGGTGACCTGGGGGGGGAAGGTCGTCTCCGTGCTTTGAATGTCACAGGCTAGAACCAAACCCTTGGAACCCACCTTTTCCGCCGCGCCCAATGACCATGAGCCAGGGGCTGCCCCCAGGTCCAGAATCTTTTGGCCGGGCCGCAACAGGCGGAACTTGGCGTCCAGTTCCTTAAGCTTGTAGACCGAACGCGCGGGATAATTCTCGCGCTTGGCCTTGAGGAAGTAATGGTCTCGATATTCCTTCATAATATATACCAACACGTAACCATACTCTTTTTTATTCGCTTCGCCAAGTGGCGCGTGGGGCAATAGCCCGCGAAAAAAAATTGACGCGTTGACCAGACAGGGTGGATGCGCTAGCTTATTAGTAAGGTTTCACAGGTGTCGGTGAGTTGTCTCGCTGCACGCCATAACCAAAGGAGACTTCTTATGAAAAAAATTCTGCTGTCCTTGTGTTTTGTGTGCTGCGCCCTCTGGATCGGAGCGGGCGCTGCCCAGGCGGAGAGCGTCAAGGTTCCTGTTAATAAGATTACTGACGACGGTGTGGGCGAAGCCATCGGCTTCATCACGTTTGCCGATGACGGCAAGGGTGGCCTGGATATTCTGATGGACGTTGTGGGCATCAGCGAAGGCCAGCACGGTATACATGTGCATGAAAATCCCTCGTGCGCTCCTGCTGAAAAAGACGGCAAGAAAGTAGCTGGCCTGTCGGCTGGCGGTCATTTTGACCCCGATAAAACTGGCAAGCATGAAGGCCCGGTCAAACACGGCCACAAGGGCGATCTGCCCGCCATCACTGCCGATGCCAAGGGTGAAGTCAAGGGCCAGCTGAACGCTCCCAATCTGGCCGTTAAGGACATCAAGGGTCGCGCTGTCATTATTCATGCGGGCGGCGACAATTATTCCGACCAGCCCGCTCCTCTGGGCGGCGGCGGCGCTCGTATAGCTTGCGGCGTGATTCAGTAAGCAGCCGTAGAAATACAGCCAAGGCACTCCTCTAGTATTGACCCCGCCACTGAAAATGTGGCGGGGTTTTTTCGAGTGCCGCACTTGCCCGTGGTGGTATGCATTGGCTATGCTGCATGCCAGCACAGTCTGCGCAGTGCCGGAGCGAGTGTTTTTGGGCATATTCTGAGAATTTTTCCATCTATTCCACTATAGCATCATGAGGATATACTGCCGGAGAAAAAGGCTCGTACCCTTGATGTGACAAGGATATTCGTCTCGTGACGACCCGGCCTGAGATAACTGCGTTTTGAACAAACCACCATGCAAAAAATCGATGTTTTTAAAAATGACGTGGTTTCCAGCAGAATCCGTACCGCGTTACACTGGCAATTTGTACAGTACTGCCATGCTGACGTGCCATAAGGCGGGCAGCGTAACCGTGGTCACAGCACGATATAAAAAGGTAGTCGGGCAATATATTGAATGTAGATAGAGCATCCAGACCTCAGCGTGTAAGCCTGCCCGATTTTTTCGGGCGAAAGTTGACGCTGCCTGAAGGCCGGGAATCCTGGCGGCGTGCGGGCGAGGGTGAAGACACGCTGGTGTTGGGCCTTGGCCCCGGCTGCCCGTGGCAGACCTCACTCACGGCGGGAGCACGCACTGTTTATTGGCTGGAGCACGAGCCAACCCTGCAATCCTTGCCCGCGCTGAATGAAAGGGACGGGGAGGGGCCGCCTGACCATTGGAAAAAGGTGTCGCAGGATGAGGCCGTGGTTTTGGCTGCTCAATGCGTGTGTGTTTTTTATGGCCCGGGCATGCGGCTTGCTCCCGATTTCTGGGGGCCGCTTCTGGGGCGAGTGGACGCGGCACTGCTGGGTGCCCCTGAACTGACGAAAGATAGTTCGCCAGAAAACAGCGCTGCACTGGCCCCGCCGGATGCAGCAAGCGTTGACAGCCCGGCCTGCCTGGCTTCACGGAAGGGCAGGGGAGAATCACGCGGGTTTGTACTTTTGCCTGGGCATGGCGGACAGCTGCTGCATCAGGAATTGGTGCAGGCTTTGGATTTTTGCGGATTACATCCGGTTTCAGCCGTACCGGACGCCTTTCAGGCGCATGTTGATGCGCACGCCGTTTGGCGTGACATCCTTCGTCAGGGCAAACCGCGCCTTGTGTTGTCTGTAAACCTTCGTGGACTGGATGCGGAAGGGCGGGTTTTTCATCTTTGCCAGGGCATGGGCATACCCGTGGCACTATGGCTAGTGGACAATCCCTGGCATGTCTTGTCGGCACTGCGGCTGCCGTGGTGGCGCGAAGCCCATATATTTGTCACAGACGCTTCCTTTGTGCCGGAGCTTGTAGCCGCCGGGGCACGGCACGCACATCACCTGCCGCTGGCTGTTGCGCCGCATATGTGGCGGGAGGCAGCGCCTGATTTTTTGGCAGCGCCTGAACCGCTTTTTGTGGGCCGCTCTGCCTTTCCTCAAAAAGAACGCTTTTTCGCAGCAGCCAAGGTGCCAGACGGGATACTGGCTGAAGCGCTGGCATTGCTGGAATGTGACGAGGCGCCAGCACGGGGGCCTAACTATTTTTGGTGGCAGCAGATGCTTGGCAGAGTCGGATGGCCTGATCCAGCTATACGCAGCGCGGGGCTGGGGGCCGAGGCGTGCGCCCGCGCCAATCGCGTTCGCTGGTTGCGGACGATTCTTGAGGAAAGGGTGTCTTTGTGCGGCGGGACGAATGTTGATCCCGGTGTGAGTCCCAGTGTTAACCCGAATACTGGTCCTGTTTCTGCCCCCACAGCGAATTTGGCCCGCTCGTCATTGCGTATCGTGGGGGACGCTGGCTGGCGTGAGCTTTTGCCCGGTGCGAATATTCAGCCCCCTGTGGATTATTATTCGGCACTGCCCGGGCTTTATGCCCAAGCGGCGGTGGTCAATGTGACGAGCCTGCTTTTGCCGCACAGCCTGAGTCAACGTCATTTTGACGTTTGGGCCGCTGGCGGATTGCTGTTCAGCGACGCCACACCAGGCCTGGATTTGTTTCCGGAAGATTTGGCAGAAGCCGTGCGGCTTGAGGCTCCCAAAGATTTCTGGCCACGCTGGGACACTGTGTGCTCGCGGCCTGCCTATGCAAGGGATCTGCGGTTGGCCTGGCGTGAACATTTGCGTGGGGGGCATGAATATACGCACCGTGTGCGGCGCATCTGTGAATTGATGGGCATTGCCGACGACGGTGTTTAGGGCGGATTATCTTTGAAGCACTTTTCCATTTAAAGTTTCCGTTCTGCCAAAAACTGTATTTTTTGGAGAATCGACGGCGTGTTGCGACGTGTTGTTCTTTTGTGCATAGGTAGCGCATGCAACCTTTCTAAAGGCAAGAATCTCTGGTTTTGGCGCGTGGGGTTTTGGGCCAGTGGGGCAGATTGGCTTTGCCTATATGAACATGACAGGGTTTCTTGGCGGGAAGGAAAAGTTGCGCAGGTGCAAAGCACTTGACAGCAGGACGTGTATTGCCTATTGGTTTCTTCCTGCGATATTTCAATTCGTGGGGAAGTAGCTCAGCTGGGAGAGCATCGCCTTCGCAAGGCGGGGGTCGAGGGTTCAAATCCCTTCTTCTCCACCACATTTTCAAGGGGTTACCTGATTACAGGTAACCCCTTCTTTGTTTTCCCAACACCATTCCCAACACGTCTGCTAAAAACCAGAAACAATCAGTAAAAAGCCTCGCGATAGTATGCCCTTCTTTTTTTGAGAGGAGCAGGGCTACGCAAGTAGTTCCTATTCCCAATCTCTTCGTGGTCATCCCCACCATTTCGTCTCATTCACTTTCTGCGTGAAATATTTGGCGTCAGCAACATGAGGGCAGATATATCTGGAGTCATGTTGCCCAGCCATTTTTGCTTTTTGTAGTGTGGCTCGGAACGCCAAAATTTAAAAATCTCCTAGAGCCATGCGCCCTCGCCGTTTTTTAAAAATCGGCGTCATTGCCCATAGCGTACACTCAGAGTACTCGCGAGAATTTTTGTGGAGGAATAGGGAAATGAACGAAAAAGACGCTGTGCTCAAAGAAAAGAGCTTGGATAGATGGCTTGATGAGCGAGAAGTAAGTTGCCTCACAAGGTTGAGCTTGTCAACGCTCAGGGCTCACAGATTTTACGGAAAAGGCATCCCCTACTCAAAAGTAGGAAGGTCTGTCCGCTATAGCTTGGCAGATGTCACGACATTCATGAAATCTCGCCGGGTTGTTCCTGAAAACGCATAAGGAGGAGCATTAATGCAATATGCAAGAGCTCCACCTTAGACAGGATGGAAAATGAGGCTAAGAAAAAAAATTGCCAATGAAAGCTTAGCCTGACGACCCTGTAGCCCGTTTATCGTACCACCGCTTAACCCGTCCCCTCTCCAAAAAGAGAGAGGGGAGAATCAGATATGGAGTCTGCTATGTCGAATGAAAAATCTACAGAACCGCTTGGCAAGGCCATCGCTAGCGCTCAAAGCTATGATGCGAAAAAGATGGATTCTGATACACGTGACGCAATTTCTAGCCTCAGAGAAGAGATGCACGAAATGTTGCAGCTCCCCTCGGAAGATCTGGCCAAGGTTGACTATATCGAATGGAAGTTGGACTGGAAGCCCGTACTGACCTCTCGTCTTTACCCTAAAAAAATCTAGGTTTAATGCCAGGAGAAGCAGGCCAACATCTGCTTCTCCTGCTCATGGAGGGAAAAATGACCTTTGATTATAAAGAAATGGTTAAAGAGGCAATAAAGACAAGCCAACCAGCCACAAGGGTTCGCCAACTCGGTTGCCATGACAAGACTCCTGCCTCGGTGTCCCAAATGACCCTTGATACTACGGCAAGGGTTGCGCCTTTAAGCCGTTGTCATCACTCTTCTCAAGCCTCACTTGCCCAGCAAACGTACACTCGCACGCATTTGAAAAGATTCATCGACAAATGGCCTGCTCGCGATCAGGCCAATAAAGCTGAAGATGGCATTGCGCTGGCAGGAAAGGATTCGTTTTCTTCTGCCTTTACTGCTGCGCTTGGTATGGCGAACACCACCAATATCTGCGGCTTGGATGATGTCCTGATCAAGGCAGCTGTTTTTGAGGCTCTTCTTGAGCGAGAGGCATCTTGCCAGTTCGCTTCCGGCAGCAATGCCAATCTTCGCGCGCTTTTGAATATCAAGGAAAGCCATGGCCGTGAGAGCATGACGGTTTCTGGCGAGCTTGGGCCAGATAACGAACTGAGGTGGACTCTTAACCTCAGAACCACAGGCACCACATGGGCGAGGTTGCTTTGCATGATCTTCAACCTGTCCAGAATGGATGCCTTGGCGACTCTGGCCAATATCCTGAGCATGAGCTTTGATAACCTTTCTAAGCTTTCCAGTGATAGGCATGCTGTTGAATTGAA
>JAEWKM010000012.1:0-46044 GCA_023386035.1 Pseudomonadota bacterium
TAAAGGTGCCGTAGAGGCCTGCGGCATTGGTCTGCGGCACAAACTGGGCACTGTCGCCCGTGTCCACATCTGTGGGGGCGGGCAGGATGCCGCTGACGCTCGGCTGATCTTCATTGATGGACGCCACCGCCGAGCTGACCTGCGGGGCATCGTTGGTGCCGTTGATGGTGATGGTGATGGTATTGGATGCTGTAGCGCCGTGCTGGTCCGTGACCGTGTAGGTAAACGTTTCCGTAAGCTGCGCGCCCACGCCCAGTTGCTGCACTGCTGCCAGGGCATTGTTGAGATTATAGGCATAGCTGCCGTCAGCTTGCAGGGTAAAGGTGCCGTAGAGGCCTGCGGCATTGGTCTGCGGCAAAAACTGGGCACTGTCGCCCGTGTCCACATCTGTGGGGGCGGGCAGAATGCCACTGACGCTCGGCTGATCTTCATTGATGGACGCCACCGCCGAGCTGACCTGGGGGGCGTCGTTGGTGCCGTTGATGGTGATGGTGATGGTATTGGATGCGGTAGCGCCGTGCTGGTCCGTGACAGTGTAAGTGAATGTTTCTGTAAGCTGCGCGCCCACTCCCAGCTGCTGCACGGCTGCCAGGGCATTGTTGAGACTATAGGCATAGCTGCCGTCAGCTTGCAGGGTAAAGGAACCATACAGTCCCGGCGCATTGGTTTGCGGCACAAACTGGACGCTGTCGCCCGCATCCACATCCGTGGGAGCTGGCAGGGTGCCGCTGACGCTTGGCTGATCTTCATTGATGGACGCCACCGCCGAGCTGACCTGGGGGGCGTCGTTGGTGCCGTTGATGGTTATGGTAATGGTATTGGATGCGGTAGCGCCGTGCTGGTCTGTGACCGTGTAGGTGAATGTTTCTGTAAGCTGTGCGCCCACGCCCAGCTGCTGCACTGCTGCCAGGGCATTGTTGAGATTGTAGGCGTAGCTGCCGTCAGCCTGCAGGCTAAAGGTGCCGTACAGGCCCGTCACATTGGCCTGTGGCACATACTGGGCGCTGTCGCCCGTGTCTATATCCGTGGGGGCAGGCAGGGTTCCGCTGATGCTTGGTTGATCTTCATCAATTGATGCCACGGCTGCGCCAACCTGCGGTGCATCGTTGGTGCCGTTGATGGTGATGGTAATGGTATTGGAGGCCGTTGCGCCGTGCTGATCCACCACGGTGTATGTAAACACTTCAGTAAGCTGGTCGCCAACGCCCAGTTTTTGCACCACAGCCAGATGGTTGTTGAGTATATAGGCAAACGCGCCCTCGGCTTGAGTAAACAGACCGTACAGACCAAAGTTCGTCTTCGGTACAAACTCCACCACATCTCCTGTGTCCGGGTCCACAGGGGTTGGCAGGTTTCCGGTAACGCTTGGCGCACCCGCTGCGATGACTCTGCTGTCTGCGCTGACCTGCGGGGCGTCGTTGGTTCCGTTGATGGTAATGGTGATGGTGTTGGAGGCCGTTGCGCCGTGCTGGTCTGTAGCTGTGTAGGTAAAAGTTTCCGTAAGCTGCGCGCCCACGCCCAGTTGCTGCACTGCAGGCAGGGCATTGTTCAGCGTGTAGCTGTAGCTGCCATCAGGTTGCAGGGTGAAGCTGCCGTACATGCCGGGAGCATCGGTCAGGGGCACAAACTGGATGCTGTCCCCTGTGTCCACATCCGTGGGGGCAGGCAGGGTTCCGCTGACGCTGGCCTGATCTTCATTAATGTCCGCCGCCGCCGCGTTGACCTGTGGGGCATCATTGGTGCCGTTGATGGTGATAGTAAGAGTGTTGGTAGCGGTGTCGCCATGGCCGTCTGAAACGGTATATGTAATGGTTTCTGTGAGTTGCTGTCCAACGCCCAGTTGCTGCACCGCAGGCAGGGCATTGTTCAGCGTGTAGCTGTAGCTGCCGTCCGCTTGCAAAGTGAAGGTTCCGTATAGACCAGCGGCATTGGTTTGGGGAACGTAGTGCGGGCTGTCTCCGGCGTCCACATCCGTAGGGGCAGGCAGAATACCGCTGATGCTGATGTCGTCTTCATTGATGGCGGCTACAGCCGGGCCGACTTCAGGGGCATCGTTGGTGCCGTGAATAGTGATGGTGATGGTGTTGGACGCGGTGGCTCCGTGCTGGTCCACGACGGTATAGGTAAATGTTTCCGTAAGCTCGTCGCCCTCGCCCAACTGCTGTACCGCAGGCAGGGCATTGTTCAGCGTGTAGCTGTAGCTGCCGTCTGGTTGCAGCGCGAAGACGCCGTATGTACCCGGAGTATTTGCCTGCGCAACAAACTGGACGCTGTCTCCGGCGTCAATGTCTGTGGGAGAAGGCAATGTACCGCTGACGCTGGCCTCATCCTCACTGATGGACATGCTGGCCGCGTTAATCTGCGGGGCATCGTTGGTACCGCTGATGGTTATGGTGAGTGTGTTGGAAGCTGTTGCGCCGTGCTGATCCGTAACGGTGTAGGTAATCGTTTCCGTAAGCTGCGCGCCCACGCCCAATTGCTGCACCTCGGGCAGGGCATTGTTCAGCGTGTAGCTGTAGCTGCCGTCAACCTGCAGGGTGAAGGTGCCGTACAGACCCGGCGCACTGGTCTGGGGCACAAACTGAACGCTGTCGCCTGTGTCCACATCCGTAGGGACGGGGAGGATGCCGCTGACGCTGGCCTGATCTTCATTTATGTCCGCTGTCGCCGCGTTGACCTGTGGAGCATCGTTGGTGCCGTTGATGGTAACGGTGATGGTGTTGGAGGCTGTTGCGCCGTGCTGGTCCGTGACGGTGTAGGTGAACGCTTCCGTAAGTTGATCGCCTACGCCCAACTGCTGAACAGCTGACAAGGCATTATTGAGGGTATAGGCGTAGCTGCCGTCAGCTTGCAGGGTGAAGGTGCCGTACAGGCCGGGGGTGCTGGTCTGGGGCACAAACTGGGCACTGTCGCCCGGGTCGTCGTCTGTGGGGGCTGGCAGGGTGCCGCTGATGCCGGGCTGGTCTTCATCAATGGACGCCACGGCGGCGCTGACCTGTGGCGCGTCGTTAACGCCATTGATGGTGATTGTGATGGTGTTGGTGGCCGTTCCCCCGTGGTTGTCATACACGGTGTAGGTAAAAACATCGGTCAGTTGCTGCCCATTGGCCATATTTTGCAGGCCGGGCGATGCATAGTCCAAAACGTAGGTATAGTTTCCGGCGGCGTCCACGCTGAGGTTGCCGTACTGCCCTGGCGTATTGTGCTGCTCATAAAAGTTGAGAGTGTCGTTGGCGTCCACATCATACGGGGTGGGTAAGGTGCCCCCGATAAGCCCTTGATGTTCGGTCAGCGAGGCTGAAGCGGCTGCCACGGTGGGCGCGTCATTGGTGCCGTTGATGATGATGGTCAGTGTTTTGCTGACCTGACTTTGGCCGTCTGTAACAGTGAAAATAAACTGTTCTGTAAGAGTATCGCCAAGGCTGAGTGCCTGAATTTCTGGCCGCGTGTTATCCAGGGCATAGCTGTAGTTGCCCTGGGCATCGACGGTAAGAACCCCGTATGCTCCTATGCTGCCTGCTTGTGGAATGAATTGCGGCGTGTCGCCTGCATCCACATCGTGCGGGGTAGGCAGCACGCCTGTGAGCACCGGGCCGTCTTCATCCACCATTGCCGTGGCGGCCATAACCGTTGGAACGTCATTGGTGCCATAAATGGTAATGACAAGGCTGCCCGAAGCCGTGCCGCCGTTGCCGTCGTCCACTGTATAGTTGAACGTTTCTGTAAGAAAATCTGTTGAGCCAAGCTGTTGGACGACAGAAAGGCTGTTGTCCAGCGTGTAGGTGAAGGTTCCGTCGGCGTTGAGGGTGAGGTTGCCGTAGAGCCCTGCCGTGTTTGTCTGAGTCAGATACTGCGGTGAATCGCTGACGTCGATGTCCTGCGGGGTGGGCAAAATACCCGTGGTATTGTCCTGATCTTCGGCTATGGAGGTGGCTGCAGAGGCGACGGTTGGCGCATCGTTAAGCCCGTTGATCGTGATGGTGACCGTATTGGCGATGGTGCCGCCCTGACCGTCGTCCACCGTGTAGGTGAACGTTTCTGTAAGCGTTTGCCCAACGCCAAGGCCTTGCACGTTGGGCAGGGTGTTGTTCAGCTGATAGGAGTAAACGCCATTGGCATCCACGCTGAAGCTGCCGTAGAGGCCCAAAATTCCGGTTTGGGGCACAAAAGAAAGATTTTGACCTGTGCTCGCATCATGTGGTGTGGGAATCTGGCCGTTTACGTCAGTGTCGTCCTCCGTCATGCTGGCATGGGCGGCGACAACATTGGGGCCTGTATTGCCCGGCCCGCCCGGCCCGCCCGGCCCTGTGCCTGGACCTGTACCCGGGCCAGTTCCGGGGCCTGTGCCCGGCCCGGTGCCTGGGCCTCCCGGCCCGCCGGGTCCAGAACCTGTGCCGCCTTGTCCGCCGATACCGCCAAGGCCTGAAAGTATGCCATTGGCATCGGCCTGAAGCGCATTTTGCAGTACGCCCTCATCGTCATCAGCTTTTGCTCTGGCGCCTCTTGCCCATTCCTCTTCATGAAGCAGCCCGCCCAGAGCGTCTATGCCTTCATGAAGATCCCCGTGCTTGTGGTCATTGAAAGCAGCATCACGGGTGGCAGGCGTCTCCGGATGCGGCATGCCCTCTTCGCCAAGGGCGGAAAAAAAGTGTGCGGGCGACATTTCTTTGCCATTGATGATAATGGCGGGAGGCTCGGCTGCCAGCAGCGCCGCTACGGCAGGGGCCGCGCCTGGTGCGGCGGCAGGCTGTACGGTGAGCGATGCTATGGGGCTCAGGTATCCCTCGAGAACCAGCCGGGAACCGTCATTGCGTGAAAAGACAAGATCATTGCCTTTCACCCCCACAAAAAGGGCATGCATTGAAAAATTCAATTCAATTCGGGACTGGTGTGAAAGGCCTTTGAGCACTGCTGCGTGCCCTGCCGGGGGCATGTATAAGGTATGGGGAGCAGACATGTGCGCCTCACGAGCTTAACGTTCTCTCATGGCGTTTTGTTGCGCCTTGAGCAGGGGTTTGAGCAAATAATCCAGCACGGTTTTTTTTCCGGAAATGATTTCAACTACGGCCACCATGCCGGGGATGATGGGCAGGTGTTCGTTGCGGTAGACGATTTCGTTTTTTCTGGTGCGCAATTTGACCAGATAAAAAAAATCGCTCCTTTTGTCCTCGATGGTGTCGGCGCTGATCTGCTCCACCACAGCCTCAAGGCCGCCATAGATGGAAAAATCGTAGGCAGAAATTTTGACAATGGCCCGCTGCTCTGCGTGGATAAATGCGATGTCGGCAGGGCGTATTCGGGCCTCAACCAGCAGGGTGTCGCCAAGGGGAACGATCTCCATGATGGGTTCGCCGGAACGCACCACGCCGCCAAGTGTGTTGATAATGACCCTTTTTACCGTGCCCCGCACCGGAGCGCGCAATTCGGTTCGGGTCACGCGGTCACCCCCGGCTGAAAGCAGGGCTTGAAGCGAGGTCAGTTCTGTGCGGCGTTTGTTGATTTCTGCGGTGATTTCGGCATCGTATTCGGCCTTGTGCAGAAGCACTTTGCGTTCGACTTCCAGGGCGGCTTCTTCAGCTTTGCCTGCCGCGGAGGAAACAGCTTCAACATCGCCGCGCAGGGTCACAACGCGCTGTTCCAGATCCAGATACTCAACTCTGGGGTAGAGCTTGCGCGCTTCCAGCGGTTTGGCCAGATCACGGCGTTCTTCTGCCAGGGCAAGGTTGTGGATAAGCTGAATTTTGCGCCCGCGCTGCTCGTCCACATCCCTGAGGCGCTGCCTGTGTTGCGAAGTCAGCATGGCCATTTCAGAAAGAAATCTGTCGCGGCGGCTGGTGTACATTTCTTCCTGGTCAGCCACTATTTGCGGGGCTGCGGCCAACAGCTCCGCGTCAAAAACGGGGACAGTTCCATTCTTTTCCGCTTCAAGGCGTATGAGGGCCACCCGGTTTTCCAGCGCCTTGGTCAGGGCGTCGGTGTACTGGCTGGCCGCGCCCATATTGTCCAGCCGGGCCAGAGGTTGTTCTTTTTCAACCACTTGCCCCTCGCGCACCAGAACATCGCGCAGGATACCACCCTCAAGATTCTGTATGACCTGAGTGCCGCTGGCGGCCACCACCTGCCCCTGCCCGCGTGTGACCTCGTCAATGGAGGCCCAGGCCGCCCAGACAAGCAAAATGGCAATGAGAACTGCCGTGCCGATGGAAAGAAAAACCGCCTCAAATTTGCCCTTGCGCTGCAAGGCGGCGTCCACCTTGTTCATATAGGGCAGATGCTCCTCCTCGTGTGCAGGAGGCAAGCCGAACAAACGCCGCCAAAAATTCAAAAGAGCACTCATGCTGCCCCCCGGATGCCACCTTTAAAAGAGCTTTCAGGTGGCGCAGTTGGTGATGTTGGCGCCAGTTTTTCAACACTGGTTTTTTTACCTTCACCTGTGGTTTGCCCTGTATTTTTATCCGCTTTCTCCGCATGGCTGCGGTCGCTCTTTGCGGAGGCGGAAGATTTGTGCTTTTGAGATTTTTGACTGCTTATGGCTTCCAGCACTTCGTCACGCGGTCCGTCAGCCACCACGCGGCCATTATCAATAATGATGAGGCGGTTCACCAGGGCCAGCAGGCTTGCCCTGTGCGTGATGAGAACAAGAGTCTTGCCTTCCACCAGTTTTGCAAGGCGCGTGCGCAGCAGGCTCTCGGTAGCCTTGTCCATATTGCTTGTGGGTTCATCAAGAATGAGCACTTCCGGGTCGTGCAGCAGCGCGCGGGCCAGCGCTACGGATTGGCGCTGCCCACCGGAAATGGCAAACCCCTGTTCACCCACCGGAGCGCCCAACCCTCCGGGCAGCGTGCGGATAAAGTCTGTGGCTCCGGCCTGATAGGCGGCCCGCAGCACCCGCTGGTCTTCGATGCCGGGATCGTCCAGAGCTATATTGTCGCGTATGGTGCCGTAAAACAGCGTCACATCCTGTGGCAGATAGCCTATGCGGCCACGCAGATTGGCGGCGTCCATCTGCCGCAGGTCCACGCCGCCAAAGCGCACGGCTCCTTCCTGCGGCGTGTAAAGTCCTGTCATAAGGCGGCCCACGGTTGATTTACCGGAACCCATACGCCCGATGATGCCCACTTTTTCGTGAGGCCGTATGGTAAAGCTCACGTCCGACAATGAATTGTGTTTGGACCCCGGATAGCTGAATCCCACATGTTCGAATGTAAACGCGGGTTGCAGCAGGCCAAAGTCTGTCTTGTCTGTTTCAGCGGGGTCTTCAGTGGGCAGCTCCATAATGGAGTTCAGGGCTGCGAGGGCCATGCGCGACTGGTGCAGGCGCGAAATCATGCCCGCCAGTTGCATCAGCGGGGCCATTGCCCGCCCTGCCAGAATGTTGCAGGCAATGAGGCCGCCCATCGTCATCGCGCCGTCCATGATGCGGTACACGCCCCACACAATAACCCCGACAGACACAAGCTGGCTGAGACCGCTTGAAACGCTGAGGGTCAGGGTGGCATAACGCCTTGAAATACGGGAGGTTTCAGCCGAGGCGTCGCAAATCTGTTCCCAAAGGTGAAGCAGGCGGCTTTCAGCCCGGCTGGTTTTGACGGTTTCAAGCCCGTGCACGATTTCAGTCAGCAGGGCGTTTTTTTGCATGTTCAGCATGTAGTTGGTGGCGGCGAAGCGCCGCGCGCCCATTTGCAGCAAAAGCCCTATACCCACCATAAGCGGCACAGCCGTCAGCGGCACGAACACAATGGGGCCGCCGATAAGAAATATGAGGGTGAGAAAGATAATAAGAAAGGGCAGGTCGGCCAAAACGACCAAACTGCCCGAGCTGAAGAAATCCCGCAGCGATTCGAATCCGCTCAGGTTGTTGACAAGCGCTCCCGTTGAATCGGGCTTTGCGTCCATGCGCAGGGAGAGCACCTTGCTCATGAGCTTGCTGGACAGCACCACATCTGCATTGCGTCCGGCCAGATCCACAAAATAGCCGCGCACATTACGCAGAATGAAATCCACCACATAGGCGAACAAAACGCCTGACGCCAGCACCCACAAGGTTTCTTCGGCCTGGTTTGGCACCACGCGGTCATAAACGTTCATCGCGAAAAGCGAGCCCGCTATGCCCAGAAAGTTAATGAGGATGGTGGCAATAATGACGTGTTTGTACAAAGGCATGTAGTGGGCAATGACATCCCAGAACCAGCGCTTTGTTACAGGCAGGGCCACGCGGGCGCGGGCGTCCAGCTTGCCGGTAAGGCTGCCAAATACCGCATATCCCACGTATTCTTCTTCAAGTTCCTGCCGGTTTACGCTTTTGGGATTTTCAGACCCTTCGGGAAAAATGACTTCCGCAGTGTTTGCAGCTGCATCCTGTTTCAGCAAAACACAACTTTGGCCGTTTTTCAGCAGCAGAATGCAAGGCAGAACCAGAGAAGATATGTTGTTGAGGCTTTTGCGGTGCGCGATGCACGCGTCAAGGCCGTACCGCTTGGCGGAGCGCAGGCAGGCCGAAGGTGAGTCGGAGCTTGGGCCGCCGCGTATGCCGCTGAGCAAAAGGGGTAGAGACACCGGCCTGCCCATAAGGCGCAGCAGTGTGCGCAAGGAATGGGCGAAGGACGGCGTATGGTCCGCACTTTCGGGTATGCTGTCTGGCAAAACTTTTGGTGTTTCGTCAGATGCAGATTTTTGCTCTTGCCTCATGCCTGCCTTATGCAGGACACCCTCAACTCTCTACTTAATAATAAGAAATATTATATAGAAAATGCAAGAGAAAAATACCATTATTTTTCATGTATTATGCTATTCAGATAGGCGCGCTTGACGCACTGTTGCGGTGGCGGACTCATCTGACGCGGCAACAGGCTTGTTGAACAGGCTGTCTGCCAGCTTGCGGTGGGCGGCGGGCATGGCCAGATTCTCCAGTTCTTCCGGGGTGGTCCACTTATATTGCAGGGCGGCGGTCAGTTGCAGCGGGGGCGGGCAGACTTCAGAATCTTTTTCGGCTTCAGCGCGGCCGCAGGGGTTCACCAGCTCAAGCCCAAAGCAGTGCAGGGTGAGACGATAGGTGGTGTAGCCGTGGCGTATGACGCCGTAATTGGCCGTTACACGCACCTCAAAGCCCGTTTCTTCCATAAATTCCCGAACCGAGGCCTGCTCCGGGCTTTCGCCCGGCTCAACCCTGCCGCCGGGGAATTCCCAAAGGTTTCCCCATACGCCGGAAGGCGGGCGTTTTTGCACAAAAATGTGTTTCCCTATACGCAATACACCCGTGACTGCGTTAACGGGCTTTATGACAGCGCGCTTGCCCGGTACGGGGCGCTGGTCGGCGATGCCAAGATGATGGCTGATGCAGAAGGCTGCCAGGGGGCATACCCCGCAAAGCGGTTTTTTACGGCAAACAAGGGCACCCAGTTCCATCATGGCCTGATTGTGCTCGCGGGATTTTCCCTCTGGAACGAGCTTCAATGCCCAACGGTGGATGATGCCCGCCGCGGGCTCCTGCTTCACCGGGCTGTCCACATCAAAAATGCGGGAAATGACGCGCTTCACATTGGCGTCCACGCAGGGCAGCTTTTCGCCAAAAGCTATGCTGGCAATGGCGCCCGCCGTGTATGGCCCCACGCCAGGAAGCGCGCGGATGGAAGCCAGATCGGAGGGAAAAACGCCGTTGTGCTCAGCCATTATCTTGCGCGCAGCGGCAAGGATGTGGCGCGCGCGCGAATAGTAGCCCAGACCTTCCCATAAAAGCAGCACTTCTTCTTCATGCGCCGCCGCCAGCGTAGCGACATCGGGGAAGCGTTGCATCCAGCGCAAAAAATAGCTGACGCCGCGCTCCATTTGCGTTTGCTGCAACATGACTTCTGAAATCCAGACTTCATAGGGCGTGTAGCTGACCCGCCAGGGCAGGGCGCGCTGGTGTACGGCAAACCAGTCGAGCAGGGCTTTTTGCAGGCCGGGGATATGTTCGTCTGGCGTCAGATGGCGCACAGTGTCAGCCGCTGCTGGCAGGCAGGATTCTTCAAAACCCGGCAAAAGGCTGTCCGGCTGTCCGGCGCTGGCGTCTTTTTTTGAGACGGCATTGGGGAGTTTTTTGCGTGTTTGGGGCATGAACACCAATCTATACCCAGCGGCAGGCATTGTCATCTTTCGGGCCATACCCTATATTCCGGCTCAGGACGCTCCTCCGGTTTTTCCGGGGTGCGGGCCATCACCACTAAAGGAGCTATCATGGCTGAAAATCCCACGGTTTTGCTGGAAACCACGTCCGGCGACATTTTGATCGAGCTCTTCCCCGACAAGGCCCCGAAAACCGTTGCCAATTTTTTGCAATATGTGGATGAGGGTTTTTACAACAACACCATCTTCCACCGCGTGATCCCCGGCTTCATGATTCAGGGCGGCGGTCTTGGCGCGCGTATGGACGAAAAAGCCACCCGCGAACCAGTTGCCAACGAGGCGGACAACGGCGTGAAAAACGAACGCGGCACCATCGCTATGGCCCGCACCCGTGACCCGCACAGTGCCACGGCGCAGTTTTTCATCAATCTGGTGGACAACGCTTTTCTTGACCACAGCTCTCCCACCCTTGACGGATGGGGCTATTGCGCCTTTGGCCGCGTGACCGAAGGTATGGACATTGTGGAAAAGATCGCCAAGGTGAAAACCAAGAGCATGGGCATGCACGAAAACGTGCCCGTGGATATGGTGCTCATCACAGGCTCCAGCCGTTTCGAATAAATCTGGCGCCGGTAACTGGCACAAATTTCGTAACGTATTGTCGCTAATTGACAATCGGCTGATTTGATCTCAAGCCCCCGCTTTGCACAAGGCGGGGGCTTTGGTTATGCTGCAGCAAGAGCAATTTGCGGATGGAATGAGTCAATTGTTCTGCAAGAATTTGCGTGCGAATTCTTGGCACTAAAGGGCGCAGGCGAACTTTTCCCGCCGTAACGCGGCTATTTCAAGTGCAAAATGCTCCAGCCGCGCGTCCAGCGCAACCGCACAGTCTGTGCGGCCACGAGAACGCAACAAATTTTGCCACTGTGTTCACGATGTGCATTTTCAATGCAAATATGCCCAAAGGAGAAATTCATGTCTCGCGATATTACCAATGCAATTCAGGCTCCTTATCGCCATTCCTGGAATCTTTTGACCCAACTTATTGATACCTGCCCCGACAAAGTCTGGAATGAAACGCGGGGCGGCTGGCCTTTTTGGCAGCAGGTTGCGCATGTTCTCGCGGTGCTGAACTTTTTTACGCTTGCCGAAAATGAAGAGCCGTTGCCAGCCCCCTGCGACATGGCCACGCTTATGCTCAAGGTGCAGGGTTCCTGCGTTATCAGCAAAGACGCCATGCGCGATTATGCCGACGCCGTGCGCGTCACCGTAGACGGATGGCTGGACGGTCTTTCCGACAGCGATCTTGCCAAGGTGCATACGGTACTGAGCAAAAAAATCGGGCGTGATGTGGCTTTTGGCGCTGCCATAGCCATGCTGGCCAGCCATACCTGCTACCACATCGGCTCCTGTGACGCCGCCCTGCGTGACAACGGACTGCCCGGCGTTTTTTAGGCTAAAGGCTGCCGCCAGAAATTGTTCGAATTTCAAGGCTGGCGT
This sequence comes from Pseudomonadota bacterium, assembly GCA_023386035.1. Taxonomy (GTDB): domain Bacteria; phylum Desulfobacterota; class Desulfovibrionia; order Desulfovibrionales; family Desulfovibrionaceae; genus Desulfovibrio. The sequence goes on from JAEWKM010000012.1 coordinate 11,605, forward strand.
TTTACCGGAAAATGCGCTTACTGTGGGCAGTGTGGGCAAGAAATGCATTTTCTTGTTATGTCTGGAAGGATGAATCCTTTCGCGAGGGTGCATTTTTTGTGGCACTCTGGCATAAAAGGCCAAGTTCTACACAGAGATAGCGGAAAGGCGTTGACCAACAGTTTCAAATGAGCGCCGGTTTGCCCGGGCGTACTACCCGTTGCCGGGTGATCTCATTCTGAAAAATACGCAAAATCCTGATGTAGCGCCGTAACAGACGCCTTTGTTTGAAAAAATTCTCTGCCAGATTGTCTCAAGGGCTTGCCCCGCATGAAAAGATAGCTATGTATTGTGCATAGAGACGGCTGAAAAACAAGGAGAATACCATGACCACATGGAATAATGATCCGGCCCATTCCCGCCTTGGTTTTGTAGTCAGACATATCACCATTACTGACGTAACAGGCAGATTTGCCGACTTTGTGGTTACTGCCCAGATCGGCAAGGATGATCTTTCCGACGCCAAGTTCAGCATGGCTGCCCAGGTAGCCAGCGTTGATACAGATGTGGACGCGCGTGACGAACATTTGCGCAGCCCCGATTTTTTTGAGGCTGCCGTGCATCCCGTCATCACCTTTGAAAGCAGCCGGGTGCATCTTGAAGCCGGGGGCGAAGGCAAGATCACCGGCACCCTGACCATCCGTGGCGTGGCAAAGGAAGCGACCTTCAACTTCCGCGCCAGCGAAGTGGTGACCAACCCCATGAACGAAAAGCCCACACGCGCCTTCAAGGTGTGGGGCGACATAAAGAGAAGCGACTTCAATGTAGGCAAGGGCGTTCCCTCCCTCATTGTGGGAGAGACCGTACATGTGACCGCAGATATGGAGTGCTCGCCAGCCTAAACAGTGTTGTCGCGAGGGCTTTTCAGCGATCTCTGCGTTGAGCTTCGACTTTTGTGCTGGTGGAGTGTCATAAAATATACTCCCCGCATAACGGCCCGTTCTTGCAAAGATAACAAGAAAATCCGTCTCGTGACAGTGCAGCCTGAGGGCTGATTGTAAATACGGTTTTGATGCTCGCGAAAGCGGCCCTTTTCACGCATGAAAAGGGCCGCTTTGTTTTTGGAGCCAATTGATTTGGAGCTTTTTTCAGATTTTGCAGGGATGGCACATGCGCATTGCCCGGCATACGTCGGCTGCCATTATGTGCTCCGTAAAAATTAAGGCCCGCCCACAAGGGACGGGCCTCCATCCACGCTGCCAACCTGGGCTTAAGCCTTGCGGCGTCGGCGCCACAGCGCGGAAATTGTTCCTATGTTCAGCAACAGGCTTATGCCCAGCAAGGCCCGCAAGGGGGTGGAAAAGCCTCCCCACGCGTCTGCGGCGGCACCAGCCGTGGGTGCGGTGCCGCCGCTATGGGCCACCGTAGTCTCGTGCTCAACTCTGTGACCCATATTGTCGGCCATAATCACCCGCCATTGGCCTGGGGCATTAGGCACAAAGGCGAAGCGTCCCTGGGCGTCGGTTCGGCCATTCTGGAACTCCAGGGTGGCATCATCCGGGCTGTAAACTTCCACTTTCGCATAGGCTGGCACTTCACCCGTGGAATAGGCAAACTGCACGACAATGACATTGTCTTGTGGAATTTCCACAGCCCGCAAAGCGTGTGCTGAAACTTGCCCCGCGCCTGCCAGCAAAAGGCAGGCACAAAGCAGAAAGGCGCTGCATGTTTTTGAGGACACAATGATTCTCACTGACGATCTGCCTCGCGAGAGCAAGTTGCTAATGAAATTAGCCGTTCTGCAAGGATTTGCGTGCAAAATGCTCTACCGGACAGGAAAAACGTAGGTTGCCCGCAGATGGTGTTCGTCTGCGTCAGTTCCCGGGGTCTTTTCAGCCGTGGCGGTGCGAACCATCCACAAGGCGGGCTTGTCCACGGTAAACGCGGTTTTGCCCTGGGCGTCAGTGGTGGCGGTAGTTTTGTAGGTGTCTTCTTCCTTGCTGAATCCATCGTGGGTCAGACCCACTGCAGCGCCAGCCAGCGGCTTGCCGCGCAGCAGAACCTGCACGTTCATTGTGCCGCCCGGCTTCACGGTTGCGGGATTGTCCAGCAGAACGATTTCAAGCATCTGATCTTGAGGCGTCTTGTACAGACTGTCATTTGCCGCAGGATTGAGCAGGGTTTTGGCGAATTTTTCGTACTTGCCCACAGAGCGAACTTTTTTGCCCTGGGCTTCAAGCTGCGCTCGATTGCCTTCAAGCACGCCCTCAGTGGTTTCGCTCCATATCTGGGGCAGGCGGTGCCCCACCAGCAGGGCCGGGGCCGTGTCTGCCAGCGCAATATCGCCCACAAGAGCGGCAAGGGCAGCGTCTTCGCTCAAATTAACGGAAGTGGCTTTGCCGTTTTGCAGAATTTGCAGGCGTACGGTTGCGGGGTTTTCCGCTTCTTCGCTGATCATGAAAACGTGTGAAGCCTGCGCCTGCACGCGGGTTTTTTGCCCAGCGGGCGGCGTTGCGGTATCAGGCTTGAGAATGAATTCGTGCGCTGCGGCGGGCAAGGCCGCACTAAGAAGAGCCGTAAGAGCCAGACCGCCAAGAAAGGGTTTTGCCTTATGGCCTATCTGCTGCAAAAGGGTCATGGTGACACTCCGTGTTGAGGTTCGGCATAAAAGAGTGTGTTACGGACTTTAAAAAGATGCTACATGTGGTATATGGATTTGGCAAGGTAAAAAACACGATTTTTATAATCGTGTTACGATGTGCCCCAAAAAGGCCACAAAGATCCCTGGATTCATGCCTTCATCTTGATATTTACGGCCACCGTTGGAGCGGATTTACCTTGAGGCCGCGCGTGGTCTGAAAGGCCTTGCTAGTGACTCCCCGCTTTAACCCGGGAGCATCGCAGTGGCTTATGGGAATAAAATAAGGACATTGGGGCGTGATAGTGGAGGAGACCTTGTTAGAACACGGTATTGTCCCTCAAAGCAGTTCAAAGCTTAAATACGCTGCCGCCGCACAAGAATACCGCGTGCCGCAATGCAGTGCGGATTCCGCTGAAACTACAATTTTCGGCGGAATAACAACTTTAGAATGTGAAGCCGTTCAAACTAGTCTGCTGTAGAGGCGGATGCGCAAACGGCCTGCGTTCAACTCATGCTCAAAAGCTGAATGGCGGCCAAGTGCTCCAGTTCCTCGGTCAGGCAAAGGGCTTCTGCCAGACTTTCCCCGGTACCGCACAAGCCGTGCCCGGACATCCAGACTGCCGGATGTTGCAGGCTTGCTTTGGCAACGGCATCGGCCAGTTCCGTAGTTCCGGGGGGCAGGGCAGGGGCAAAGCCCAGACGGGCGCGCCAAACGTCTGCCTCAAAGAGGGGAAGCCGCAAAAAGTCATTCAGAACGTCTGGCTGACCGCTTTTCTGGCCGCCGGGCAGGTCTGATTCAAGCCGCAAGCTCAGGGCCAGCAGGCGGCGCGGATGCGTATGTAAAATGGCCTTGCAGTGTGGCTTTGCCCGGTAAATGGCAAGATGCATGCCGGATTCGGTGGATGCCGGGCCGCCATACAGGGGCGTGGCGCTGTGCAGGTCCACAAGGCAGCAGTCCTGCGGGGCGAGGCGGCCCTTGGCCGCACCGCTGCGGGTGAGGCACACGATACTGTCATACGGCGCAGGCAGGCGGCAACTGGCATTGCCGTTACAGCCGGAGAGCAAGCCCTGTTCCCACGCATCACGGCAGACGCTGCGCATCTGCTCCGCATAAGGGGCCATAAGTTCCGGGGCTCGCGCCTGAAGTTCCTTGTGCATGTGTGTTTCCTGCCAGTCAAAGGCCGCTATCTGTTCGTGAAAAATCTATTTCTGTGCACAGCGTGATGGGTTACGTCGCTGACAAATCACATAATGAAGCCAGATCAGGCGTCAAAGTGGTCAAAGCCGCCGCCAAGGCTGTCCAGCGGGGCGTTGTTGCACTCTATGCCCCCGCCAGCCGTAACCACGCCAATGCTGAACAGGCCGGGGATGGCCGCATGCAGGGGCGGCAGCATGTCGGGCGCGCAGGAGCCGAGCAGGGCATAGTCCTCACCGCCCAGCAATGCCTCGTGCACGGGATTTTTGCCAGTTTCGGCGGCGTAGCGCAAAAGCTCGGGATGCAGGCGGCCTTGCGGCAGTACAATTTCAGCGCCAAGGCCAGTGCATTTTTCCGGGCAGGTGACGCTGAGTTCACCCGTAAGGCCCAGCAGGCGCGGCAGATCGCGCATGATGCCGTCTGAAAGGTCCATAAGGGCCGGGGGGCGCGCATTGTAGCCCGCCCGCGCCAGCATGAGGCCCGCGTCCACCTGCGGCACGGGGCGCAAATGGGCCGCGCATGCGGCGGGCCAATCGTTAAGGGCCTGACGTCCTTGCGCTTCCAGCCGGTTTAGCCCCACGCGGGCCAGGCCCAGAGAGCCGACCACAAAAAGAACGTCGCCGGGCATGCTGCCGCCGCGCACAAGAAAATGGCCGGGATCAGCCGGTTCGCCCCACACTGTTATGGAAACATGCAGTTTTTCGCTGCGCGACAGGTCGCCGCCAGCCAGCGCCATGCGGTGCAGGCCCGCCACTTCGGCCATGCCGCTGAAAAACCTGTTAAGCCAGTCCATATCCGCCCATGCGGGCAGGCCAAGGCAAAGCGTAAAGCCCAAGGGCCGCGCGCCGCACCCCGCAAGATCGCTGACATTGACGGCCAGCGCCTTGTAGCCCATATCCTCGGGCGTGAAGTAGGATTGGCGAAAATGGATGTCTTCCAAAAAAAGGTCGCTGCTCACGCAAAGAGGCCGCCCGGCCTTGAGCACGGCGCAGTCGTCGCCCCTGCCCAATAGCAGCGAGGGGTGCGTCTGGGGAAAATATCCCGCCAGACAGGCAAGAATGCGGTCTTCCGATAGCGGTGCAGCGGAGCCGCTGGTGGAGGAGGCCGGAAACATATCAATTCTCCATGAGCAGGTATTCGCTCAAAATGACCTTGAGGCCGAAGCCGGGAAAATTCACCTGCACCTTTTCGGGCGACAGGTGCTTGATAATCTTGCCACGTCCGAAGATGCGGTGGGTGCAGTAACAAAGCTGCCCCTGAGCGGCGTCGCCCTTGGCCTCGCTGCCAACACTTCCGGTTGGGCTTGCGCCGCTGCCTGCGGGGGCAGGCGAGGGCGCAAAGCTGCGCGATTGCGAGAAGCTCGGGTTCGGCGAGGTTTTTTCCTGTTCCGCTGGCAGCTGACAGTCATCGTAGGCGGCATAATCCGGCGTGGCCTGCGGGCGGGCTAAGGGCCGCGCCTGGAACCGGGCCTGATATGAGGGCTGCGCGCCTCCCGAGCTTCCTGCCGCACGGCGTGAAAGAATGCCGCCAAAGCCTTCTATCCATTCTTCCACGAGGTTTGGGGCCAGTTCGCGCACAAAGGGGCTCTGGTTCACGTGCTGGCTGCCGCGCTCTGCCCGGTTATACAGTGACGCCGGGGCGTAAAGATCAAGGTTCTGCCGGGCGCGGGTGCAGGCCACATACATGAGGCGGCGTTCTTCTTCAAAATCTTCCGGTCTGGCAAGGGCGTGCCGTGAGGGAAAACGGTCTTCAACAAGGTCAATGATGCACACGGCGTTCCACTCCAGCCCCTTGGCCGAATGCACGGTGGAAAGGGTGATCTTGCCCTCGGTGTCGTTTTCGTCTTCTTCGGGCGATTCCAGCGCCAGATCAGCCAGAAAAAGATCAAGATGAATGTAGCCCGAAGCCATCTGTATGATTTCTTCAAGCCCTTGCTGGCGGCGGGGCCAGTCTTCGGGATACAGGGTTTCCAGACGCGGGCGGTAGTGCTCCAGCACGGCGGCCAGCGTGGACGAAGGCGACATGGGGCGCGTGCGCAGATCATTGATAAAGCGCATGTCTTCCAGAAAACCCGTATGGCGGCCAAAGGCTTTTTCCGTGGAGGCCGCGTCGCCGCTGCGGGCAACGGCATAGAGCTTTTCCACCGTCTTGGGGCCGATGCCGCTGTGCTGCGCGGCCACGCGGGCAAAGGCGGGCAGGTCCAGCGGGTTGAGCAGCAGACGGGCGTAGGCCATGACGTCCTTGACGTGGGCAGCCTCGGTATAGCGCAGACCGCCGTATTTGCGAAAGCCGATGCCAGCCTGATTGAGCGCCATTTCAAGATTGTAGGAGTGGAATCCCGCGCGAAAGAGCACCGCTATTTCATGCGGCATGTGGTCGCGCAGCAGTTCTTCAATACGGCGCACCACAATTTTGGCCTGGCTGGCGTCGCTCATGGGCGTCACCAGACGCACCAGTTCCCCGCCTTCCTTGCGGGTAAAGAGATTTTTGTGAAAGGACTCCGCCGCATGGGCCAGCAAACTGTTGGCCACATCCAGTACGGGTTTGGTGGAGCGGTAGTTCTCTTCCAGCCGAATGACCGTGGTGCCCGGAAAAAATTTGGGGAAATCCAGAATGTTGCGAACATTGGCCCCACGGAAGGCATAAATGGACTGCGCTTCGTCACCCACAGCCATCACGTTGCCGGGGGGGCCGTCTTCCGGCCCAGCCAGCAGGCGCACTATGCGGGCCTGCACCAGGTTGGTGTCCTGATACTCGTCCACAAGAATATGGCTGAAGCGCTGGCGCAGGCTGGCGGCGGCCATTTCATTATTGCGCAGCAGGGCTTCAAGTTCAAAAAGCAGGTCGTCATAATCCATGAGACCTTTTTCGCGCCTGTAAGAATCGTAGGCATCGCCAAGGCGTGTCAGGCTGTCGGCGTGGGGCAGCAGGTGAAATGCCTCGCGCCTGAGCACCTCGTCCAGCGGCAGTTCCTTGTTGCGGGACTTGCTGAGCAGGCCCACCACAGTCTGCGTTTTGGGAAAGGACTTGTCGCCCCTGCCCAGCTTGAGGTCATCCTTGCAGTGCTTGACCGCCGCCGTGATGTCGGCTGCGTCCATAACCGTAAAGGGACGGTCGGCCAGCCACGCGGGCTTCCAGCGGCGCAACACGCTGAAAGAAAATGCGTGAAAAGTTCCGCCCTGTACGCCAGTAAGCCCCTGGTTCAGCAGCATGCCCGCGCGGTGCAGCATTTCCTGCGCGGCTTTGCGGGTAAAGGTGAGCAGCAGCATGGCGTCTGGCGAGATCCCGTTTTCAGCCAGCCAGGCCAAACGGTAAACAATGGTGCGGGTTTTGCCGCTGCCCGCGCCGGCCACCACCAGCACGGGGCCATCGCCGCTGGTGGCTGCCTGATACTGGGCTTCGTTGAGCGCTTGTGCGTAATCAATCATAGCGCGACCCTAGCACAAGGCTTTTCGGCCCGCCAGAGTGCCTTGCGGGCAAATACCCGCCAGGGCGCAAACTTGACTTTACGGCCGACCGGGCGGAGTATCCCGTAAAATCAAGGAATAGTACTGCATGAGTTTCAAGCAGAATGATGTTGTTGTAGGCCCGGGCGTTCGGTTAAGCCGATCACGCAGACTTTTTTTCGCACTGCTGCTCGCCATGCTGGGAGCCTTCGGCCCCCTGAGCATAGACACCTACTTGCCCAGCCTGCCCCAGATAGCCGGGGATTTGTCCATTTCAACGGCGACAACCCAGATCACCATCACCGCATTTCTTCTGGGCATGGCCATTGGGCAGGTGTTCATCGGTCCCATTTCAGACAGTCACGGGCGGCGTGCCCCCTTGCTGCTGGCCCTGGCCTTCTTTACGCTGGCGTCGTTTTTTTGCGCGCGCGCCACGTCGGGCGAAAGCTTTATTGCTCTGCGCTTTGCACAGGGTCTTAGCGGCGCTGGCGGGGTGGTGCTTTCACGCGCCATTGCCTGCGACCTTTTTCGCGGGCCGGAGCTGACCAGCTTTATGGCTGTTCTTATTGCCATTCAAAGCGTGGCCCCCATTGTGGCTCCGCTGTTGGGCGGCGGGCTGGCAATTCTTGGCGGTTGGCACGCGGTTTTTGTTTTTCTGACGGGCTTTGGCCTGCTGCTTGTGTGTCTGTGCGCGTGGCGGCTGCCGGAAACCCTGCTGCCCGAGACGCGCAGGCCCGGCGGCGTGTTTGCCGCTTTGCGCTATACCGGCAAGCTGTTCAAGGAAAAGGCCTTCATGTGCTTTGCAGGCGTGCAGGGCTTCACCATGGCGGGCTTTTTCGGCTATGTGGCGGCCTCGCCCTTTATTTTTCAGGATATGTACGGCTTTTCCCACACGGCCTACGCAATGATTTTTGGGGCAAATGCCCTCAGCCTTTCCCTGATGGCCGTAATCACCGGACGTCTGGCCCGCAGGGTCAAGGAAGAAAAGCTGCTTGTGGCGGGCAATGTTTTGCGCTGGATAGCCTGCCTGATAGTGCTGGCGGTAACGCTTGTCCGTCCGGCTTCGCCCTGGCCCCTTATTGCGGCCCTGTACTGCATGATAACCCTTCAGGGCGTGACCTTTGCCACCAGCTTTACGTTGGGCATTGCCGCGCAGGATGTGGGCGCGGGCGCGGCTTCCGGCGTGATTGGCGTGGCGGCGTTTATTTTTGGGGCTTTTTCTTCCCCGCTTGTGGGCCTGGCCGGACCGGAAACCGCCGTACCTCTGGGCGTAGTTTGCGCCGTGACAGGAACCGCCACCCTGGTTCTGAGTCTTATGGGCAACAAGGCCCTGCGTCAGCGGCGCGAGCGTTTGGCAGCCGCGAAGCAGCCAGAGAATTGAGGTTTGGCCGGGCTTTGCGGCGATTCGCATTGACGCGGGCGGCACCCGATAGTACATATAAAAACGCTTGCGATATTTTTCTCTAGTGCAGATTAACTTTGAGAATGTGTATTCTCAAAGTTAAGGGCACACTCGTCGCAGCGTTTAACCGCGCTAACAAATAGTGCTTACGCCTCCACGGCGGGCGTCTACTCACGCAGCCACCAGAGCATTTTAACCTTGAAATGCTCTAGCAGGGCCGCAACAAAGGCTTTTGGTATTTGGTTGTGCCAGACTGCGTTTGTTTTTCGGCTGAGTGCCAGCTTTGTAAGGCGCATTGCTGCAAAGCTGATTTGGTCACGTTCTGGTAGAGAGTCGGGCCTGGCTATACCGGGCCATCAAAAAAATTAAGGAGTTTCCATGCCTGAACCACAGAGCCAATTCCAGAGCGCTGTCGCCGCAATGATTGAAGCGGTGATGTTTGAAAACTGGTTGCGCTTCTACTTTATCAGCGAAAAGCCCGAAGCCGCTCCGGTGGATGGCGAAGCGCCGCTGTTTATGGCCGTGCCGGTCAAGGGTATGGAACGCATTGCCGAGCTGTATCCTCATCTGCTGCCCCTGGCCGACGAAATGAATGGCAAGGAAGTGACGTTTGAAATGTCGCAGCGCGCCATCTGTAATTTTGTGGCCACCCATGTTGAAGGCAAAAGCATTGCCCGCGACAGCGCGGCCATGATTTTTAACAGCTCTACTTTTCAGGTGCAGATGCAGCTTTTCAACACCTGGTTACAGATGCATGAAGACCAGCTTGACCGTGGTTTCACGGAATTCGGCGCATGGCGCAAGCTGTTTGACGAATGGCGTCAGAGCCCCGGAGCCCGTGAACTGGCTGAAAAGCTGAGCCTCAGTATTCAGGGTTCGCCTGCCGCAAGCGGCAAGGAAACCGTACAGTAATCTTTGCACTACGCCGCCCATACGCCCGAAACAGTCTTTCAGGAAATTGGGCGGCGGGTGCCCCGATTCGTCTTAAAATCTGCCAGTCCCTTGAAAAACTGCTGAAAATCTGTCAGTTCCCCTTTGCCTGATACGTGCGCCGCATCGCGCTGCACTGGCATCCTGCTGTTGCTGGCGGGAGTTTATATAGCTGGCCCGTAAATCCTGTTGAAGGGAGCGTGCCGGGCAGCCCGCAGTACAGAAATGCAAACCATTTCAATTCTACCTCTGCCGTGAGGGATGACTTGCGGCAGAAGATAATTTTTTGTACAGCGATACCCCCGCAGCAAGGGCGTCAGCTGGAGGGGTATAAGTTTTTAAACTAAACAGGATTTGTTCCTGAAATATATTTTCAATAATTACAGACTATTAAAGAGGTTTCCTCTTTGGTTTTATTTGGCACGGCCATTGCACAATAGAAAGTACCTTCCTTTCTTTTGCTGACAGCCTCCTCCAAATAAGACGGCCTGCCTCCCCAAGCGGGCCGTTTTATTTGGTTCATCCACGCAGTCATGAGGATAGTCATGCAGCATTTTCTTGCATCGGAATACAGCCCGGTTCGGCCAGATCAGGCCGCCTTTCATATCATTCCTGTTCCGCTGGAGCAGAGCGTTTCCTACGGCGGGGGCACAGCCCACGGTCCAGAGGCTCTGCTCACGGCCTCGCAGCAGCTTGAAGCCTGGGAATGCGGGCACACTCCCGGCGAGTCAGGTTTTTATACTGCTCCGCCTGTGGACTGTAGCGGCCCCATTGAGGCCACCCTTGACCGCATTGAGGCGGCCACTGCCCACGCCCTTTCCTGCAAGGCCATGCCCGTGCTGCTTGGCGGCGAGCACACAGTAAGCCTTGGCGCGTTGCGCGCTTTGGCCAAGCATGCCCAAAACACGGGCGAGCCCTTCGGCATTGTGCAGTTTGACGCCCATGCCGACCTGCGTGCAAGCTATGAAGGCAGCCCATACTCGCATGCCTGTGTTATGCACCGCGCGGTGGCTGACCTGGGCCTGCCGCTGGTACAGTTTGGCGTGCGCGATTTTAGCCGTGAAGAGGCCGAAGTGCGCAAGGCCCACAACGTCACGCACTACGACGCCTATTTCATGGCCCGCGTGGGTTTGCCCGAACTGCCTTTTCCCGAGGATTTCCCCCGGCGCATCTATATCACCTTTGATGTAGACGCTTTTGACGCTTCCCTTATGCCCGCCACAGGCACACCGTCGCCCGGCGGCATAAACTGGCGCGAAGCCCAGTTCATTCTTGAGCGTTGCGTGGAAGACAGGCAGGTCGTGGGTCTGGACGTGGTGGAGCTTGCGCCTATTGCGGGTCTGCACCATTGTGATTTCACGGCGGCCAAGTTGACGCATCTGCTTATGGGGCTGGCCCATAACGCCAACAGCCGGTCTTGCCCGGAATAATACGGTCTGGCTGGCGTAGCAGTTTTTCCCCGGCATCTGCCCGCACGGTTTTATCAAGGAGCATTTATCATGAAGAACACTGTGGTCACATTTCGTGCTGCCAAGGGGCAAGACAAGCTTGTAGTGCTTACAGCCTATGACTACAGCACGGCCCGCGTTATGGACGCCGCCGGGGTCAATGCCCTTTTGGTGGGAGACTCGCTGGGCATGGTCATGCTGGGACACGACGATACGCTCAGCGTCACAATGGACGACATGATCCGCCATTGCGCCGCTGTGGCGCGCGCTGCGGAGCAGGCCCTTGTTGTTTGCGACATGCCTTACATGAGTTACCACACAAGCGTGGACGAAGCCGTGCGCAATGCTGGCAGGCTGGTGTGCGAAGGCCATGCCCAGGCCGTCAAGCTTGAGGGCGGCGCGGAATTTTGCGATGTGGTCAAGGCACTTGTGCGGGCGTCCATTCCCGTCATGGGCCATCTGGGCCTCACGCCCCAGTCTGTAAACGCTTTTGGCGGCTTCAAGATGCAGGGCAAAACGCCCAGCGCAGCCCAAAGGCTGCTGGACGACGCCCGCGCCCTTCAGGACGCCGGAGCCTTTGCGCTGGTGCTGGAATGCGTGCCAGCGGCTCTGGCCGCCCGCGTTACCAAGGAGCTTGCCATACCTGTTATCGGCATAGGCGCAGGCGCGGAATGCGACGGGCAGGTGCTGGTCTGGCAGGACATGACTGGCCTCAATGCCCGCCCGCTGCCGCGTTTTGTCAAATACTTCGGCTCGGTGGACAAAGCCTTGCGTGACGCCATCGAGGGCTATACCCGCGAAGTGCGCGCCGGGGCTTTTCCCGGTGAGGAGCATTGCTATCCCTTGCCAGAAGGTATGGAAAAAACCATCAAAAAGCTCAAGTAGGCCTGCGCCGCTTCAGCTTTTCAAAGATTGCATAAAACAAAAACCCCGGTATTGCCGGGGTTTTTGTTTTATCTGGCGTGCGGTTGAATGCACCAGGAGCAAAACTGCCAGGCATGCAGGCGGGGTCAGCACGGCTATGTGTTTGTGCCGACAAACGCCGTAGCTGGCATGTATGAACTTTGAAAAAGTGCACTCTCAAACGTAGTCAGCTTTAGTCTTCACCGAGATCTTCGAGCAGCTCCGCCGAAGGAACGAAAAATAACGTGCCCGTTGCCGCGGTGCTGAAATCCAGCAGCCGGTCGGTGTTGCCTGTGGGCTCACCTATGAACATGTTTTCAAGCATCTTGCGCGTGGTGGAAAATTTACCGGCATAGCCAATAAAATAGGTGCCGAATTCGCCCTTGGCGGGATTGGCGAAAGGCATGTTCGCCCGCACGATTTTCAGTTCATTGCCGTCTTCGTCTTCAATATTTGTAACGGCATTGTGCGCGTTTTCGGGTTTTTCTTCGTCGCTGAGCTCCACATCGTTGAATTTGCGCCTGCCAATGGCTTTTTCCTGCTCTTCAGTGGAAAGGGCATTCCAGGCATTCATGTCATGCAGATACTTTTGCACAAAAGCGTAGCTGCCGCCCGCAAAATCAGCGTCATCCGCGCCGATGGCGGCTGATGCCAGCCGTTCTTCATCTTCAGGGTTTTCAGTGCCGTCAACAAAACCGATTATGGAGCGGCCATCGAAATAGCGAAAGCCCTGCACCTCATCAATGGGATAAACCGCCCCTTGCAGCTTGGAGCTGATAATGGTCGCTGCTTCAAGGCACACGTCGAGCCGCGCCGCGCGGATATGAAGGAAAATGTCGCCGGGGGTGGAAACCGCGGTGTATTTGCTGCCCTTGATTTCTTTAAATACTTCAAGTTCTTTTGGCTTGCTGCGTTTCGGAAAAAGCCTGCCCCAGGCTTCAGCGCCGAAGCCCATGACGCAGCTGATTGCCGAATCTGGCAGCCGGGTGCGCATGCTTCTGGCAACTGCAGTAAAGTCGGCGCACAGATCTTTTACTTTTGCCAGAGCTTCATTGCCGTTTTGCAAACCAAAAATCATGAAAATGGCGTGTTCGCCCGGAGTATTGGTGACGTCTTGCGGTTTCATAAAAGTCCCTTTGTGGTTATGGGGAGAGTATTTTGTTTATGGAAACGCTGAGTTATTCCGTTTGGCTGCGTTGCTTCACTTTCTGCTTCAAAGAAAGATCGCGCCTTGCCAAGCGAAAGAACTGCGCGTTTCCAGAAGGTTATTTATCAGTGCTTTCTTAATATTAGCGCATAGTAAGCTTGCAAAAATAGGGGCTGCTCCATTGCAGCAACACCATGCTGGCAGGCCCAGCTATCTGCCCTGCGGGGGGCGCAGGTCCACAGGCACGCGCACGCGCGACCCTGCCTTGTTGGTGAACAGCAAATGGCCGTGCTCCAAACCGTAGAGGTAGAGGCGGCGGGTCAGGTCCACATCCATGCGGCAGTAGGCGGCGATTTCGTCCATCTTGCCTTCCTTCCACCAGCGCAGGGCTTGCAGGCCGTCGGCGCTCTTGGGTTCCTCAAGGGTGGCTTGCCCCAGATTATCCAGTGAGATGCGGTAACTCAGCCTGTCCTTGATGCGCTGCAAGATGTCGAGGCTCGGCAGACGGTGCAGGTCAAAGGGCGCAAAGGGCGTCAGCACGGCATAGTCAAAGCGCAGGCTGTTGAAGCCCACCACCAGGCCGGATGCCCGCATGCGTTCAAACAGGGCGGGCAGCTCATCCTGCGTATAGCTGAAAAAATCGTCAGCGCGGCTGTCATAGGCCACGGCCACGCTCACCCCCATATCGCCAGCCTTGTGCCAGCCGCCCACCTCGGAGGCGGAACGGCGCGTTTCCACGTCAAAAACCACAAAATGTTCTGGCGGGGGCACGGCTATGTGACTTTGCAGGCCTGTCATGGGGGAACCTCCATCAGGGCTGGCGGGCGCAGCATTTGCGCCGTGCGCTGTAGCGTGGCCCGTTACATGTCCAGTCTCAAGCCCAGCGGCATGCCCTGCCGTATTCTTCACAGCGTGTGGTGTTGCGCTGGCTGTGCCACTGGTGGGCACGCCTCTGGTCACGGGGCCATTCGCAAAGGCGGTATGGGCACTGTGCGCGGGCGCAACGGGTCGCGGGTCAGCGTGTTCGAACGTGGCGTCTGTGTCCGTCATGGCCGTTGCTGCCACAAATTCCAGTTCCGGGCGTGGCGGGGGCGGGCTTATGACCAGCTTTTCGCGCAACAAATCGCCTTCATTGCCGGAGGCCAGCAGTTGGTGCAGCAACTCCAGAGCCGCCCTTTTGTCGATGGGGCGGTTGCCCGAGCCGCACTTGGGTGAATGAACGCAGGAGGGGCAGCCGTCTTCGCAGGGGCAGGCTGCCACGGTTTTATAGGTGGCTTCCAGCAGGGCGCGGGCATCGCCAAAGGCCTGCCGCGTCAGGCCAGCGCCGCCGGGCAGGCCGTCGTAAATAAAAACAGCGGGCAGCCCCAGTTGTGCGTGCATGGGCGTGGATATGCCGCCAAAATCATTGCGGTCGGCCATGATGAGCAGGGGCAGCATGCCGATGGCCGCATGCTCCAGAGCGTGTATGCCGCCCATAAAGTGCATGAAGTTGTCTTCCATCTCTGCGCGGATATTGTCGGGAATGACAAACCACAGCCCCTCGGTTTCAAAAACCTGCGGCGGTGCGTCCAGCGGCGTGATGGTCAGCAGGCGGTTGCCCGAGGTGGAGCGCTTTTCATAGCCCGTCACCGTATCAATGATGCGCAGCCGTCCCCGGCACACAAGGGTGCGCCCCAGTGACATGCGTTCGGTTTCTTCAAGAATGTCTGTGGCTTTTTGCCCCCGGGTACGGGTAAACCAGCCCACCTTGGCCTCCTTGGCCATAATGCGGGCGCGTGCCGGGTCCATATCTTCAATGATGTAGCTGCGGCCCCGGTGCAGGTAGACCGCGCCGGGATGCGTCTCGCGCCATGCGCGAAAGCCATCCACAGAGCCGATGATATGCCCTTGCTCGTCCTCAATGCTGAAGGTCTGCCCTGTGCCGCGCAAATCCACATGACGCTGGGGCCGCTTGCGCGAGGCCAGCAATTGCTTGCCGTCCGCCGATTGCAGCAGCAGCCCCTGGCTGTTGAGCTGCCGCGCCGCGCCCAGCGCCGCCGGACTTGCCAGCATGGCTTCGCCGAGGCGAAGGGGCATTTCTGCGGCGGCGCATTCCAGATGGCGCGCCAGAATGACCTCGTTGTCGGGATTGACCACAGCCTTTTCCGGCGGGCGGCTGAAAAAATCTTCGGGATTTCTGGCGAAATACTGGTCCAGGGCGTCTTCGCCCGCCACCACGATAACGGCAGATTCCTGCTGCGCCCGGCCCACGCGGCCTCCGCGCTGCAAAGTTGCCATAACCGTGCCCGGATAGCCCACCAGAATGCAGACATCCAGACCGCCGATGTCGATACCCAGCTCAAGGGCGCTGGTGCTGACAACAGCCAGCAGATCGCCGCTGGCCATGCGTGATTCAATACTGCGGCGCTCTTCGGGCAGAAAACCCGCCCGATAGGCTGATATGCGGCTGGCAAAAGAGCCGGACTGCCCGGCCCACAAGCTGATAAGCTCGGTCATGCGGCGCGAACGGCAGTAGACAATGGTGCGCAGGTTGCGCGCCAGAGCCGCCTTGAGCAGGTCAATGGCCGCCGTGGCCGGGCTTTGTTCCGGGTTGAGGAACACAAAGTGTCTTGGGCCTTGCGGTGCGCCGGATTTGTCGATGACAACAGGCGGCGGCGCGGCAGGATTCGCGGTCTGGAACACCGGGGCGGCTGCGGAGACGCTGGCAGTGCTGCTGACAACGGCGTCAGCCGTGCTATCGACTTGATCGCCATCTGTCGCCCTACCAGTAGTGTCTGACACAATGTTCGCTTCCGTGACGGGATACGCCGTGCCCGTAAGTGCGGCCCCCAGTTCGCCGGGGTTGCCCACGGTGGCAGTGCACAGCACATAGACAGGCTTTGCGCCGTAGCGCCCTGCCAGACGGTTGAGCCGCCGGAATACCTGCGCCATATGCGCGCCGAACACCCCGCGATAGGTATGGGCTTCGTCCACCACCACATGCGTGAGCCCCGCCAGAAAGGCTGCCCATTGCTCATGATGGGGCAAAATACCCAGATGCAGCATTTCGGGATTGCTGATGAGCACGGCGGGCGGGTCACGGCGAATCTTGCGGCGAAAGTGGTCCGTTGTGTCGCCGTCGTACAGGGCAGCGGCGGGGCGGGCGTCCTTGGGCCATGTGGCCGTAAGGGCGTTGAAGGCGGCAAGCTGGTCCTGCGCCAGCGCCTTGAGGGGAAAAAGATAGAGCGCGCGTGCGTCGGGGTCGCGCAGGTGCCGTTCCAGCACGGGCAGATTGTAGATCAGGCTTTTGCCACTGGCCGTGGGCGTGGCCGCAACAATAGAATGCCCGGCCCGTATGTGGTCCGTGGCCAGCGCCTGATGGCTGTACAGTCCGGCTATGCCGCGCTGCTCAAGAATACGGCTGATGGCTGTGGGCCAGGGCAGGCGCGTTTGAGCGTACTGAGGCTCGGCAGCGGGCAGCAGGCGGTGGCAGGTAACTTGCCCGCCAAGCTTTTCCGAAGCCAGAAGGGCGGAAATATAGGAATCGACAGACATTTAAACTTCCATGCAAGAGGCTCCCACGCGGGAAGCGCCCATTATGCGTCTCCCCTTGGCGGGGTTTCGGTTTGCGCGGCAGGCCTTGCCTGCCCTGCGGATTGCGACGCGGCGGCGCGGTCTTCATTGGGAACAAGAGAACGCAGCACACGGGCAGGCGACCCTGCGGCAAGGCTGTGCGGCGGCACGTCTTTTGTAACCACGCTGCCAGCACCGATGATAGCCCCTTCGCCAATGGTGACGCCCTTGAGAATGATGCAGTTGAGGCCAATCCAGGCGTAGTCGCCAATGGTCACGGGCCTGTCGCCTTCCATTCCCGGCTCTGTGGCGCGGGCTTCTGGCGGCCAGTGGGCGTGAAAATCTGAATCCACAATGATGCAGTTGGGCGCAATCAATACCTGCCGTCCGATGCTGATGGCGGTGGAGCGGGCCGTAATGGACGTGCCGCTGAGTTGCGCGCCGGGGCCAATATCAATGCGTGCGCCGGGCCCAAAGGTACGCAGGCGCACTGGTGTTGCCAGAGCCGCTGCCGTGGCCCGCCGCCAGGATGAAATAAGGCTGGTTTCAGCCCCGATGGATATGTGGCTGCCCGGCCAGCGCATGAGGCCCACCGGGCCGTGGGCAGTAACGCCTGCGCCAATGGGCACGCCCACAAGGGCGGCCTTGCAACGCAGACGCAGTGTGCCCCAAAAGCGCCCCCAGCGCGTCATTAGCTGAAGACTGGCGTAGCTGATTATATTGGCGGGGGTGAGGCCCCGTTCCAGAGCTTTTCGCAGCATGCTCATGTTGATTACCTCTGCCAGCCTTGGCGGTAATGCCGTGGTTTGTTCGCTTGCGCCCGTACTCATTACATTTGGACAGACTGGTGGCGGAGTGGTCTGGCTGACTTGGACAACCAGCATGCCAGACTTGGCTCCGGTGGTCGAGAGGCAGGCTGAGGGGTGGTTTGACAGGGCAGAAATAATTTCTGTTATACGCTGAAATAACAGATATAAATACTTGCGTGTCAGCTTGACGGTCAGCGCCCTCTGGACTAAATTGAAAATGAAAGTTGTTTTTCGATGGGCGGGGCGTGTTCAAAGCGCAGACCCGCCTTGCCAGTGTGGGACGCGATGCCTCCGGCCACAGGCACGTCACTGTGCAGAGGTGTTTTTAAGTTGTAGTTTCTGCTGATGAGGCTTTTATGGACAAGCGTGAAAGTATTTTTCCGCTCACGGCCCTCAAGGTTGGCGAGCCCGCGTATATTGTAAGCATCAATGCCAGGGGCGAACTGGCCCGCAGAATACGCGACATGGGACTCGGTTCGGGCATGCCTGTTTCAGTGGTAGGGTATGCCCCCCTGAGGGATCCTCTGGCCCTGCGTTGCGCCGAGGCTACCATTGCCCTGCGGCGCAGTGAGGCCAAATCCATCATGGTGCGGCAACACGTTGAAACCCAGCCCACATAACCCGCAAATAAATTTCAGGCGCGCCGTCTGCATCGTACGTGTCGCAGCTTCCATAAGCATAAAAGCGCCTTTACAAGATAATCCGTGTTCTCCGCGGCCTCCATGCCATTCACGCTCCATGTCTTGCCCTGCATTGCCGCAAGGGCAAATTAAAAACCCGCTCCGGCATGCGCCGGAGCGGGTTTTTAATCACTGGCTGTACACAGCGAAAATCATGCATTGCAGCAGGCTATGCGAACCATGCCGCATTGCCGCAACCTGTCCGCGTACTTCGCTAGAGCATTTCAACTTTGAAATGCTCAGGTGGCTGCGTGAGCAGACGCCCGCCGTGGAGGCGTAACGCAGCTTCAGCCGTTGCGACGCAGGCTTTAAGCGTTGTGACGAAGGAAACTACGCCTAAAGGCAGCATGTGTAACAACCCTGTTTTTTTCTATGCAATCGCTGTAGGCATCCGTAAGCCCTTGGGGCAACGGCTGCCGCGAAGCTACGGATGAAGACAGCACCGCTATTTATTTACGCGGTTGAACGCCGCAGCGAGCGTGTCTTAAACTTTGAGAATATATATTCTCAAAGTTAATCTGCTCTAGCTGAAGCGCAGTGCGCGTTTGGGCTGCCTTGCGAATACGCCTGGCTACTTTTTCAGTTGCCGGGTCCACTGGGCAAGAGCCTGCATGACCTCGGCAGTCTGTTTGGCGAGG
Organism: Pseudomonadota bacterium; assembly: GCA_023386035.1. Lineage (GTDB taxonomy): Bacteria > Desulfobacterota > Desulfovibrionia > Desulfovibrionales > Desulfovibrionaceae > Desulfovibrio. The sequence continues at coordinate 30,375 of JAEWKM010000012.1, forward strand.
CCGTCGTCCACCACGTTGCCCTGGTCGTCAAAGCTTGGGGTAAAGGCATTGGAGAAAAGCTCGGGCTTGTTCAGCACATGCAGGTTCAGGTACACGCAAACCTGGCGCAGATGGTACTGGCTGCGGCTGGTGCCCATGCCGCCTCCGGCGCCCACAATGCAAACGGCCTTGCCAGAAAGCGGGCCGAGGTTGGGTTCACGCGAAACCCAGTCCAGCGCGTTTTTCAGGGCAGGAGCCAGCGAGTAGTTGTACTCCGGGCAAGCCAGCACCAGGGCGTCTGCCGCAGTGACCTGCGCAATGAGGTCTTTGACGGCCTGCGGTTTTTCAATGTCTTCATTATAGAAGGGCAGGGCGGAGATATTGGCGATCTCCATCCGGACGCCCTCGGGAAGATGGGCGGCGCAGCAGCGCAGCAGACCCGTATTGCGGGAGGCGCGGCGCAAACTGCCTGAAATACCCAAAAAGGTAAGATTGCTCATGAGGATTCTCCTTGTGTTCGTCTGTGCGAACGCGTTCAGAGTAGCAATTTTTATGGCGAAAGCCTACGGATTAGCTTGCCTGTTTTTCGCATGGCCCTGCCAGAGCATTTCAATGTTCATCTGCTCCTGAAATCAGCAGCCACAGTCCTTGCGGTGACGGGTGCGGCTTTCAAACTTTTCTTTATGCACCACAACGCGTTCGTGAACGCCCTCGCCGATCAGGCCCACTTCGTCACGGGCGCTGACCTTGAAGGTCAGTCCCTTGCCGTTGGAGGACATGCCCGTCAGTTCCGCGGTGAACGTCACCTGCATGCCGCAGGGTGTTGCCGCCACATGGGCCACATCCACCTTTGTGCCAACAGTGGTCATGCCTTCTGGCAAGGCATCCTGCACGACGGCCACGGCGGTGGCCTCCATCCAGGCTATCATCATGGCTGTGGAAAAAACCTCCACCAGACCGCTGCCAACACGGTTGGCCAGCATGTCTTCGCTGACAGTAATTTCAGACGTGCCGGAAATGCCCGGCTCCAGAATTTTTTTCATTCTCGCCTCGTTTGCCTCCCGCAGTTCGGTCTCCGGCGGGAGTGCTTGCGGTGGAGGGTTGCCATGAGCCCGCTTTACGGGCGTGTATGCAGGCATAGTAGAAAAGATGCGATGCGCTATCAAGTGCGGCGCATAAAAGGGTCCGCCCGGGAAACCATTGGCGTTCCCGGGCGGACTTTTACAGACAGAGCCTGTGGAGGGCTAGGGCTGGTCTGGAATTACTTTTCCTGACTGCCTTGGGAGGTCAGGCGGTCCTGGCCTTCCCATACCTGTTCGGCCTTGGGCAGCGCAGGCAGCAGCTTGGTCCAGGGGTTCTGCTTGAGGAACTCGGGATCCTGCTGAAGCTTGCGGCTCAGGTTCAGAATGGGCGGCACAATTTCCTTGATGTCGCCAGCCAGCATGGGGGCGATGCCGAATTCCGTGGCCTGGGTGGCCAGATCAACGGCCTTCTGGCTGCATTCCATACTGGTCATGAGCGTGTCGAGCGCCTTGGTCGGGTTATGGAAGCCCACGCTGTTTTCAGCGGAGACGTAGTCCCAGAACAACTGGCCCTTGCGCACCATTTCGCGCGCTTCAGTCATGAGGGCTTCGTAGTTGGGCGCGCGGCGGCCTTCGTACGCATTGGCAAGACGCACGGCTTCGTGAGCCTTGACGGATACTTCCTGCGCCTTGATCAGCTGGTCGTAGGTCTTCTGCTGGGTGTTAAGCACGCGCTGGCGCAGGTATTCACCGGTTTTGTCGGCGTGGCACTGGCGGCAGGCGCGCATTTCGGGATCCTTCATGGGCGAGGTAATCCAGTGGCTGGACATCTTTTTGCCGTCTTCACGCACGTACTGCATGTGACAGTCAGCGCAGGAAACACCGGCAGCGCCGTGGGGACCGTCCTGGAAGGTTTCGTACTCGGGGTGCTGCATCTTGATCATGGGCACCTTGGAGGCAGCGTGCACCCAATCTACAAAGGGACCGGGCTTGCCGTCAGCGCCCTTGGCGCCGTGGCCCTTGTAGTACTGGTACATGTCTTCGGGGTTGAAGCCGTTATCCCAGGGGAAGACGGGCTTGGCAGCCGGGCCGTTGTCCTTGTGGGTAAAGTAGTATTCCACATGGCACTGGGCGCAGACGAGAGTACGCTTTTCGTTGCGGCTCATCTTCTGCCAATCCTTGCCGCTGCGCTTGAGCCAGTCCTTGAGCGGCTCGGAATACAGGCGCAGTTCCATCGTGCCAGGGTCGTGGCAGGTGGCGCAGCTTATGCTTTCTTCATGCGCGTTGATCTTGTCTTTGGGGCGGAAGTCGTTGACGTCCATTGACCAGAACTTGTCGCCGTACTGGCCGACCCATTCCATCATTTTGGGGGTTTTGCAGTTCCAGCAGGTGGCGGGCAAATTGCCCTTTCCGTCCGCAGCGAAGCGGTTGATGCGGTCAATGTTTACAAAGTCGTCAATGGCGTAGGTATGGCCACGCGTTTCATTATATTCATACATGAAAGGATAGCCCAGCCAGAGGTTTTTCAGGTAGGGCTGGGCATGCTTGAAGCCCTTGGGCAGGGGGTTCACGTTGTCATTTTTGTGATAAGGCACAGACCCTTTATAGTCGGTCATGACCTTGTCTTCGTTATTCTTCATATACGAAGCATATTGCTGGGGAAATGCGCTCTTGAAGGCCGACATCTTGAGTTCTGTTTCAGGAATGCCCGTTTTATATTTGGGGGCCTTCAGTTCGGTGGATACATCCTGACAGCCGCTGAGCAAAGCAACGCCCAGCAGCGTGGCCAGAGCCAGGGCCGTGGTCACAATTCGCTTATTCATAGGCTACCGTCCTTGTACTGATAGGCTTCATACGCATGTGGGCCACGCCCTTGTGGCAATCCACACAATAAGGCTTGGCGTCCATGCTGGCCACGTTGATGTTGGTTTGGGCATGGCACGCCTTGCAGTTGGCGTTTACCACGTCACGCGTGTGCAGACTTAAGGGACGCGGAATGTCGTGCCCCATAATGTTGCCCACCACATCGCGCAGGCCTTCTTTTGCCTTGAACGGCAGCTTGACCAAAAGATTGTGCGGGGCATGGCAATCATTGCAGGAAAGATTGGCGTGCGTGCCCATCTTCTGGGTAACGGCAGCCTCCTGCATGATGTGACAACTGGCGCAGAACGGTCGCTGGTCTGTGGTTGTCATGGCATATGCCAGAACTCCCATCAGCACCACGCCCGCCGCAACGCCGCCCATCAGCCATTTTAGCCAGGGTCCATTGCGGGGTATACCCATAGAGCCTCCTTCACTCGCTCCTAGTGCAGATGCGCCCTGAAAACCCACATTTTCAGGACGTAGTATCGCCCACGGTCAGGCTTTGCAGCCTGCTTTTCATGAGCTTTGGCAACCCAAATGGGATCGCCGGACGGCCATTGGTCCAGGCAGACCGTCCATTGCGCAGCCACCGCGGCGCACAATATGATCCCTATACCATCAAGAATTGTACCATTTATGTGAAATTTTTTGTAAATAAAAAGCGGTGATAAACGTGAGAGTTATGTGATTTTTTTGACTTGCGCACAACGGCGGCATTGAAAAATCCAGATAAAGATGACAAAATTCATAAATATATGACAACAGATATGCTTCTGTTCCATTTCTTCCTATGAGGCTTCTATGACATCTACAGACGCGAAGAAAAACGGTCCGGTTATCTGGATTCCTCTACTGGCCTGTTTTTTCTGGCTTGTGCTCACCCTTGCCCTTTACCGGCAGGCCTCACAAGTTGACGAAGCCCATAGACTTGAGTTGGAGCATACCAGACTTTCAACTGTTGCGCGACAACTTATGGATGCGCGTAATTGGAATGCGGCCCACGGCGGCGTGTATGTGCTGCAAAGCGAGTACGGTCAGCCCAACCCCTGGTTGCCGGAGGGCGAACGTACTGTAACCGTTGCAGATGGTCGCACGCTTGTGCTCATGAACCCCGCGTATATGAGCCGCCAACTGGCTGAACGCAATTCCCAGCCAGGTATAGGCATCAGTATTATCAGCAATGTGCCCTTGCGGCCAGAAAACAAGGCGGATGCCTGGGAATCGGGCGCGCTCGATCAATGTACGGACGGGGCGCAGGAAATTTTTAGCGCTCCCGGCGACGGTGGGCAGGGAAAGCTGCGCCTTCTCAGCGTGCTTGTGGCGCAGGAAAGCTGCCTGCGCTGCCATTTGGGGCGCAAGGTGGGCGAAGTGCTTGGGGGCATCAGCGTCAGTCAGGATGCAGATTCCTTTTTGCATAATGTGGAGCGGCAGCAGCGCAACATGCAGCTTTTATATTTTCTGCTGGGGCTGACGGGCGTTCTTGCCATTGGCGGGCTGACCCTCAATCTCACGCGCCGCCGCTGGCTTGCAGAAGAAACCAGCCGCATGAAAAGCGCGTTTATGGCCCGCCTGAGCCACGACATGCGCACCCCGCTGACAGCCATACTGGGCATGAGCGAGCTGCTGCAACAAAAGGGCATGCAGGAAAAAGACCGCAAAAAGGCCTTGCGCTATCTTTCCCAGGCGGGCAGCGCTTTGCTGGAAATGGTGCGCGACGTGACAGACCACGCAAGCCTGGAACAGGGGGCACTGCAATTGCGGCCAGCCCCTTTTGCCCTGCGTGGTGCGCTTGAAGACTGCATGGCGCTGTTCCGGCCAGTGGCTGAGGCCAAGGGGCTGGATATTGATCTGGATGTGAATCCCGGGTTGCCTGATGCCGTGGTGGGCGATTGCTTTCGCCTGCGGCAGGCCTTGGGCAACCTTGTGAGCAATGCGGTAAAATTTACTGAGCTGGGCCGCGTGCGCGTTTGTGTGGAACCCGCCGGGCGCAAGGCGGGAGGCATCAATCAGGGCGCGGCGGACACCCTGCGGCTCAAGATTATGGTGCAGGATACAGGGCCGGGGCTGCCGGAGGAAGACGCCGAGCGCATATTCGAGAGTTTTCAGCGTGGTAGTGATAATCCCAGCGCTCCGGGCACGGGCCTTGGTCTGTATATCTCGCGCACCATAGCGCGCCGCATGGGTGGTGATGTGACCGTTATTTCCTCGCCGGGGCGCGGCTCATGCTTTACCCTTGAACTTTGCCTGCAACTGCCAAGCTGGACAGACCAGAAGAAAAAGAATGGCGGCTGCGGCCCGCAAGGGCCAGAAAATGTGGCAGGTAAACAGGATGCGGGCGGTGCGCAGGATTCCGCCTTGGGCAGTACTGGCGGCACTGCGTCGTCTGTTGCCTCTTCGGCTGATTGGCGGCCTGCTCAAGAACGTGGTCAGGAGCCGGATCAAGAAACTGGGCAGGAGCCAGTTCTGAAGGTAGGTCTGAAATCTGGCCCCGAGGCTGGCGAAATTCCGAACTCGCAGGCGTCCTCTCCACAAAGCAGTTGTTTTGAGGGCTGCCGCATTCTTGTGGCTGAAGACAATGAGGCCAATCGTTATATTATGGAGCACATGTTGCGGGCAGAAGGCGCTTGCGTGCGTATGGCCCGTGACGGCAAGAGCGCTCTGGCCGCACTGGACGATGGCCCGTGGGATATGGTCATCCTTGACGCGCGCATGCCCGACATGGGCGGGCTGGAGGTTTTGCAGGCCGTGCGTACAGGACATACCGCTGCTTCGCCCCGGCAGAAAATCATCATTTATACCGCCGCCCTTGATGCGGAAGACAGGCAACGCAGCGCAGATCTGCAGGCGGATATGGTTCTGCTCAAGCCGCTCACCTTTGCAAGCCTGCGTACGGAGCTGGCTTCATTGCTGCCAGCCAGAAAAAGAGACGGTATGGGCCAAAATAGTGAGTGCCAAGTCAGTGCGCGTCAAGACCGTGTGTGCCAAGACAGTGAGGGGCAAGAAGATGCATATCAAGGCGATGCGCCTGCGTGTGGGCAAGCGTCCCCTGGCGCGTCCGGCATGCCTTGCGAAGACGTGCCTTCCGCTGGTTCCGTGCCCACACGTTGCGAGGTGGATTGCTGCTCCTGCGCACGTTCTGCTCCTCGTGTATGCGCCGTATCCGTTCCAAGTTCGTCCCAAGAGGAGGCACTCATGCCCTGGAACAGGCAGGAAGCGCTTGCCGCGCTGGATCACGACCCTGAACTGCTGGTGCAACTGGCCGAGGTTTTGCGAAAGGACCTTCAGGCCCGTGGCGCCCACCTTGAGGCAGCCTTGAGCGCAGGCGATGCTTACAACCTGCGGCGTCTGGCGCATGCCGTAAAAAATTCAGCCGGAACCATGCGTTTTGATGTGCTGCACGCGCGGGCTGGCGATACTGAAAGCGCGCAGGAGGCTGATCTGGAACAGGCTGCGGCGCATATGCGCCGTGCCCTGCACGAAGCGCTGGCCATGCTGGACAAATTTCTGGACGAATCCTTGGGCGCGGAACCTGATACGGATTTTATGGCAGGCAAAACTGCTGCTCCGGAATGTAATTTGGCCCCGGCGGGCCGCAAGGGAGACTGCTGATGGCCCGTATTCTTGTGGTGGATGACGAAGCTCTCATGCGCACTATGGTCGAAGTGGTGTGTACACGCATGGGCCATGAAGTATTGCTGGCGGAGAGCATCAGTCAGGGGCTGGAGATGGGCCGCAAGGGCGTGGACGTGGTGCTGCTTGACGTCTGGCTGCCCGACGGCAGCGGCCTTGAATGGCAGGGCGACTTTGCGCATCTGCCGGGCCTGCCCGATGTGGTCATCATCACCGGGCACGGCGACGGCGACGCCGCCGAAGCAGCCCTGCGCTCGGGAGCGTGGGAATTTTTGACCAAACCCCTGAAAGTGCGGGATATTGAGCAATGCCTGCGTCATGTATTGACCTTTCGTCAAAACAGGGTGCCGGGGCCGGAAGCGCTGCTGGTGGACAGCGGGCACATTCTCGGCGCGGGCATGGGCATGAGCCGGGCTTTGAAGCTGCTAGCCCAGGCCGCGCAAAGCGAAGTTAACGTCCTTTTGCTGGGTGAAACTGGCGTGGGCAAGGAAGTTTTTGCCAAGACGCTGTTTCGCAACAGTGCGCGGGCAGCGCGTCCTTTTGTGACCGTGGACTGCGCATCCCTGCCTGAAAACCTTGTGGAAAGCCATCTTTTCGGGCACAGCCGTGGGGCGTTCACCGGGGCAGACAGGGCGCGGGACGGGCTTTTGCTGGCGGCACACAAAGGCACGCTCTTTCTTGACGAAGTGGGTGATCTGCCGCAGTCCATGCAGGGAGCCTTTTTGCGCGCCCTTGAGCTGCGGCGGTTCAGACCCGTGGGAGAAGTGCGGGAGGTCAACAGCGATTTTCGCCTTGTGGCGGCCACCAACAGAGACATTGAAGGCATGACCGGAGACGGAACCTTTCGCTCTGACCTGCTGTACCGTTTGCAGGGCATTACCATAGTCATACCGCCCCTGCGGGAAAGAAGAGACGAAATTCCCGCCTTGGCCCAGCAGGCGGCAAGCCGCTTCTGCCTGCACAACGATTTGCCGCCCAAGGCCATTTCCGGCCAGGTGCTGGACATGCTTATGGAATACTCCTGGCCCGGCAATGTGCGGGAACTTATCAACAGCACAGAGCGCGCCTGCCTGGCGGCTGGACAGGGTGATCTGCTTTTGCCCGTGCATCTGCCCACCCGCATGCGCGTTGATGAGGCACGCCGCCGCATGGGGCGCGGGCAGGATGGCGGTTTTGGCGAAGCGATGGGCAGTGTTGCCCTTGGCGCAAACGGAACCTCCGCGGGGCAGACCTCGGGAGCACAGCCGGGGAGCGTGGTTCCCGCAACTGCGGCTCTGCCCCAGCTGTCTGGCGGCGAGCAGGATTTGCCGCCTTTGCGCCAATGGAAGGCTTTGGCTGAAGAAAATTATGTACGGCGCATTTGGGCCGCTAGCGGGGCTGATGCCCGCAAGGCCGCAGGCATGGCTGGCATATCGAGGGGCCATTGGTATGAACTGATGAAAAAGTGTGGTCTTTGATGCGTCAGGGCTATTTTTATTGCCCCGCCGTATGCTCCAACCGCCCGGCAGAGTAGTGTTTACGCAAAAAAAGTCAGATCAAGGGCGCACGGGATATTGCATCACCTCATGAAAGGGGCTATAGCGAAAAAAATCCGCTTATTAAAGGCAATAAGACAGCATATGAACAAAAGTTCCCTTACCATCAAAGGATACGTTACGGCGTTGCCCCGCTCTGTGGATGCAAGGCAGGCCAGGGTGGCTGTGGTCCAGGACGACGTGGAATACCGCATCGTACCGCGCGGTGCTGGTGTGGATATGGACGACGAAGTCAGTCTCCCTGTGGAAGTTTCCGGGCTGCTTGAAGAGGTGGACGGCGTGAATTACCTCGTCGTGCGCGGCTACACTGTGCTGGAAGACGATTCCTGGCTTGAAGAATAGAACTCTTTCTTTTCTGTAGGCAGAACGCAGATCAAGGCATTCTTCGGCTGACGTGGCGCATCATGACCACGTCTCGGCGGCATGCTCCTTTGATCGGCAAGTGCAGGTTGTGCTAAATGGTATTTGAGGTGGATCGTGCGTAAGCCCGGTCCACCTTTTGCGTTCGGGCGTTTAAACCTTGAGACTGTGTGAAGCCTGAAAGGCGCTGCCCGTGGAGCCATTGTTTCAGGTCAGAAGGTTTCAGGGATAGGGATGTGGAGGCAGAAAATCCTTTGCAAAAGGGCACTCCCCACAAAACAACGTAAAGTAACGCTGCTCTGGCTCTGCCTGAACCAGCAAAATGCCCCTTCTGTCTGACACGACAGAAGGGGCATTGCATTTATCCTGAGCGATTGCATTTATCCTGAGCGATTGTATTTATCCGGACCGGACGAACGTTGTAGTGCTTCGCATTATAACGTTGGCATTCAATTGAAAACACAATCTCCGGCAGAATCCACTCATAATGCGGCGCTTAACCGTACCCACGGAATTATTTTTTCATTTCCCCAATGAGGTCGCTCAGGCTGTGTGCCTGCCGCGCCAGATCACTGACAGACCGGGCAGCTTCGTTCATTGCCTCGGCCGTCTGCTGCACCACTTCGTTAACCGAGGTGATGGAGCGGTTGATTTCTTCGCTGGCGGCAGACTGTTGCTCGCTGGCGGCGGCAATGGCATTGACCTGATCTGCCGTGGCCTCGACCGTGGTAACAATTTCACTGAGGGCAAGACCGGACTGGTTGGCAAATTCCGTCGCCTGATTCACCTGCTCCGAAGCGCCCTCCATTGCGGCCATGCTTTTTGCCGTGCTTTCCTGAATGGCCTTGATGGCATTGCCCACGTCGTGCGTGGAGGCCATTGTTTTTTCGGCAAGCTTGCGCACTTCATCGGCCACCACGGCGAAGCCGCGTCCGGCTTCACCAGCGCGGGCAGCTTCAATGGCGGCATTGAGGGCCAGCAGGTTGGTCTGGTCCGCAATGTCGGAAATGACGTTCATGATCTTGCTGATGGCCTGAGCCTGATCGTTGAGCTGCCCCATATTTTCCGTAAGGCGCAGTGAAACTTCGTGTACCTGGCCTATGCTGTGCACGGCCTGTTCCACAATACGCGCGCCTGCCACGGCCCTTTCGCGTGTTTCGCTTGAGGCTACGGAGGCTTCGGACGCGTTTTGGGCCACGCTCTGCACAGTGGCGTTCATTTCATTCATGGCTGTGGCCGCGTCGGTCAGGCGGCGGGCGGAATCCAGCGCGCCCTTGTCGGACTGCTCGATCTGGGCCGAAAGCTGCGTTGAGGCGGTGCTGACCACATGGGCCACCTGTTCAAGCTTGTCGGCTGCCATAAGCATGGCTGCTGCCTTTGCCTGCGCATCCTTGCCTGACTGTTCGGCTTCGCTTTGGGCAATTCTGGCTTCGGCTGCGGCTTCGTCAGCCTGACGGCTTTTTTCTGCCGCCTGATTGATAAGCTGTTTCAGGTTGCCGACCATGTCGCGCAGGGCCTGTTCCAGAACAGCCACTTCGTCCTTGCCTGTGGGAGCGATATGCACATCCAGATCGCCTGCGGCCACGGCGCGGGCCTGCCCGGTGATGCCGCTCAAGGGCTTGGTGATGGACGTCACCAGGTGGTAGGAAAGAGGGATGACGATGAGCAGCAGAATGGCCAAAAAGCCGCCGCCATAGGTGGTCAGGGTGCGTGTGAGCAGACCCTGCATGGTGGTGCGCAGTTTGCTCTCGTCTCTGTCCACGTTGTCTATGTAAACGCCGGTGCCAATCCAGTAGGGCGTTCCCGCAACATTTTCAGCATAGCCGAGCTTGAACACGTCGCCAGCGCCGGGCTTGGGAAAGATAAAGTCAACAAAGCCCCCGCCCTTGGTTGAGGCCTTATGCAGTTCCGTGACGTAGTGTACGCCCTGTTTGTCTGCTGTGCCGGACAGGTCTTTGCCAATGAGCTGCTTTTGTGTGGGGTGGGCCACACTGATCGTACCTTCATAGACATAAAAGTACCCGGAGGAGTCGTCCTCAAAGCGGGATTTTTCAACATAGTCCGTAATGACGCGCAACTGTTCCTGCTTTGGCAGGTCTTTTGTCATGGCGGCCAATCCCAGAGCAGAGGCGTGGGTCACGTCCTTGATGCGCGCCCGCTGCGAATCAAGCAGCTGGCTTCTGGCAACAGCAGTTCCCTCGTTGATGACGCCGCTGGTCATGAAAAAAGACAAGATAGCCATACTTATGGTCATGGTTATCATAAGTATGACAAAGCACGTTATGCGTTGTGAAATGCTGATGGCTCTGAGCATGGCGATTCTCCAGGGTGGTCCGGATGGCCGCAGCCGCCTGATGGGACCGGGAAAGACAGCGGGTCTTGTTTGTTTGGTCGAGTGTTTGGCCGGGGCAAGTCTGCACCGGGCATGGGGCAATCATGCGACAGTTTCAAGGCAAACAGGCGTCACGTCCCCTTGGGGGGCCTGTCGGAGGCGGGCTGGAAAAAGGCCGCAACAAACCATGCCGTAATGTGGGCGAGGTTGGTCGTACATAAACGGCAGGTGGCGCGTCAGTATTGCCCGAATGCGGGAAATACCCGCGCATGCGCGTGGATTGTTGGGTCATGATGCCGGGTGGGTGAACAGGCCATACCTGCACGAACGCAGCACTTCGCCGAAAACCCTGTAGCCAGGCATATCCGGCGGCGCATGGCAGTTGTCTGATGCCGGGTCAGCCCGGCATCAGACAACAATTAATCAGAAAGATTTACTGATTGTACTCTTCATTTCGCATCTCTGCAATAAGAGATGTTAGGGTGCGGGTTTGCCGGGCCAGATCGCCAACGGCTCCGGAGGCCTCGTTCATTGCCTGCGCTGTTTGCTGTACGGCCTCGTTGACCGTGGATATGGAGCGGTTGATCTCTTCGCTGGCAAGGGACTGTTCTTCACTGGCAGCGGTAATGGCGTTGACCTGATCGGCTGTGCTTTCGACGGTGGTGACTATTTCACCAAGCGCCTGGCCAGACTGGTTGGCAAACCCGGTGGCGTTGTCGACCTGCGCGGCGGCCATATCCATAGCGGCCACACTCTTGGCAGTGCTTTCCTGAATGGCCTTGATGGCGCTACCCACGTCGTGCGTTGACGTCATGGTTTTTTCGGCCAGTTTGCGCACCTCGTCTGCCACCACGGCGAAGCCGCGCCCGGCTTCACCAGCGCGGGCTGCTTCAATGGCCGCGTTCAGAGCCAGCAGGTTGGTTTGGTCTGCAATGTCGGAAATGACGTTCATGATATTGCTGATGGCCTGGGCCTGCGTGTTGAGCTGGCCCATATTTTCTGTGAGGCGCAGCGAAACCTCGTGTACCTGCCCGATGCTGAGTACGGCCTGTTCCACAATGTGCGCGCCAGCCAAGGCTTTTTCGCGTGTTTCGTGTGACGCTGCGGAGGCCTGCGCAGCATTGTGGGCCACGTTATGTACTGTGGCGTTCATCTGATTCATGGCGCTGGCCGCTTCTGCCAGCCGCTGGGCAGAAGCAACCGCGCCCTTGTCGGATTGTTCGATCTGTACCGAGAGCTGCGTGGAAGCCGCGCTGACGCCCTGGGCGACCTGCTCAAGTTTATGGGCGGCGGCAAGCATGGCCGCAGTTTTCTTTTTGGCGTCTTCTTCAGAGGTTTCAGCCTTGCGTAAGGCTTCCGCCGCCATGTGCGACTGCTCCAGGGCCTTTTCCGATTCCTGGCGGGCCCGTTCTATATGGCTTTTCAGGGCTTCCACCATAGCGACGATGTCGCCGTACACGCCGCGCCGGGAGGCATCGTCGTCCATGTGGTAGTCGCCTTTGGCTACACGGCGGGCAATAAGAGCGAGCTGGCCGGGGTCCTTGCCAAGCTGCCTGCTGACTGACCGCGTAAGAAGCAGGCAGATGCCGACCGCACAAATGAGGCCCGCCCCGGCAAGAATCAGGGACGTGGCGCGGGCTTGCTCGCCAATGGAAGAGGCGTCGCCCGCTGCTTGCTGGCTGCCGTTGACGCTGCGGTTGAGCAGCTCGCCGTATGCCTCGGCCATTTTTTCAAAAACGGGACGATACTTGCCGTCAAAGTTGGATACTGCCATGCCGCGACGGCCATTGAGCATGCCTTTGACAAGATTTTCGCGTATTTCGCTTGCCTCGGCAGACAGGGCGTCAATGCGCTCTATAAGTTCTTTGTCCTGTTTGCTGATGCCACCTGGCAGGGACTGCATGAGCGTAAGAAGTCTTTCACGGTTTTCTTGCAATACCTGTAGGGATTGCTGGATTCTCGCTTCATACTTGCGGATTTCGTCCGCGTAGTTTTGCGACATGATGGCGGCAAGGTCGGCCCGCACGGCATTGATTTGTATGTTCATGCTCTGGACGGTGATAACCGCCGGCAGCCATGTGCTGTCGATTTCATTGACTCTGGAATTCATTGCATCCAGATTTTTGATGGCTACGCCCGAAAGAATGAGAAGAATGGCAATAACAGACAGAAATGACAGCATGAGTTTGACGCCCAGCTTCATTGGCGTTCCCTCCACGATGGCCGGTGTACGACACGGGGCAAAGCCCTGCATCTGACAAAAAAAGCCCGACAGACCATACTGCGGGCTACATGGCCATTCCGCCTTGCTGCGGAATGTGGGGGGTGCCTTTCCGCTGGTGCCCCGAACCTGACTGGCGGCAGGAGGGCGCGGATGGGGTGGAGCGGGCCTGACGCCCGAATCCCTGTAAGCATTACTCTGATCTATGTTTTTTGTAGCAGCCTCTTTGCGTTTTCGCAACTGGCTGTATAGGCGATCTGGTACTGAAATAACGAAGCCGGGGTTCGTCAGACGAACCCCGGCTTTTTTGCTGGTTATGGAAGGCTGGTTGCCTGAGCCGCCGTTTTTAGGCGTTTTCTACCATCTGTCGGGCAACTTCGCCAGACACGTCGGCGCTGGGCGCTTCCGGCTCGGCAACTCTGGCCCCGGCATCATCGCCGGAAGAAGCCTGGGGCTGCGCGGCGGAGGTCACAGGCAGGGCAGCTTCCTTCAGGGCGGCAGTGTTGGTCAGGTCAATGAGGTCTCTTGCGTCAACTTCATGTTCGCCAGTGGTTTCTGCCGTCGTGGATGCGGGCTGAAGCACGCTGTCCAGACTGTCATCGCCTTCGCGCAGAATGTCGTCCATTTCTGCAAGGGACTGCCCGGGGGTGTTGTATCCCTCATGGCTGTCAGAGGCCGCACTTTCAGTGGAAGAAGCGTCCCATACTCCGGTTTCGGAGTAGTTGGCGTTCATCGCATCGTCGTACAGGTTTTCATCACCCTCAAGAAGGTCGCCGCCATCATTGGCAAAGAGCAGGGTGGAGTAGGCATCGCTGTCAAAGTCGTGGTGCAGCGGGTCAATACCGTCGCCAGAGTCATTGTTGCCAGTGCCGTCGTGCTCCTGGGGAACATCGAAGGCGGCGGAGAACGATTCCGGGTGCGAGTCCGGAGTGCCGGTGAAGGATACCTTGTCTCCGTCCACCTGGCCCAGGAAGCCGGAAAGAATGCCCTGCAGGGCGGCTTCGTCTGCGCCTGACCATCCGCCGTCGATCTGGAACTGCACCGAGGTCAGACCCGCGAAGAAGTCGATATCCGTCAGGCCGTTGAGCCAGTCGGCATAGCGGCTTGCAAATTCGTTCATGTCACTGGCCTGCAAGATCAGGGTAAAGGTGTTATCCGCATTGGCCACGATATTGAGGCTGCCCTGAGCAACGTTGCCAGCCACCGTCACCGTATTGCCGGAGCCAGAGACCACAATCTTGTTTTCACTGGCCGCATTGCCGTCGGTCTTGATGTTGCCCTGAATGGTTATCTGGCTGCCAGCGCCAAGCGAGATTTCATTTCTGCCGCCGTCATTGGCGCTCAGAGCCGTGCCCTGACCGTCCTGCGCAGTGATGTTCACGCTGCTGTTCTGGCCGCCGTTGATGATGTTCAGCGAACCGCCGCCCTTGGCCCACATGGCTATGGCGTTGCCAGCCGCTGCTGCCGTGGCGGTGATGGACACGGTCACCGAGCCGTCGCTGTTGATTTCGTTATGGCCGCCGTTCAGGGCAGACATGGCTGTCGCCGGACTGGGCGTCCCTGCCGCCTGACTTGCCGTTACGCTTACGCTGCCGGAATCAAGCTCAATGCTGTTCTTGCTGGTTGTTCCGTTGGACAGCATGCCGTAGAGTTCTCCCTCTACATTGACGCTGCCGTGTCCGTTAATGGAGACATCGTTATGGCCGTAGCCTGAAACATCCATACCCCGGGAACCAGAGATGTTTATGCTGCCGCCGTCAGAAGCAATAATCTGGTTGTGGCCGCCTTTGGAGTTGAACAGCCCTGCGCCTTCAGTGGGCAGGCCTGTGGGGTCATCAGCCCTCTTGGCTCCGGCAATGTCGATGTTCTTGCCAACGATGTAGTTGGCCCCACCGCTGCTGGCGGATACAGCGTAATGGCCGGAAACGTTCACCGTGCCGTCCTGCGCATGAATGCTGTTGGCCGACAGGGAGCCGTCAGCAAGCATGCCATCCAGGCCTCCTGAGACGGTGATGGTATTGCTGCCCTGGCCCACGACCGCGTTGCGGCCGCCGCCAGTGGCGTTCATACCTGCTGAACCGCCTTCAATGGTGATGGCGGTATCGCCCTGGCCAATGATCGTGTTGCCCACATGATCGGGCCCGCCAGTGTTGGCGACTGCGTGGACAGCGGAGGAGTCGCCCTTGATGGTGATGCTGCCGCCTGTGCCTGTGACGGTATTTCTGCCCACGCCAGAGGCATTGAGCCCTGATGAGGAGCCGGAGATGTTCACATCCCTGCCAGTGACTTCGTTGCTGCCGTCCGCAGCCAGAAGCGCGCTGCCGTTGCTGGCGGTGACAGTAACCGTGCCCTGTTCGGCAGTGAGCGTGTTGTTGGAGCTCAGGTTAAGGGCTCCGGCACCAAACTGCTGGCCCGTAACGGTAATATTGCCCTGGCCTTCAACAGACACGTCATTGCTGCCGCCGGAAACGGCTTCCAGACCACGGTGCCCCGTGATAGTCACGTCGCCGTCCATTGCGGTGACTTCGTTGATGCTGCCGCCGGAAGCGAAGATGCCAGCTGCGCCGGACATGCCGCCGCCGGGCACGGCCTGGCCCGAAGCGCCCGCAATGTTCACGTTCTTGCCGATGATGTAGTTGGCTCCACCGCTGGTGGCGGAAAGGCCTTCGGCATCCTGCCCCGTGACGTTGACGGTGCCGTCCACAGCCAGAATGCTGTTGGCGGAAAG
>JAEWKM010000014.1:0-18274 GCA_023386035.1 Pseudomonadota bacterium
AGCTCATTTGCTTGAATCTGTTCGGCAAGGATTCTCTGGAAGAACTTCTGAATCCGCGAAGACGAAAAACTATAAACACCTATAGTTATAGCCTGTTAGCTATGGGTGCTTAACCGGACAACATTGAATCAAAAATCCTTTTTCTTTTTTCTTGGGGAAGCAGGGAAAATTCATACCGAATAATATCTTGAAAAATTTCTCTATCCCTCTCATTTTTCAAGTACTCGTATACATCATCCGCTTTTTCATCATTTCTCTCCTGCTTATTAGGTAACTTTGGGCACATAATTTTTTATCCTCAATGAGAGCTAATTTTTTAGTGAATATCTTTGCCGGGTAAAGCGCTTATGCTCACGATTTCTTCGCCATAATCCAACTTCACAATCACATTTTCATATAAAATCTCTGGCGGGAACTTTTCGCCATACTGTTTGGCAGCAAGCATGGGCAGTTCGTGTCCGAATACCTGGCGAAAATAGTCATTTTGCAGGCCTCGCTGCTTATAAAAATCTGCAAAGGTGTGCCTGAGGGAGTGAAACGTTTTACCCGATACATCCCCAAGGGCAGCCGTCACCACAGATTTAAACTGCTTTCCTGGCTGTTTGCCAAACTTTACCGCCCCTTTTGTTTTTTCCAGATCAGGGAAAAGCCGTATATGTTTTTTCTTAGCAATAGCTGCATGGTAGTCTAAAATTCCCAACTTTATTAAAACGGGATGTATGGGCACGATCCGTCGCGCGTTTTTATTTTTCAGCAGTTTGGGGCGGCCTTCTTCGTCAAGTTCCGTAGCGTTAATGTCGACGACCCAAATCCCCTTGGTCGAACTTTCATAAATATCGGCGCAATGAAGCTGGGCGATTTCTTCAAGACGCATACCAGTATACAGAGCAATCAGCGGTATCCAGTAGTAGGAAGGGGATTTGAACTCCTTTCGTGCAAACTTGGGGTGTGCAAAAATTTTGGACAACTCATCTGTAGAAAAAGCCTGGCGCAATTCGATGTCCTGACGCGTATCCTTGATTTGCAAATGTGTGGCCGGATTAACATCCAGCACACCTTCCCGAACGTACCATCCCAGCATGCTTCCCACTGCCTCCACTAAAATATTGACGGTGGTGACGCTGAGCGTTTTTTCAATTTTGAGCGCAAGCAGTTCCTGAATACTTTTATCCTTATAGGCCCTCACCCTTGTGCGATTCGGCGGCAATTGCCGCAGGGTTTCACGAAAATGCCGCATATCTTCGCGGGTAATGCTTTCAATGGATTTATCTCCGATGATGGCCAAAAATTCGCCCAGGCGGCCACGGTGATCTGTCACGCTGTGCTCGCGCCATTCACCATCCTGCAGTTTCTGATGGATGTACCGCTCCATAGCTTCAGAGTACAGAAGCGCATTTTTCTTTGGCGGCATCGCCTCTATGGCTATCTGTATTGGGTCTGAAGACTCTTTTTCTGCCGCTTCTTTTATTTCACAAGGAAGGTTTCCGAAGTCACGTCCGACGATTTCTTCTTCCAATAAAAAATCTCCACGCGATCGCGCTACTTCAATGCGGTGCATGGTGATCTGCATTTCGTTGTATGCCTTGACTATCTGTAAATAATTCTCTGCTGAAAGTTCTTCGCGGGTAAAGGCTCCTGATCTGAACAAATCAATAAGGCAGTCTGGTGCGAGTTTTTCCAGTGCTTTTCCAGAATTCCAGCACAAGAGCATTTGAGCCTGTGAATCCCTCAGCTGATCGTAAGGGATAGTAATATCACCCACTGTGAGAGCTTTTTTTTCAGAAATATCCGCATGGTCCTGCGCCAGCATCCGCTGGAGCAGGATATTCATTCGGCGGCGGATTTCTCTGTACTCCAGCATGGTGTCCTCAAGAAAAGTTTTTTCCACTTCCGCAAGCAACATGCGTGCGCGAAAGCGGGCCGTTCGCAGATAGGATGTCCGCAGGCTGAGGCGCAACTCACTTCGTCCCCAGTGCCGTCGGGGCTCCTTGGGCAAAGCGTAACGAAAGTAATAGATGCTTCGTTTGAGACAAAGATACGCAGGAGAACTTTTTTTGTCATCCCCGGAAATGCGGAGAGCAGGTACGCAACTTGGACCAGGGGCTATGGGAGTGCTAGGTGACATGGGGTTTTCTCCTGACCTGCCAAAAAGGTTTGCACCCAATTTTGACACGTCTTTGACCCCGCACTTTGACCCCATAAGCTCCCAAGTGCGGGTTTCCGTCTGGTGCCTATACTGGACACAAGACAAAAAAATAAGTCGTTACAAGCTGTTACTTGTAACGACTCTTGAAAAATGGTGCCGAAGGGGAGACTCGAACTCCCACTCCCTTGCGAGAACTAGACCCTGAACCTAGCGTGTCTACCAATTCCACCACTTCGGCGCGAAGATTGATTTACCCGAACGGGCAGCCCTTGGCAAGCTTTTTTTGCCTATTGAGCAAAAAATTATGTTTTTGCGGCTTACTAGAGGAAGATGGTTCGCACCTGCTCAGTATTCATGCCGCCCTGCGAAGCACCGCAACCAGCCCCGATACTTTCAGTCGTTGGCTGTTTTCGATCAGGATACGCAATCTGGGCGCATTGCTTTTTAGGTTGTGGATCCGTACCGCACCTGCTTGCCGCCATGCGTGAACGCGTAGTGCTTCATCAGACGCAGCAGGACAGACAAATTTTCGGCACCCAGAGCAGATTAACCTTAAGAGTCTATGTTCTCAAATAGGGTGCGCTCGCTATGGCGGTTACCGCCGCTAATCAATAGCGCCGTTTCCCTCGCTACCGCCGTTGCCAGCAGAGGCCACGGACGGCGACTGCTACTGTGATAATCAAGCGTTGCCATTACTCATAATGCCTCCATCCGTGGCTTCGCGGTAGCAATTGTTGACAAGACCGTACGAATGACAGTTGCGACTGAAGAGAGCAAGCCGCGTCGCTACTCGAACTGCCTTCATCCGCGCTTTCTGCAATGATCGTTGGCCGAAGGCTGTATGTATGGCGACAGCGACCGAACAGAGCAAGCCATATTGCTACTCATACTACTGCTACCAGTGGCTTCACCATAACCATTGGCCGAAGGGCGAACGGGTGGCGACAGCGATTGCGTGGAACAAACTGAATTATTCAGCAGGCTGTCTAAAACGTAGATCCCTGCGCCACAAGCATTCAAACCCGCACTACAACGCCTCAAACCATAAACCCTGCGTAAGTAACAGCTAATGTCTGAGTCACACGATTCAAACCTACGCCCAGCGGCCAAAGCCCACGCTACGACACCCAAACCTCTGCAGCAACATTGCCCCGCAAGATTATCCCGCTAGCAGTTCAGGCCAGCCCGCGTCATCACATGAAACAGCCTTAACGCCTTCACGGCGGGCGTCTGCTTGTGCAGCGCTTCCAGGGTATCTTCAGCGCAAACCACTCCGGAAGGCGCCTCGCGCTCCGCCGTAAGCAAGCCTCCAAAACAGGCAAGGGCTTTCCGGCAGAAGTATACCCCTGCTGGAAAGCCCTGCTCACAATATATATCTGTGTGCTAGAAGGGCCAGACGTTGTCCATAAGCCGCGTGAACCAGCCGGGCTTCTGCTTGTCGGCCAGTACGCCGCGTCCGTAGTATTCAATGCTGGCGTCGGCGATCTGCGTTGAAAGCACGCTGTTGTCTGCGCTCACGTCCTTGGTACGTACCATGCCGCGCACCACCATATACTCTGTTTCTTCATTGACGCGGATTTCACGCGCGCCTTCAATCTGCAGCAATCCGCCCGGCAGTACGCGAAGCACCCGCGCTGCCAGAGAGGTCGTGACGTAGTTTTCACGCTTGGTTTTACCCGTGGCCGAAAGATCGCTGGTAGAGGTTGTAGACAAAGCCGGAACTCCTACTTTGCTGGTGGGGCCTACGTTCAGGAAGGGAATAAAGCCCGTCGAGCTCTGTCCGAAGAGCGCACCCACCTGGTAATCGTTTGCCCCGCCCTTTTTCGCCGTGGTTTCAGCCTTGTTCTGGGCCTTGGTGTTTTCCACCAGTTTGACCACAACAATGTCCCCTACCCTGCGGGCGCGGCTGTCAGAAAAAAGCGTGTCCTGTTCGCTGGCTGCGAAAAGTGAACCGGGATTGTTGGCCGCGTTGGTTTCCTGCCTGTATTCCTGTGGATCGGTGACAGGCGGCTGCAAAGCCGGATGTTTACGCGGCCCGCCGCCGCAAGCGGCGCACAGGGCAAAAACCAGCGCCAGAACGGGTATTATGTGACGTGCCTGCATATGCTCCTCTCCTTCAATAACCGCGCTTGGCCGCAAGGGCGGCTGAACGCCTAGTGTACTTCTACAGTATTGCCGTTTTTGACAATGCCGAAGACCTGCTTTTTAGTCTGCAAGTTCCGCAGCGGAATGGTGGCTCCGGGTTCACCGTCAGCCATGGCTTGCGCCTGTGTGACAATTTTCAGATTGCCACGGGAAAATATGAGTGAGACCACATCGCCGCGCTTGACCATATGCTGATTGGCCAGGTCGCTCTGCAAAATTGTGTCGCCAGCATTTATGCTTCGGGCAAGCTGCCAGGGGCCGCCGTGCCCGTCCCAGGGCAAATCACGCAACTGCCCGGCGTTGACACGCATAAAGGTCACGCTTTGGGCAGTCAGGGCATCGCCCTTGTTCATAGACTGGGCTGCCGTGGGCACCGTAAGCCACAGAGAAAGCGTTGCAGTGCCCGCCACCCGCCGCAGCACAGAGCCGTCGGCTTCCTGCACGGCAAAGCGCAGGGGCACGCGCCCGGGAGTCAGCTTACCCGGCTCAAGCTGGACGCGCTGCTGGCTGTGAGCGAGAAAAATGTATTCCGGCAAGCGAAAATCTGTGAGCTCCGCCTCGCCGGGCATGGCCGCCAATTGTGGGGTCAAGCTTTTGACGACATAGTTGCGCAAATCGTCTTCACGAAAAACCAATCCGCCACGCTGGATCACAAGAGAGGTCGGCAAAATGCATCGGCTCGAAACATCTTGCCCCAATGCCTGCCGTAATGCCTGCGACAACCGGGAACGGTTGATCTGCAACGGCTTGCCTTCTTCGGGCGGTGCGTCCCACAGGGGGGTGGCGCGTAACGCGTCCCACTGCGCCTGCTCAATATGCCCAAGGGGTATCGCAATATCGCCCAACAGTACCATATTGGTATTGGTAACAGCCGCCGGAACGATTTTAAGCCGCCAGTCGCCCTGCTCCAACAGGCTCAAATTTCCATCCTGGGCCAGAGGCACAGCATTGGCGGCCAGTTGTGTGCTGGTTTTGGCGGCTCTGGCGTCGTGGGCTTCCGGGTCAAGGGGCATTTGTCCGGCCCGAACCTGAGGAGGCCGCAGCTGCGTTTTCACCTGTACTGGTGAACGCCTGTGGTTACGGTCATTATCCTGCCATACGGCCTGCGGCACACCGCCAGCCGCCAGCACCGGCTCGGCCCGCCATAAGCAGACCAGCGTCAATGCCAGCAGAAGAGCGAACACAGCGAACCAGATCAGCCTGACATGTCGTGCTGTCCCGGGCATTTCTGCCGCTCCTGATAAATGTACCGCCAGTAGCCTCATGATTCTGTTACCGTCCTAGCTGCGCTTGAGCTGAACCGCGATGCCAAGCATGGAGTCTGACGTCTGGATGGACTTGGAGTTGACCTCATAAGCACGCTGGCCAACGATCATGTTGACCATTTCGTCCACCACTTCCACGTTGGACATTTCCAGAAAGCCCTGCGCCAGGGTGCCCACGTTTTCAGTGCCGGGCACACCTTCCACGGCGTCGCCCGAGGCTTCTGTGGGTGTAAAGAGGTTGCGCCCGCGAGCGTCGAGCCCCGCGGAGTTGATGAAGGTATAAAGCGGAATTTCCGCCCCGGCCAATTCCTGCCCCTGCGAATCGAGAGCAGCGATATGCCCGGACGAGGATATGGAGATATTTTTGGTTTCAGCGGGCACGGCAAATTCCGGCTGAAGGATATAGCCGTTGGCCGTCACCACCGTACCATCCTGATTCAGCTTGAATGAGCCGGCGCGGGTGTACATAAGTTCGCCGTTCACATCCACCTGAAAAAAGCCGTCGCCTTCAATGGCTACGTCCAGCGTGTTGCCGGTGTTCTGAAAGTCGCCCTGGGTGAAAAACTTGTGCACAGCCGTGGGGCGTGTGCCCATACCCACCTGAATGCCCACAGGCAAACGGTTGTCGCCTTCTGTAATAGAGCCGGCCATGCGCATGGTCTGGTACATGAGGTCTTCAAACTCCGCGCGGCTTTTCTTGAAGCCCGTGGTGTTGACGTTGGCCAGGTTGTTGGAAATGACGTCAATATTGAGTTGCTGCGCCACCATACCGGTGGCTCCAGTCCAAAGGGAACGCATCATGGGAAATACTCCTTGTTTCAGCCTTTGCTGTCAGCTCTAGCCCTGACGGCGGCCCACTTTTTCCGTGGCGGCGCGGTCCAGCGTATCCGAGGTCTGCATGACCTTCTGATAGGCTTCAAACTGACGCTGCACCTCAATCATGTTTACCATTTCCGGCACCACTTCCACGTTGGCGGCCTCGGTAAAGCCTTGCTCAATGCGGCTGCCGTCCAGATAGGCATTACCCTCAGCCACCTGCACATTTTCGCGCGGGCGGTAAAGGTTGTTGCCCATTTTTTCGAGATTTTGCGGATTATCCACGTTGACCAGGGCGATCTGCCCCAGCACGTCGTTGTCTGCAATGACCTGCCCGTCGCCGCTCACCTGAATGTGCCGCGTGCCCGGCGGGATGGTAATGTTGCCGCCGCCCTGCGCCTGTACTGGATAGCCCTGCGGCGTCATGATGGTGCCGTTTTCTGACAGCACAAAGGCGCCGTTACGGGTAAGAAACTCCCCGGTGGGCGTAGCCACCCGAAAAAAGGCGTTCTCACCGTTAATGGCCATATCCAGCGAATTACCCGAATACTGCATGGACCCCTGGGCGAAATCGATCTTTGACACCGCCAACCTCACCCGTGAGGCATTGAGCGGCTCGGGGAACAGCGGGTCTGACTTGAGGTTCAAAAGCGGTTCGCGGATTTCGTCAAAGGCATAGCTGACCATGGTATCTTTAAAGGCCACGGTGTCGCGCTTGTACCCTCGCGTATTGGCATTCGCCAAATTATTGGCGATATAATTCATGCGGTGCTCTGTGCTGAGTGCGGCAAAAAGTCCGCTAAACATGCCAGCTTGCATGTGCTTCTCCTTGGTTGGCGGGCGCGCTGAAGCGGGTGCGCGGCCATCTTGTCCTCGAGCCCTACGGCTCGTGCCAAAAGCTTTGCAAAGTACGGGCCAAAAAAAGCCCCTCGCGCAAACGAGGGGCTATGAGTCCAAAACAAGCTGAGTAGCTGCAAGGCGGGCGCAGACGCCCCTGATTATTTCCAGGTGATGTCAGGCTGCTTGCGCACGGGCTGCACCTTGGCCTTGAAGAGCGGGTAGCCCATCATCTGCGCAGCAAAACCCATTTCATCAGGCCCAATACCGAGGAAGTCACGCACGGGCTGTGCCGCAGGGTGCTCAAAGGCCATGCAGAGGTAGCCCCCCCAACAGCAGCCTATGCCCTGCGCCTGTGCCAGCAGTTCCAGATAGGTTATGGCAATAACGGAGTCCGCCTGTCCCCAGCGCCACTTGGGAGCCACAACAACTGCCAGGTGGGGCGCCGTGCGGGTGATAACGTCAACACCCCGCTCCCAGGCGCGCACAAGACCGCTGGCATGCATGGCTTCGTCCACTACAGGGTCGGTCTGGGGCAAAAGGCGCATCCAGTCCACCACCAATTCCGCAAGCTTCACCACCTGCTCGCGTGATTCCAGCACTATCCAGCGCAGATTTTGCACGTTTTTGGCTGTGGGGGCAAACCGCGCCGCCTCAAGAAGACGCTTGAACTGCTCTCTCGGAATGTTTTTATTTTTGAAATTACGAACAGACCGACGCGACGACGTCAGTTCTTCGGCCTGCTCTGCCGTGGGCATCTGCTCAGGATGCAGCGGCAGGCAGTCTTTTTGATCAAGGCCGGGAGCAGAACAGGCCTGCGTGGGGCAAAAAGCCATGCATTGCCCACAGCCTATGCAATAGGCCGCCTTGTGTTTGTCCAGCGTAGGATAGGAGCCCACTTCAGCGTCAATAATATGCACTGGGCACACCAGGGCGCATATGCCGTCTTTGCGGCACAAATCGTGATTAACGGTAAATACGTTCATGTTCTTCTCCGATGGCAAGGCCTTTTGCGGCTTGCCCTTGTATGCAAAAAGCCTCTTGCACCAGCAAGAGGCCCAGACAGCGTGGTCACGCGATGATTTTCCTTGTTATATCTGAGCAGATTCGCTTTGAAATTGGCTACAATTTCAAACTGGCATCTGGCTGAAAACGCAGTTTCCAGCCAAATCCACCCCGCTTTGCGGCGGACGGTTCGGCCTGCTCGCCACCGGGCATTGCAGCATTTTCAACGTTGCAATGCCTCAGAGAATGAACCTTTTATGCAGAGAGTGACTCTTAGAGCAGATTAACGTTGAAATGCATTACATTTCAACGTTGTCATTCTGCCGAAAAATGCGATTTTTGGCAGAATCCACGCCGCGTTGCGGCGCGCTGCACGCTTGTGCAGCGTTAGAGCATTTAAATTTTTTCAAAGCTAAAATGCTCTAGCAGGCTACTCTACCGATATAAAAGGCTGCGTTCGGCGGAGAGATAACTGGAAAGCCCCTTGGGACGCCTCTGTCCAAAAAATGCTGGATGGCACAGATTAACCCTACATGCCAAGCTGACTGAGCATGTCGTCGATAGCGCTCTGCGATACGCCCTCTTTGTCCGGTCCTTTGAGACTGTCGCCCTTTTTGCGCTGCTGGCGAAAATCTTCCACAGCCTGCCGGGCCTCGGTCTGAAGAGATGCCGCATTCTTTTGCGGATCTTTTTCCGCCCCATCCATGATGAGCCCAGACGAAATATAAAGCTCCACCACGGTATTTTCTATCTTGTTCAGCGCCGTCACAACACGCTTGATACGCTGCCCGGTGATGTCCTGAAAGCTCAGGTCCGTCAGCAGGCCGGTAAGGTCATCACCCAACCGGGCATTATTTTCCTCAAGCAGAGAAATCTGCACTTGAGACGCGCTGCCCTCGCGCACAGCTGCCAGCAGTTCCACGTTCTGCGCCTGCAAGTCGAGGTGACGTTCCACAACTTCCATGATGGACATGGTGGCGCTTTCCGTAGCTTTGAGTACTTCTGCCAGCTGGGCCGTTGCTTCATGAAAGAGCGCATCCGTGCCGGAATCAGCCAGGGGCTTGTTCTGGGAGGCAGTGGATATCTGCTGATAAATATCCTTGAGTCCCTCGCGCATGTCCGCGCTCAACTGCCTGTACACGGTGGGTTCGGCCTTTTCGTCGCTCATGCAATGCCTTTGCGCCAGGGGCGCTGTTGAAAAGACGACAATAAAGTACCGCCGCGCCAAACTGCGGCGCGGCGGTACAAGAAGCTTACTTGTTGGTCTTCAGGAAGGTCTTGGCGCGGGCCGCCTCAGGCGAATTGGGGTACTTCTTGATGAGCTCTTCCAGACGGGCCTTGGAAGCCGCGCTCTGATTGAGCTTGCTGAAGCTGATACCCTGCTTGAGGTAGGCGCCGGGTGCGCTGTTGGACTTGGGATAATCTTTGATAACCTTGTCATAGGCCAGGGCTGCGTCCGCGAACTGATTGCGCTGGAAGTAGCATTCGGCCATATAGAACTGCGCTTCAGGAGCCAGGTTATGGTTCTTGTAGTTTTTCAGAAAGTCTGAAAAAGAGCGCTGGGCCTCGTCGTACTTGCGGGCATTGTAGGCGTTGACGCCAGCATCAAAGAGCGCCAGCGAAATATCCTTTTGCGGGGCCTGTACCTGAGGCTGGGGCGACGGCTGCCCCCAGTTGCTGCCGTCGGGAGCCTGGGCAGGAACATGCCCGGAATTTGCGGCAGCCTGACCACCGCCGTATGGCTGTACGCCTTCAGGCACGGCAGCGGCATACGCGGTAGAGCCCGCAGCCACAGATCCGGCAGCTGCGGCCTGACCATAGCCAGGCTGCCCATAGCTGGGCGACTGTAGCGCCGTCTGGGTAGAAGGAGCCTGACTCACAGGGGCGACCGGCGCGGCAGCCCCTGGTTCACCAAGGTTCAGATTCAGCGCCATGCTGCGTTCCACCTGGCGCAGAGCCTCGTCATGCCTATTCACGCGGTCCACAAGGGCACGCGCGCCGCCGGCATTGTTAAGGTCATCCATCTGCCCTTTCATTGTGTTCAGTTCCTGGCGCAGGGCCTGAATCTGATTCCAGGCATCTGCCTGCGAAGGCTGCATTTGACGCAACTGCACATCGTGCTGCTGCACCTGCTGTTCAAGGCTGAGGCTGCCCCCACTGGAGCTGCCGCCGGATACGCAGGCGCTCAGCGGCAGAGCAGCGCAAGCCAGCGTTACAAGGTACAATGTACGGAATGTGCGCATAATATCCTCTTTTTTCAAATTTGCACTTTTCCCAGGGCTTTTTTACGCCCGGTGAAAATATAGATGATACCGCCGATAACCGGCAAAAAAACCACCAGTACGAGCCACAGTGCCCGTTGCTGGGGTGTGGGAAACTCATGCCCCCAGATGTGGATTATGCTCCACAACGTAGGAAGCATGGGAATCATGACCAGAGCCACATGCCACCAATGAAACATCATGCGGCACTTCCCCCTTTGCCGGAGGCTTTTCCGGCTTTGTTGCCTTTTTTATCCCCGGCTTTTGTCGGCGATTGACGCCACATGATAAAGCAAGCCAGGGCAGCCCCCACAAAAATGGCCGAATCTGCCACATTAAAGGCAGGCCAATGCCAGTCGCCCCAGTAAACATCCAGAAAGTCCACCACCGCCCGAAAACGGATGCGGTCTACCAGATTTCCCAGAGCGCCGCCCAGAACCAACCCCAGGCCCGCAAAGAGCCAGGGTTCGTCGTCCGAGTTGCGAACAAGCATGAATATGGCCCACGCAGCCACCACCGTGGCCCCAAGGAACAGCCAGAACTGCCATTCAATGTCGGAACGGTTCAAAAAGCCAAAGGCCGCCCCGCGGTTTCGTATGTTGATCAGGTCAAACAGACCTTCAATGACCGGCACAGACCGGTGCTCCGGTATGGTCTGCATGACAATATACTTGCTCAGCTGATCGAGCGCCAGTGCCAACAGGGCCATACCCCCGAGAATGCGATAACGTCTGCGCATGATCCTCAGGATTCCATACCCTTGATAACCGCCGTGCAACGCGGGCACAAGGCGGGATGTTCGGGGTCGGTGCCAAGATCGGTGCTGTAAATCCAGCAGCGTTCGCACTTTTCGCCACGCGCCTTCTCAACGCCAATGGCAAGACCCGCGATTTCTTCATCCTGATACGCCGCCTGCGGGGCGCGGTCCAGAGCTTCCAGTTGCAACTGGGACACAATGCACACCGCACGCAGGTCGGTATGCAGCCCTTCCAGCCGCTGACGCAGTTCGTCAGCCACAAAGAGGGTGATGCGCGTGTCCAGCGAATGCCCGATGATGCCTTCACGGCGCATGGGCTCGATGGCCTTGGTCACAGCGCCGCGCACGGCCAGCAGTACGTTCCAGTCGTCGCGCGTGCCTTCGTCAAAAAGGTAGGGCGCGGCTTCCAGAGCCGGCAGGGCAAACACCGTGGGTTCGGGGCCACGCAGGCTTTCAGGCAGATGGCTGAAGATTTCTTCAGCCGTGAAGGACAGCACCGGAGCCATGTCGCGCAGCAGCAAACACAAAATGTGCCACAACGCGGTCTGGGCTGAACGGCGTTCTTGGCTGGCCGGGGCCGAAGCGTAGAGGCGGTCCTTGAGAATATCCAGATACACGGACGAGAGGTCGGTGACGCAGTAGTTATGCAGGGTATGGTAGACCTTGTGGAAGTCAAAATCCATATAGGCCTGCTGCACGCGCTCGTGCACACGCCCGGCCACGTCCAGGGCAAAGCGGTCCAGGGGCTCCAGCTTGTCCAGGGGCAGCAGATCCTGAGCGGAAATGTCGTTCAGGTTGCCGAGGATAAAGCGGCAGGTATTGCGGATACGGCGGTAAGCATCCACAAGGCGGCCAAGAATTTCGTCCGAAATGCGGATGTCTTCGCGGTATTCCACCGAGGACACCCACAGACGCACGATTTCTGCGCCGAACTTTTCAATAAGTTCCTGGGGCGCAATGACGTTGCCGATGGATTTGGACATCTTGCGGCCATCGCCATCCACCACATAGCCGTGCGTGAGCACGGAGCGGTAAGGGGCGCAGTTGCGCGTGCCTTCGCTGACCAGAAGCGAACTGTGGAACCAGCCGCGGTGCTGGTCAGACCCTTCCAGGTACAGATCCGCCGGAAAGCCCAGCTCAGGGCGTTTTTCAAGCACGGCGGCAAAGCTTGTGCCGGAGTCGAACCACACGTCCAGAATATCGGTTTCGCGCTTCCAGTGGTTGCCACCGCAGTGCGGGCAGGCAAGCCCCTCGGGCACGATGTCTTTCAGTTCGGCTTCGTACCAGTAGTCGCAGCCTGTGGGATGATTGGCAAAACGCGCGGCCATTTCGTGCATCCAGGCCGGGTCGTTCCAGGCCTCGCCGCAATCTTCGCACAGCAGGGCCATGATGGGCACACCCCACTGCCGCTGACGCGAGATGCACCAGTCGGGGCGGAATTCCACCATATTGTGGATGCGCTCGCGGCCCCATGCGGGAATCCAGCGTACCTCGTCGTCAATGGCCTTGAGAGCGCGTGTACGCAGATCGTTCTTTTCCATGCTGATAAACCACTGGGTGGTTGCGCGGAAAATGACGGGCTCTTTGCAGCGCCAGCAATGCGGGTACGAATGCTTGATTTTGGACTTTTGCAGCAGCGCGCCCACTTCTTCAAGCTTTTCGATAACCTTGGGGTTGGCTTCAAAAACATTCAACCCTGCGAAAAATTCCACGCTGGGCAAAAAGCGGCCTGCGTCGTCCATTGGCGAATAGACTTCCAGCCCGTACTTGAGGCCCACGTCGTAGTCTTCGCGGCCGTGGCCGGGCGCGGTATGTACGCAGCCAGTGCCTGCTTCCAAGGTGACATGCTGGCCAAGAATGACCAGCGAATCCCTGTCATAGAAGGGATGACGGGCTTTAAGGCCTTCAAGCTTCGCGCCGGGCGCGCGGTCCAGAATGGTGTAGTCGCTCCAGCCAAATGCCGCCGCGCAGGATTCCAGCAGTTCTTCGGCCAGAATATACTGGCTGCCAGCGGCTTCCACCAGCGCGTAAGTGAATTCGGGATGCAGGCAGACGCCCATATTGTCGGGGAGAGTCCAGGGCGTTGTGGTCCAGATGACCACATTCGCGCGCGAAGGATCAGCAGCGGCAAAAACCTTTTTCAGGCCTTCGTCGGGCAAGGGAAAACGCACATAAACGGAGGGCGAGGTGTGGTCATAGTATTCCACCTCCGCCTCGGCCAGGGCCGTATGGCAGGAGCAGCACCAGTAAATGGGCTTTTTGGAACGAACCACGCCGCCCGTGGCCACAAAATTGGCCAGTTCGTCAGCCGTGGCGGCTTCATAGGCGGGCTTCATGCTCATGTAGGGATCTTCCCAGTTACCGAGCACGCCCAGACGCTTGAATTCCTTGCGCTGCACGTCAATCCACTTTGAGGCGTATTCTCGGCAGAGCTTGCGCACTACATGGGCCGGAAGGGTCTTTTTCTTTTCTTTGAGTTCCTGCTCAACCTTGTGTTCGATGGGCAGACCGTGGCAGTCCCAGCCGGGCACATAGCGCGACGTATAACCCGCCATATTGCGGGATTTGACAATAATATCCTTGAGAATCTTGTTCAGCGCCGTGCCCATGTGAATGTGCCCGTTGGCGTAAGGCGGGCCGTCATGCAGGATGTAGCTTCCCTTGCTGCCCGAAGCTTCCACCATAATGCCACAGGCATTCATGGCTTCCCACTTCTTGAGGGTTTCCGGCTCGCGCTGGGCCAGATTGGCCTTCATAGGAAAGGCGGTTTGGGGCAAATTCAGCGTTTTTTTATAATCACTCATTGGGGCTCCCGGCACTGATGTCGCAAGAAAAATATGTGATATGCGGTGATAAAAATCACTGTAGTTTGGGCAAATAGACGCTTAAAGTCAAGGATTCGCAAGCACCGCGCGCTTCCGTTCTTACCTGAGCACGCATGCAGAAAATTGACTTCAATAAAAAGATCTTCCGCCACAGCTGCTTGCCTACGCCCGTCAGGGCTGGTAAGCTGTATCTTATTCATCTTGCGGCAATTCATGGCCGCTTCAGGACTTGCCGAAACTGCTATGATGGTTATTTGCCTGACAAGAGGTAGCTATGTGTCTTGCCATTCCCGCCCGTATTGAAGAATTGTTTGGTGAAGGTATGGCCCGCGTGCGCGTGGGCGAAAGTTCAACGTATTTGAACGCTTCTGTCATGCTTTTGCCTCAAGAACCCAATGTTGGGGACTATGTTATCGTGCACGCGGGCTTTGCCCTGCACACAATGACTCCCACGGAAGCAGAAGAAAGCCTGTCTGCCCTGCGCGAGATGGCCAAAGCGCTGGACGACGGGCCACCGCAGTTCTAGCTGTAAAATTTTCCTGCCAAGACGAGACAGCTTGCATTTCCCAGTTAGTCGGGTGTGGCCTTTAGCATTGGATGCTAACAACGAGCACACTGGCTGACTGAAAATGGCACACTAAAAATTGCTATACAATTTCGAAAGTCCCCTGTTATTCAGGGGACTTTTTTTATATGCAACACAACAGCACAAAAAGGATATTGCCGTTCCAAACGGGGCTGACTACCAAGGTTTGAAACCAAGCCAGTGCAACATTTTTTATGTATCAATAAAAAAGTATCTTAATGAAATTATGAATAAAATTTTCTCTATAAGCAGACTTTCAGCAGCTTCACTACTGTGGCAATTTTCTCAAAAACGATTGCCAAGTAAAAAATGAACATCAATCATATTGATAATTTTAAATAACAAACTAGAATAGCATTATTGTAATATTGCAATACACGCAACTCTTTTACATTGGCTTTGAACGCACGATTCAAATCCAAGCTGGGCATTAAGAAACACCATCATACTAGTAAATACCATTTCAATTTATTCATTTTTCACCACAAGAGTAATGGATTTACATCCAGATCTTGTGATTTAACCACACGAAGGAATTCTGCCTTGGACATACCGCGCATATTCAACATTACTGAAAGTGCTCACCGCATACATAATCCCTATACGCCAGAGAAGCTCACCTCTCTTGGGGCGGCCTTGCGTCTGAAGCCGGGAGATCGTGTCCTCGATCTTGGCAGTGGGTCGGGCGAAATGTTGTGCACCTGGGCACGGGATTACGGAATCACCGGAACTGGTGTCGACATGAGCCAGCTGTTTTTCGAACAAGCGAAGCTACGCGCAAATGAGTTAGAAGTTACCGATAAAATCCATTTCATTCACGACGATGCCGCTGGCTACATAGCCGACGAAAAGGTTGATGTGGCAGCCTGCGTCGGCGCCACATGGATCGGCGAAGGTGTTGCGGGTACCATTGAGCTTCTTGCAAAGAGCCTTCGGCCCGGAGGAATAATCCTTATTGGAGAACCCTACTGGCTCCAACTGCCGCCTATAGAAACCGTTGCCAAAGAATGCCTTGCCAACGCAATAGCCGACTTCCTCACGCTTCCTGAACTTGTCGCGTCTTTTGGTGCGCTCAACTACGATGTTGTGGAGATGGTGCTTGCCGATCAGGACGGTTGGGACAGGTACGAGGCAGCAAAATGGCTGACCATGCGGCGATGGCTTGAGGCCAACCCGGACGACGCTTTTGCCAAGGAGGTTCGCGATCAACTGACAACGGAGCCCAAACGCCACGTTACCTACACCCGCAATTATCTGGGGTGGGGCGTGTTTGCCCTGATGGCGCGGTAGGGTGACCTTTGGACAGTGCTGCTGGTCGCCCCGGCAATATGCTGAGTGTAGAAGGGGCCGGCACTGCGTGGACTACTGCTGCCTGGTTGCGACTTTCTTTGCCACGCCAGCAACATAAAATTGGCTTGAGTTTCGTGCACGAGGTTAGTGCGCGAAGGCGGTCACCTCCGCAAACGCTGTCACCGCCGGGCATTTTTTGAACTGTTATGGTTGAAGTTGTCGCTAACCAGCAAGTAAAGACGGCTGCGCCATTCCGCTGCAAAGGCTGGTCACACTCCTTACACGCATTTCATGTTCAAAGATGTTAAAATGTCAGGCGGCTTTTACATGTGGAGGTTTTTTTTTGTGCCCGGCCACATGCAAAAGCCGCCTTTGCGTGACTTACAGCCAACCCTCCCCACGCTGATCATCACTTTCGATAAATCATTCGTGGTCTGACCCGCAGAATTTTCAGCAACTATCATTTTGTCAGCCCAAATAACGGGCCAACCAGATGGTGTGGCCACCGCAGCTTTGATCTTCGATCACATGCTCCACCAATGCAAAGTCGTGTGATGCCAGAAGAGCGCCATACTCGGCCGCATCCAGACTGGCGTGGTACAACTCCTCACCTTGAAATTCGCCGATGGCTTCACCCGCGCCCGGACCAGAGGTGAACATTAGGGCAGCGCCGGGTACAGCGTGGCGCTCAAATATGGCGAACATATGCCGTTGATCGTCAGGAGGAAGATGGAAAAAACTGTCCCAGGCCAGAATGCCATTGAACACCTTGCCCAACTTGCAGTGCCGCATGTCGCCAAGAAGCCATTCTTGATCTGGAAACCGCGCCCTGCACAAATCCAGCATCGGCACAGATCCGTCGATGCCTGTCACATGGTGCCCGTTTGCAATGCAATAGGCTGCCAGTGGCTCAGCCGAGCCACAGCCCAAATCCAGAATATTTGCGCCGCAGCCCGCAATGGCAAGAAATTTGTCCATCCACTCTTGTTCAGCAAGACTCTTACCCCGAGACCTGTCAAAATAGTCTGCATGCCGCTCATAGAGAGAAGGAATGTTTTGCCATGATGGGTGAGCCTTGTTTGAACTCATGTGCGTGACCTCATTAGCATACGATATGATGCATAGAATTTAACCGTATCAATCGCGATGCGCCACATCAAGTAACCACAAGTTCGGTTTTTCGAAGAGGTCTTGCAAGCATTATTCATCAGGAGCAGTGCTTGCGCAAAGCCAGCTGACGACTATCGTGTGCACATCAAACCCACTGCCTCAGATTTTCCGGCAGGCTTCACAGCTATGATTACTGTTTAGTGCCAAGCCTCGCAACGCGTCTACTCGCCAACTAAGGATACCTCGAAATGGTATCGCGCGTTTCAACAACAGAAACTTCTAGGCAATCGTAAACTGCATAATGTCTCACGCCAGGAAAAATCACCTCAATTTTAGATTTCGTCGCGAGCTATGGCAGCGAAAATAATTATGCTGATCGTGAATTGCATCGCGCGTTGCAGCATCGAAACTGCAAGAGAATCGTACATTGCGCCATGCCGCGCAGCAGGAAAGCAATTATAGTCGCGTGTAGAGACAGTGGAAATAGTCACCACCAATCATAGATTGCATCGTGTGTCTTGATAGCGAAGATATTTAGGCCGATCGTGAATCACATCAACAGGAACTGTTAGTCAGTCGCAAAAGGTTACCGAAGCTAGCAAGCAAACAAACCTCTTCGCCATGTCAGGCGCACCACTATAAAATGACAACAACCAATACTAAAAATTGCATCGTGGCGTGTTGCAGCGGAAATAATCTTTGCTCTCTCCAAAAAATCCCATACCTCGAACAAGCGCGACCGCGAACTGCTCGCCTATCTACTTCACCTCTCAAAGCCCATTTCAACGATGGCATTGCGCGACGCGGAGGGAGATCGCCGAGCGAAGCGAGGAAGCTCCCGCAGCAAGAGGTGCGCAGCCCTCGCTACAGTAGAGCATTGAAAATATAGCAGGGTGCTCCGGGGGGAGTGCAGAGGGGGCCTCGGAGGGGCGCAGCCCCTAACAGGCCCCTTCTGCCGCCCGCCGCGCAGGCGGCCCAAATGAAAAGTTACCGTAGCTAGTGGTAGACGAACCTCTTCGCCAGGTGCACGTCTTCATAAGAGGATTCTGACTCAGAACACGTAGTACAAGAAAGGAGAGAGACACCCTCATGAGGTAAGGGAGATCAAGATCAGGAACTAATGCGCCCCATCAACAGGAATACAGGCGGCAGCACGTGCATATGGGACGAGTTTCAAGCGACAATAGCCATTAGCAAAGGGAGAGGTTTCGACGACAGCAACGCAGCAGAG
>JAEWKM010000051.1:0-111135 GCA_023386035.1 Pseudomonadota bacterium
TGCGGCGCTGATCGTAGGCAAGGCCCATGCCGCAGCCGTATTCGGCGGCGTCTTCAAACAGGGAGTTGCCCCAGGCCGGACCAAAGCCGTCCTTGTTGGTGCAGTAAGGCGTGGTGGGCGAAGAAGCGCCCCAGATGGAGGAGCAACCCGTGGCGTTGGCGACAATCATGCGTTCGCCGAACAGCTGGGTAAGCACCTTGACATAGGGGGTTTCGCCGCAACCGGCGCAAGCGCCGGAGAACTCGTGCAGGGGCTGCTGGAGCTGCGAACCCTTAACGGTGTCGCGGGCCAACAGGTTGTCCTTAAGAGTCACATGGGTTTCAGCAAAAGCCAGGTTGGCTTTCTGGTCGTCCATCTGGGTTTCCAGCGGCTTCATGACCAGAGCCTTGTTCTTGGCGGGGCACACGTCGGCGCAGGAACCGCAGCCCAGGCAGTCTTCAGGGTAAACCTGAATGCGGAACTTCATATCCTTGAGTTCCTTGCCCATGGCGTCCTTGGTCACAAAGCTGGCCGGAGCGCCTTCCAGTTCTTCAGTGGTGGCAAGCACGGGGCGAATGGCCGCGTGGGGGCACACGAAGGAGCACTGGCAGCACTGGATGCAGTTTTCGACCTGCCATTCGGGCACTGCAATGGCCACGCCACGCTTTTCGCAAGCGGCGGTGCCAAGGGGCATGAAGCCAGCCGGATCCATAGCGGACACGGGCAGCTTGTCGCCCTGCTGGGCAAGAATGGGACGCACCACGCTGCGGATGTAATCGTCATCGTCGCAGTGGCACACTTCAGCGCCTTCAGTGGTGTTGATCCAGCTGGCGGGGTACTTGATTTCTTCCAGGGCGTCCATGCCTTTGTCCACGGCGGCGATGTTCATGTTGACGATCTTGTCGCCCTTGCTGCCGTAGGTTTTCTTGATGGATTCCTTGAGCAGAGCCACGGCCTTGTCGAAGTCCAGCACGTTGGCAAGCTTGAAGAAGGCGGTCTGCATGATCATGTTGATGCGGCCGCCAAGGCCTACTTCCTGGGCAACCTTCACGGCGTCCACGTTGTAGAACTTGAGCTTCTTGCGGGCAATGGTGCGCTTCATTTCGGCGGGCAGGTGCTTTTCGAGATCGGCCAGCGACCAGTTGGAGTTCAGCACAAAGGTGCCGCCTTCCTTGATGCCTTCAAGAATGTCGTACTGGGTCACATAGGCTGCCTTGTGACAGGCAACGTAGTCGGCCTTGGTGATGAGGTACGAAGAAGTGATGGGGGCGGAACCGAAACGCAGATGCGACACGGTGAAGCCACCGGACTTTTTGGAGTCATAGGCAAAGTAGGCCTGGGCATAGAGATCGGTGTTGTCGCCGATGATCTTGATGGCCTGCTTGTTGGCGCCCACGGTGCCGTCAGCGCCGAGGCCGAAGAACTTGCACTGCACGGTGCCGGCGGGCACGGTGTCGATTTCTTCGTCCACGTCAAGGGAAAGGTTGGTCACGTCGTCGTTGATGCCAACGGTGAAGTGGTTCTTGGGCTGCAGGGCCAGCATGTTGTCGTACACGGCTTTGGCCATGCCGGGGGTGAAGTCCTTGGAACCCAGGCCGTAGCGGCCGGCCACGATGGTGGGAGCTTCGCCCTTTTCGAGGAAGGCGGTACAGATGTCCTGATACAGGGGATCGCCCAGAGCGCCACTTTCCTTGGTGCGGTCAAGCACGGTGATGCAGGTGGTGGTGGCGGGCAGGGCGCGCAGCAGGTGCTCGGTGGAGAAGGGACGGAACAGGCGCACCTTCACAAGGCCCACGCGCTGACCCTGATTGTTCAGGTAGTTCACCGTTTCTTCGGCCACTTCACAGGAAGAACCCATAGAAATGACAACGCGGTCGGCTTCGGGGTGACCCACGTAGTCGAACAGGCGGTATTTGCGGCCAGTGATGGATTCAACCTTCTTCATGTTTTCAAGCACGATGCCGGGCACGGCGTCGTAGAAGAGGTTGGAAGCTTCACGGTTCTGGAAGTAAATGTCGGGGTTCTGGGCAGTACCGCGGATGTGGGGATGCTCGGGGCTCATTGCAGTGGAACGGAATTCTGCCACTTTGTCCCAGTTCACCAGGCCGTGGATGTCTTCGTAATCAATGGTTTCGATCTTCTGCACTTCGTGGGAGGTACGGAAGCCGTCAAAGAAGTGGCAGAAGGGCAGGCTGGCGTCGATGGCCGACAAGTGGGCCACCAGGGCCAGGTCCATGCATTCCTGCACCGAGGCGGAAGCAAGGAAGCAGAAGCCCGTCTGGCGGGCAGCCATGACGTCCTGGTGGTCGCCAAAGATGGACAGGGCGTGGGAAGCCAGAGCACGAGCCGACACGTGAAAAACGCCGGGGAGCAGCTCGCCGGCGAGCTTGTACATGTTGGGGATCATGAGCAGCAGGCCCTGAGAGGCCGTATAGGTGGAGGTCAGCGAACCGGCGGAAAGCATGCCGTGCACTGCGCCAGCTGCGCCTGCTTCGGACTGCATTTCGCGCACGATCACTTTCTGGCCGAGCAGGTTCTTCATGCCCTTGGCGGCCATCTGGTCCATGACTTCGCCCATGACGGATGAAGGCGTGATGGGGTAGATCGCCGCCGTTTCCGACAGAGCGTAGGCAATATGCGTGGTAGCGTTATTGCCGTCCATGGTTTTCATGTGAGCCATCTGTTCCTCCTTGGCGCCCTGGGGCGCACAATATTTTTTCCAAATTCTGCGTGGCCGGTTCGGCCTGGGGTAAGCCCGCATTGTAATGAACTGTGCGGGATGTGGTCTACTTAGGGAACATTAGGGGTTTTTGAAATCACGCGTTTGGTCAAATTTATCGCATCAAATCATGGCCGTCCATAAAAGATTATGGCAGTCCCGAATGCGGCGCGAAAAGCCGCAATTGTCGTTGCAGTGAGTCCATAACACAAAGTTGGTTGTTTGAACAGTTAAATAGGGCGCCAAGGAAAAAATTTTTTCCGCATAAAACCCAAAAAAATGGCGTTATTTAATACTTTCAGGATGTTCCAATGCCAGGCCAGGCACGGTTTCACCGGGTGTACTGCGTCAGTGCTGCTGGCCCGTGCGTCCATTTTTCAGACTCAATGCCATTCAAGGCGCTGTTATCGCCTGCCCGAACGGCGTTTTTTCAGCCAGAGGCGCGCGTTTGCAGCTCTGCAGGTGATTCACAAAAAAGAATTCTCCTTCAAGGTACTACACAGTTCAGGAATGTCATTCTACCGGAAAGCACATTTCAACAAAATGCACGCTGCCTGTACCGTGTCACACTCTCATGGCAAGATGGAGCGCCCGGGTTTTAAAAAGTTGCAGCGTCCTGACCTCAGCCATAGCATGGTTTTGAGATTATTGCAGCACTTGCTGTTGTAAAAAAATTACCAGTATGGGTTCGTTGGTGCGAATATGTCTGCATGGGCAGGATACAGAATGATTTTGGCATATATTTCTTCTGTATACCGTTCTGAGGCAGCCTTGCCCGGGCAAGGCAAAGGCGCGAGGAGTTGTTTCTAAATATTCCTTTTGTCCAACTGGCTGCGTCAAAAGGCCATTTTTTACTCTAGTCATATACCGTAAGAGTTCATGTCTTTCGTAAAAACCCCTTTTCCTTGCCCTTGGCACAAAATCACTTGTTGAGAAGCCGCTCCTGCGTGAACATTCTAGGGCAATTTGCGCTGTGCTTCATGCGGTCAGCCCGCGTTGGCAGCAGGCATATCCTTATGGAACTGTAAGAGCATCCAGTGCTGTTGCAGGCATCATATATCACATTCACGAAATCGCTTGTGCCCGAAGCCGCTTCGCCCGCCTTATCCAGCACTGCCTTATCCGGAAGCCGATTGTGGGTATGCATGTCCAGCCTAGGCAATCACATGGAGAATCCAGGCTATAATTTAAGAGATAATGTCAGGGCAACATACGGCAAGAGTCTGGCATTTATTTTATCTTTTTGAACTTTTGGTCCGAGGGCGGGCTGCGCAGTGAGACAAAGAAACAGCCCCGGCTTTTGCGGAAGCCGGGGCTGCGTTGGGGGCTGAGCCGTTGAAAAAATGCTTGCTGCGTTGCCTGCTAGGGCGCGTTTGTCGCAGGGGCCGTTGTGCTGCCCTGCGCGTTTTTGTTGGCGGCGTGGATGGCGGTGCCAATTTCGCGGGCCAGGGTTTCCGTGAACTGGGTGGGCGCTCCCGTTTCCATGCGAATCTGCCCCTGCGCCAGGACGGCTATGCGCATCTGGCTGTTGGAAAGGGCGTTTCGGCTGGAAATGTTTTTAAGCACAGCCCGGCTGGGCCTTGCGGCGCTGGGCACGCGGCGCTGCACCAGCAGCACATCGGCCAGTACGGCGGTCCCGCCGCTTCCCGTAAGGTCGGAGGAAGTATCGTACCCCTTGTTGACCGCGCTGCGCAGATGGGCGGGGTCGGTATTTCCGGCAGACAGCACCGTCAGCTGCACAATATAGCCAGCCTCGCTGGGGTTGGCCACAATGGTGAAGCCGCTGCGCTGCAGCCACGCTTCTGTTTGCGCGCGCAGGCCGAAAACACGGCTGGTGTTGTCGCGCACGCTCACATACACGGAATCGGGAACAGAATCGTCGTCCTGCGCTTCCTGAAGCTTGCCCGAGCGCAACACTTCAAGCTTGCCGGGGTCAGCAGGCTGACGCACGCATGCCGCCAGAGGCAGCAGGCTCAGGCAAAGCAGCAGTATGATAAAATGTAGTCCTTTCAGAGTCATAAAAACCTCGATCATTGCCATCCAAGTTCTGGCGGCGTGTAATGAACACGCAAGACAAACGTCTTTTGCGCGTATGCTTGTGAACCTGCATTATCCGGGCCAAATTCAAAGTGCTTCGGTCAGAATTCAGTGAGGCCAGGATGTTGAATCGTCCGGCAGTTTGACGAAGTCACAGTCGTTGGCGAAATTTGGCAGAGCAGGGTTTAACGGGGAATAAATTTGTTGTTGAGGCGGCAATATTTTGGCTGTGCCAGGCCGCTCCTCAATATTTGCGGAGTGGAGTCAGGGCTTTACGGCCTTGACAATTTCGCTGCTCAGTTTGTCTTCCAGAGCGGGAAGGATGTCGTCGCGCCCCATATTTTCGCCTTCGGCGCTGACGTTTACAGTATACATTTCACTGGGTTTCTTGCCCTGCTTGCTGGTGCCCACCCGCGCGCGCATGCCCCAGATATTGCTTGTGCCGCCATCAAGCATGCTTACGCCAAGGCCCAGTAGCAGGCCCCCGCCCACACCCCAGGCCGCTCCGCGCCCGCCCCCGGTGCTGCCGCCCACAAGCGCGCCAAGCATCGCTCCCGTGGCTGTATGCCCCAGAGTTCTGCCCGCGTTGGCCGGCGTGCTGCGTGAGCCCAGCGGCATAACGTCATCCACTGCCACATGCAGCGTCAGGTCAGCCTCCTTGGCAGATTCGGCGGGTATAAGCTCCCGTTCGCTCTGCAGGTACGCCGTAAGCATAGATTGAAGGTCAGCGTTGAAAGTGGCGCTGCCGCCGCTTACGTCAACAAAAACACTTTGCCCCGGCTTGGCCTTTATGGCTGGCAGCGGGGTGGCGTCGGCCTGATTGGCGCGCGAGTCTGCCGGAGTGCCGGGCGGGAAGTTTGATCCGTCCGGATTGGCGCTATTCTGATGGGAAGAGCAGCCCGCCGCCAACAGACACAGCATTGCAAGGCACAGTGCCGCAGCAAGCCGGTATGGTATTGGACATATATGCATATAGCCCTCATTTTGACTGGAATCTTCTCTACTATTACCGCAAGGTGTATGGGCCTGTCCAGTTCGGACCATTCCATCATGTGTGGAAGGCGGTTAGCACGGTACGATAATAAAAAGTTTTTCCTGCCCGGCCCCGGCGCGGGGCATACATCGCAGCCTGTCTGACTGCTCCGTAATCTCAGGTCAGCCGGGGCCGCTTCGGCGATGCACACTTGACGCCTGTGCGTTTTATCGTATCTTGCCGTTACATAAAGGGCGCGTCAAAAAATACTGGCGCAGCCGGAAAGCAGTTGAGAGGCAGCATGGGCAAACAGTTGATAATAGTGGAATCTCCGGCCAAAGTTAAGACCATTAAAAAATTTCTTGGGCCGTCATATATGGTGCAGGCCAGTGTGGGCCATGTACGCGATTTGCCCGCCAAGACGCTTGGGGTCAACGAAGAGGATAACTTTTCGCCCCACTATGAAGTTATTGAAAACAAAAAAAACGTGGTCAGTGAACTGCGCGCCGCGGCGGCCAAGGCTGACACCGTATATCTTGCGCCCGACCCCGACCGCGAGGGAGAGGCCATTGCCTGGCATGTGGCGGAGCTTATCCGCGACAAGGCCAAGGACATAAAGCGCATCCAGTTCAACGAAATTACCGCCAAAGCTGTCAAAGAAGCGTTAGCGCATCCGCGCGAACTCAATGGCGACCTCTTTGATGCCCAGCAGGCCCGGCGCATTCTGGACAGGCTGGTGGGCTATAAAATTTCTCCGCTGCTGTGGAAGACCATCAAGCGGGGCATATCCGCCGGGCGCGTGCAGTCCGTGGCCCTGCGCCTCATCGTTGAGCGCGAGGAAGAGCGCGAAGTTTTCAAGCCAGAGGAATACTGGCTGTTCAAGGTGCTGCTTTCTGGTGCTGTGCCGCCTCCATTTAAGGCTGATCTTGCCAAGGTCAACGGCAAAAAGGCTGTCATAGCCAATGCCGAAGAGGCGCAGGCGCTGGAAGAGGCCCTCAAGGGCCAGCCCTTTGTGGTGGAGAGCGTTGAACAGAAAGAACGCGAGCGCGCGCCCCAACCGCCGTTCATTACCTCCACCCTGCAGCAGGCGGCCAACCAGCGGCTTTCCTACACGGCCAAGCGCACGATGAACATCGCCCAGCGCCTCTATGAAGGCGTGGAGCTTGGCGACCGCGGCCTGACGGCCCTCATCACCTATATGCGTACGGACTCGACGCGCATTGCCGATGAAGCGCGTGACGCTGCCAAGGATTTCATTGCCGGGCATTTCGGCAAGGATTATCTGCCCAAGCGCGCACGCGTTTACAAGACCAAGGGCAGCGCGCAGGACGCCCATGAAGCCGTC
This sequence comes from Pseudomonadota bacterium, assembly GCA_023386035.1. Taxonomy (GTDB): domain Bacteria; phylum Desulfobacterota; class Desulfovibrionia; order Desulfovibrionales; family Desulfovibrionaceae; genus Desulfovibrio. The sequence goes on from JAEWKM010000051.1 coordinate 7,054, forward strand.
CGGCCTGTAGATGTGACCATCACTCCCGATGAAGTGAAAAGCCTTCTGCCGCCGGACCAGTACAATCTTTACCGGCTTATCTGGTCGCGTTTTGTGGCTTCGCAGATGGCCGGGGCGCGTTTTCACGATACCACGGTCACCATTGCCTGTGCCCACAGCCAGTGGCGCGCCAAGGGCGAGCGGATGCTTTTTCCCGGTTTTCTGGCGGCTTTGCCCCGTGCCGGGGAAGACGGAGACGCCGAACTGCCGCCCCTTGAAGCCGGGCAGACGCTCAAACTGGACAAGCTGGACAAGGAACAGAAGTTCACCCAGCCCCCGCCACGCTACAGCGAAGCCAGCCTTGTACGCGAACTGGAAGAGCGCGGCATTGGGCGTCCGTCTACCTACGCGGCCATTATTTCAACGCTTCAGGACAGGGAATATGTCAGCCTTGCCGAAAGGCATTTTGTGCCCACGGACCTTGGGCGCGTGGTCTGCCAGCAACTGACCGAGCATTTTGTCCAGCTTATGGATGTGGGCTTTACCGCCCAGATGGAAGAGGGGCTCGACAAGGTGGCGGAAGGCAAGGAGCACTGGGTGGAGCTTTTGCGCGCCTTCTCCGACGACTTCAACCCCACGCTGGCCGCGGCTGCCAAAAACATGCAGAGCGTCAAGGGCGGCATTCCCGCCGATTTGCCCTGCCCGGAATGCGGCAAGCCGCTCATGATAAAGTTTGGCAAGGCCGGAGCCTTTCTTGCCTGTTCCGGTTATCCCGATTGCAGCTACACCAGTAATTTTTCCCGCACCGAAGACGGCAAGGTTGAAGCTGTGGCCGCAGAAAAGCCGCAGTATGAAAAAGTGGGGCAGTGCCCCCAGTGTGGCCGGGACCTTGTCATAAAGAAATCCCGCACTGGCAGCAGTTTCATTGCCTGCACGGGATATCCCGAGTGCAAGCACGCGGCCCCGTTGTCCACAGGCGTGCCTTGCCCGCGCTGTGAAAACGGGCAGCTGGTGGAAAAAAGCACCAAGCGCGGCAAGCTGTTCTATTCCTGCGATCAGTATCCTAAATGCGATTTTGCCCTGTGGGACAAGCCCGTGCCTGGCCCCTGCCCGCGCTGTAATTCACCGTATCTGGTGGAAAAAAAGAGCCGGGCTGGCACAAAAATCATCTGTCCCGTCAAGGGATGCGGCTATGTGAAGGAGGATGGTGATGAGCAAAGCTGATCTGCCCGGCGAGACGGGTTCTTCCGAAGCTATGGCCGTTCCCGTTTCTTCAGGCAGTATTGCCGCGCCCTGGGCGGAAACTCTTGAAGCCCGTGTGGCCAGCCTGCTCGACAAGGGAGAAAGCGTGGTGCTTGTGACGGTTATCAGCCGTACAGGTTCCGCCCCCCGTGATGCGGGCACCCGCGCCCTGTATACGCAAAATGGCCCCGAGGGCACTATTGGCGGCGGCCTTCTGGAAGCCCGCGCTATGGAATCGGCGGCCCAGAGCCTGTTTATGGGGCAGTCCAGTCAGGTCGTTTGCGACATGAGTGGCTTTACCCCCGGCAGCGACATGATCTGCGGCGGCGATATGGAAGTGCTGTGTGAGGTCCTTCGGCCTGACCACGCCCCTCTGTTCGCGCTGTCTGCTCAGGCGCTGCGGGCTGGTGTGGGCGGCATATGGGTGGTCGACGTGAACCGCGAGCCACCCTTGCGGCGTCTTTATCTCGACGGGCTGCCTGAACGTGCGGATATGCCGTCAGACGCGCCCCTGCCGCCGGATGTCAGTCTTGACATTGCTCCGGTGCGCACCCTGCTGGCGCAGCGCAAAGGCAAGCCCGGTCTGGTGGAAGAAAGCGGCTGCCGTATCTACGTTGAACCGCTGGCAGCGCCGCCAGTGCTGCTTTTGTGCGGCGGGGGGCATGTGTCCCTTGAGGTGGCGCGCTTGGCCCACGCCTGTGGATTTATCATCGACGTCGTTGACGACAGGCCGGAATTTTCCAATCCAGAACGCTTCCCGATGGCGCGTCACTGCCATGTGCTGCCCGCCTATGAAAATCTGGTGGAAACCTGCGCCGTCGGGCGAAACCATTATGTGGCCATTATCACGCGCGGGCACGGCTTTGACCGTGAAACCCTGGCGCAGGCTCTGGTCAGCCATGCCCAGTATATCGGCATGATAGGCAGCAAATCCAAGCGCGACCAGATTTATGAAATTCTGCGCGCTCAGGGCGTGCCCGCTTCGGAGCTTGCCGCCGTTTGTTGTCCCATTGGACTGACCATTGATGCAGAAACGCCGCAACAGATAGCCGTGTCCATTGTGGCCGAGTTGCTGGCCGTGCAGGCAGGCACGCTGAAGCGGTTGCGGTTTGAAGAATAACAGCGGCCTGAGCGGGTATGAGCGTGCACATGTACAGGCTGCTCAACCACTGCTCTAAAGCGCCTTTGCCCGTTTATATGGGATCTGGCTTGACTTTTTGTGTGGCCCAAGAGATTCTTATTAAGTTGAAGTCCGGTGCAAGAGCATTGGCTAAACGGTCAAACTCGCTGCACTGCGAAGCTGATTTATTGACGCAATGGGCAGGCGTAACATGCATGGCACAATGCTGGCGTAAACGCAGCAATGTCTGACCATCCAAGGTGGCGGCCAGGGGCCCATCTGCAAGAGCGCGTCCACAAGCCCGTAAGAGCTGGAAGAGCCGATACCCGCCGTGCAGCAGGGTGCTCATGAAATCCAAATCGTCTGCGCAGCGAAAAAACAGCCTTGCCTGAAATACTGCTCCACAGGCTGGAACAGTGGCTTCCCCCCACGACGTGCATTGGTTCCTGAAAGTCAACCGACGTTTTGAAACTCTGGAAGAAACGCGGTTCACTTTTTCGGATTTTATGCGATCAGCAAACATACTTGTCCAATCGCAGGCATGACGCGATAAAACACCGCAAAGGCCTCAGGGTATGGACCGGGAGTCTGCATTTCAAAATTTGCGGTATAAAAATTATCATTATGCAATGTCTCATGTAAGAACAAGGCGTCAAAACCGAAAGGCGAACGACGGCATAGCACCGGGGACAGGCAAGGAGTGTAAAAAATTTCGTCAAGAAATACAGAGTGTTATAGAAATTTAATACGTTGTTGTAACATGCTGAAATAAAACAATATTCTCAGAATATGGCAACGCCGTTTCCCGGCCCCCGTTGATTGCTTTTTGCGGTGAACTATGTTTCTTAAACTGAGTTTCTGCCCGATTTTATAGACTGGGCGGTTTTTTTGGCGTGTATAACGCGCTTCCTTATGGAGTAGTTCATGACCACCAGACCTCTTTTCTACCTCCCCTTCATACTTGGCCTTTGCCTTGCACTGATTGCCTGCAACGGCGATAAAAATGCCAAGCAGGGGGGCATGCGTTTGCCTGTGGCCGTCTTTGACGTAGTAGCCAAAGACCAACCCTGGCCGGCTGAATATCAGGCCCAAGCCTCTGGTTCGCGCGCTGTTGAAGTGCGCTCACGTGTTGAAGCCATTATTGAAAAGCGCCTGTATGAAGAAGGCGACTATGTACAGCAGGGCCAGTTGCTTTTTCAGCTGGAACGTGACCGTTACGAAGCTTTGATGCAGCAGGCTCAAGCCCAGTTCACCAACGCCGAGCGCGAATGGCGAAGGGTTCGCCCCCTGTATGAAAAGAACGCTGTGTCCCAGAAGGAACGCGACAACGCCCTGGCCTCATATGAAAGCGCCAAGGCTTCTTTGCGTCAGGCCAAAATCAATCTGGACTACTGCCAGGTTACGGCTCCTGTTTCCGGCTATAGCAGCAAGGAAAACTACACGCCCGGCAACCTGGTGGGCAACAATTCCTTGCTCACCTACGTGAACCAGACTGACCCGATGTACATCGATTTTTCCATTGCCGCTCCCGAGCGCATGACCCGCCAGAATCTGGCCACTGAGGGCCGCCTTGTGATGCCTGCCGAGGGCCGGTACAAGGCCGAACTGCGGCTGCTTGACGGCAGCATGTACAAGGGAACTGGCGAAGTGACATTTATTGACAGCCAGGTGCAGCCGAGCACTGGCGTCATCAAGGCTCGTGCCGTGTTTAGCAATGCTGACCGCAGCATCATGCCCGGCCAGTATGTGCGCCTGTATATGGAAGGCGACATTCTCAAGGATGCCGTGCTCGTTCCCCAAAAGTGCGTGCTGCTTACCCAGAAGGGTTCGCTGGTCATGGGCGTGGACAAGGACGACAAGGTGTATCCCATTCCTGTTGTTATCGGCGTGTCCGTTGGCGACAAATATCTTGTGCTTGAAGGGCTTAAAGGCGGCGAACGCATCATCAGCGAAGGCATGATCAAGGCCCGCCCCGGTTCTCAAGTGAGCATAATGCCTTCAGGGGGCCAGCAGCCCCAGGAAGGCGCGGCCAAGAAGTAGGTTAAATATGGCTGTTTCCACAAAGCCGAATTTCTTTTTGCGAAGACCCATTCTTTCTGCGGTCTTGTCCATTGTCATCACCCTGGTGGGTGCGCTGGCCATGCGGGCGCTGCCTATTGCGCAGTATCCCGATCTTGTGCCGCCTACCGTCAACGTCAGCGTGGTCTACCCCGGCGCATCGGCAGAAACCATTGCCTCCACCGTGCTGGCCCCTCTGGAAGTGAACATCAACGGCGTGGAAAACATGCTGTACATGACTTCCACGGCGGCTTCGGGTTCGGGGTCGGGCAGCATCAACGTATACTTTGCGTTGGGGTCCAACCCCGACATGGCGCTTGTCAACGTCAACAACAAGGTCAACCTGGCCCAAACGGTTCTGCCTGAAGCGGTGCGCCGTCAGGGCGTCAGCGTGCTCAAGCGTTCGCCAGCCATGTTGCTGGTGTTTTCGTACTTTTCGCCCGATGGCCGCTTTGACCAGGTCTATATCAACAACTGGGCCCAGATTAACGTTGTGGACGCCCTCAAGCGTGTTGAAGGCGTTGGCGACGTAACCATTTTCGGTAGCATGGACTATGCCATGCGCATCTGGTTGCAGCCGGACAAACTTGCCAAGTACGGCGTGTCTGTCAATGAAGTTGCCGCAGCCATTCAGGAGCAGAACTCTCAGTACGCTCCCGGACGTCTTGGTGAAATGCCTTCTCCCGATTCTACCCAGCTTACCTGGCAGATTGATGCCCAGGGCCGCTTGGTGACACCGGAAGAATTTGGCGAAATCATCGTGCGTCACGGGCCTGACAGCGCCATGCTGCGCCTCAGGGACGTGGCCCGCGTTGAACTTGGCGGCAAGGACTACAGCGTTACCTCCCGGTACAACGGCATGGTGGCGCGTATGGGCGCAGTTTACCTGTTGCCCGGCGCCAACGCCATTGCCACGGGCGACCGTGTACTGGACAAGCTGGCCGAAATCGGCACCACCATGCCTAGCGGCCTTGACTATACCATTCTCGTGAACACCAACGACTTCGTGCTTGAATCCATTCACGAAGTTATCTCCACCCTGGTGGAGGCAATGATTCTGGTGTTCATCGTGGTTTACGTCTTCCTGCAAAGCTGGCGGGCCACCATTATTCCCTGCATAGCCGTTCCCGTGTCCATCATCGGTACCTTCGCCGGTCTGTACGCTTTCGGCTATACCATCAACACTCTGACGCTTTTCGCCATGGTGCTTTCCATCGGCATCGTGGTGGACGACGCCATCGTTGTGCTGGAAAACGTGGAACGCATCATGACCTCGGAGCATCTGCCGCCCAAGGAAGCCACGGCCAAGGCCATGAACGAGGTCACGGCCCCTATTGTGGCCATTGTGCTCGTGCTCTGCGCCGTGTTTATTCCGGTGTCCTTCATGGGTGGTTTGGCCGGGCAGATGTACAAACAGTTCGCCATCACTATTTCGGTGTCGGTTGTGCTGTCGGGCGTGGTGGCACTGACGCTTACGCCCGCTCTCTGCGCTTTGCTGCTCAAGCCGCACAGCCACGACTACAAGCCCCTGAAAGGCTTTGTGTGGTTTAACAAGTTCTTTGACGGCGTAACCAATGGCTACGTTCATGTGGTTGATTTTCTCAAGGCGTCCAGTATGCGCGCCTTGCCACTGTTTGCCCTCATGATCCTCATTTGTGTGCTGCTGTTCAAGGTGGTTCCCGGTGGTCTCGTGCCTAACGAAGACCAGGGCTACATTCTGGGTATGGCCATTCTGGACGAAGGCGCTTCGCAGCACCGCACCACGGCCGTCAACAAGGTTCTTAACGACTTCATGCTTAAAAACCCCGCCGTGCAGAGCATGGGTACCCTGTCGGGGCTGGATATCACATCCCTTTCCGTCAAGAGTAACTACGGTACCTTCTTTGCCCTGCTTAAACCCTGGGGCGAACGCAAGAGTCCCAACATGTCTTCGGACGCAGTGCTGCAAACCGTTGGCGCGGTTACAGTCATGCAGCCCGAAGCTGTTATTATGGGGTTTGCTCCGCCGCCCATCAGCGGCATGAGCACCACGGGCGGCTTTGAAGGGTATATCCAGATGCGTGGCACCGGCAATCTTCAGGATCTGGAAAGCCAGACCAACAAGCTGGTGCAGGAAGCTATGGCTGTGGATGCTGACGGCAAACGCAAGTACCCGGCCATCGGCATGCTGCGCAACCTGTTCTCCACTGGGTCGCCCCAGCTTTACGCCAATCTGGACCGTGAACGCTGCAAGGATATGGGCATCAGCATCAGTGACGTGTTCACGGCTATGGGCGGCACCTTTGGCGGCGCATACGTGAACGACTTCAACTATATGGGTCGTACCTTCCAGGTACGCTTGCAGTCCGAGGCCAAGTACCGCTTGTTGCCCGAAGATCTGGGCAACGTGTACGTGCCCAATAACAAGGGCGAAATGATTCCCCTGACTGCGGTTATGACCCTTGAGCGCCGCACCGCCCCGCAGGTGGTGGAGCGTTATAACGTCTTCCCGGCGGCCCATATCATGGGTGCGCCTGCTCCCGGCTTCTCTTCGGGGCAGGCACTCGACCAGATGGAAGCCGCGGCCAAGGCCTCACTGCCCACCGACTACAGCCTGGGCTGGGTGGGTTCGGCCCTTCAGGAAAAACTGGCGAGCACGGATACAACGACCATCTTTGTTCTGGCCCTCGTCATGGTCTTCCTGATTCTGGCGGCCCAGTACGAATCGTGGTCCTTGCCCCTTTCGGTGCTCACGGCCGTTCCCTTCGGCGTGTTTGGCGCGCTGCTGGCCACCTGGGCCCGTGGGCTTTCCAACGACGTGTACTTCCAGGTCGCCCTGGTGACCCTGGTGGGCCTTGCGGCCAAAAACGCCATTCTTATCGTGGAATTCGCGGTAGAAGCCTGGCGTGGCGGCCGTAGTCTTGACGCGGCGGCAAGCTTTGCCTCCCGCTTGCGTTTCAGACCCATCATCATGACCTCCCTGGCCTTTATTCTGGGCTGCGTGCCCTTGGCCATCAGCACCGGCGCTGGCGCTAACAGCCGCCATGCGTTGGGTACGGCGGTTATCGGCGGCATGCTGGCGGCCACATGCATCGCAACGCTCTTTGTGCCTTACTTCTTTAAAATAATTATGCAATTGTCCTTGAAAATTCAGGGCAAGACAGATCCGAACGCCGGAAAAGACGGTACCGGCAATGAACAGGAGGATCTATGAGTTCCATCAGTAATGCCGGACGCATGAACCTGGCCGGGGCCATTCTTGCCCTGTCTGTGTGCGCGCTTTCGGCCTGCTCATTTGCGCCGCGCTATGAGCGCCCCGAAATGGACATGCCGAGCCAGTGGCGCAATGTTGAGGCGGGGGCAGCCCCGCTGAACACTGACTGGTGGACCCGTTTCAATGATCCGGTATTGACCGCTATGGTGGACGAGGCCCTGAAGAACAATCAGGATCTGGCCGAATCTCTGGCCAAGATTGACTCGGCTGCATCACAGGTGGGCGTTGCTACGGCGGACCTGCTGCCTTCGGTCAGCGGTTCGGCCTCATCAATGGCCGCAGGCGCTTCTGAAAAGACGCCCAATACCATGCCGTTCAATCAAACTGGTCTTTCCCGCACCACGGCCACCAATCAGGCAGCGCTCAACGCTTCCTGGGAGCTGGACCTCTGGGGCAAATACCGCAACAACTACACCATGCTCAGCGACGTGCTCATGAGCACGGTCATCGGCCACGAAGCCCTACGCCTTTCAGTGGCGGGGCAGACGGCACAAGGTTATTTTGCTCTGCTGGCTCTGGATATGCAGCTGGATACGGCCCGCCGTACCCTCAAGACCCGCGAAGATGCCTTCAGCATCTACACGAGCCGCTACAAGCAGGGCGACATCACCGAGCTTGACTGGCAGCGTGCCCGTGCCGAGGTGGAAACCGCCCGCGCCCAGGTGCATACCAGCACTGTATCTGTAGACAAGGCCGAGGCTGGCCTGGCAGTTCTGCTTGGCCGCTCGCCCCGTGATATTATGGAACGCGGCATGCCGCGTGGCCATGCCATTGGCATGCTGCCTTCGCCTCCTGTGGTTCCCGAAGGCCTGCCTTCGGACCTGCTGCAGCGCAGGCCTGACGTGCGCGCTTCCGAATTCACGCTGATGGCCTACAATGCCAATATCGGTGTGGCCCGCGCCCAGTTCTTCCCCTCCATCTCTTTGACGGGCATGCTGGGAACGGTCAGTTCCGCTGTGGGCAGCCTTTTTACTGGCCCCGCCGGAGCCTGGAGCTACGGTGTCAGCGGTTCAATGCCTTTGCTGGACTTTGGCCGCACCTGGTACAACGTCAAGGATGCCGAGGCGCGTAAAAACGCCTCCATCGCCGTATACCGCAAGACCGTGCAGACGGCGTTCCAGGACATGCGCACTTCTTTGACGGCCCAGCGCGAAGCCGACGCCATTGTGCGCAGCATGCAGATTCAGGTGGAAAGCCTGCGCCGTGCCACGACAATCGCCCGGTTGCAGTATGATAACGGCTACACCGACTACCTGACCGTGCTGGATGCCGAACGGCAGCTCTTTGCCGCAGAATTGCAGCTGGCTTCAGCTCTGCGTGACCGCCTGAACAGCGTTGTCAGCGTGTGCATGGCCCTCGGCGGCGGCTGGAACGATCCTGGCGCAAGCCCCAGCTTCCCCGTGGTCAGCACGGAGAAACTGCTTGAACAGGAAACCAGCACCGGATCTTTGGGCAAAGCCCCTGTTTCCGGCAAGGCCGCGGCGCAGCCCGTGAAAAAGCAGCCCTCGGGTCAGGATCAGGCCAATGGCGGCGTGAGCCTGTAAAAACGTAAAAACAATTTCCTTGTGCTGATTTTATAAAAATTCGCGCAATGAAATACTCTGTTTAGCTTTGCAAGCCCCCTGGCAATTGTCAGGGGGCTTTTTTACAAAAATTGCAGATTAGGGAAGACGTCTCTGGAATAAATAGTCTGCTTTTTCTGCGTGTTGCGTGGCTTGTTTTGCACGCAACGCCGCGTCAGCTGAGTGTGTGGTTTTTGATGGCGCACGAAACTTTACATCTTTGATCTACTATCGTAAGAGCAACTATGGACAAGTCAGTGTACATCGTTGTTTTCCTGCTCTGCGCGTTGTTGGCGGCCCCGTTGCCGTCATCTCACGCTGCTGACGCCGTTGTGCAGGGGCAAAAAGCCCAGGTGGCTGACAAAGCGAAAAAAAGTACGCCAGCCACTGATAAAAGCCAGAAATCCAATCGAGCCTCTTCTGCCAAAACCGTATCAGTTGGAAAACAGAAGAACGGGCTTCACGCCCGGCAATGGACTTTCAGCGAAGGCAGCAGCCGTGATGCCTGGAAAAATCAGGGCATGCCTACCGATAATTTGCAGGGGCGCGCCGTGGGCAGCCCTGTGCCGAAGGATATTGCTCCCGACAAGGCTGTAAACACATCCAAGGGCATAGACAGCGCCCTCAGTCAGGCGGAAAAAAGCCACAAAAAAAAATCACCCCTCGCTTTGAGTGTGGACGACGAAAGTTCCTCATGGCGTGAAACCGGAACAAGCGAACTGTCACCCGATGAAAATCTGAATATGGAAAGCCGCCATGTGGTGCGGGCCTATGCTGACACGGCAGTGAGCGAGGACCTGAATATTGGTCTAGGCCCGGAACTCATACTCAGAAACGAACAGCGCGAGCGTCCTTCCAACAATAAGCAGCCTGATTCCGTTTTGGGCATGGGCATGCAATTCAAGTTGGATTTTTAAAAAACGGCCTTAATATGCCTGGCAAAGGCAGTGCGTCTTTTGCCGGCTTACTTTTCCGGCAGCACGGCAGTGTTGAAACGTGATGTGTTGCAGCACTAATCTGCACAAGATATTTGGGCTTGAGGACAAGGGGAGCGGCCCTTTTCGCTCTGTCTGTACGGAAAGTACACGACAGGATGAAAAGGGCCGCTTGGCGCGTTGGAGAAATAACGGTCGTGGGAGAGGCGTGCAGGCTGTCGTGGCGTGACCGCTTTGATCTGGGGAGTCTTCGTTCTGCATGCGTCGGTATTCTGGCGCAGATTCTCATTAACTTGCCATCCGGCGGCCTGATTCGCCGGATGCGTGGCCACAACTCTTTGCAATGCCATATTTTTGATGGCTTGGCACCGTACTTGCTTTTCCTCTTGCGCGGCGACAGCTCGGCTGGATGAAGCGGTTTCTGTTTGAAATCCTTTGCCTGCTGAATACAAAGACGCCGACACAAGGCCGTGAGTGGCACTCTATGTGCTGGTAGCGGTTGCGTGAGAGTTTTGAAGCTTTGAAAATGCATATTTTCAAGGCTAAATGCTCCAGGAGGAATACATGGCGCTTTCAAATTTTCTTATCCGTCCACCCACTGAAGCCCAACAGAATCAATCTGTAGGCCAGCGCCGCGCTGCGTCCGCGACTGCACCGGGCGGATCCAGCTTTGCTGCGGTAATGCAGGGTCAGGCACGTCAGGCAGAAGATGCCGCGCAACCGCAGCAGGTTGTGCAAAATCAGGGGGCGCAAGCGCCCACTACGGCAGGCATGCCCGTCAACTTTACCAGTGGGCAGATGCCAGCCCGCAATATGGTGCTGGCCGGGCGCAGCCCCAGCGACCTCATGCGCACCCAGGTTTTCAACAAGGCCCAGACTGACCTGCGCCAAACGCAGGCTATCGAAGGGTTGATGCAAAGCGTGAGCGGCGGCGGCTCCACCTTGGACTTGGCCCGCAGCATGGGCACGGCCCGGCAGCTGCGCTCAATGACAAGCGCCATTGGCGAGAAGATGAGCGGCCTCAGTGTTTCTGATTTTATCCATTCCCGCACGCAGGGGCAAAGCAAGCCGCGTCAGGCCCGCAGCAAAGCCAGTGCAGAAGAGATGGAAATGGGCAAGCTTTCAGCCCAGTTTGAATCTGGCCGGGACGGCGTTGCCGCTGTGGGGTATGACCGCAACGGCGGTACTTCCTATGGCAAGTATCAGGTTTCGTCGCGCGCTGGCAGCCTTGGGGATTTTCTCGATTTTCTGGACAGCGAAGCCCCGGATATTTCCAAACGGCTGCGTGCGTCCGGGCCGGGGAACACGGGCAGCCGCAAGGGCGCCATGCCCGATACGTGGCGGGCCATTGCCAGTGAGCAGCCCGAGCGCTTTGAGGACCTGCAGGAAGCCTATGTGCGCGAAAGCCATTATAAGCCCGCTGTGGAGGCCATAGCGCAGCGCACCTCCCTTGACGCGGACAAGCTCTCCACCGCCATGCGCGAAGTTATCTGGAGCACGGCGGTGCAGCACGGGCCCACTGGCGCGGCGCGCATTTTCGCCCGTGCAGATGGCATGAGCGGCAGCCCCAATGACCCAGGTTATGAGCGCAAGCTCATCACCAATGTGTACAAGGTGCGCTCCGGCCAGTTCGGCTCGTCAACCAGCGAAGTGCAGGCTGCCGTGCAAAACCGTTTTCGTCAGGAGCGAACATTGGCGCTCAATCTGCTGGATGACGGCCACAAATCCAATCTGGCCTGATGTATGGCCTATAATTCATGAATACTGCCGCGCCAATTTCTCCCAGTTCGCCCTGTGACTCTGCTTTGCCCGTTTGTGGCAAGGGAGGGGGCGATAGCGTCATTGTCATCAACCTGACCCGGTTTGGCGATTTACTGCAAAGCCAGCCTTTTGTGCACGATCTGCACAGGGCTGGCTTGCGCGTGGGACTGGTTTGCCTTGAAAACTTCGCCTCTGCTCTGCCGCTTTTGTGCCATGTTGAAAAAGCCTGGCCCCTGCAAGGCGCGCGTCTTATGGCAGATGTGAGCGGCAACTGGCGGCAGGCAGCCTTGAGCCTGCTGGGATTTGTTCACCATATCCGTCAGGATATGCCCGGCGCGCGCGTAATCAATCTCACGGCAACGCTGCCTGCTCGGTTGCTGGCCCGCATGCTGGCCGCAACACCAGAAAATATTTCGGGTTTCGGCATGGACGAAGAGGGTTTTGGCTTCAGCGGGGGCATCTGGACCTCTTTTCTGGCCGGAACCGTGCTGCGCCGCCTTAATACGCCCTTTAATCTGGTGGATACCTTTCGCATGGTGGGCGCGCACGCTTTGTCTGTGCCGGAAAGGGCGCAGGCATTTCCTGGGCGGACGCAAAATACGTCGCCAAATCCATTGCCAAATTTGCTGCCAAATTCGCTACAAGATTTCGGGCTGCAAACGCCGCCAGCCAGCGATATGGACTTTGCGCGCGCTCTGCTGGAAGAGGGCGCTGCCGCGTCCGGTATGAACAGCAATAAGGGGTATGTGGCCATGCAGCTTGGCGCCAGCGAGGCCCGACGCCAATGGCCCGTGGCTTCATTCGCCGCATTGGGCGACAGGCTGTGGCGCGAGGCCGGGCTTTGCCCTGTTCTGCTGGGCAGCCCGGCGGAAACATCTCTTGCTGCCGAATACATGCAGGCCGCCGAATGCCCGTGCATAAACGCCGTGGGGCAGACCAGCATATCACAGCTGGCGGCTTTGCTCACCCAATGCCGCCTGTTGGTCACCAACGATACGGGCACAATGCATCTTGCTGCCGGACTGAAAATTCCTTGTCTGGCAATTTTTCTGGCCACGGCCCAACCCTGGGATACTGGCCCCTACCTGCCGGGTTGCTGCTGCCTCGAACCAGCCATGAGCTGCCACCCCTGCGCCTATGGGCGTGCCTGCCCGTATGAACATATCTGCCGCGAAGCCATCAGCAGTCAAAGCGCGGGAGATCTTGTTCTTGGGTGGCTTGGTACGGGAACCTGGGATGCTGCGCTCGGAAAGAACAGCCAAATAGCCAGTGAGGCGCGTGTATGGCTGACGACAAAGGACAATTATGGCTTTGCCGACCTGCGTTGCCTTTCCGGGCATGAAGGTGAAGACCGCAGCCTGTGGTTGTACAAGCAACGTGTTTTTTGGCGTCAGATCCTTGACTCCCTGGAAGGGGAGCGGCCAGCCCCAGATGCGCCTACGGGCGCAGCCAATGACAGTGCCCGCGCCATAGTGGATGCCGGATCGTCACCGCACCTGCACCCTGCTAGAGAAGACGGCGAAGCCCCGGCGTTCAGCCCGGCCTTTGCCGCGAGCATAAGGGACTGCCTGACGCAATCGCTGAATTTGCTGAATTTGTTGGAAGAACAGGGTGGCCTTGTGGGCAGAAGCGTCACGGCAGGTCAGCTGTTTTTGCGAAATTGTGAACGGCTGCAAAATCTGCTGGACGCGAACTCGGCGTTCACTGCTCTGGGTGGTTTCTGGCGCGAACTGCGTCAGCAGCGCGGCGGGCATATGGACGAGCTTATGGATTTGATCCGCCAGTTGAAAGGTAGTCTAATGCTCTGGAAACAAACACTATAAATAAAATGGCATATAGTTTGCTTTTAATTTGTGTCGCAGATTGACGGCAATTTATTCCCTATGGGGAGTAGGAGGGACAACCATGATTATTGTTGATGGAAATAAAAGTTCCAAGACCATAGCTACTTTTGACAACCTGGAACAGGTGCTGACCACCTTGATGCAGGAAGAAAGCATGGAAGGCCGTGTTATCACGGATGTTCTGGTGAACAACGAAGCTTTTTCTGAAATCTACCCCCATCAGGCAGAAGATATCGCCTGCGATTCCATTTCGAGCGTGGAGATCCGCTCTGTGCCCAGCAGCGAACTGGCCGTGGATATCGCTGGCGAAATGGACAAGGTCGCCCGGATGATGGGGCACGGCGCGCGCGAAGTTTCGCGCCTGTTTCGTGAGTCGTCGGACACAGACGCGCTTGAACTTTTTCAGGATCTGCTGGACGTCACGCGCGATTTCATGAATATGCTTGGCGACCTGCGCCAGCGCTACGCCGATGAGGAAGCCACGGAATTTTCTGAAAAAACGGAAAAACTTTCCAATCTGCTTTCTGAAATGAGCGATGCTCTGGAAAATGAAGACTGGATTTTGCTGGCTGACCTGCTGGAGTATGAATTTTTGCCCATCTGCACCGATTGGGGGCAGGTTAGCGAGCGTCTGCGCGAAAAGATCATCAAGCGCGTTGCCCAATAGGGCGGCAAGGAGCATTTATGGCTCATGGAATTTGCTTGCTGGACCAGGCACTTGACCTGGCCATGCAGGAGATGGCTGCACTTGAGGACGGTGCGTATGAGAAAGCCGTGGAATTGGCTGAAAAACGCAACGAAGTCACCAGTATGGCTTGGCATATGCTTGAAAACGGCAGTGTCGAAGAATACCGGGGGCACCTTGTTGAACTCAACCGCGTGCAGGAACATCTGACCAGCCTCGCTATTCAGGCTCGCGATTCCTTGCGCCAGGATCTGCAACGTTCCCGTCGTGAGCGTCAGCGTATGAACGGCTACCATCAGTCCATTGGTCAAGCCCTGCAGTAGAGCGAAAGAATATGTGTGCGTAATTGGGGGCCTGCGCTGCAAAACAGCGTATGCCCTTTTTTACGGCCATATTTATCAGCAAGCGGCCTTTTTCATGCTGGTCGAGCGCGTAAGAACGCACAGCCGGCATGAAAAGGCCGCTTGCTTGTTGGCTGGCAAAATGGTCACTGTAAGGGCAGCTCAAGGTGGCGTCCATTTTTTGTTTGAGTTTTCAGCGGTTCAATGACAAAAAAGTGTTCTAGTTGGCAGATTTGTTTTTATGCAAACTCATCAACGATATGATTTTAATGACAAAATCATAATAGATGGGTGTGCTATGTTTACTATTGCCTGCATTACGCTTAAGTTGACATAATTTTCTATATAGCTTGCCTGTGGCTCCATGCTTTAGAGATGTGCCCGTTTTCAATGGAGGCTGCTCAAATGGCTTCACAGAAGATCGTTTTCTTTTACTGAGGAGTTTAGCGATGGAAAGCCAGTACTGGAAGCTCGACCCAGACTTGAAATACCTGCAAGTCTACTCGATGAAAGAGAAAATACTGGGTCTTTCAGAAGGAGATCTGGTTGGAAGGTCCTTTTTGGACTTTATGAATCCCGATGATGCCGACAAAATTCGTGATGTGTTTTACAGCAAAGAAAAAAAGCCCATTTCATTCTCGCATGTGGTCGTGCGCTATGTCTCCATGCGCGGTTTTTTGCTGGTTATAGAAATAAGCGGCGTTCCCATATTTGATGAAGACAACGTGTTTCTGGGGTTTCAGGGCACGGAAAAAGATCTGGCGGCCATTCCGATTCAAGCTGATGAAAAAGATGTTCCGCAACTTGAATTGATATTTGGGCTGGCCCCCATTGCCGTTTGCGCGATTGGACGGGATGGTCGGCTGCTGGCCGTAAATGCCAAGTATGCAGATTTATTTGGCAGCTCTTTGATGTCGCTGATGGGAATCAAGGTTGCGGATATAGATGCGGAAAGAGGTGAGAAAATTATTCAGGATTTCCAGCGCCTTGATTCCGGCGCATCGGTTCCTGATCATGAAGTGAACATCAAGGGCAGAGACTATCTTGTCTCTGTTACCCCGATTTCCAGCGCATCCAGATCGGTGGTGGCTATCTGCGTTGTTCTTCTGGACATTACAGAGCGTAAGCGCCTTGAGCATGTGGTGGCTGTGGCCAACCAGCGGCTCGCTGAAATGAACACCAGAGATTACCTCACAGGGGCGTATAACCGCAGGTATTTCGACGAGTTTCTCACTCGTGAATTGTTGAGCCTGGGACGCACTGGCGGCTACCTTAGCGTGGCATTCATTGATGTGGATTTTTTCAAACGGTACAATGACGTGTATGGACACCTTGCGGGTGACCATTGTCTGATCAGTGTGGTCAAGGCCATGACGGAAGCCCTGTTGCGCTCCACTGACTGCCTGTTTCGCTATGGGGGCGAGGAATTTGTTGTTGTAATGCCTGGCACGGACGAAGCCGGCGCATTGGCCATTGGGGAACGTCTTCGGGAGTCTGTGTACAATCTTGATCTTCCGCATTCAGAAAATTCGTGGGGGCGGGTTACCATCAGTATTGGTTTGCGAACCATTGAAGCCGCCTGCGCCCACTGTAACATGAATACCAGCGACGAGATTATCAAGGCTGCGGATGAAGCCCTTTACAGGGCCAAGGCTAGCGGAAGAAACTCCATAGCATCCTCCAGTCAGATATGCACGCCTGGGGGAAATTAGCCTGCGGCTGATCTGTCATAAAGAGCAGACAACTACGCGTGCCGATTCTTGTTGACACAAGAGGCCTTCACAATTTTCCGATCAAATATGGCACAGGCTCATAGCGTGGGTAAATGCGTAATCTCTGGGTGCCATAACTATTTTTTGGGCAGAAATTTTTTTAGATTTTGGGCTTTGGTCGTTAAAGTATTTTATTCGTGAGTAACAATATTTAATGATAGATAATATTATTATTTTTACTATAAACAGGTGTGATTTCTAAAACATATGCATGTGTTGATGAAAACAATTTTCTGAATATTTTGCGTAAGGCGATTCAGCTTCTTTGTTTCTGCTGTCAATATGGAATATACATTCTTTTCAATGAAGAGGATGTATATTTTTTTATTCTTCATCATCTACCAGTAAAGGCAAAATAAAGCACCTCTGCCATGCATGGGCAAGAATTGCTACATTACACCAAGGTTATGCATTATATTTACTATTTCATCGTGGGCGCATATTTTAACGGAATATCCATGCATATTTCGGCTTTTCACCGTATGCATAGCGAGCGCTACGCTCGGTTATGGCTATTCCAATGGGGTCCAGAGATCGTTTTTTTCTATGATGAGGTTCAGTTATGGCAAGCAAGGCGTGGAAGACCTGTCCTGATTTGAAATATCTTCAGGTCTGTTCAGATAAAGAAAAAATGCTGCGTCTGCCGGAAGGTGGACTGATTGGAAAATCCTTTCTGGATTTTATGGAACCCGAAGAGGCCAGCAGGACACGCCAGTTTTTTTACGGCGCCGACGGGGAACCTCGTTCCTTTTCCCGTGTGGTTGTGCGCTATCTTTCCCCTGAGGGATTTTTGCTTGTTCTGGAGATCAGCGGTGCTCCCGTGTTTGATGCGGGCGGTATCTTTATTGGATTCGAGGGCGAAGACCGTGATATTGCCGCAATACCAACCCATATTGCCGGAATAGATCTCCCGCAACTGGAACAGATATTTGGCATGGCCCCAATTGCCATTTGCGCCGTTGGGCGCGATGGGCGGCTGCTGGCTGTAAATGCCATGCATGCGGCTTTATCGGGCCGATCACTGATGTCTTTAATTGGCGTCAAGGTCGGGGATCTGCACCCTGAAAGCGGGCAAAAAATTATTCAAGATTTCAAGCTGCTTGATGCGGGTGGGCATGTTGCCGATCATGAAGTTGTTATCGTGGATAGGGATTACCTCATCTCTGTTACACCAATAGCTAAAGAATCCGGAAAAGTTGTAGCCATTTGTGTTATTCACTTGGATATTACCATACGAAAACGCTTGGAACGTCAGGTGGCTGTGGCCAACCAGCGTCTTGAGGAGATGAATGCCAGGGATTACCTCACTGGGGCATATAACCGCAGATACTTTGACGAATTTCTCACCCGTGAGGTATTGAGTCTGGGGCGTACTGGCGGGTGCCTTGGCGTGGCATTCATTGACGTGGATTTTTTTAAACTTTTCAATGACGTGTATGGGCATCTTGCAGGGGACCATTGCCTGACCCGTATCGTCAAGGCCATGATGGAAGCCTTGTTGCGCTCCACTGACTGTCTGTTTCGCTATGGAGGCGAGGAATTTGTTGTGGTCATGCCCGGCACGGACGAAGCGGGCGCAATGGTCATAGCGGAGCGGCTTCGCAAGGCTGTTTATGATCTCAATATTCCGCATTCTGAAAGCCCGTGGGGCCGGGTGACCATCAGTATCGGGCTGAGGGCCATTGAAGCCGTGTGCGCCTACTGCGAAATGAGTACCAATGAGGAGATTGTCAAAGCTGCGGATGAAGCTCTGTACAGGGCTAAAGCCAACGGGCGCAACGCCATAGCATCTTCTGCTCAGATATGCGCCTATGGGCAGGGGGCCCTGTAGAAAAACTGCCATAATCTTACTGTCCCCAAGCCCCGCGATGATGCTCTGGCGAAGTGGCAGCCAGCCTTGGCGGTACAGCCAATATTAATAGCAATGCCCACGCAGTAAAAACGACTGCGTGGGCATTTTGTATCAATAGTGCAGATTAACTTTGAAATGTAGTGCATTTCAAGGTTGTCATTCTGCCGAAAATGCGATTTCCGGCAGAATCTACGCCGTTTGCGGAGCGGTGCACGCTTGTGCGGCGTTAGAGCATTTAAACTTTTTCAAAGGTAAAACGCTCTAGTGCGTCACTCTCTATTTTTTTACTTCAACCCAGATGGGGTTGGTGACGGCATAGCGGCCTTTGCCATCCATTACAACAAAGTTGTACCAGGTATCCTTTTCAGGGGTAGCCTCAAAGCTGTAGGCCACGGCGTCTTTGGTGTCATTGAATTCTTTTTTGCCCACCGGCTTGCCTTCGCTGTACACCTCAATGCTTTTCAGGCCGTGAACGGCTTGCAGTTCGGCGTTAAGCGTGAGGGCTTTTCCGGCTGTTACGGTTTTGGTGGAACCGAACATGCTGTCGCTGCCGGGAGTGATGATGGGCCCCATAGTAATGTAGCTGTTTCCGGCCTTGAGGGCTGCCATGTAGGACTTGGTGTTCACTTTGCCGTCAACGTATGCGTACGTTCTGATGATGCCGGGGTAAAGAATGGACGTCACGTCGTGCTGGTCCGAGCCGGAGCTGAGATAGATCTTTTTCCCTTTATTCCAGTAGGCCATAGCGGCGTCAAGAGCGCGCTTGTCCATATTTTTTGGATCTTTCAGGTCAATGGTCGACTGGATTTCAAGCAGGTCAAAGTCATCACTGCCCGGGGCGTGTCCGCCTTTTACGCCGTCCCGGTTATGCAGGAAGCCGTAGTCGGTGTACGGGTGGTTCATGACGACAAGAGCGCCCATGGCATGCCCGGCCTTGATGATTTCCGCGGGTGTAAGGTCTGGGGATATGGGCTTTTGCTTGTAGTCTGCCCCAAGAATGCCCCAATGCCCCCAACCGGGAGAAACTTCAAGGCTGGAAAGGAAGGGATTGCCCGTCGTGCGCGCCAGCTTATCCATTTCGGCGTTATTGCCCACAGAGTCGTGGTCAGACACGGCAAGACAGACCAGGCCGGCAGCCAGCTGCCCCTTGTGCAGTTCCTTGATGGGGGTTGCGCCGTCGCCAATGTCCGAGTGCTGATGGATGTCGGCACTGTACCATTTTCTGCTGGAAGTCTGAATGGCAGTGGGAATGGTGATGGTTTTTTTAAGTACTTCTTTGGGCTTGACGGTTTGCTTGACCACTACGGGCAAACTTTCAAAATCGCTGCCGTGGGTGATGGTAAACGTCAGTTCGTTTTCGGGCGCAGGAATGTCCGCACGGATTTCATGCGTCTTGGCATCAGAGAAAAACACTGTCCCGCCAAGGGTTTTGACGGTTGAGGTTGTGCCGCCAACCTTTATTTTGGCATGGATGGGTTCGCCTTTTTCGTTGACCACCTTGAAAATGGCCTTGGCTCCGTCCTTTACCGAGAACTGAACTTTCTGGTCAGCCGCAAGCGCCATCAACTGGCTGTTCGAGGGGGTATAGCCCTTGGCTTCGACGTGGGTACTATAGTTGCCCTGGGGAAGCTTCATTGAGAAATTGCCTTTCTCGTCAGTCATTTTCCACACAAGGGGCTGCATGATGTCTTTTTTGACCGCATCAGCGCCGTGGGACTTCACGGTTTCCTTGTATGTGCCCTCCTTGCTGATGATTACAAAAGCGCCGGGAACTGGCTTGCCGCTGCTGTCCTTAACCTGGCCCTGCACAAGGGCAAAGGGCAGGGTGGGGTCTTTTTCCTGGTAGCGTTCAAGTATGGGCGCTGTTTCGCCCTTGTCGATAACGATAATTTCGCCTGTGTATTCGTATGTTTTTCCAGGCTCGATGGTTCGCAGCACATACAGGTCTTTGTAGCCGCTGGAACCCTTGTAGGCGTTGGCGCCGTCAACCTGCACGCCAACAGCATAGTCCTTGCCGTAGGTGACGATAAAGTCGCCAAAGCGCTCCTGCACGTCTTTATCCGCTCCAACGGCAATACCCGTGGCCTTGAGGTCGGGGTAGTAGCCAAAGGGGCCGTACATGCTGGCGGCAAGGGTGCTCAACGAGTAACCGCTGTACATGTTTTCGTAGGGCTCATTGCCCGCAGGGTTGTGGACTGTGGTTTTCAGGCCAATGTAGTTTTTATCAGCTTCAAGCGTGTACTGGATGCTGACGCTGAGGGGAAGGGTATGCCCCTTGGTCCAGTAGCGGCTGTTTACCGTAACCACGATTTTATCTTTTTCCTGCTTGCAAAGGATGTCCTGCGAGGGGACATGCAGCAGGTCTTCATTGTTGTACGACCCGGTGGCAGACCACAGATCGTTAAGGAATTCTACGTCGTTGACCAGGTCTGTTCCGAATTTGCCGTCCTTCATGACCGCAATGTCGAGAATACTGCCGCTGGTCATGTTCCAGTAGTTATTGGAACCAACCGCAAAGGATACCGCGATTTTTCCATTATAGATGGTGAAATCTTTTTCGTGAATCGCCATGCCCTGATCAATGGGGGTGGCCCCCTTTATGACGCCCAGGGGCAGGGTAGGGGATGTTCCGGCAAAACACACAGCGGGCAGTGTTGTAGTGGCAAGCAATCCGGCTGTAGCAATAAGGAATTCTCTACGCTTCATTTTGACTCCTGTAATAGTGTGCAGCCCACAGGAATGCCCGGAGCTGAGGATGCGCCGCGTGGATGTGCCCCGTCGCGACAGAAAATTGTTTTTAATCAAGCTATGCGTAATCTTTACGCTTTAATGTGCACTAGACGGCTTAGTTGAGAAAATAGTGAAAATATAACTGTTTCGGTCTGCATCTGCTAAAAAATTTCTAATAATCAAGCACGATAGTTGGTATGTAAAACAGCTGGAACAGATTGATTTTGAAATGCACTACACTTTAAAGTTGTCATTCTGCCGCAAAATGCGATTTTCGGCAGAATCAACGCGCGTTGCGGCGCGCTGTACTCTTGTGCGGCGTTAGAGCATGTAATTTTTCAAAGTTAGCATGCGCTAAGGCAAAAGATCTTTGCCTGCCCAATTGCTTTCCCTTGCTGCCGAGGTGGTGTTTTAGCGATGCGAAAAACCAAAATGTTCAGGGCAGGCAGTATTCACAATGGGTGCGCCATCCATAAAATATGGCAGCCAACACAGGCTTGCGCGCTGCAAGCAAACATCAGCAGTTTTTTATTATGGCTCTGCAAAAAGCCGTTATTCCAGTTTGTCAAGACTAGTTAATCTGCAAAAAATTTCAATGAAAAATTTTTCCGATTAGATAGTCATGGATGGAACAGGCGTATATAATGTGATAAGTATTAAAATTTTTAATATAGAGTTTCAAAGGTTCCAGTATACAGTAATGTTTCATTCTCCAGTACTGTTTTTTAAGGGATTTTATAGTAAAAAAGATTTACTTGAATGAAGAATGTGCGGTTTGTGCGGACCACGCCCGTGAGCGTTTATGAGCCTAGGGGCAGTTGGCAAAAAAAGTTCAAACTGTGACGACGATGGGCTGCGCCAGAAGCGCGACGAAAGGGCAGCGGCTACCGCTTTTGTGTAGCCCAGCACCCCAAAGGCGGAAAAGGTTCGGGAGGGATATGGCAAATAAACGAAAAAAGGACTCGGGTATTGCTACCTGAGTCCTTAAATTTCGTGGTGCCGAGGGACAGAATTGAACTGCCGACACGGGGATTTTCAGTCCCCTGCTCTACCAACTGAGCTACCTCGGCCCTTGGGCCAGAGTGGATTAAATTCCACAGCGGCTGGAGAAGTCTTCTACCTACTTGCCAAGGCTTTGGCAAGTCTTTTTTTGCAAGTTTTACACAAAACCTTGAAAATCGTGCGTCTTCCGGCCATACTGCCGTTGTTGCAGCAACAGGGCAGGCCGTCAGATTGCTTTGGCCTGTTTTGTTTTGCGAGTTCTCCCTCCTTGGGCAAGCGAAGCCTGCGTGCAGCAATGCCGGGCCAAAGCGCCTGTCAGAGCAGAACTTGGGGGCATGCCCCCCAAAGTGTCTATGGTCACATCATCCATCTCGGATGCCCTCGCAACAAGGATTTTTTTAGTGAAACTGGGCAATCCTTTTCCTCAAATAGCGCATGATTTTGCAACTATGGGTGTTTCAGGCCTGGTAAGAACCATCGTGCAGGCGCTTCTTATCGGTGGTGCGACGGGCGTGGTTATCGGGCTGTTCCGCCACCTGAATAATATAATTACTCAATGGGTTGTGCGGTCTGTGGGCGAGCACGGCCTGAGTGACAGTCTTGTTGCCTGTGCGGTGTTTTTCGGCCTGCTGCTGTTGGCTGTTATTTCTGTGTTGCTGTTGCGCATTGAACCGCTTATCAGCGGCAGCGGCATTCCGCAGGTTGAGCTTATGGTCAAGGGCAGACTGCGCATGAACTGGTTTCGAGTGCTGATGTGCAAGTTTGCCGGGGCTCTAACAGCGCTGACAGGTGGTCTTTCTGTGGGCCGCGAAGGCCCGTGCATCATGATGGGCGCATCCCTTGGCGTAGGGGTGGGGCGGTTGTGGCATGATCCGAAAGCCGCGCACGAACCCCGGTTTCTTGTGGGGGGCAGCGCCGCGGGGCTTGGGGCTGCCTTTGGCGCGCCTTTGGCGGGCATGTTTTTTGCCTTTGAGGAAATGAAGACGCCGCTTCGAGTGCCGATGATTATTACATGCGCCACTACAGCTTTTGCGGCCATGTATGTGATGCAGGCCATTTACGGTTTTGGCCTGGTTTTTCCCTTTGGGTCGCGCCCCATGCTGTCCTGGCAGTCCTGGTGGCTGGTTCCTGTGGTGGGTGTGGCTATGGGGGGGCTTGGCGTTCTGTACAACGTCATGCTCATTCGTCTGACCCTCTGGGCCGACAAGACGAAAATGCTGCCAATGCACCTGCGTGTGGTCATTCCCTTCATGTGCGCCGGACTGTTTTTGTATTTTTATCCCACGGTGCTGGCAGGCTTTGGCATTACAGCCCTGCAACTCGCCGACATGGCCTTGCCGCTGACAGCGCTTTTACTGCTACTGACTGTCAAAATGCTTTTCTCCTGCGCGAGTTTCGCCACCGGGGTAGCGGGCGGCCTGCTTATGCCCATTCTGTTTATGGGGGCTATGGCCGGGGCCTGCGTTACGTCAGCGCTGCTGCTTTTTGACATGGTCACGCCCGAAAAAAGCGTCATCATACTCATCATGTGCATGGCCGGGCTGTTCGGCTCATCAGTGCGGGCTCCTCTGACAGGGGCATTTTTGATGCTTGAAATGACGGGTGCCTACCCCAATATGGTATTTATCATCATCACGGCGTATATTGCCGCCTTTGTGGCCGACAAAATGGGCTGTGATCCGGTGTATGACAGCCTGCGCAGACGGTGCGTGATTGAGGGAAAAATTAAGCGCCCCAGATACAAACCACGCCGCCCGCAGAGGATTGCCAGCGGTTCCCCAGGCAGCGTTGTGTAGAATTTTCGCTGGAGCGGCTTTTTTGGTATGCGCAATAATCTTCATAACATGCTGTTATAATTTATATTAATAAATAGTGCTTGCACTTTGTGATTGGAGTGGCTATTTTGGCCCTTCAATGTAAATCAGGCCATGTGGAGTAGGTATGACCCGTAAAGACCGCACAGAAGGCATATACAGCCGCCGCGAAGTTCTGGATGAGAGCGAACGCCGCCAGTATTGCCTTATCCAGCTTAAGGACTTGCTTTCCTACGCGTACCGCTATTCGGAAGACGTGAAAAAGCGTTTTGACCGTGCGCAGTTTAATGTGGAGAAGTTCAAGACCCTTGCTGACATCAAGCATATTCCCATTCTCAAGAAGAAGGAGCTTATCTTTCTTCAATCTATGGGGCCGCGTCTGGGCGGACTGCTGACCAAGGATATTGGCGAACTCAAGCGCATATTTTTGTCCCCTGGCCCCATTTTTGACCCGGAAGACCGTGGCGAAGATTACTGGGGCTATACAGAAGCCTTTTATTCCGTAGGCTTCCGCCCCGGCGACGCCGTGCAGAATACCTTCAACTATCAGTTGACGCCTGCGGGCCTGATGTTTGAAGAGCCCCTGCGTAATCTTGGCTGTGCGGTTATTCCCGCCGGGCCAACCGATGCCGCCACGCAGCTGGACATCATGCAGAAGCTGCGCGTGTCTGGTTACGTTGGCACGCCGAGCTTTCTTATGCATTTGGCGCAGAAGGCCGAAGAAAAAGGCCTTAACCTGCGCAAGGATCTCTTTTTGGAAGTGGCTTTCGTCACTGGCGAAAGGCTTTCGGAAAAAATGCGCTCGCAGATGGAAAAGAAGTACGATCTGGTCATGCGCCAGGGCTATGGCACGGCTGACGTGGGCTGCATCGGTTACGAATGCTTCCACAAGACCGGGCTGCACATCGCCAACCGCTGCTTTGTGGAAATTTGCCATCCTGACACGGGTATTCCCTTGAAGGACGGCGAAGTGGGCGAAATCGTGGTAACGGCCTTCAACAAGACCTATCCGCTTATTCGTCTGGCCACAGGCGACCTTTCGTTCATCGACCGCAGCCCCTGCGCGTGCGGCCGCACCAGCCCGCGCCTCGGCAGCATTGTGGGCCGCGTGGATACGACGGCCCGTATTATGGGCATGTTCGTGTACCCGCATCAGGTTGAACAGGTCATGAGCCGTTTTGAGGAAATCAAGCGTTGGCAGATCGAAGTCACCAACCCCGGCGGTATAGACGAAATGACCCTTTTTGTGGAAACCAGCGGCTTCAAACGCGAAGAAGAGCTGCTGCACCAGTTCCGCGAAAAGATCAAGCTGCGCCCCGAACTGCGCGTGCTGGCTCCCGGCAGCCTGCCCCCGCAGATCCGTCCCATCGAAGACAAGCGTCATTGGGACTAAGCCCCAGCGCTGTGAGAATATCAGAGGCCAGTCCCGCAAGGGGCTGGCCTCTGAACGTGTTGGCGCAGCCAACGCGCCGGGAATCAGGAGCAGGTCGCGGCTTTGCCGCGCCGTCTCGCGAGTGATTGCCGTGCGTTTCCGCCCGTCGGCCTTGCCGACGCAGGCGGCGCAAAGCCCAGAAGTTGGGCTTTGTCACCTGGCTTGTCAGCCAGTCCCGTAAGGGGCTGGCCTCTGTTTATGGCACGGCCAAAGAATTTCAAAATTGGATATGGCGAAAGCTTGACAAATAGATAGCACACTACTATTTAGCTATGCATCAAAATGAGGTTGCACAATGAGCGCATCACCCAGAGACACAGTGGGTATGACCATAAACCGTGTGGGTCGCCTGTGGCGAACTCGCCTTGATGAACGTCTGGTGCCGTTGGGCCTGACGCAGGCCCGTTGGCTGGTATTGGTACATCTTTCGCGCATGAATGATGAAGCTTCACAAAAGGAGCTTGCCCAGTCCATAGGCGTGGAAGGGCCAACGATGGTTCGTGTGCTGGACGGTCTTGAGCGCATGGAGCTTGTAGAGCGGGTGGGCCACAAGGACGACCGCCGTGTCAAAATGGTGCGCCTTACCTCCAAGGCTCAGGGAGTTCTTGAGGACATAATGCGGATAGGTTCCGGCCTGCGCGGCGAAGCCCTGACAGGCTTGTCCGACGAAGAGCTGGCCGAATTTTCAAGGGTACTTGAAATCATACTTAACAATTTAAGCGTTATGACCGCCCGCTGACGGCAGCCGTGCGCCTTTCAAGGAGCTGACAGCGCATGCCACTTTCCCTTTCGCCTCAGGCTGCGCGCCTGTTGTCTGCCCCGGTACGCAACAGAAAACGTGTTCTTCTGCTTTCCGGGTTGATCTTGGTTGCGGCGGTGGTTGCTTTTTGGGTTCACCGCCAGCGGCATGTTACGGAAAACGATGCAAGAGTGATGGCCGACATGATCACTATCAGCAGCCGTGTGGACGGCTGGGTGGCGCAGCGTGATGTCACCGATGGCGACATGGTGACTGCGGGCAGCCAGCTTGTTGTTATTGACCAGCGTGAGGCCCTCATGCAGGTGGAAGAACTAAGGGCCAGCGATGAGGCTTTACGGCTGGAATCAGAACGGGTGAAAACCCTGCTGGAAATAAGCCGGGGCGCTACAGAAAGTGCCATAGCCGCGGCACGGGCCCACCGGGCCAATGCGGAAGCTGCCTTGCATTTCAGCCAGGCCGAGCTGGATCTGGCCCGCAAGGACTTCACACGCAGTGAAAATCTCATTGCAGAGAATGCCATTGCCCGCCGGGTATGGGATCAAAGCCGTACCGTTTTGCAGCAGGCCGAAGGCAAGCACCGTCAGGCTTTGGCCCAGCTGGCGGAAGCTCAGGCAAACCTTGACCAGACTCTTGCCCATCAGGACGACCCCCGTGTGCTTGAAGCCCAGCTGGCCCAGCTGGAACAGCAGCGGGCAGAGGCGCAGGCCCGCATCAGGCAAAAAGACGTCGTACTGGCAGACCGTGTGGTGCGCAGCCCTATTGATGGCGTGGTTGACCAAAAGTTTGTGGAGCCGGGCGAATACGTCATACCCGGTCAGCGTCTTGTCATCTTGCACGACCCCAAGGCCGTGTGGGTGGAGGTTCTGCTCAAGGAAACCAAGTTGAGCGGCCTCAAGCCCGGCCAACCTGTGGACATCAGTGTTGACGCCTACCCTGGCCGCACATTCATTGGCAGTGTCGAGCGCATTGGCACTGCGGCCACCAGCCAGTTTGCACTTATCCCCAGCCCGAACCCCTCGGGCAATTTTACCAAAATCAATCAGCGCGTGCCCGTGCGTATCAAGGTTGAGCAACCGGACGACAATCCCCTCCGGCCCGGCATGATGGTGGAGGTGGACATTGACCTCGCCGGAATTTGACGCTCTGGCGCAACGCTATGGCGCGGCCTACAAATGGTGGGCAACAGCGGCGGTCATGACGGGCTGCATCGCCACGGTGCTGTCTTCTACTATCGTCAATGTGGCCATGCCCGACATTATGGGCGAGTTCGGCATGGGGCAGGATCAGGTGCAGTGGCTTTCCACAGCCTTTCTGGCTGCCATGACGGCCTCCATGCTGACAACAGACTGGATGCTGCGCACCTTTGGCCTGCGGCGGTCCTACCTGGGCGCAATGGTGGCCTTTCTGCTGGCGTCGCTGGTTGGCGGCGCAAGTCCGGATGTGGAAATTCTCATTCTGTCGCGCTCCATCCAGGGGGCTGCCGCCGGGCTGGTGCAACCGCTGGCTATGGTGATGGTTTTTTCCGTCTTTGGCACGGAGAATCGCGGCATGGCAATGGGCATTTTCGGTTTGGGCGTGGTGCTGGCTCCGGCTCTTGGCCCTACGGTGGGCGGTCTGCTCATCGACAATTATTCCTGGCGCTATGTTTTTTTGCTGGGGCCGCCGTTTTGCCTTGTCAGCATGGCGCTGGCTGCGGCATTTTTGCCGGGCCGGGACACAGCCGCGAAGCACACGGTTTTTGACTTGTGCGGTTTCGTTTTGCTGTGCGTGGGTATCGGCACGCTGCTTGCCGGGATTTCCAGCGGGCAACGCGAAGGATGGGATTCAGACTACGTACTGGGCGCGTTTTTTGTGAGCGTGTGTTCCTGGGCAGGCTTTATCATTCGTGAACGCACCTGCCCAAGCCCGCTGCTGACGCTTGGCGTCTTCGCAAATTTGCGTTTTGTGGCAGCGTCGGCTGTGGCCTTTATTCTGGGAATGGGGCTTTTTGGCTCCACCTATCTTATTCCTCTTTTTGTGCAGACCATTCAGGGGTACAGCCCTACAGAGTCCGGTCTTTTGCTCATGCCGGGCGGCATTGTGCTTGGCGTGGCCATGCCGCTGGCAGGCCGCCTGGCTGACCGGTTGCCGCCATACGCGCTCATTATGGCGGGGTTGGGCGTATTCGGCTTGTCCAGCCTGTATATGGCCGATGCCGGAACCTCCACCTACTTTTGGGATTTTGTCAGCTGGATTGCGCTGGGGCGCATCGGTCTGGGGCTCATCATGCCCTCGCTGAACAGCGGGGCGCTGCGTTTGCTTGATGCAAAGCACATGGCACAAGGGGCCGGGGCCATCAACTTCAGCCGGCAGTTGGGGGGCGCGCTGGGGGTGAGTATACTTTCCGTGTATATGGAACGGCAGACCGAATTGTACGCCCAGGCCTTCAACACGCTGCAAACCGGCACTCACGCTGCCGCTGATGCGCTTGACCTGATTTCATCGCTCTTTGTCAGGGTAGGGCAGCTGGATAACGTGGCGCAGGCCTTGCGCCCTCCACAGGCCTATAACTTTCTGGCAGAAATGTTGTCTGCCCAGGCCAGGACTATGGGGTTCAGAGAAAGCTTTCTTTTTGTGGCAATAGCCTTTTTTGTGGCGATTATTCCAGCCTTGTTCATGCGCACTGCCAGACGGATATGACGCGTCCCGAGGGCACAGATCTTCGGGTTGGCGAGAGCAGGTTAGCGCTGAATTCCTTCACATTTCAACGTTGTTATTCTGCCGAGAATGTAATTAGGCGGGGGCCGCGCTGTGGCGCAGCGATGTCGTGCAGCGTTGGGGCCGTGTAATTTTGAATTTTTTTAGCTGCCCAACAGCAGCGCATACAACAGCAAGGCCTCCAAAGAACTTCAACGAGAAGTTTTCTGGAGGCCATAATTTTGCCGGCGTTGCCGTCTGGCAAGTACAAAAAAATCAGGCAGCGGCTTGAAAAAGCGCGCCAACGAATGATGCGGTACGCGGTTGTGGGCAGGCTAAACTGGCTTGCAGGGAGTCTATTCGCTTTCCTGAGCCAGAATCAGTTCCACTTCATCAACGCTCAGCCCGGAGTTACGGGCGATCTGGCGGCTTGAAAGGCCTTTGCGTCTGCCGTTGAGGATAAGTTCACGCAAGAACTGCGGGGAACGGCTGATGCCCTCAGCCTGTTCCAGCAGGCGGCGCAGCTCCTGGGCGCGCTCTTCAAGCTTTTCATCCAGATTTTGCAGTTCTGCCTGCCGTTGTGCGAAGGTCGCAACAATTTCACGCTCCAGTCTGGCGTTCATTTCAATGCGTGCCAGCAGAGCTTCCTGATTGCCCTGAAGGGCGTTGAGCATGGCTTCAGAACGGCGCAGGCGCAGATAGAAAAACAGCACGCCGCCGAGGACAACCAGTTCAAGAATGGAAAAACCGGCAATGAGTGCGAAAATGAGAGTGTTGTTCATACTTTGACATTAAGAAGTTTGCCCACCAGAGGAGAGTCCGGCACGCGTGGCGCCTCGTCCTTGTCCGGAGGGGGCGGCGGTGGCCGCTTGCGGCGGCGGCTGCCGAACTGTGGCATAGGCGTTCCGCCGTCGGCATCTGGCGAAAGTTTGGCCTTGTCGCCAGCTTCGGTCTTGGTAATCTGCTGCTGCTCATGACGGGCCATTTCAGCGGCCAAAACCCGCGACATTGCGGCGGCGGCCTGCGGCCCCACTGCCGCGGCATTGACCATTGAGGTGGCCATGCCAGTCTGGGCATACAGCACGGCCATGGTGGCATCAACGCTCATGGCGGGCTCCGTGGTCTGTGGTGTGGCGTATGCCGATAGCCTTATGCCCCTTCATGCCAAGCGGCGTGGCGGGGCAGGGCGTTTACTCGTTCAAGTAGCTCTCAAAAAGCACGTCATCAATACGGCCCTGTGTGAGATAGTCGTTGAGTATGCTGGTCAGGTCTCGCTTTATGGTGACAGTATTGCCCGGGTTAAGCAAGTAGTCGTTGCTTTTGCCGCTCAGATAGAAGTACAGCGCGTCACGAAGGGCGATCATCTTGTGATCCATCTCTGCGCTGACTCCGGAACTCTTGCTTATGGTGGAAAATTTGCAGACCAGAAAGCGGGTAACGCCGTTGACGTTACGTGGCACCACAAAATGGGCCAGTTCTTTCACATAGTCTGTAGGGTGGGATGCCGTGGGGTTGGAAGGCACAACAATGACTTCAGGCTTGATTTCAGCCGGGGGAACAGGCGGCGTGCGCAGAAAGAACCACCATACGGCAGCGCCCAGCACAAGCAGCAGAAAAGCCGCGCCGCCGATAATAATGAGCTTTATTTTCTTTTTGGCGTCGGGTTTCGGCTCCTGATCGGCAGGCAGATTTTTTGTGTCCGCCACAGCCGGGACATCCGACTCCTGCTCTTTCAGAAAAGGGGCGTCGTCAAGATCGAGGTCCACTTTGCGCATGGCCGGGTCCGGCCCAAGTGAAACCTGCATTTCGTCCCTTGCGGGAGCATCTTTGACTTCAGTCTTGTTAGCCACGCGGAACTCCTGGCAGCCGCATCGGGGCCCGCCGCAGGCAGGAATGCCCCCGCGCGATATCAGCCAAAGATTTTATCGATCTTCTGCTTCATTGTGTCGGCGGTGAAGGGCTTGACGATGTAGTTGGACACCTTGGCCTGCACAGCCTCAATGATATTTTCCTGCTGGGCTTCTGCGGTGACCATAAGAAAAGGAATGTGGGCGAACTGTTCGCTGGCGCGCACTTTGCGCAGCAGGTCAATGCCCGTCATGTTGGGCATGTTCCAGTCAGAAACGATAAAGTCAATCTTTTCGCGGTTCAGCACTTCCCATGCAGTGGTGCCGTCGTCGGCTTCCACAACGTTCTGAAAGCCAATCTGCCGCAAGATATTACGCACAATGCGGCGCATGGTGGAAAAGTCGTCGACAACAAGAACGCGCATGTTTGGATTGTAAGGCATGTTAGATGCTCCTTAACGCCTTCAGGGCGCCGTATGCGGAGGGGCGCATGTCGCGCGGTTCTCCGTAGCTATGATATGTCAGCGCCCTCACCATACAGGCTGATGAACTCTTTGCGCAGACGGCCCAAGGCCTGTGAGTGCAATTGTGATACGCGGCCTTCTGTGATGCCCATAACTTCAGCAGTCTCACGCATATTTAACTCATCAGTATAGTAGAGCGACAGTACCAGCTTTTCTCTTGGCGTCAAGCGCTCGATAAGCGGAGCAACCCGTTCCACCAGTTCACGAAAAGCAGTATTGCGGTAAGG
This sequence comes from Pseudomonadota bacterium, assembly GCA_023386035.1. Taxonomy (GTDB): domain Bacteria; phylum Desulfobacterota; class Desulfovibrionia; order Desulfovibrionales; family Desulfovibrionaceae; genus Desulfovibrio. The sequence goes on from JAEWKM010000051.1 coordinate 38,470, forward strand.
TTCGCCACCCGGCTCCTGTCCATCACCTGCAAGCGTGTCCTGAATGGAATCCAAAGACAGCCAAAGCTGGTTTTGCAGAGCTTCAAGGCCCTGGCGCACGTCTCGCAAAGTGAGGCCGGTGATGTCTTGCAGTTCCTGCTCCGTTGCCTGACGGCCCTGCTCGTGTTCCACCTTGCGCATGGCTTCGTCCAGCACGCGCACACGCTGGCGCAACGAACGGGGAAACCAGTCCAGTCTGCGCAGTTCGTCCAGCATGGCTCCGCGTATGCGGCTTTCGGCATAGGTTTCAAACCGTATGCCCAGCTGGGGGCGAAATTTGCCAAGGGCCTCCATAAGGCCCAGAGTGCCGGAGCTGATAAGTTCGCCCAGTTCCACGCTGCGGGGCAGTTTGGCTTTAAGGCGTAAGGCCAGAAAGCGTATTTTGGGTGCATAATGGCGCACCACTGATTCCTGCTCCGCCGGAGAAAAGTTTTCCCAGGCTATGGCCCCGGTTTCGAGCGCTTCCCAGGGGCAGGGTATGTGCGCTTGGGCTGTGCCGGTCTTCATATTGTTGTCCTTCCGGGTTTTTCCGGTGTTGCCTCTTCCACCCCGTGGCATGGTACATGCCTGTTTACGTTCCTGTTCGCGCCCGCCCGGCTGACCAGGAAGTGTTAATCCACGTTAGGGTTGGTGTGCATGCGAGCCATTCGGCCGCCGGCCTGTACCTCAAAACTACAACCTAGCGGAAAAGCAGTTTTTTCCAGAAAAATTTGATGTTGCCGTCAAGGTTTTCGGGCACTTCCCATTGCGTGATGTTGCGCGCCAGATCCATGACGGCGCGGGATGCCGGGCCTTGCGGTTCGCTGACGCAGAAGGGCAATTGCTGCACCACTGCCTTGCGCACGCTCGTGTCACGCGGCACAACACCCACCAGTTCCAGCGAAACGCCGCTCAAAAAGTGGTCGCAGGCCTGATGCAGGCGCACGAACATCTCTTTGGCGATCTTCAGGTCTGGAGCCATGTTCACGCACACCCTGAAACGCTCGACCCCGTGGTTGGTCTTGAGCACTTTAATGAGCGCGTAAGCATCGGTAAGAGATGTCGGTTCCGGCGTGAGCACCACAAGGCGCTCCTGCGCGGCCATGTTGAAATAGAGCACATTGTCGCTGATGCCAGCGCCAGTATCCACAATGAGGTAATCGAGGTCGTCTTCAAGCTCGTCCACAGCGTCCAGCAGTTCCAGCTTCTGGCCGGTGGAAAGGGTCAGCATTTCGCTCATGCCCGAAGATGCGGGCAGGATGGAAAATCCGTAGGGCGTGGGGAAAAGAATATCCCCAACGCTGGCCCCTTCGTGGAACAGGTGGAAAATGTTTTTCTGCGGGGTCAGGCCAAGCACCACGTCAACGTTGGCAAGGCCCAGGTCAGCGTCAATGAGCACCACCTGTTTGCCAAGCTGCGCAAGGCATATGGCCAGATTGACCGAAAGGTTGGTCTTGCCCACGCCGCCCTTGCCCGAAGTGACGGAAAATACCAGAGGAAAAGTGCCGCTCATCAGTGTGCTCCGCATCGTTATGGTCCGGCTAGGCCGCCTGACCAGGAATTTGCCTTTTAAAGATCAGTCGCCAGACCAGCGGCTCGGTGGCCGGGGAAAGGCTTTCCTTCAGTTCCGCGCCGTATGAAAGGGCCGATACGGGCAGACCTGCGGCCCACGCGACATTAACTATATTACCAAAGCTCACGGCTTCGTCCAGCTTTGTCCATACCAGTGACCCCGGGCCGCCGCTCTTGTAGCGCTTCAGAAAAGCCTGAGTTTGCAAGGGGTCGCAGTAAGGGGAGAGCGTCAAGTGGGTGGCGGCTTCAACATCGGCCAAACCCATTTCTTCACGCCACCGCGCAAGGGTGGTGGTACGGTCAAGCCCCGGCACATCCACAAAAACGGCGTCTGCCTCTGCGGTAGCGCGCAGGGCGGCCTCCATGCCGGATTTGTCGGGGGCTTCAAGGTAATTGAAATTTGACAGTTCAGCCCAGTGGCGCAAAATGAGCCGTCCGTTGCCGCGCAGGCAGTCGGCGTTAATAAAGGCTATGCGCGCGTCGGGCTGAGTTTTGCGCCAGTGCAGGGCAAAGCGCAGGGCTGTGGTGGTTTTGCCAAAGCCGAAGGGGCCAGCCATGAGGTGCAGCCTCTGGTTCCAGTAGCTCGGCCCCCAGCCTTTGACAGGCACCATGCTGCACAGGCATTCCAGCACGGATGCGCCGGGCTGTGAAAGCAGCCTCTGGTACAGGTCTACTGCAACCGCGTCAGAAATACCTTCGCGCTGCAAATATTCAAGCGCCACGCGCTGACGGGGGGTAAGGCGCTCAAGCTGAATGGCGGGCTTCATGAGGGCAAAGAGCTGGTCTTTGATCTGCTGCCATTCCTTGTGCCACTCGCCCCAGCCGTTGGGAGCTCCGCTGGCTGGCGCAGCGCCGTCTGATTGGGCGCGTTCTACACCCGCAGTGATTTCGTGGCAGACCACGCCGTTTTTGCGGTAGGTGCGGTTGCCCAGGATTACGGCATCAGCCCCCAATTCGGCTTTGATTCTTGCCAGAATCTCTTGCGATGTGGCGCCGGTGAACGTCTTTACCTGCATGGCCATTCCTTTGACTGACGGCGGTTGAGCCGCCTGTTATTGCCTTTTTGCGCCGTATGTTTGACGGCACACCAGGTAAATGCAAATAAGAGGCCAAAGCTTGTTATGATCTTATGCCGCTTTTTCGCCCGGTTGGCGCAAGAAGATCATAGTAGTTCAGTACGACTAGGCAAAGCCTGTGTTTTGTACTATAGTTCACCTAGCCTAATGGCGAGTCAGGATTTTCCTGTCCCTGTGTGGCCATCGCACAGGCCTTCCAAATCGAGCCGGCCCCCGGCTCTGGCCTCGCGCCAGTTTGTCAGCCTGATACGCCCAAAAGCCGTTCGGCGCCGCGCCCCTTTCTATTCCATTTTTCCTTCCGGGGAAATCTCATGTCTTTTGCCGAATTGGTAACCCAGAATCACTGCTGGAAAAATGTGTCCAGCGAGAAGCCTCGACTGTACACAAAAGGCAGCACCTTTGCTGATGGCTATATGTACTTTCTTGTCAGTGGCAGACTGCGCCTGACGGCGCTTTCCGCCAACGGAGGAGAAAAAATCATATGGTATCTTGGCGATGGCTGCTGCTTCAACGAAATCGTGCTGTTTCTTGAAAACAGCGAAAACGCGGCGCTGCTGCCCAATACCGCCAGCTTCCGGTATGAATGCATGGAAGATTGCTACGTGCAAAAATTTACGTCGGAACAGGTGCGGCGCTTGGGTAAAAGGCATCCCGAACTGCTGCTCAACCTTTGCCAGAGTTACAGCGTCAAAGTTGCGCTTTTGGCACAGCAGGTAGTTTCATTGAGTGTTGAGTCGCATCTTACGCGGGTATGCAAGTTTTTGGCGTCGCGAATCATTCCCGGTTCCAACCCCATGCGGGCCAGGCGCGATCTGCCGCTTTTTGAAATGGCGGGTCTGCTCGGCATGCACCGCATTACGCTGTACAAGGCTTTGCGCACGGCTCAATCCCGTGGTTTGCTTACTTTTGACAAAAACAGCGACGAGGTGGTCATTCTTCAGCCGGAAACCTTCTTTTATGAGGCCCACGGGACCATCCCCGGCGTCAAATGCTGAAGGAAGGCGTGAACGGGAATTTTTTAAACCTGCCGGAAATGTTGTTGAACACGTCCTTGCGGCTGTAAAAGCAGTTCGCAATGACGGGGTCAAACAGTATACCCTTGTTATCCATTATGTATTGAGTGGACAGGGCATGGGACCATGCGCTCTTGTATACGCGGGTAGTCCGGGTCGCGTCGTACACGTCGGCCACTGCCATGATGCGGGCAGCGCATGGAATTTCTTCTGCCTGAAGGTTCCGGGGGTAGCCCGTTCCGTTCCAGTACTCGTGGTGCGCGCCCGCGATTTCTTCGGCGAATTTGAGAAAAATGGAGTCGGATATCTGGCGCAGGCTGTGAAAGAGCTCTCCTCCATAGAGCGTATGGGTTTTGATGATTTCAAATTCCGCGCAGGTCAGGGGGCCGGGTTTTTGCAAGATGCTGTCCGGTATGTGGATTTTACCGATGTCGTGCAGTATTGCCGCCTTGCTCAGTTCCTTTCTGGCCTGCCCGCTCAATGAGCCGGGAAAATAGCGTTGTACCGCCGGGTGCTCAAGAAGGACTTTGGTGTATCGGGCTACCCGCAAGAGATGGCCACCTGTTTCCACATCCTTCATGGCCATCAATGTGGCCAGGCTTTTTAAAAATACGCTTTTGGATTGTGCCAGACTTTCGCTCAGATGCAGGAGAGATTGGCGGCAGTCGCGGGTAGCCAGAACGGCGGAGACTCGCACTGCCAACTCGCTGTTGGTAATGGGCTGGACCAGATAATCCGTGGCTCCGGCGTTGAATGCGTTTCTTTTGTCCTCAAGGGAGGAAGCGCCAGACAAAACAATGCAGGGCGTTTTTGCCGCGAAGCCAAGATTGTCAAGCCTGGTAAGAAAGAGATACCTGCTTTCCCCCCGGGAGTCGCACCGGGGGGAAAACAGGATGGTGTGCGGCGGCTGGGTCATGATGTCTTCCTGCGCCGTACTCTCACAGGAATGATGAACGAAATAACAATGGGGCAGGGCCTTGTGCAGTTGCGAGATCAATGCCTGAGAAGTTCCGATAGACAAGATGAGCGACGTTTGCATGCAGACCCCCGTGCTTCCATTGTTTGCCTGTTGCTTGCTACTTACTCCGCAGGTCGTTGACCAGATTTTTCAAGCCGTCAGACTGTTCCGCCAGCTCCAGAACAGCCTGTGCGCACATGTGCATGGCGGTGGCGCCTTCGTCTGCCATCCGGTTGATTTCGTCCAGAGCCCTTGTAATTTCCTCACTGGCGGCTGACTGCTGCTCTGCCGCCGCCGCGATGCTTCGCACTTGATCAGCCACAGCGGCCACATCCTGTACAATCTCCACCAGGGATTCGCCTGATTTTTCCACCAGAATGACCGTGTCATTAAGCTCAGTGGACGTGCGCTCGGCGGCCTCAATGCTCTCCCTGGCGCTCTGCTGAATACCGGATATGGCTTCACCAACTTCCTTGGTCGCATTCATCGTACTTTCGGCCAGTTTGCGCACCTCGTCGGCCACCACGGCAAATCCGCGTCCGGCTTCGCCAGCTCTGGCGGCTTCAATGGCTGCGTTGAGGGCAAGAAGGTTGGTCTGATCGGCAATGTCGGAAATCACAGTCAAAATAGTTCCAATGCTTTCTGCCTGATGGCCCAGAGATTCCATATTCGTTTTGAGGTAGCGTGTGTCGGACTGAACTTCGCCGATCGCCGTTACCGACTGGCGAACGATGCTTTCGCCGTGAAGCGCGTGTTCTCTGGCAAGGTTTGCCCCGCCAGCGGCAACTCCGGCATTGCGTGCCACTTCAAGAACCGTGGAATTCATTTCTTCCATAGCTGTTGCCGACGAATCTACGCGTTCACGCTGGATGTCGGTTCCCCTTGTGGATTCCTGTATCTGTGAGGACAGCTCTTCTGTAGCCGCATAAAGTCTTGCGGTTACGCCCTCAATACTTTCCGCAGTTTGCAGAATGGCCGTATGGCCTGCTTCGGCTGCGGCCTGCGCGGCATGGGCTTCTTCTGTGGCCAGTTCGGCAAGCCGGCTCTGCTCCTGGGCCAGTTTGCTCTGCTCCTCGGCTTCAGCGATGCGCTGGCGCAAATTGGCCACCATCTGTTCCAAAGCCGCCGCCAGTTGGCCGATTTCGTCAGAGCGTCGCATGTCGAAAGTCTGGCTCAGGTCTCCCGCTGCAACGTGCGCAGCCTTGCCTGAGATGGACGCCAGAGGATTTGCAATGGCCCTTTTGGTGCAAACACCGTAAAGCGAACCAAGCACTAGGGCCACGGCCAGCAGTATAAGGCTGTACAGGCGGCCATGCTCATATACTCTTGTTGTTTCCAGCGCCCGCCGTTCTGCTTCGGCCATCATGGCTGTACCAAGGTCGCCCATCATGCCTTCAACCGTGTCTACCTGCCCCCGCATTTTGACCAGATCATCAAGCAAAATTTCCAGCGGGGTATCTTTTGCTTTTTCAATCAACTCTTTATAGCCGGAATCCATTACGGAAAAACCCTGTTGCAGGTTTTTCAGCAGGGTTCTGGTTTTTTCTTCCACAATGAGTGGTTCAAGCTTTTTTAGCGTGTCAGTGGCTTGAGCGGTAAACTTTGTGTAGTTCTGCACGTATCTTGGCCGGATATCAGGAGGAAAAATAATGGAATTATAAAGAGCGCGAACAGCAGACAGCATGGCTATGTCCGCGTCCTTGGCGTAGGCGAGCCCGTGAAGGTCGATGGCGTACATATTGTCGGCCTCGTCGCTTACGAGATTGATCTGTCTGATTCCCCAAAATGCGATGGCCGCCATAAAAAGCAGCAAAAGAAGAATCATTGTTGAAATTTTTGTGCCCACCTTCAGGTTGGAGAAAAAATTCATCACATCCCCCTTGGCTGTAGCCATTAAGCGTTTTTCAGCGCTGCTTTGAAGCGCTGGCGAGTGATAGGTCTGCTTGTCGTAGTGCCCCTTGAGCCCTTTAAACCTCAAAAAACTAGTTGTCCGCTGGGTATTTTGCCTGCCAAGGAATACCGCAAGTGGTTTGTGCTCTCGTTCGGTGATTGATCCTGTTCATATCTGACCGGATTGCAGCCTTGGGTCGAGGAACGCAAAGCGTTTCGTCAAAGGATGACGGATAATTCCAGCGGTTTACGGTGATATATCACCGTAAACTAGTTAGGGCAAGGCTGGTAGGGTATTTTGTCGAGAGGTAGCACATGCTGAAAAGTAATATTAAAAAGATAATGATTGCCAAGGGGGTGACGTATAAAGAACTTGAAGAAAAGACAGGCTTGTCGAGCCAAACTATAACGCGTGCCAGAAGCCACCTTATTTCAGAGTGCCGCATGTCAACACTTTGGAGTATAGCGCATGCACTTGGAGTCAGTGTAAAGGATTTGTTTTCGGAATAGATAGTTAAAGTATGATATAAAACTATGTTGGATTGTTTTTTTGTTAAAATGTTTTTTAATGCAAAATTAAATTTTTTTGCTGTTACCGTGTGATAAATAGAGTATCCGAATATTTTTAAAACAGCTCTGATGTTATGACCTAAAATGTTTCACCGCATATTATGCAATAAAAATTATCGATATTTTTACATTGTACTATTGAGACAGCGTGCCTTGTTACGCGGACGGGAAAAAAATTATAGAGTTTTCGAATTGCAACCGCATGGCCTGTAACGAAAAACTGAAAACCTGCGGTGGCGTTCAACCCAACTGATGGCAACCTTCGCTTCACAGGTTCACGCCGCCATTGCCGGCAAAGCTGCCGGGCGGCGGTGCACGGAATGCATCGCGCAGCGGCTGGCAAAGCTGCGCCTGCTCCTGATTTTTGACGGTGTTGGCCCATAGAACATAAAAAGAGCTGAAAACCCTTGCGGGCTTTCAGCTCTTTTTATGTTCTATGATGGTAAACCTATTCGGCAGCGACGCTGCCCACGGACTGAAGCCGGATGTCTGGCGGAATTTCGGCCTGGGAGACCACGGGAACCGAGGGCAGAAAGCGGGTGACCAGCTGCGCCAGATGCGGGCGTATGATGGGGTTCACCAGCAGCACTGGCTGACCGTCGGTGCCAACGGCATTTTCCACGGCGTTGTTGATGTTTTGCACCAGTTTTTGAGCCGACGCGGGATTAAGCGAAAGAAACATTGCACCCGTATCGGCCTGACGTACGCCTTCCTGCACCATACGCTCGGCATTGGGGGCCAGGGTAAGCACCGGAAGGGTGCCCTGGCTGTCCAGATAGGGGCGCACAATGGAACGAGCCAGTTTTTCGCGCACATATTCGGCCAGCATATCCGGGTTTTTGACGCCGCCGCCAAAATCGCCCAGCGTTTCCACAATGGTAAGCATGTCGCGGATGCCCACATTTTCCCGCACCAGAAGTTGCAGCACCTTTTGCACTGTGCCCAGGGGCAGCACGCCCGGCACAAGGTCTTCCACAGCCTTGGGCGAATGCTTGGCCACTGTGTCCAGCAGACCTTGCACTGCCTGACGGTCCAGAAAATCCGACAGGTGACGCTTGAACACTTCTGTCAGGTGGGTAGCGATGACCGTTGCCGGGTCCACTACCGTATAGCCCGCCAGCATGGCTTCTTCGCGCTGGCTGTCCGGTATCCAGAGGGCAGGCAGGTTGAAGGCGGGTTCGCGTGTTTCTATGCCGTGAATCTTGGTGGTCACATTGCCGGGGTCCATTGCCAGAAAATGGTCCACAAGAATTTCCGCAGAGGCCACCTGGTTGCCCTTGATGAGCAGGGAATACTGGCCGGGCTTCAGCTGCAGGTTGTCGCGCAGGTGCAATGAGGGAATGACCACGCCCATATCCAGGGCGAATTGCCGCCGGATGGAGCGTATGCGCGCCAGCAGGTTGCCGCTCTGTTCTTCGTCTACCAGCGGAATGAGACCGTAGCCCACTTCCAGCTCCAGCGTATCCAGAGGCAGAAGGGCCTGTACTTCTTCCGGCGTATCGGCGGTGCCGGAGCCAGCCTTGGCTTTCTTTTCCTGCTTTTCCCTGGCTTCGTCCTGGGCCTCGTTTTTGTCTGTGAGACGGGCCACCGTAAAAATGAGTGCAGAGATGACCAAAAAGGGCAGGGTGGGCAGGCCGGGAACAAGTGCGAAAAGCAGAAGCACCGCCGAGACCATCCTGAGCGCACGGCTGTTGAATGTAAGCTGCGCCAGAAATTCTTCACCCATCTTGGCTTCGGATGCCGCGCGCGACACCAGTAGGCCCGTGCCCGTGGACACGATGATGGAGGGAATGGTGGAAACCAGACCGTCGCCGATGGTCAAGAGGGAATAGGTGGTGAGCGCTGTGTTCCAGTCCATATCCTTCTGCACCATACCAATGATGATGCCGCCGACGATATTGACCAGAGTGATGAACATACCCGCATTCACGTCACCTGAAACGAATTTGCACGCACCGTCCATTGCGCCGTAGAAGTCGGCTTCTTTGCGCAGCCCATTGCGCCGGGCTGTGGCCTGCTCTTCATCAATGAGCCCGGCGTTGAGGTCAGCTTCAATGGCCATCTGCTTGCCGGGCATGGCATCCAGGGTAAAACGCGCAGCCACTTCGGCGATACGCGTGGTACCTGCCGTGATGACCACTTTGTTCAGAATGAACAGGATCATGAATATGACCGCGCCCACCACATAACTGCCGCCCACGACAAATTCGCCGAAAGCGCGAATGACGGAACCTGCCGCGTCCACGCCCATGTCGCCATTCAGCAAAATAAGACGGGTGGCGGCCACGTTGAGTGAAAGCCGCAGCAGGGTTGTCACCAGCAGCAGGGACGGAAAGATGGTGAATTCCAGCGGTGAAGTCATGAACATCGTGGTGATAAGCACCAGCAATGATATGGAAATACTCACGCAGAGCATGATGTCCAGAAAGAAGGTGGGCAGTGGCACCAGCATGACGAAAAGGATGATGACCACGCCAGCGGCCAGCATGATTTCGCCATTTTTTGAAAACCTGCTGTAATCCATCTTGGGGATGATTGCTGCAGCCATTTTTCTGACACCTCGTTTATGTGGTCCCGGTCAGGAGAGCACACTGGAAATACTATGAATTGTGAACCTTTGGCTTGAGCTTCCAGATGGCCGCCAGTACCGTGGCCACAGCCTTGTACAGATCCTCGGGAATCATATCGCCCACTTCGGCAGACTTATACAAAGCCCGTGCCAGAGGCACATTTTCGCGAATGGGAATTTTGTTTTCGCGGGCAATAAGTTTGATTTTCTCAGCCAGGTGGTCCGCGCCCATAGCCACCACCACCGGGGCCGGAGCCTCGGAGACGTTGTAGCGCAGGGCCACGGCGATGTGTGTGGGGTTGGTGATGACAACGTCAGCCTTGGGCACGTCCTGCAACATGCGCTTGCTCATGGCTTCCATCATCTTTTTGCGCTGTTCGCTCTTGACCTTGGGGTCACCGTCGGCCTGCTTGTGCTCGTCTTTCACTTCATCCTTGGTCATCTTCATGTTTTCTTTGTACGCATAGCGCGACTGCCACACGTCAAAGGCCGCAATGATAAGAATGGGTATGAGAGCATAGCTTGCCAGTTTGAAAGCCATTTTGAGCATGTATATGGCCACGCCTTCTGTGGTGGCATAATACATGGGCAGAAAGTTTTCGTATTCCTTGTAGATAATCCAGGCGGGAATACAAGACAGAATTATGGAAAACAGCAGGCTTTTTACGGTGCGCAAGATGGTCTGGGGCGAAAACAGCATCTGCTTGATGCCCTTGAAAATATTGAAGCGCTGCAATTTGGGCTTGAAAACTTTTGTGGTCCACAGTTTGCCCACCTGAAGGCGCTGGGCAAGCATGCTCAGAAAGGCCAGCGTGAGCAGGATGGGCATGATGATCTTGCAGATTTCGATCATAAGCTCCAGCGTCAGGCTGTATACGTTCTCCGGGTTGGGGTCGAACTCCCAGGCATGGCTTAAAAAATGGCGAAAGATCTTTTTTATTTCTTCGCTCATTGGGCCTATCCACGCATAAAGAATGGACATGCCGCCGAGCAGGCTTACAGCCTTGCCCAGCTCCTGCGATTTGGGAACATTGCCCTCGGCGCGCTGTTTATTGATGCGTTTTGGAGTGGCTTTTTCTGTTTTACTGGGATCTTTCTGTGTGCCGAACATGCCGTATCCGCCGTCGTTATATTGGCACGGCTTTAAGAAAAAGCCGTGCGCTATACCAAACAGCAAAAAGCGTGCCCGATGAAAAGGGGAGGCACTGCATCCATACGTTCCTCATTCACTGCAGATTGGCGCGTTTTTTATGGGTGGGGCATCAGCCACGCAGGGCGCTAAGGGCTTGAGGATGTACGGCAAGCGGTGTATGGGCTTTCATATGCTCGCGCATCGTGGCAGGCGGGCCGCTACCGGACAGCTTGTATTTCAGGCTGGCGGGCATGCGCGCTGTTTTACTGCGCCAGAATAAAAGATCATCGGTTGACAGGGTTGACCGCAATGGCGGCAAGACCGCGATAAAAGCAGAATATGGCCGCAGGTTTCTGCATTGGCCATGTGTGCAAGGGGCGGCCTGGCAGGCGCCCGTATTGGGGAAGAAATGTTTTACGGGTGGAAAATCAGCCTGCTTTCTATGGGCGGCAATTTCATGCTTCAGGGCAGTGTGCTCTATTGCATGAACGCTTTTATGGAACCCCTGTGTACAGCCTATGGCTGGACACGCGCCGAACTCAATATCAGCATGGCTGTAGCCTCTCTGGTAGGGCAACTGGCCATGCCTGTGGCGGCTTCATTGTCCACCCGTTTTTCACTGCGCTACCTCATGACCGTGGGGGCGCTGGTGGGCGGTGTGGCTACCATTCTTCAGGGTATGACGGGCAACATGATGCTCTTCACCCTGCTGTTCACCATTGCCTGGAGCGCCACTCAGATATGCGGCGGCGTGGTTGGCAATGCCTTGATGAGCAACTGGTTTCATTATTTTCGTGGCAGGGCGTTCGGCATAGCCAATGCGGGCACGTCCCTGTCGGGTGTTGTGCTGCCTTTGGCCAGTATGGTGCTTATCAATCATTTTGACGTGAGCGTAGCCTATCTTGTCATCGGTCTTTTAACCTGCGCTCTGGCCCCTCTGGCGTGGGTGCTGGTGCGTGATACGCCGCAAACCATGCATCTGCACCCCGACGGCAGAAGGCATGAGCCCATGCTGGGGCGCAAACGGCCAGCGCCGGACACTTCTTTTTCCGGGTTGCTGCATTCACCCCGTGCCTATTGCATGGGCGTGGCCTTTGGCCTGGCTTTGATGGTCAGCTCGTCAGTCATGAGCCAGATGAAGCCCCGCTTTGTGGATTTGGGCATTGCGCCTTATCCCGCCATGCTGTTGGCCTGCTCCGCCGCACTGTGCGCAGCCCTGGCCAAATATGCCTGGGGCTGGGTTTGCGACCGTTTCACCCCCCTGACAGCCGCCCACGGCATCATGTTGGCCTGTGCATTGAGCTTGTGCCTTGGATTTTTGCCAGCCAGCGTGTGGACCATGACCATTTTCAGCCTCAGTTTTGGTTTTTGTGTAGGCGGCCTGTGGACAGTGCTGCCAGCGGTGGTTTCCTACTATTATGGCAGCGGCAATTTTTTGCCATCCTACAAGTTCGTGTCCATCTTCATCATGCTGCGTTGCGTGGGGTATCCCATCATGGGGTATTCGTATGAACTCACAGGCGGTTATGGAGCTGCGGATATGGTTTTTGTCGTTTTGCTGCTGCTTTCGCTGGGGTTGAGCATGTACCTGCGCGAAGGGGATGCCGTGGAGGCGACCGCACGGCGGCGGCATTAAGGGATGTCCAGATGGTTCAGGTAAAGAGATGGAGCATCGTGATTTTGAAAGTTTTGCCCCATGCTTGAATCAAACCCTTAATGTAAAGCTGTTTTGATTGCTCTTATTTTGGCCGCCTCGGCGGTGTCGTCACGAGATAAATTTTCTTGTTATTTCAAGGAGAACGAGCCTTTTATGAAGGGAGGGTACTCTAATGGTACCCGACGGGAATAAAAGGGAAGTTCGATGCAGAAATAACTGGAAAGGCGCTCGTGACGAATCGCCTTCGCGGCGGGCGGCAGAAGGGGCCTGTTAGGGGCTGCCGCCCCTCCGAGGCTCCCTCTGCACTTCCTCCCTAGATCACACCTGGCGACCCCGCTGGGTTTCCATATATCTTTATTCCCACGGCTAGCCTTCAAGGGCTTTTCAAATTCCACCATTTCGCGAGGGCTGCGCGGCTATTGCTTCGGGAGCTTCCCTCTTTTTGGTCGGGTGATCTCCCTGCGCGCCGCGCAATGCCAGCAAGCGCTTTTGCGGTGGATGAAAATTAGGAGCGTCTGGTTGGCGTAGGGTGGAGTGCCGTGAAAGGTTGGGTCTGGTCTTTGAGATAAGTGCGTTGTTCACTGTAGGTACGAGGGTATCCGGTAAGCGGTGGTAAAAAATAAAATTGTTTTTTCGGGAGGGCATTTGTGCCCTGCGGGCTGCGGGGGCTCTTTCGTTTACGTTGTTTGGGCCGCCTGCGCAGCGGGCGGCGAGGGGGCCTGTTAGGGGCTGCCGCCCCTCCGAGGCCCCCTCTGCACTCCCCCCGGACAACCCCGCTGGATTTTCCATATCTCTCCATTTCCACGGGTGAGCCTTCAAGGGCTTTCCAAATCCCACCATTTTGCGAGGGTTGCGTGGCTATTGCTTCGGGAGCTTCCCTCCCTTTGGTCGGGCGATCTCCCTGCGCGCCGCACAATGCCATCGGGCGCTTCCGCGTTGCATGTCAACTTTGAGGCATCTGGGCGCTTGGGGTTTGGGTGCTGCAAAGATTGGGTTGATTCTTGAGAGAAGTGAGTCGTGCCCTGCGTGCTCGGAAGCTTTTTTGTCTATGCAGTTTGGGCCGCCTCGGCACTGCCTGCGCAGCGGGCGGGAGGGGGTCTGGGAATAATGCTGCTCCCATCGGTAGGCCGAAAATGTTTATCGCGTAAAGAATGAGCCCAGCACGCGCTGTTTCTCAGACAAGGAACAGGCTATTGCCGGGGGTGGCGTCATAAAGAACCGAAGCCGACACGTCGGCGAGGTTCGTGCGTAGCCGCCCCCGAAAGAAGTATTTGGTGGTCGGGGTAGAACAGGGGGTGCTTCGGGGGGGGATGCAAGGGGGGCCGAGAAGGGGGCGAAGCCCCATAACCGGCCCCGCCTTGCCGCGCGCCGCGCAGGCGGCAGGAATAAAGAGAAGAAAAGCTGTTGTGCCCGCAGGGCACGATGACCTTACGCAAAAGTTACATTATTCTTTTTATCCGCGCGCCGCGCAGGCGGCCAGACTAGAAAGAAGAACAGTTGTTGTGCCCGCAGGGCGCGAATTTTCCTTAAAAAAGCGGCGTCATTCTTTTTGCCAGCCCGCCGGGCAACGCCAACTATTAATCTTTATCCCCTTCACTCACGGCAGCCTCTTCCGGCCACCACCAGCCAGCCCTCTCACACAGCAGATCAATATCGCCTGCTGCGGCCAGGTTGAGCATTTGCCGAAACTGCCGCACGGCTTCATGGCTGTGGGCGTTAGCCTCAAACAATCCGGCGAAGAGGCGGGCGTCCTCCGTAAGCATCTTGCGGGCCGAATTCTGCCGCCGCCGGAAAGACGGCGTAAGAAAAGGCAACAGGTCGTCCTGGCCTGCCAGCAGGGCAAAATACGCAAGATTGGTGATAAAGTTCATGTTCTGAATGCGCGCCATAGCTTGATCGTGCTTTTCAGCCGTAGTCAGGAATGTGCGGCAGCCAAGGTCGGCAAAAAAGTTTTCGACCAGGGCCAGATGTTCCTGCTCTGCGTGATGGCCGGGCATGATGGCCACAGGCAGGTCAGTTTCCGGTTCGGGGCTGGGGCCGAAAAGAGGATGTGTGCCTACCACCGGGCCGGGCCAGATACGTTCCATCTGGCGCAGGGGCTGCTCCTTCACCGAGGTGATGTCGACCAGCACAGCAGTGGGCGGCAAATGGGGGCAGACGGCGGTGGCTACATCGTCAAATACGGCGGCTGGCACGCAAATGATGGCCATATGTGCCTCGGCGCAGGCCTTTGCCAGCTTTTCCGGCGTAAGGGGCACATCCACGCCCTCCACCACAAGACCCGCTGCCGTGGCGCGTTTGACAAGCATGGCCCCCATGCGGCCCTGCGAACCCACAATAACTGTTTTGCCCCGCATGCTGCGGAGGGTGGACTGAGCCGGATTCTGGCTAGCCGCCTGATTCGCCTGAGCTGCCTGGTTCACCGCGTTATGGGCTGTAGGCCCCTCCGCTTTGGGGGTAGGGTCTGCTTGGCTTGTCATGCCAGCTTCTCCCATATATTCCAGAACTGCGGAAACGACTTGCTGACCACCGAGGGATCGTCCAGCCGGGAGCGCACAGAGGCTTCGGGCTGGCACAGGTCCAGCAGGGCCAGCGACATAGCAATACGGTGGTCGTTGTGGGCCGACAGATTTTGCCCTTCAGGCAGTACGGGATGGTTGGGCTTGCCGTTGTTGCGCCCGCCCAGACCGTTGATAAGCATGCCGTCTGAAAGCTCGTCCACAATAACGCCAGTTTTGGCGAGTTCTATGGCCGGAGCCTTGATGCGGTCAGATTCCTTGTGGCGCAGGTGGGCCACATTGCGGATGCGTGTGGAACCCTGCGCAAAGGCCGCCAGCATGGCTACCGTGGGCACAAGGTCGGGGCAGTGCCCCATGTCCAGTTCCACACCGTGCAGCCGGGAGGGAGACACCGTGACAGCCTGCGGCTCCACGCGTACCTGTGCTCCCATTTTTTGCAAAATTTCCAGCATGGCGCGGTCGCCTTGCAGGGAGTCGGCACGCAGACCTTCCACACGCACAGGGCGGCGGCCCAATGCGCCAGCGGCCAGCAAGTAGGACGCCCCCGACCAGTCGCCTTCCACCGTGTATTCTCCGGCGCGGTAGTGGCCGGGATGCACCGTGACGCGCAAGCAGCCGGGCCGGGCCTCGGCAAGCTGGCGCCATGCGCCGTCGGGCAGTGTGCTCCATTGGGCTTCAGGGGTCTGGCGGGTGTGCACTTCAAACTTGATGCCGTAGTCTGTAAGGCATTGCAGCGTCAGGCCAACATAGGGCCAGGACACCGCTTTCTGTCCGCCCAGAGCCAGCGTCAGGGGAGCTGGCCCCATAGGCGCTGCCAGCAGAAGGCCTGAAAAATACTGGCTGGAAATATCCATGCCCAGTTCCACCATGCCGCTGCACCGGGCCGGATCAAGCCCGTCGGCGGTGATCACACAGGGGGGACAGTCCGGCTTTTCTTCAAAAGCGGTTTTTGTCCCCAGCGTGGCCAGGGCGTTGGTCAGTTCGGCAATGGGGCGCTCGTGCATACGTCCCGCGCCGTGGATGCGAAACACCCCGTGCCCGGCGGCCAGTACAGCCGTAAGCAGGCGGCAGGTAGTGCCCGATTCCTCCACGTCACAGGAGAGCGGTGCTGCGGCGGTGCCGCCCGAAGGCCTGCCGTTCATGCCCGTAACGCGCCATGCCCCGGAAGAGGCGGTGCTTTCGGGCAGTTCTTCCATTGTTGCGCCTGCCGCGCAAAGGATGGCGCGGGTGCGTTCCAGATCGCGGCTTTCAAGCGTGTGGCGCACAATGGATGTGCCGTGGGCCAGGGCTGCGCCCATGAGGTAGCGGTGCGAAACCGACTTTGAAGCCGGGGCGGTAACTGCCACAGTTTCCACTGCGCCTGAAGCGCTCACATTGTTGGCGACTGCCACGGTGTCCTTGGTCTGGCTCATGATTCTTACTGCTCCGATTCATCCGTATGAAGGTCAAGGCGGTCCAGCTGCGGCCCCATAGGGTAGCTGCCCAAAATGCGAAAGCTGGTACAGGTTTCGTGCAGAATTGTCAGCAAATCGGCATAGCGGGGGTCTTCAAGGTCACTTTCCACATCGGCAAAGAAAACGTACTTCCAACACTGACCGCGCAGGGGGCGCGATTCCAGCTTGCGCATGTTTATGCCGTGTTCTGCCAGCAGATCCAGCACATGCGAAAGCGCTCCTGCCTTGTCTGGCAGAGTGAAAAGCAGCGATGTTTTGTCTGCCCCGGTATGGCCGGGCTGGGGATTCTGCACCTTGTTGCCGCCCTGCCCGCCGCTGACCTTGGGGCCAATGATAACAAAGCGCGTCCAGTTGCCGGGCTCGTCTTCAATGCGGCTGGCAAGAGTGCCAAGGCCCATAAGATCGGCCAGTTTGCCGTGACCTATGGCGGCGGTGTGCCCCTGGTCTGGCCCCTGCGCGGCCCGTTGGGCGGCAGCGGCGGTAGATTCTACCGGCACCAGCCCCGCATTGGGCAAATGGGCGCGCAGCCAGCCGCCACACTGGGCCAGAGGCTGGGGATGCGAATACACAGTGCGCACGGCGGCCAGGGAAGGCGCATTGCTCAAAAGGCAGTGAGAAATACGCGAAAAAAGCTCCGCCTGAATAAAGACATCGTGCTTGAGAAAAAGGTCAAAGCTGACGCCAACGGTTCCTTGCAGGGAGTTTTCCAGAGGAACAACCCCCAGCTCGCAACGCCCCGAAGACACTTCTTCAAACACCTGCACCAGATCGTTACAGGGGTGAAAGGTGGCCGCATGCCCCAGATATTCCACTCCGGCAAAGTAGGAAAATGTGCCTTCTGGCCCAAGGTAGGCGACGTTTTGCGGGCGTTGCAGGGCGCGTGACGAAGAAAATATCTCGCGCCAGATGGCCCGCAAGTGATCCTCTGGCAAGGGGCCGGGATTACGGGCGGCCAGGCTGTCCAGCACTTCCTTTTCACGCACGGGCTTGAAAATGATGCCCGGCACATCGGCCTTGATGTGCCCTACCTCACGGCTGAGCGAAGCACGGCGGTTGAAAAGATCCAGCAGTTCCTGATCGACAGAATCGATTTCAGTGCGGATGGCCGAAAGACGCTCGTCAGCATTGTGGGTCTGTTCTTCCGCTCCCGGCAGGGGGGCGGAACCGGGCCAGTGGCTGTTGCTGCCGTCCATACTATACCTCCCGGATGTCTTCGCGCACGCGCATGCCGAAATGACGGCCTGCTTCATCCAGGCGGCAAAGAACGCGGTCGCCGACTTTGAGGCTCACAACGCTTACGGCTTCTCCTTCGGGCGTGGTCAGGCGGATGGTTTCTGCATTTTGCAGAAAAACAGCGCCAGTCTTTACGCCTTCCTCGGTTTGCACTTCAGCTTCCACCAGCAACATTGGCCGCACTTCAATTTTGACCCGTCCGATTGTGGCCACGCTGGTTTCGCCAGTATGGGACACGACAAGCACTTCCTGCCCGGCCCTGAATTCGCCAAGGTAGGTGGTCTGGTCTTCAGGCAGGCGCGCATAGGCATGCACGGCCCCGGCATTGACCCTGAAGGGGCGTGCCGCCACGTATTCGTTGCGCTCGGTTTCCGCATGTACAAGAAAGGTGAACGCGCTTGAATTGCCCACCAGCATACCCTGGCCCTTGTGCAGCAGCGAAAGGGTGTCGGCGCAGACGCGGTGCCCCAGGCCTACTGGTTCCACGCGGGTGACAACGCCGGGCAGCAGCTCTTCGCGGGGAAGAATTCTCTTGCACTGGGCCACGATGTCCTTGAGGTCTGAGAGGCCATCTCTAGATACAACAATGCCCGCCACACCGCGTTCCAAAATTCCTGCGGCAAGGCGGGCCTCGTCCAGAGTGCCAGCCTCAGCCAGCACGCTGTCGCTCTGGGCCAGAAGGTTTTCTACAGGTATTACCTCCCAGCCGCGAGCCAGCACCACGCGCTCTCCGGCAAGCAGCCTTTGCAGCACGGCTTCTTCATCAGCCTTGGCATTAAGCTCGACCAGGGGCGTTTCTTCAGCGGCCCACACGGTGCAGCGCGAAAGACCAGCCACATGCTCAACCTGTGCGGCGGGAACAATAACGCCGTCCACGCCAGACTCAAGAGCCAGAGTTACATCTTCCTTATTGAAGGGCATGCAGTTGAAGTAAATGCGCGACATGGTTATTCCCCCACAATGGTCATGGCCTGACTGACGGAAGCATTTTCGTGCACGATGGCACGAAGCGCCTTGACCAGGGCAACACGGTTGGGATGCTGGAACACGTTGCGGCCCACGGAAATGCCCGCGCCGCCCGCTTTGACGGAGTCGGCAACCATCTGGAGGATCTGGCGGGTGGATTCCATACGTTCGCCGCCAGCGATAACCACGGGCACGCAACAGGCTGAAATCACTTCAGAAAAGCTGTCCACATCGCCAGTGTAGGGAACCTTGACGATGTCCGCGCCCAGTTCCACGCCTACGCGGGCACAGTGGGCCACCACATCTTTATCAAAGCCGTTTTTGATCTGCGGGCCACGGGCGTACATCATGGCCAACAGGGGAATATGCCAGTTGTCGCAAGCTTCGGCCACCCGGCCCAGGTCGGCCAGCATGAGGCGCTCGTTGGGGTCGCCAAGATTGACGTGAACAGAAACGCAGTCTGCGCCGTGTTTGATGCCTTCTTCTACCGTGCCCACAAGGGTTTTGGTATTACCGTTGGGCGTCAGGGCTGTGGAGGCGGAAAGATGAACGATCAGGCCGATGTCCTTGCCGGCGCTGCGGTGGGAGCAGCGTACAAGGCCCTTGTGCATGAGCACGGCATCCGCGCCGCCCGTGGCCATATCGTTGACGGCTTCGCGCATGTCTACAAGACCGTCTACAGCGCCAATGCTTACACCGTGATCCATAGGTACAATAATGGTGCGTCCGTTCTCACGATTGATAATGCGTTCCAGACGGACTTTTTTGCCAAGGTACATGGCTTGCTCCTTTCAGTTGCTGTGCTGCGTATTGCAGATCAATTACATACTGCCTGTCGCCATGGACCGCTCGGTGGCTAACTTTTGGGCCGGCTGCCCATACAAGAAAAGGGCCGCCGGCGGTTTGCCTGCGGCCCTTTGAACTTGCTAACTTTCTTTTCGCGTCAGCGAAGCTCCCGACCACAGGCATCCATAAAGTACGCAAAAAAATACCAGCTATAAAAGCTAGCGGCGTAAGCGGAGGTGTGGTTGGAAGAAATGCGCTGCATCACAAAAATCCTTATTAAAAACTTCAAGCAAAGAATTACGCTTGTTATCGGGGCGCTGTCAAGAATTTATTGAAAAGTTGTGCTATTTTTTTGTAATAAGCTGTTTTTACTTGCCATTGCTTGCTGGTTTGGCCTTGGCGGCCGGTTGCCCCTGAGCTGGCGCGGGGTCATTGGCCGTGTTTTGAGGGCGCAGCTTGCGGGTTTCAAGCCGCTTGAGCACAAAATCGCCGGGCCGCACATCGCCAGGCACGGCTTCAAGGGGAAATTCCGCCCGGCCCAGATTACGGTGGCCTCCGGCTTGTCCCACATCGTAAAAACAGGCATCGGCCAGACGCCCGATGTCTCTTCCGCCGTCACCGCGAAAGATAACAATGACGGTCTTGCCCACAATGCCGCCAACCGCGATCCACTTGAGGTCGTGCACCCGCGTGAAGAAATCGGCCACAGCCACCAGCAGGTCGGCGCTGTTGACCTCGTTGAGCCATGCAAAAGCTCCGTTGCTGCGGCAATCTGTAAGGTTGCGGAAGGCGCGTGAGAACAGCGGCAGCCATTCACGCAGATACTCGCTGCGGATGATACGGCGCAGCAGGCTGTTGTCTGCATGGCGTGAAAGCCACTGATAGGCGCGAAAATCGTCTTCATCGCCCGAGCGCTCGAAGGCGGCGGTATCCGTGCGGATGCCATACAGCAGGGCCGTGGCCAGCCTGGGGCTGGGCCGCATGCGCAGCGCCTGAAAATACCGTGTCATAATGGTGCTGGTTGCACCAAGCCCCGGGCGGATGTCGCAAAGGGACGGTGCAGAGGGTATAAAGCAGCCTCCATTGGTTGGCAGGGGGTGGTGGTCGATGATGCAGTCAAAGGCAATGCCCTGAAAGGCCTTGTGGTGGTGCGGTTGCGAATCCACCATGGCAAAACGGGTGTATTGTTCGGCCTTTTCGGGTTGCCACGCACGCACGGGGATGCGCAGGTAGCGTATCATGGCCAGATTGTCGGGCCGGGTCACTTCATTGACACGGGCGATATCGGCATTGTGTACGCGCGGCAAAATGATACGCCTGAGGGCCATGGCCGAAGCCAGAGCGTCAGGGTCCGCGTTGATGAGAATGCACCAGCGGTCATCCTTGTCCAGATTCTGTCGCCACTCCTTCATGTGGGCAACAAGTTCGGCATTGGGCAGCATTGCTGTGGTCATCCTCCCGGGGGTGATCCCTGATTGCGCAACAGCGCGTTTTTATTCCCAGACCGGGTTTTTCCGGCCCGGCTCCCATATTACCGTGACTCGTTGGCAAGGGCAGCCAAAACGGGCAGTGATGCCGCAAGGCCGTCCCAATTAAAAATCTCCACCATATGGGTCGCTGCAGGAGGCGCGTCAGCCATAAGGCGCAGGGCAGTGCAGCGTTGTGCGGGCGTAAGAGCCGTAAGCGGCAGGTGCTGGTCACTATTGCCCGGAGCGCTCCAATGCAACATGGCGGCCTGGCTGGGCAGGGCGGAATGCAACAGAGCAGATTGACCATAGCCCAGGAGATGTCCTACGTCCAGACAAAGGCCCATGCCGTGATCTGTGAGGAAAGCGTCGCCCAGGCAAACAACGTCGCTGTGTGCCACATTTTCCAGTAAAAGGGGCGGTGCGGGCTGCTGTTGCCCATGCCAGTGCTTTGCAAAATCCGTCAGCATATGGCGCTGAAAAGCAGCAGACCCTTCTGGCGGATGCAGAACAGCCGCCTGCAAGACCATGTGCGGAACAAGGGTGTGAATCCTGTCCAGGACAGCCAGTGTCAGCCGGGCGGCATCACGGGCCGGATGCGCATTGCCTGCGGCCATATGCGTGGGCCAGGGCAGATCCACAGGCAGATGGGCGTGCCAGCGCAGGGGCAGATGGGCAAGGGCGTCTGGCAGATCGGCGGGGCCATAGTCCAGACAGCCTTGCGCTTCAAAAAGGCACAGGCCTACCTCGTCCACCTTGCCCGATAAAAAATGGGCATTTTGAGCGACATTGGCGGGGATGACAAAGGATGGCGCGGCGATGCGCCCTGCAAGAGGATGCCCGTCAGCATTGCTCGATGTAGCTGGCGCTGCTGTGAAAGAGGGGGTGGTTGTTGCTTCAGGCATGGTTGTAATTTTACCCTGTCAGCTGGCGTTCAATAGTGGCCGTACTGCGGGTGGGATGAAAAAGGGGGGCTGCTGCGGCAGCCGCGTTTCTGCCTGCCAGGTCAAATATGACGGGGTTTCCCACCGTGCGCGCCAGTTGGCGTACCGGGGCGGACAGGCTGCATGAGCCGTCATTGGGTGTGGCATGTGTGCAGAAGGGCAGGCGCATGGTCACTCCACAGTAGGGTTTACGCAGCCACGAATAAAGCTGGCTGATAAGGCCCGCTGTCATGCCAGTGAGAGTGCCGCGGCCCGGATGGTTCAGCGGTATTGTCGTTGGGGGCTCTGCTGCGCCATGCACTGCCATACAGTTTGGCCGTGGACAAGCCTTTTTGCAAGGCATGTTGCGCATGCCGCAACGCAGACGCCGATGGTTTCGGCTATTCAGCGGTTTGGCCCCGGTTGGCGCTGATATATGCAAGGCAATCTTTGGCGCACAGGGGGCGGCTGAAAAAATATCCCTGAAAGGTGGAAAAACCCATAGAGGTGAAGGAATTGAGCTGTTCCCGGTTTTCAACGCCTTCCACCACGGTACTGATGCCCAGACTTTGATTCAACTCGAGCACGCTGCGCACGATCTGCTGGTTGATATTGTTGTCGATGTGTTCCGTCAGTGAGCGGTCAATCTTGACCGTGCTGACGGGAAAGGCCCGCAGGTAGCGCAGTGAGGCGTACCCCATGCCGAAATCGTCAATGGCAACCCTGATTCCGTCGGTATGCAGGCCTCTGAGCATTTCCAGCGCGCTTGATTCCGGCTTGATCATTGAAGACTCGGTAATTTCCAGTTCAAGTTGCCCGGGTTTCAGGCTCGCATCACTGAGCGCGTTCCACACATAGCCGGAAAATCTCGAATTCTGCAGCTGCATGGGCGAGACGTTGATGCACATAATCATGTCAGCGTCCACAAAACCACTCCAGGCAGCTCTGCGCCTGCACGCTTCTTCCAGAATAAACCGGCCAAGGCGGTCTATGTTGCCCGTATCTTCCGCCAGAGCCACCGTTATGGGCGGCGCAATGTTGCCGTAGGCCGGGTGGTTCCAGCGCAGCAGGGCTTCCACGCCAGTGACGCGCCCGGTCTCGTTGTTGAACTGGGGCTGGTACACTAGATAGATTTGCCCCGGTTCATCAAGGGCGCGGGTCAGATCCCCTGCCAAGGCATTGGCAAGCCGTCCTACCTCACCGGGTTGCCCCAGACACTTGCGGTTGTCTGCCACGCCGCCGCCGTTGGCTGCTGTAAACAGATTCCGCATGACCTGCTTGCTGCGCTTTTCGCGAATGGCATCGGAAATGACGACAAAGGGCATATAGATCAGCAGGCCCGCAAGCAGATTCACCGCCTGAAGTATGGGGCCGTTGATCGAACCCGAGACAATGTAGCCGCTCATGAGCGCGGGCGTGGTCCAGGCAATGTCTGAAGAAGTTGGAGGGATGAAGCCGACGACCGTGGCCGTATAGGCGATGACGGTCTGCACTGCGGGAACCAGGATAAAGGGAATAAAGTACACGGGGTTCAGCACAAGGGGAATGCCGAACAGCAGAGGTTCGTTGACATTGCACAGTGTGGGCAGCAGGGCGAACAGGCACAGCTTTTTGACGCCGCGGTCTTTGCCGCGAAGAAAAATGGCCAGACATAAAGCCAGTGTACAGCCCGAACCACCCATGCGGGTATACGCGTCAAAGAACATTTTGGTGAAAATGAAAGGAGGCGCCGTGCCGCTGGCAATGGCGTTCATATTGGTCAGTGCGGCGGGAATGAGAATGTCGTTCTCCACCGCAAAAAGCATGTTGGGCCCGTGCGCGCCGAAAAACCAGAGCACCTGCGAGGCCATGCTGTACAGCACGCCAAATCCAAGACTGTCGCCGCCCTTGGAAAAGGGATGGACAAGCATGCGTTCGGACAGTTCGTGCAGATTGGTCATGTCCAGGGCCACAAGCGCCGCGCGGATGAGCCCAAAAAATAGAATGGTGATGATAGACGCGGGTATGAGCGTAAAAACGTCGCGGGCCACCGGGTCATTTCCGGCCATTTCCACGGGCAGGTGCAGCCATGTGCAGCGCGACAGACGCAAGAAAATACTGCTGGTGGCCAGGGCAACGCACATGGCCAGCAGCAGGCCGTTGCTCAGTGAAAAAGCCGTGTCGCCAATGCTGGATTTGAGCGGCGCGATAAGCACGAAAAAACACGAGAGCGTTACTGTGGCCATCATCATTGGGCTGACGTATGGCGTCTGCCTCTTCTGATTGGCGTGTGCGGCGCTTACTCCGCCTATGGCGCACAGCAGGGCCAGAGAGGCGATGGAGAATGTTCCGTCAATGAGATTTTTGCAAACCTGCCGCCATGTGGGGCCAAACGCGCGGTCAATGGCCAGTTGGGCAGGTTCGTAGGGAATGTTTGCCAGCATGATCATGAACGCGCCCACAAGAACGAGCGGCAGAACAATGATCAGCCCACGCCTGACGGCGATGCAGACCGGCTGTGCGCTGAGTCTGTCGATCAGGTCGATGAGTGGGTAGCCGAAAGAGCTGGCAGACATAGCATTCCTGTTTGAGATGAGAGTTTTTGCCCGTAGCCGTGGTTACTCCGGGTGCTCTCGTTGCATCCTTGCTTTCACTGTAAAACCAAAAAAATCATCCGTGGGGTTGCCGCGTTTTTTCAACATGGTGTTTACGTTGGAAAATACGTCAGACAACCAGGCAATATGCAGCAGGGCAATGTACTTTTGAAAAAATTTGAATGCTCTCACGCTGCACTAGAGTGCAGGGCACCGCAATACGGCGCGGGTTATGCCGAAAGATTGCATCTTTCAAGTGCAAGGCGCTCTAGTACAAGGGTGGGGTGGCATAAGAGCCGCCCCACCCTTGTACTACTTATACCAGCTTGCTGCTCTGCCAGCCGTGTTCCTTGGCGGCAGCTTCGGCCTTGGGGCCGCCCAGTACGCAGATGTCTCCGGTTTTGGAGGCTTCTGCCAGCACTTCGGCGAAATCGCTAAAGTGTTTTTCAGTGGTAGTGAGTATTTCCTCGCGCATGATGCCGCGGGCGGCGTCCGTATCATTGCTGAGCCAGCGATTCAGGGATTGCGCACCCTTGGCGTCGGGCAGCAAATAGCTGTCCAGATCGCCAATGGCGCCAACTATGGCCTGGGTCAGCTGGGCCTTGTCAGGCTTGAAGCCGCGCAAAAAGTCGGCCATGCCGTCAAAGGCTTCAAGTGTGGTGTCCACGTTGGGGTCGCGGTAAGAGGCGCAAATAAGGGTGCCGCCCAGACGGTCCAGGCTGCAAAACGCGCCGTAAGCGCCGCCGCGCACGCGCACGCGCTCCCACAGATAGCCCATGCGCAGGTAGCGCAGGATAACGCTGGCAGAGCCGTGGTACACATAGCCCTGATCGTAAATGTTGGCGGCCTTGCCCACATAGTTGATCTGAGCCGGAGCAATAAAGGCTTCGGCTGCTGGCAGGCTCATCGGGGCTGCGCCTATGCCGCTGGCTGCTCCGGGGCGTACCGGGGGCAGGGCTTGCAGAAGCTGGCGCACCTGGGTTTCTGCCAGCGCA
The DNA here is from genome assembly GCA_023386035.1 of Pseudomonadota bacterium. Classification (GTDB taxonomy): domain Bacteria; phylum Desulfobacterota; class Desulfovibrionia; order Desulfovibrionales; family Desulfovibrionaceae; genus Desulfovibrio. The sequence goes on from JAEWKM010000051.1 coordinate 63,840, forward strand.
AGGCCAGAGGCCTCGGCGGTGCAGTCAAAAATAGCGCCGGGGCGGGCCACGATGCGGGAGCGCAGTTCTTCAAGGTCGGCCAAAAGGCCCTGCGGTTCCTTTTCAAGGCGCTGGAGCATGGACCGCACGCTTTCAAGATAGCTCAGGCCAGAGGTGCGTTCAGCCAGAGCCCCCGCACCCGTGAAACGAGCCCGCAGGCGGGCGCTTACCGCGGCGTGTCCCGCCGCCTGAAGCGCATTTTCCAGACGGGCCTTGGCTTCCAGAAGCATCTGGCCCAGACGCTCTTCAATAATCTGCGTGTCCTTGAGGGGTTCCAGCAGGATTTCATGCATGATGCCAAAAAGGTCGGGCAGCTTGTCGTACACGGCCTTGCCGGAAATACCGAGGAAACTCAGGGTTTCACGGCTTTCGCGCACGGTGCCCACCACGGGATCGGCTCCCACGCCGCCGGTCTTGGCCGCCATAAGTGCGCCAAGTTCCGTAAAGTCGCGCCGCGCCGTGCCCGTTTCTGTCAGGCAGCGGGAAAGCAGGGGCAGCAGGGGCACAAGGTGGTCCGGCACATTGCTCAAGGGCAGCAACAGCGTTGTGTAGGCAATGCCCTGCGTGGGCAGTTCGTGGCTCAGTGCCACTTCGGGCAGTTCCACTATGCTGCGTGGAATGGAGGCATTTTGACGGGGCAGGTCTTCCAGGCCCAAGGCGGGAATGCTGGCCAGAGCCTCGGGGCTGTCGGGCGCGCTCTGCACTTCTTCAAGCCGCAGGGTTTCGGCCACCATAGCCGCGCGCTCGTCGGGCGTTGCGGCTGCCTGTACCGCGTCCACACGGGCTTTTTCAGCCTCGTCTCGGGTCTTGCCCAGTTCGGTATCGGGCAGCAGCACCACTGTGGCGCGGTGCTGGTTGTTCAGGAACCAGTCCTTAATGGCCTGCTCGAATACGGGTTCGCCAGCGCCAATGCGCGCCTTGAGGGCCTCAAGCGGGGCTTCCCAGGCAAGCGGAGCCAGCGGGTCGCCGTCGTACAGCCATGTGGACAACGACTGGATCATGGCCGAAAGGCCGCGCGGAAAGCGTCCGGAATTGTTTTCGCGGTAGGCGAATTCCACCGTGTTGACGGCAGCTTCCACGGCGGCCTTGGGAATGCCCTCTTCGGCAAGCTGGGCCAGCGTTTCAAAAATAAGTATTTCTACCTGGGGGACATCCTTGGGGGCCACGCCCTTGAGCCCGGTGGAGTAGTACATCTGGCGCAGGTCGGTTTCCAGGCCGCAGCCCGTGGTATCTTCGCCAAGGCCGGAGGCGATGAGCGCCTTGCGCAAGGGCGAACCGGGCAGACCTTCAAGGATGTGCTCCAGCATTTCCATAAGCAGGGCCTGGTTCACGTCGCCGCGTTCGCCCAGCAGCCAGTTGACCGTGAGCAGGGCACGCTTTTCGCCTTCAGAGGCAGCATAGGGCACTTCGATCTGGCGCGGTGTGTCCAGGCGTTTTTGCAAGGGCACGGTGGAATCCACGGGGCGCGCCGTGTAGCCTTGCAGCGCTTCGTTGACGAGACGCAGGCGTTCGGCCTCCGGGTCGTCGCCCCAGAAAAAGAAACGGGCGTTGCTGGGGTGGTAGTAGTTGCTGTGGAAGTTGAAAAAAGCCTCGTAGGTGAGGTCGGGTATGCGTTCGGGATTGCCGCCAGAATCAAGGCTGTACAGGGTGTCGGGGAAAAGGGCCTGCTGGCTCTGTTCCGAAAGCACGGAGTCCGGCGAGGAATACACGCCTTTCATTTCATTATAAACAACGCCCTTGTACGACCAGGGGGCGTCGGCGCTGGGGGCTTCCACATGCCAGCCTTCCTGCTTGAGGATGTCTTCGCTGATGCGCGGGTGAAAGACGGCGTCTATGTAGACGTCGATGAGGTTATAAAAATCGCGCAGGTTGCAGCTTGCCACCGGGTAGCAGGTCTTGTCGGGAAAGGTGAAGGCGTTGAGGAAGGTTTGCAGGGAACCTTTGAGCAGTTCCACAAAGGGTTCCTTGACCGGGTACTTGTCAGAGCCGCAGAGCACGGAATGTTCCAGAATATGAGCCACACCCGTGGAATCGGTGGGCGGCGTGCGAAAGCTCACGCCAAAGCACTTGTTTTCGTCGGTATTATTGATGGAGAGCAGTTGCGCGCCAGTGGCGTCGTGCCGCCATAACCGTGCCGTGCCATCCACTTCATGCAAATGTTGTTCTGTAACAAGAGTAAAGCCAGTATTGTTCATAATATTTCCTGCAAATATTTTTAGGGCTTGTTGTTTTTAACGGCAATTGAGCCTGAACTATAAGGGCTGTGACGGTGTTTGAAAAGGGGCGGCAGGACGTGCGTCGCCAGCCCGCCTTATCGCTGCCCGTGCTGTTTTTGCCTCGGGTTTGGCAATAGCGGCTCGTCAATTTATTGTAAGCAGTACCGTCGCGAGCGCCTTTTTAGTTGTTTGTATGTCAAATTAATCCTTTTATTTCAGATAGGTAGAAGCAACGTCGGTCTTTTCGCAAACAGATCGTTCTCCCTGATATAACAGGAAATCCGCCTCGTGACGGCATCACCTGATATGTGAAAAGATTTTCTGCTATTGAAGGAATTATTTGCGGCGCAGGTTTATAATGAAGTAAATTCCGGGACAGTTCCGGCCAAAAAGAGCGCGTCAACGCTTGCCAAGCGCGGCGCGATCATGTATGTACTCGCTTTCTATCAAGCACACCCAGGCAGCGGCCCGGGGTGCCCGGTGGGATGCCGCGTGTGGCGGCGTTCTTTTTGCGCCACAGGCGCAACATCGGGTTGCAGGGTCAGGGCGTGGGTGGAAGAAAACAACCCTTTGGAGGAATCCCAATGGCTTATGTCAGCATGAAGCAAATGCTGGAAACCGGCGTGCATTTCGGTCACCAGACCCGCCGCTGGAACCCCAAGATGCGTCCTTACATTTTCGGCGCGCGTAACGGTATCCATATCATCGACCTGCAGCAGACCGTGAAGCTCTTCCGCATTGCCCACGACAAAGTTGTGGACGCTGTGGCCAAGGGCGGCAAGGTTCTCTTTATTGGTACCAAGCGCCAGGCTCAAGAAGCTGTGGCCGCTGAAGCCGGTCGCGCCGGTCAGTACTATGTGACCAACCGTTGGATGGGCGGCACGCTCACCAACTTCGTCACCATTCAGAAGAGCGTTGATCGCCTGAAGAAGCTGGAAATCATGTTTGCCGACGGCAGCATCAACCGCTACCAGAAGAAAGAAATTCTGCTTCTGGAACGCGAAATGAAAAAGCTGGAACAAACCCTCGGCGGCATCAAAAATATGGATCGTCTGCCCCAGCTTGCCTTCATCATCGACCCGCATCGTGAAGACATCGCCGTCAAGGAATGCCGCAAGCTTGGCATCCCGATTGTGGCCGTGACCGACACCAACTGCGATCCCGATGTCATCGACTTCATCATTCCCGGCAACGATGACGCCATTCGCGCCATCAAGCTTTTTGTGGCCGCTTTTGCCGAAGCCTGCATGGAAGGCGAAGCCATGAGCAAAGACCACAAGGGCGAAGTTGCCAACGCCGAAGAAGCCATGCAAAAGGCTGCTGCTACCGAGGCTGTGGCCGAAGCTGCTGCCGCCCAATAAACGGCTTTACTGCTTTTGCATTTTTGGGGCAGCGCAACCTGATAGATGGCTGCGCTGCCCCTGTTTGGATGCAGCAGGGCAAATTTAAGTGTACGTTTGATAACTCCGGCGGCAGGCCGGACGCATTTTGGAGAATACAATGGCTATCACCGCTCAAATGGTAAAAGAACTGCGCGAAATGACTGGCGCGGGCATGATGGATTGCAAAAAAGCTCTGGTGGAAGTGGAAGGCGACCTGGAAAAGGCCGTTGACTGGCTGCGCCAGAAGGGCATGGCCAAGGCTGCCAAAAAGTCTGGCCGCGCCACCAGCGAAGGTCTTGTGACCGTGACCCTGAGCGATGACGGCAAGACCGTGGCTATGGCTTCGCTTCTTTGCGAAACCGACTTCGTGGCCCGTGGCGAGCAGTTCCAGGCCATGGCTGCCCAGATGGCCAAAAGCGTGCTGGACAATGCCCCCGCTGACGCTGTGGCCCTTGAAGCCCTTATGGGTGAAGAAGTGACCCAGCTTATCGCCTCTGTGGGCGAAAACATGCAGATTGGCAAGTTTGCCCGTCACACCAAGCCTTCTGATGGCTCCGTGATCGGTCAGTATATCCACGCCAATGGCAAGATCGGCGTGCTGGTGTTCCTGACCTGCGGCAAGGCCGAAAGCGCCGCCAAGCCCGAAGTGCAGGAACTGGCCAAAAATATCGCCATGCAGGTGGCTGCCGCCAGCCCCCTGGCTCTTGACGCCGCTTGCCTTGACCCCGCCGCTGTGGAACGTGAACGCGAAGTTTACCGCCAGAAGGCCCTGGAAGAAGGCAAGCCCGCCAACATCGTGGACAAAATCGCCGACGGCGCTGTGAAAAAGTTCCAGAAGGAAGTGTGCCTTATGGAACAGCCTTACATCCGCGACGACAAAAAGACCATCAACGATATCGTGCGTGAAGCTGGCAAGACCATTGGCGACGAAATCGTCGTCACTGGCTTCGAGCGCATTCAGCTTGCTGCCGTATAATGATATCCGACTTGTCCGAGCCGGAAGGGTCTGCCCATCCGGCCAATTATAGTACGTCTTCGGGCGTAGCAGGTTACTGACAAAAGGGGGCTTCGGCCCTCTTTTGTCTTTTTTTCAGGCACACCGGCATTTTCGGCTGAAGCCTGTTTCACAAGATGGGGCACAGCCCCGGAGCATAATTGTATGCTGGATTTTTCATGGGTTACGCATCTCTCTGCCTGGGCTGGTCTGGGCACCCTGGTACTGCTGGAAGTTGTGCTTGGGGTGGACAACCTGGTCTTTATTTCCATTCTTGTGGGCAGGCTGCCCGGCGACCGCAAGCGCCAGGCCTTTTTGGTGGGGCTTGGGCTGGCTTTGCTCATGCGCATGGTGCTGCTTACCGTCATGGCCCGTCTGGCCACGCTGACAACGCCTCTGTTTGAGCTTGGGGGGCACGGCTTTTCGGCGCGTGACCTTATTCTTATGGCCGGGGGTGTCTTTCTGCTGCTCAAGGGCACTATGGAGCTGCACGATCGGCTAGAAGGCCACAGTGGCAGATACGCCGGAGAGACCGATCACCATGTCGGATTCTGGCAGGTGATTTTTCAGGTGGTGGTGCTGGACGCCGTGTTCTCGCTGGACTCCATCATCACGGCAGTGGGTATGGTGGAACACGTTTCCATCATGATGCTCGCGGTAGTTATCGCCATGGGTATTATGGTCATAGCTGCCGGGCCGCTGCTTAGCTTTATGGAGCGTCACCCCACGGTCATTGTACTGTGTCTGGGATTTTTGCTCATGATCGGCCTGAGTCTGCTGGCCGACGGTCTGGGCTTCCATATTCCCAAGGGCTACATGTACGCGGCCATCGTCTTTTCCCTCTTGGTGGAGATGTGCAATCAGTGGGCGCTGCGCAACCGGCGCAGGCGCTTCAGTATGCGTGACATGCGGGAATCCACAGCCCGTGTGATTCTGAATATTTTGGGTGGCAGTGCGCCCGGGCAGGGTGATACCCAGCTCGACGCAGCCGCCCTGGCTGGTGAAACCAAGGAACTGTTGTTCGCGCCACAAGAACGGGCCATGCTTGCCCGCGTTATTCGCCTTGGCGGGCGCACCGCCCGGTTCATCATGGTGCCGCGCCAGCGTGTAAACTGGCTGGACAGTAATGCCGACCGGGATACGGTGAGCCGGCATGCGGCGGCGTCGCGTCTGGCGTGGTTGCCCGTGCTGCGCCGCGATACCGATGAAGTGCTTGGGGTGGTGCACCCCGGCGACATCCTCATGCGCGAGGACGAGCACCACACGGAAAAATGGGAGCTGAAAAACTTCATCCGGCCCGCGCCCACAATCTTTGAGCACACGCCCCTGCCTGTGATTATGGAAGATTTTCGCACGCATCCCACACCGTTGGCCTTTGTGCGCGACGAATACGGCAGTGTGGTGGGCGTAATTACTCCGGCTGAACTTTTGAGCGTGCTGGCCGGACAGATGGGCGATATGCCCGCCGGACCCGAAGCCTGTCGCCGTCCTGACGGCAGCTGGGTCATGCCGGGGCGGCTCACGGTGGACCTTTTTGCAAGCTGGCTCGGCATCAGCCTGCCCAAACGCCTCGACAGCGCCACGCTGGCCGGATTTATTCTGGAACGGCTTGGCCGCATACCTGAAAAAGGCGAGCGCCTGCATTATCAGGGATGGGATTTGGAAATTACCCGTATGGACAAGCGGCGCATCGACGAAGTGCGCGCCGTGCGTCTGCTGCCAGCATCCGGCAGGGGGAAAAAGGGCAAGTAGTGGCAAGCCCGTGATATTCACAAGGACCATATTCAAATTTGTTGACAAGGCCGGGGAAACGGCTGTAGCTTAAAACGGTATGACAATGTACAACACTTCTTCCTCTTTCAGCGGCATGATTTGCCTCGTTATGGTCGGCCTAGTAGTACGGGACCGATCTTTAGGCGCGTCATAAGCAGGGAAGAATAAAAGACATATCTGAACCCCGCCGGCGCGAGCTGGCGGGGTTTTTTTATACCGGAAAACCGCCAGCGAGCCCCAGCCAACGCAAAAGGAGCCTTGTGGCGATGTTACGTCTTTCTGGAGCCGAATTAACCATCCGCCTGCTTGAAAATCAGGGCGTCACCTGCATTGCCGGTATTCCCGGCGGTTTCAACCTTCCTTTATATGATGCGCTGGGGCGCAGCGGCAAAATCCGTCATGTTCTGGCGCGGCATGAGCAGGGCGCGGGCTTTATGGCCCAGGGCATGGCCCGTGTTTCTGGCCGTCCCGGCGTGCTTTTTGCCACTTCAGGGCCAGGGGCCACCAACACGCTTACAGCCTTGGCCGATGCCCGTATGGATTCGGTTCCTCTGGTCTGCATCACCGGGCAGGTGCCGCAAAGCATGATTGGCACTGACGCTTTTCAGGAGGTGGACATCTACGGCATGTCCATCCCGGCCACCAAACACAATTTTCTTGTGCGTTCTCCTGAAGAGCTGCCAAAAGTTATTGCCGAGGCTTTTTCCATCGCGGTCAGCGACCGTCCTGGCCCGGTGCTGGTGGACATTCCGCGTGACGTGCAGGTGGCTGCCGCCGAAGTGGACTGCCTGCCCGAACCCGGCAAGGCCTCGCCCATGCCCGAGCCAGACAGCACCGCCTTATCCAGAGCGGCTGAACTGCTGAATGCGGCGGAGCGCCCACTGCTTTTGATTGGCGGCGGCACATCGTCGCCGCAAGCCGCCGCGGCTGTGCTGGAATTTATAGAGCAGCAGCATATTCCGGCTGTAATGTCCTTGCAGGGGCTTGGCGTGGTGCCCCACGGGCACGAGATGGCCGTGGGCATGCTGGGTATGCACGGTGCGCGCGCATCAAATATGCTGGTGGAAGAATGCGATGTTCTTGTGGTGGTGGGCGCTCGCCTGGGCGACAGGGCCACCGGGCGGCTGGACAGTTTTTGCCCCAAAAGCGGGCTTATCCATATTGATATCGACGCCAGCGAAGTAGGCAAGCTGCGCATGCCGCAGGTGGGTTTGACCGCAGACGCCACCCAGGCTTTGCGTTTGCTTATGCCCCTGGTGCAGCCACGCAAGCGCGATTGCTGGCTGGACCGTGTAGCAGCCTGCAAAGTCACGCACGGGCTGCGGTTTGACCGGGAAGACGACATACTTTCGCCATACGGCATCATTCGTCATGTGGCTGATCTGCTGACCGACGAGGCGGTTATTGCCACGGATGTGGGCCAGCACCAGATGCGTGTGGCCCAGGCTTACCCCATGAGCAGACCACGCCAGTGGCTGACGTCTGGCGGCTTGGGCACTATGGGTTTTGGCCTGCCCGCTGCCATAGGCGCGGCGCTTGAACTGCGCGGGGGCACGGCTGTGTGTTTTACCGGCGACGGCAGCCTGCTTATGAATATTCAGGAAATGGCCACCGCTGCTGAAACCGGGGCCAATGTGAAAATTATTCTGTGCAACAACAACGGGCTGGGGCTTGTGCAGCAACAGCAGGATCTTTTCTTTGATGGCAGGATCACCTGTTCCGCCTACACCACCCGCACGGATTTTGTGCAGATTGCCAAGGGCTTTGGTTTGCCCGCGGCCAGACTCAATACTGAAAAAGATCCACAGCGCGTACTGAAAGACTTTCTGGCCAAGCCCGGCCCCTGCCTGATTGAAGTGCAGGTGCGCGCAGAAGACAAGGTTTTTCCGATGGTGCCGCCCGGAGCGGCCAACAGCCAAATGATTGAGGGGAGTCCGTTATGAGCAGTTCCATCAAAAATGCTCTTACCATGTTGCGCCTGAGTGTTAACAACCATCCCGGCGTCATGTCGCATATCTGCGGATTGTTTGCCGGGCGTGCCTACAACCTTGAAGGAATTCTGGTTACGCCTGAAGCTGGCGGAGCCACCTGCCGTATGTGGCTGGTGGTCAAGGACGACGGCCGTATGGATCAGATAATCAAACAGGTCAGCAAGCTGCACGATGTGCTTGATGTACGGGTGGGGCAGGCTGAACCCGCGCTCTTTAGCCAGTTGGCCGGATGCCTTGAACATTAGAGCATTTTAACTTTGAAAAAGTTTAAATGCTCTAATGCTGCACAAGCGTGCCGCGCGCCGCATTGCGGTGCGCGGCACATTAGAGACAGCCCCTGGCGCAACAGCCCTAGATTTTGCTGCTTTCTTCCTTCATCTCATTGATAAGGCGCTGCAAAACCTGCGACTGGCGTGCCAGTTCAGCCGTAGCCTGGGCAGCCTGGCCCATGGCTGACGCCGTCTGGCTGGATATGGTGGCAACCTGTTCCACCGAGCGGCTTATTTCGTCACTTGCTGCAGATTGTTCTTCGCTTGCAGCGGCAATGGAGCGCACCTGATCGTTGGTCTGGTCCACCAGCTCAACAATGCTGCGCAGGGTCTGGCCCGATTCTTTGGCAAGGTTTGTGGCTTCCTGAATGTTGCTGATGGAGCGGTCGACTCCAATCACGCTTTTACGGGTACCTTCCTGAATGCCGCTGATAACCTGCCCCACTTCATGCGTGGCAGACATCGTCTTTTCGGCCAGCTTGCGCACTTCGTCGGCCACAACCGCGAAGCCACGCCCGGCGTCGCCAGCCCGGGCGGCTTCAATGGCGGCGTTGAGGGCCAGCAGGTTGGTCTGGTCTGCAATGTCTGAAATGACGCCCATAATCTGCCCGATGCCCTCGGCCTGATGACTCAGGATATCCATATCCTCTTTGACTTCCAGGCTGTGTCTGGAGACCTCGTCAATTCCGTGCACCACTTTGGACACGATGCTTTCGCCTTTCTGCGCCTGGGTTCGGGCATGCCCGGACATTTCTGAGGCGTGCCCCGCGTTGCTGGCGACCTCGCGCACTGTGGCGTTCATTTGCTCCATGGCGGTAGCAGTTTCGCTGATGCGCTGTGACTGATCGTCAGCGCCCCGGCTGGACTGTTCGATTTGCGCCGAAAGCTCTTCGGATGCCGAGGTGAGGATATTCACCACATTTTCAAGCTGGCTTGCGGCCTGCAACATGCCTGCTGCCCTGGCATGCTGGGCTTCATCCTTGGCTGCCTGGGCTTCCTTCATGGCAATGTTGGCCTGGTCGGCCTGACGGGCTGCTTCTGCACTTTTTTCTACAGCTTCAGCAATTTTTTCCTTCATGGTGCCAACCATATTTTGCATCACATGATAGACGCCGCCGGGCCTTTTTTGCGCCCGGAAGTTCACTTCAAGGTTGCCGCGCGCGATTTCACCCGCCACGTTGGCCAGATAGCCGGGATCTTCACCAAGCTGTTGCATGATATTGCGCGTCAGCAGAATGCCCAAGGCGACGGAAAGCAATATACCCAGGGCCATAGCCATGTAGAGCAGGCTGCTGGTAGTACTGGCCAAATCGGTATTACTGGCGGCCACGGTCTGGCCTTGCTCCACCTTGACTGCCACCAGTGTGTCGATGCTCTTCTGGTAGGTGGTGGCAAATTCCAGGCCCCTGGTGCTCAGATACTTGTAAGCTTTAACGCTGTCCCCGGCGTCAACCATGCCCATGACATCGTCGATCACCTTTCTGAATTCCGTCCTGTGGAGTAAATAGTCTGCAAAAGTTTCCTTTTCGCGTGCGGAGCTCAAGGACGCTTCCACTTTCTTGGAACTGACTTCAATGACCGAGCGCAACTGGGAAATGGTACTGCGCGCGTGCTCTCTGACCCCTTGCTCTTCCGTGATGGCATATCCTTGTAAATTAACCCTGATGCGCTGAAACGAGGCCGCCATCTTTAACAGATCAGCCATGGGAGCCGCGACTTGCTCGTACAGAACGCTGTCGGCATCGTCCAGCGCGTGCAGCCTGTTGCTGGCAAAAAGCCCCACCACCAGTGTGATGAGAGCGCAAAAGAAAAAACTGGCAAGAAGTTTTGTCTGTAATTTCATAAAATTCCTTACGTAGTGATTATCCTGCACGACATGCCAACAGTTGTGTTCATTTCAGAAAGCAGGTTCAACCGTCATTTTTTCCACCTCGTCGTGGGACGGTAGTCCGTAACTTCCTGACATTGCACCTGGATGTGGCAGGCCCGACAATGTTTATTGTTGATACTCGAAGTTGGAATACAATTCGTACTTTTTTGATATGTATTCCGGGTAAACGCATCCTTCCAGTAAGGGGATACTTTATGTAACGATAGCTATTATTTTTGTCTATCAGATATTACCTAGGCGAAATTAATATCTTATTTACTATATTCTGATGAAAGCTGTACTGTTAACATATACTAATAATGATGTCGGTGGGATACTGTGGGGTGAAAGGGTAAGCTGAGAGGAATTGCAGTTTCTTTCAAAGAGCTTCGTATACTGTTGTTAGATAATTATCTTCGGGTAGTTACATATAATAGGTGTTGAAATTAGTGAAATTTGTTTTCATTTCGAAAGTACATATCTGCAAAACTTTTAAGCAGCAGGCAGCAGTTATGTGTTGCAGACCTTCCGGCCCTATGGGGCACTATAGGGGAGGAAAGCTGGCCGAAAGTAGCAGGGTAGGATTGAGGCGGGCTTTTTGTCAGATGCGTTCAGCAAGCGTAAAAATTAAAAGGCCGCCCTTTGTAAAAAGGACGGCCTTTGCAGTGCGAGGATGCCGCAGCTAAATTTTGCTGCTTTCTTCCTTCATCTCATTGATGAGGCGCTGCAGAACCTGCGACTGGCGTGCCAGTTCAGCTGTCGCCTGAGCCGCCTGGCCCATGGCTGAGGCCGTCTGGCCGGATATGGTGGCTACCTGCTCCACAGACCTGTTGATCTCTTCACTGGCTGCAGACTGTTCCTCACTGGCAGCGGCAATGGAGCGCACCTGATCGTTGGTCTGGTCCACCAGTTCAACGATGCTGCGTAAAGTCTGGCCCGACTGGTTGGCAAGGTTGGTTGCTTCCTGAATGGTACTGATGGAAAGGTCCACACCGGTCACGCTTTTACGGGTGCCTTCCTGAATGCCGCTGATAACCTGGCCCACTTCATGCGTGGCAGACATTGTCTTTTCGGCCAGTTTGCGCACTTCGTCAGCCACAACCGCGAAGCCGCGTCCGGCGTCGCCAGCACGGGCTGCTTCAATGGCGGCGTTGAGCGCCAGCAGGTTGGTCTGGTCTGCGATGTCTGAAATGACGCCCATAATCTGGCCGATACCTTCGGCCTGATGGCTCAGGGTATCCATATCCTGCTTGATTTCCTGGCTCTGCCTGGACACTTCGTTAATGCCGTGCACCACTCTGGATACGATGTTCTCGCCTTCCTGAGCCTGGGCGCGGGCATTACCGGACATTTCAGAAGCGTGCCCCGCGTTGCTCGCCACTTCGCGTACCGTGGCGTTCATTTGTTCCATTGCGGTAGCAGTTTCACTGATGCGCAGGGACTGCTCGTCAGAACCCCGGCTGGACTGCTCGATTTGCGCCGAAAGCTCTTCGGATGCCGAGGTGAGGATATTCACCACGTTTTCAAGCTGGTTTGCAGCCTGCAACATGCCATCGGCTCTGGCGTGCAAGGCTTCATCCTTGGCTTCCTGAGCTTCCTTCATGGCAATGTTGGCCTGGTCGGCCTGACGGGCCGCTTCTGCGCTTTTTTCCACTGCTTCGGCTATTTTTTCCTTCATAGTGCCAACCATGCTTTGCATCACATGGTAGACGCCGCCGGGCCGCTTTTGCGCCCGGAAGTTCACTTCAAGGTTGCCGCGCGCGATTTCGCCCGCCACGCTGGCCAGATAGCCGGGGTCTTCACCAAGCTGCTGCATTATGTTGCGTGTCAGCAAGATGCCCATAGTGATGGAAAGCAAAAGTCCGAAACCAAGGGCAATGTACAAAAGATAGCTGGACGTGTCGGCCAGAGTAGCGTTGTGGGTGGCCAGCAAACTGCCCTGTTCGCGCTTGGAGGCTACAAGGGCGTCAATGGCCTTCTGGTAGGCCGTGGATATTTCCCGGCCCTTGCCGCTCCACAGCATGTAGGCTTCATCCTTGTTGCCTGCCGAAACCATAGCCATGACTTCGTCGGTCAGCTTTCTGAAGTCCTGACGGCGTTCCTTGTATTCAACTATGATCCTGCGCGCTTCGTCAGAGATCAGGGTAGCTTCCACTTTGATGGCGCTGCTGTCGATGATGGAACGAAACTGGGGTATGACCGTGCGTGCACGTTCTTTTGTGGCTTCGTTGCTTGTGCTGATGAAGTCCAGCACATTAAGTCTGATGCGTTGAAAATACGCTGCGATATTAAGCAGGTCGCCCATAGGTTCCACGGCACGGGTGTACAGAACATTGTCGGCCTTGCTCATATCGTGCAGCCGTGAAGCGGCAAAGATGCCTACCGACAAAGTGATTAGGGCCGAAATAATAAAGCCGGCCAAAAGTTTTGTTTGTAGTTTCATTAGGGTGTCCTTAGTTCTTATTGCCCTCACAACATGTGCAGGGGCCAACATATATACCAATCGGTTAATAAGGTTTTTCCTTGAGGGTTATCGCCATAAAATCCGTATTTTACAAGACGCAAAATCAGAATAGCGTTACCGCCCATAATTCCAGTGTGAATAATAGTAAATCCTATTATCAATAAAGGCAAGTAAATTGATAAGATTTATCTGCTGTCATCCTGATAGGGAACCCTCTCAAAGACCTTGCGGCGCGGCGTCAGGCTGATGTGGTAATACTGGTTTTGGGGGATGTAAATGTAGGGTACGTCCTCGCTTCGTTGCCGTAAAAACAGCGACAGCAAGACCCGGTTGATAGCCTGATGTCCAACAATGACAAGAGGCGTGTCGCCAGCAAGAAACAGGGCACGCCGCAGGCCGCGCTGTACGCGTTCGCCCAGCAGCGCGTAGCTTTCACCATTGGGATAGGCATAGGCGAATTTGTTGGCATTGCGCCCGGCGGTGACCTGGGGCATTCTTTCCCGTATCTCGCTGTACAGCATGCCTTCGCAGTCTCCGGCCCAGATTTCGTTAAATTCTTTGAAGGCCATTATGTGCGCTCCGGGGCGCTCGGCCAGCAATGGGGTAGCCGTTTCGTGCGAACGTAGCCGGGTGGATGTGAAAACCCAGTCGATTTCCTTATGGCGCATGTGCTGGGCCAGGGCTTGGGCCTGGGCGCGGCCCTTGGCCGTGAGGGGAGGATCGCCGCCAATACGGCCGCGAACATTGAATTCCGTTTGTCCGTGGCGTACGAGATACAGACAGTGAACCCATGCGCTGACCACAATTTCGCGTATGGCCGGGTAGAAGGGCGAGCCTTCACAGGGGCGCTCTGCCAGAATCCGGTTGGCTGTGGAGTCCACGCAGAGCCAGAATTTTTCTTCTTCCAGCGGTTCGTAGATGGCTTCATAGTAGCTTATACGCTTCATGAAGCTTTGCAGGGCCTCTTCTTCGCTGTAGGCCGCGTATTCCGGCAGCGTGGTTTTGCGCCGGATACACGCCTTGAGCAAAAGCTGGTCCTCGTTGACGCACTCGACAAACAGCACCGGGTGGTCGGTCAGCGTGCTCTCAATCATGCGGCGGCGGCCCCGGCTTACATTGGTGGCGTCCAAAATGGCCACCTCGCCGCCATCGGCCAGCCATCCACGGGCCAGATCCATATTGCGGCGGCAGATCATTTCACGGGCTTCACGCCCCGCCGCGTTGGAGGGATTATAAAAATCAGGGCTGGTAGACTCCGCGCCCATAAGCGCCCGGCGCATGTCGCCGTTGTTGAAGAGCTTTGCCTGAATGCCCTCGGCCATAAGGCCGTCGCGAATACGTTTGGCCAGCGTGGACTTGCCGCGGGCGGGCAGCCCCACCATGGCTACATAGAGTTTGTGCATATGGCCTCCCCTTGACAGAGTACGGTATAAGACCCCCAAATAAAAGCAAGCGGACGTTCAGACGCCGCCGCATGGCACCATCACATACAGGGAGCGAACATGAAAACCATCGGCCTGTTAGGCGGCATGAGCTGGGAGAGTACGGTTTCCTATTATCAGATAATCAACCGCGTGGTTAAGCAGCGGCTTGGTGGCTTTCATTCGGCAAAATGTCTGCTGTTTAGTGTGGACTTTGCTGAAATTGAAACCTGCCAGGCCCAAGGCCGATGGGCCGATGCCGCGGCCATTCTAGCTGACGGCGCTCGTCGTCTGGAGCGCGGCGGGGCGGATTTTTTGCTTATCTGCACCAACACCATGCACAAGGTGGCTCCGCAGGTGGCGGCAGCGGTCAATATTCCGTTGCTGCATCTGGCGGAGGTCACGGCCAACGAATTGTTGCGCCGGGGTATGACCAGGGCTGCCCTGCTGGGTACACGCTACACAATGGAAGAAGATTTTTACAGCGGCGTGTTGCAGAGCCGGGGCATTGAGGTGCTCACCCCTGATGCCGAAGGCAGGGGCATGATTAATGACGTCATTTTTCAGGAGCTGTGCATGGGCCGCATTGAAGAGGCTTCGCGGCAAAAATTTCTGTCTGTCATTGACGGGCTGCGTGGGCAGGGGGCGCAGGGCATAGTGCTTGGCTGCACAGAGATTGGCCTGCTGGTGCGCCCGCAGGATACCGACACCCCCATGCTGGACACAACGCTGCTGCACGCCACTGCGGCGGCGGAAATGGCGCTGGACGGCTGATACAGAAGCAGCGGGCCGGAGACAGTGCACGTCTCTTTCAGCCGTTGAAGCGCAAGCGGAGTCTCGCTGTTTGGCTGAACCGATGGCGCGGCCTTTGTTTGTGGGCAGTCTTGCAGTCAGTGTGTGCGGCAAAAGGGTTTTTCTGCTGTGCCGCGTTATGCGCATCTAGAGCAGATCAACTTTGAAATGCATTACATTTCAAAGTTGTCATTCTGCCGAAAAATGCGATTTTCGGCAGAATCCACGCCGCGTTGCGGCGCGCTGCACGCTTGTGCAGCGTTAGAGCATTTAAATTTTTTCAAAGCTAAAATGCTCTAACGCAGTGCCGCCATTGGGGAAGGTTCACATCGGTATACGGCGCAACAATTTTGAATACGTTTTTTTCTAATGTATTTGTTGCGCACGCCGATTCTATAAGCAGGGAGCACCCAAAAATTACCAGACCCCCCCAGAGGCCGCCATGAGTATACGAATCGGTTCAGACAGCATTATGGCGCAGAATTTTTTCAACGCCAGCAGCGAAGAATCGCGCTATGTCAAAGGCAGGCATCTGGCTGCTCAAGCAGACAAACAGGCCATGTCCAGCAGGCAAAGCAGTATTTTGGCCGCTGGTATGGCTGCGTGCGCCGCAACGGAGAGCATGTCGCAGCGTATACTTGAGGGCAAAAAAGCCGCCCGGCAAATGGGCTTCGACATGCAGCAGAACGCGTTTGAGGCATCAGAAAGAAATCTGGATGAACTGCATCGGCGGCTTGAAGAAAAGGCCAAGCAAAGTCAGAAAAACCCGGCGGACAACAGGGGTGATGCACAGGCGGAAAATCCTGCATCAACAGGGGCCGCTGCCAATTTGCCAGACAGCTTGGCAGAAAGTTTGCCAGAGAGTTCGGTGGGCAGTTTATCTGGTACTTTGCCAAACAATTTTGAAGGATTGGCAGGTAAGGCGGGCGGTTTGACTGCAAGTATGGTGGCAGATCTGGCACCTGTAGCTGGTGCAGTGACTTCAAAAGGCGCTCTTGAGTCAGCGGAAACCGCATCGGGCAATCTGACTGCTGCGGATCGCGTTTTGCGCGGTGAGTCCTTGAATACGGGGGCCGGGGGCGCCAGTTCCGCAATATCTGCCGGTGGGACAACAGGTGGGCAACCTGAACCCTTGGGTATTTCAGTTGTTGTATAGCTTCAACGCCGGCCAGTGTCTTCCCCAGTGTCTTTTTAGTTGTCTCTATGTCGAATTTTTCCTCTTATTCCAGCCTGATGCCATAAGAAGATGCTCCCTGCATAACGGGGTTTATTCTTCGTGCTATAGAAAAAAATCCATCGCGTGACGGTCTTGTCGGGAGTGGGTGGATTTTGCGAATGTGTCTTCTCAAAATCCAAAACACGCTTGTTGCGGCGTTTACTCTCGTAAATAAAGAGCCGGGCTTTCTTTGCCCGTGGCATTGCTGTTCTGCCCCGTAAGGTCATGTGGCCAGCTGTTCAGCAGCCCGACTGGCACTAGTTGAATTGCTTTATTCGCCATAAAAAACGGCAGCCTGTGTAATGGCTGTCGTTTTTATGGCAAAGTTTTCCTTGTCGTGTGTAGTCTACAGGCTAGGGGGGCTCTAGATAATTCTTTTGTCCAACTGGCTACGTCAAAAGGCCCTTTTTACTCCAGGTATGTACCGTAAGAATACACTCCTTTCGTAAAAAAGGCCTTTTTCCTCGCCCTTGGCGCAAAGTCATTTATTTAGAGACAGCCCCTAGCGCACAATAAGCTTGAGAAAACGCTTTTTGCCGAGCTTTACCACATATTCGCCTGCGGGCAGGGGGCTTATTGCGTCTTCGCAACGCTGGCCGTCAATGGCAAGCGCACCTTCCTTCATAAGACGTTTGGCTTCACCGCGGCTTTTGACAAGGCCTGCGGCTTCAAGAAAAACAGGCGGGGTGCTGTCTTCGCCGTTCTGGCATTGGTGCTCGGGCATATCGTCCGGAACGCCGCCGCCAGCAAAAACCGCATTGAATCCCTGCTGGGCTTCGTCTGCGTCCTTGGGGCTGTGATAGCGGCTGACCATTTCGTGCGCCAGAGCTTCTTTGGCTGCCTTGGGGTGTACATCGCCGCCAGCAACACGTTCTTTCAGGCTGGCGATGTCTTCAAGGCTTTTGGAAGAAAGCAGCTCATAGTAGCGCCACATAAGTTCGTCAGAGACAGCCATGACTTTGCCAAAGATCTCTGAGGGCGCTTCGTCGATGCCAATATAGTTGCCGTAAGATTTGGACATCTTGCGCACGCCGTCCGTACCTTCCAGCAGGGGCATGGTAAGAATGCACTGGCTTTCAATGCCGTAGTGGGCCTGAAGGTTGCGCCCGACCAGCAGGTTGAACTTCTGGTCAGTGCCGCCCATTTCCACATCGCTTTTGAGCGCGACGGAGTCATAGCCCTGGCAGAGCGGATAAAGAAATTCGTGAATGGAAATGGGGCGCTGTTCGCGAAAGCGCTTTTCAAAGTCGTCGCGTTCCATCATGCGGGCCACAGTGTAGCTGGAGGCCAGTTTGATGAAGTCTGTGGCGTCCATCTTGCCAAGCCAGGCCGAGTTGAAGGCGACTTCGGTCTTTTCGGGGTCAAGAATTTTGAAGACCTGCTTTTTGTAGGTCTCTGCATTGGCCATCACCTGTTCTTCGGTGAGAGGAGGGCGGGTTTCAGACCGGCCGGAAGGGTCGCCGATACGCCCGGTGAAGTCACCGATAAGAAAGATCACATGGTGCCCCAGTTCCTGGAAATGGCGCATCTTGTGCATGACCACCGTGTGCCCCAGATGCAGGTCGGGAGCGGTGGGGTCAAAGCCCACCTTGATGCGCAGGGGCTTACCGCGAGCGATTTTTTTGCGTAATTCGTTCTCGTCGATAAGTTCGGCCACGCCGCGCTTGATGGTAGCCATTTGGCGGTCAATATCGGTCATCACCCTGTCCTCTTATGCTGGCTGCGGTAATACAGTGCTGTTAGTAAAAAACACGGCACAGAACAAAGTTCTGTGCCAAGTGCAGACTGAGAACGATAGCCTCAAGCCTGAGCAAGTGTCAAATTTTCACTGTATATGTTGCGAAATTTTATGTTCGCAGCCCGCAGAGCTACATGCCGAGCAGGGCGAAAACCCGGCTCTGGCTCAGGCCACTGTGGACCGAAAGAGCGCCAACGTTGTCCTGGGCGATCATATTAAGGGTGTCATCCATGACAGAATCCACTTCATGATCTTCCAGCAGCTTGGGGGTGCTCAGATTAACAACGTCCTGCACGGCGGCGGGGGTGGAGCCGGAATCGTCCTTGTCGGTGCGGGGGAACGTGAAGGGGTGGAATGTATTGATGCCGGAAATTTCCATGGCTGTGTCCTCTATTATATGGCCGCATGCGCGGGTGGGGTCAAACTTTCCGCTTGGGGCGGATGCTCTGAAAATATGCAATTTGAATGCCACCACTAGAGGCGGGCAAATTTTCCCTGCCCGGCAAATGAAAGAATGATGGATATGTGGCGAACGTGGCGGGTGCGGCTCGAACAACGCGCCGAAAACACTTGCTGACCTGTGGTGTGGGTGAAAATCATGTGTGCCAGAGCGTACATATGATGCCCGGCGGTTTGCCCGTTTTGCGAGCGTTGAGCAAATAAATTGACGGTGCCTGACTACGGCTTATGCGCCAGCACCTTGGACTGCCCTGAAGGCAAGGGGGTGGTGTTCGCACTTGATTGCGATGGGCTATCAGCCTGTGGCGAACGAGCGAACCGCCACTTTGCTGACGCCGTCAGAGCTGAAAGGGTGTTGTTATTGGGCGCGTGTGGCCGCGAGAGCCGTGCGATTGGAGGAATGCCCCGTCGATTGCGGCTGCCGCTGACCGACGTCGCCCGCCGCCTACCGACGCCAATCGGCGTTGAGCCGCAGGTGCGGCTTCAGACATTGCCCGCGAAATTGAGGATGCTTGACGCGTTGTGAAGCAAGCCCCAGTGCAGATCACCTTTGAAATGCTTCACATTTCAAGGGTGCCATTCAGTCGAAAATGTGAATGCCAGCTGAACTCGGGACGTAACAAGCGTGTCGTGAATTTTGAGAATGTACATTCCCAAAGTGCCCCGACTTAAAGACGTCAGGCAGGAAGTGCCGTAAGGCAAGGGATGCGTGTAAGGAAGATCCGCAGGCAGCGCTAATTTGCATCAGCGTCCAATCCACAATGCAGCCAATACGGGCGCAGGCTGCGTCAAAAGACCATTTAGGCGGTCAGCGAAATTTCGTCCTCGTTGTCATAATATTCCTCAAGGCAGGTGCGCAGGCGGCTGGAGCCCGAGGCGAGGATGTCGGTCCATTTAAGGTTCGGTCCTGGCGAATCCCAGTTGAGCTCCTCGGTAAACAAAAGCCGCAGGGCTGTGCCCTCATCGCACAGGTTGCGGCAGAGGCCCATTTTTTTTGAAAGAAAAATGTAGGGCTGTGCAGCTGCCGGAGCCTTGTTGGGAACAATAAAGAAAAGGTAGGAGAAGTTGCTTGTCCGGGAAAGCTTGGCCAGCTCTTCAGGAATGCAGGCGCATACGCCGCCTGCGGAAATGTTGACCAGTGGCAGCGGGTTGGGGTGGCTGGAGTTGTAGTACTGGGCCAGCAGGCCGCGCAGATCTGTCCTTGTGGCGGGCGCGTCTTCCAGTGGTACAACGCCCGCAAGGCGGCTGCGGTCTGTGCTCCAGGGAACTCTTTTGTCCCGGCGCATCTGCCGTACGGAGCAATCCTTGGCAAGACGCAGGCGTAAGTTGCGCAACTCGTTTTTCTCGTTTTGGCCAACTTCGAGCACTATTCCTGGCCCTTGATACCCCATGCGAACCTTGCCAGAAGAACTTTCCTCTTCCAGGCAAAAAAAGAATTCGCAGGTGTTTTCCAGCGCTTTGCTTTTGCCAGGAATCACCTCTTTGTGACGCACTATGAACTGTACCTCACGCCCTTCAACACTGCGAAATTTGCCGTGCAAAACCATATCCGTCAGGTTGCCCTCATGAAGCAGGCAACTTCTGACGCGCACGCTGGCCCTTTGCCGCATGGCGTTGGCAAAGGCTTCTGTAGTGTTGGAGTTCCAGAGGCAGTAAGTGTTGGCAGCGGTCATTTAGCTCTCATTCTGTGCTGCCGGGGGGCGGCTGTTTTCGCGAATGGAAGGTCGCTCCCGGAGCATTATTCATAGAAGGATGAATTAAAAATCTTCGGGACACGCACAGAGGCTTTTTCGTAAGGCTGGACAGAGTTTACCGTTCAGATGAAAAGCCTACCTGATAGGCAGGTATTATGGCATAAAAGCTAATAAGTTATATTACGATAGGGCTATCAGTTAGTCAATGAAAGCGCTGTTTTGTTTACAGCAAAATGAGGCGCACATCATGTTCATTTTTATCCTGCGTTCTGTTTGATAGTATAGTAATTCAGCCGGATGGGCCGGACAATTTTAAAATGTTCCGTATTTCAGATTTAAAAATTCATCTGCAACACGGGTGTATGGAGAATTGGAGCGTATTACAGCCACGGTGTAGACCCTTCGCCCTCAAGATACTATTGGCATTGCTGCCCAATACTCTGATTGCCAGCATGCAATGCTGAAACAGATTGCTTTTATGGACATGCGCCCCAGTTGAGACATGTTGGAGCGGCGTGTAACTATATGAATAAACAACATTTGTGCGCGGTTGTCTTCGCAGTCTTTGCGTGCAACGTTTGAAGCTCTTGCAGAGGTGCTGCCCAGCAGTGTGTGCAGATTCTTTCAGGGGGGCGGACAAGTCCTGTGCAAGAACTGAAATTGCGCTCGTGCCTTAACGGCGGTCGTCTGCTCGTGTTGCCGCCGTGCTTCAAGTGGAGCTATGTGATCATGTTGCGGCGTTTTTTGCCTGTGGTCAAAAGACGTTTACGCAACAGCGTGGGGCCAAAATGTAACACAAGTATAGTTGCGCTTCATTGGGGCGCATGCGCGGCCCTTTTAGGCGTTTTAACTTCTAGCTGCGAAGAAGTTCAAAAGGAACCTGCTCTGGGTTGTTCTGACGGTGCTCCATTTGGGTCGCCTGTGCGGCGTGCGGCGGAGGGGGCCTGTTAGGGGCGGCTGCCCCTTCGATGCCCCCTGCACTCTCCCGGACGACCCCGCTGGGTCTTCCATATTCCGCCATATTTCGCAGGTCACGGGGGCTGCGCGGCTTTTGCTGCGGGAGCTTCCACCCGTTTGTCGGGGGATGCCATCACCGGGCAGGCTATGCCGTCGCGTGAGAGTGCACGCAGCGCGAATTCTGCAAGTATTGCATCTCCGGTCAAAATGACAACGTTGAGGGTATATTGTCTCAAAGGCAATCATCTCTTGAACAGAAAAAAACGGGCTGCCCTTGCAGGCAGCCCGTTTAAGCGTTGGATCAGGAGATGTTTAGCTTTCCTGCTTTACCTTGGACTTGGTCATGGCCAAGCCCATGCCTTCGAAAAGTTCGAAGATGGCAAAGCCGTACCACAGGGTGTAGAGCACATAGAAGATGAGCATGGCGCTCATGAGAATAAGATGCTCGGACACCTTGGCAGGCGGCACGCTGAAGAAGTTGTTGCCGGGTTCGATGGCGCGACGCATAACGTTGTCAACGACCTGGGCTTCTTCAATCTTGTGCTGCTTCTGCAGTTCCTTGATGCTGGGCGAAAGCAGGTACCACCATGCAGCCGCAACCTTGAGGGCGGGCTGGCCGTCGTACTTCTGCGCAACAGCGTCAGCATCGTTATTGTACAGGTTGTCAGCGTCGTCAGTGGCCGAAGTCAGGATAACGCCGAGGTTGCCGGAAAAGGTAACCTTGCCGTTTTCTATGCGCACTTCAGTTGCGCCGGACTTTTCGAGCACCATGCCCGCCAATTCAGCCAAGTCAGCTTTTTTGAGCTTGACGCTGAGCTCAACGGTCTTGCCTTCCACAGTCTTGACGCTGTTACGCACGCCAGGAATGAAGTAGGAAGATCCCTTGGACAGCTCGTTGAACACGTTGTCCGCGTACTGCAGACCGGTCATATGGTTACCAAGCTCATCCTTCATGAGGGGCATGAGCATGATCGCGAAAAGGATCAGGAACGAAATCAGCAGCAGGCAGCCACGGATAAAGGGTGCTTTAGCATGTACGAGCATAATCAGGCCTCCCCTCTGAGCTTGCCAATATTAAGGAAGAACTTGCTGAATACCCAGATACCGAAGAACGCCACAACGACCCAGAACACGACGTTGCCCACGCTTTCGATAATACCCACAATACTGGGCGACCAGTTCAGCACTTC
Source organism: Pseudomonadota bacterium (assembly GCA_023386035.1). Taxonomy (GTDB): domain Bacteria; phylum Desulfobacterota; class Desulfovibrionia; order Desulfovibrionales; family Desulfovibrionaceae; genus Desulfovibrio. Next base: position 86,305 of record JAEWKM010000051.1, read on the forward strand.
CATTTCCACCAGCTTTTTGGGCAGGGTGGCGGCACGGTTGATAAAGCCGGCAATGATGGAGATAGCGTAGAAGCCGCGGATGTGGATGCCTTTAACCACCTTGGTGGTCAGAGCGCCAACCTGGATGCCAAGCAGTGAACCGAGCAGCATGCCGATGGCCAGGGTGTAGAACACGTAGCCGTAAATGGCGTACTGGCCAATGGCGGCAAAACCAGCGGTAAAGATAATCTGCAGAATGTCGGTACCAACGGTGGTCATTGAAGACACGCCGAAGATGTACACGAACATCGGGAAGGTAACGAAGCCGCCGCCCACGCCCATGATGGCGGCCAAAAGGCCCACAAACACGCCGCCTGCGGCGACAATCCAGCCGGAAATACGGCGGCCGCCAGGCACGAGGTCTTCATCAAAGGAAATCATTGGGGGCATGCGAAGGCCCTGAAGCTTTACAGCGAGGCCGGTCATGCCTGAGCTGCCGCCGTGGGCGTCCTGGCTGGCGGCAGCGCCGCCGCGCGAGCTCTTCAAAAAGTCAAACAAAGCATAAAATCCAAGAAAACCTAACAAAACAGCATAAATACTACTAATGAACAATTCAGAAAGCAGGGGGTCGGCGTTATAAAGGCCTTTATTGATGGCGCCGCCGATAAATGTTCCGATAATGGACCCGGCCAAAAATGCTACGGCCAGTTTGCCCGAAACGTTGCCGAGCTTTTTGTGCACCGTGGTGCCCATGATGGCCTTGGCGAAAATGTGGAACAGGTCTGTGCCCACCGCCAAGATGCCTTTGACGCCCACGGCCATAAGCGCCGGGGTAATGATGAAGCCGCCGCCAGCACCAATACACCCCGTGATAAGACCGGCGGCAAGGCCCACTGCTATGGACGCCAGAAAGATGTTAGTGGTGTAGAAGGCGGGCGCGTAGGCGGATTTGCCGCCCAGCATTTCATGGTACTCATAAGCTTCAGCCATGCAGACCGCAAGAACTGGAACAACGAGTGCCAGCAAGAATAGCATCTTTTTGCGGTTTTTGAGAATGGAGGTTGATACCTCCAGATCCCATTTTGCGTAAGCTTGTGAGCCGCTCAGCAGAAACTCATACACTTGTCTGCCAAAACTCATACTCTCCTCCAATACGATTGTGGCCGGCCAACGGCCGTAGGTCATGGCCCCAACAATGACATGTACAGGCACATATGGCTGCGCGGCGCGCCCCGGTGCAGCCTTGTGTTTGTAACAAGCAGTTTTTTCATGAAAAAATGAAAATTGCCTGTCTTCTCCCATACACGGAGCTACCGTGACATATTCTTTACTGTTTGTAAAAGAAATTTATCACGAGCAACGGTTTTTCGCGCCAAAAGGGGATTAATTGTCACCTTTTTGAGGCTGTTTTGCGTCAATCAATACAACTAGTTGGCACTAAAGACAAAAAAACGCACCTCTTTGCTTGGTTTCGTGTGAAAATTATAGGGTTGTCGTGTTATTGTGAAAAAATACGCATAATTACTTTCTGGCAAGGCCCTGGCTTTGCCCGAAAAGCATCAGTTCCAGCCAATCCAGCGCAAAGTACAGGGCCGCCACGTCCCCGTCCTGGCTGTCTTCCATAATCGCTGCTTTGCGTGATTCGCTTACGTCTACATGGCTGAATATTTTCATGGCCTCGATAAGTTCACGGAACTTGTCGAGCTGAAAGAGGCAAAGCACCGTTGTGGTGGCCATGCGCGCTTCCAGAGGTTTGCCGCTGGCGCGTACCAGCGCCATGAGGCGCATGTATCGGTCGTTGGCTTCGTTGAAGGCCTGCAGCTCTTCGTTTTCCATCCACTGGTGCGGTGTGCGGCTGGTGCCTTTGTCGAAGCCGTGGCAATGGGATTCACGCACAAGAAAAAATCGCTCGGCGATGCCGTCGGTAGCCATTTTTGTGCCGCGCCCGATGGGGTAATAGCGGCAGGCGCCGGGCCTGTCTTCATACACGGAACAGCCCGCAGGCGTCACAAAAGGACATGGTTCTTCAGGCCCGTCCAGCATGCGCAGCATGGGCAGGGGAAAGCCCGTGTCGGGAAACGAGCGCAGGGTAGTAAAGGTATTAAGAAAAGCCTCGCTGGTCATGCCAAGGTTTCGGCGCAGGCGCGAAATGTCGTAAGGGGTGAGCGGCAGGGTAAGTTCCGCACAGCAGCGATTGAAGCAGGGCACATCGGGGTTGCAGTCAAAGCAGAAGGTTTCGTCCGGGCCAAGCTCGGGCAGATTGTCAATAAAATCGCGGCTGGCGTCATTACTCATGAGAGCTCCTTGTGTGGACGGGGAAATTGCAGGCGGCACGGCTGCCACAAAATGTGGTGCTGGGCTGAAAAGGAAAAAGGGCGGCCCGCGCTTTTGCGCAGGCCGCCCTTGTCATGTTGTTAGATGACCTTGTTCAGAGCGAATTCAATAATGCCCTCGGCTCCGGCCTCGCGCAGGCGCGGGATAAGGTCGCGCACCACGTCAATCTGCACCACAGATTCAACGGAAAGCCATTTTTCGTCCCGCAGGGGGGACACGGTGGGGGAATTGAGCGACGGCAGCATCTCAAGAATGGCCGCAAGGTTGTCCGACGGGGCGTTCATTTTGAGCGCCACCAGATTTTCGGCGCGCAGTGCGCCTTGAAGCAGCAGGTCAAGCTGCTCGATTTTGGCGCGCTTGCGCGGGTCGGCCCAGGCTTCCTTGTTGGCAATGAGCACAGGGTAGGAAATCATGACTTCGTCAATGATACGCAAGCCGTGAGCGCGAATGGTCGTGCCGGTTTCGGTCACTTCCACAATGGCGTCGGCAAGGCCTTCTACAACCTTGGCTTCGGTAGCGCCCCAGGAATAAAAGACGTCCACTTTCACGCCAGCATTTTCAAAGTAGCGGCGGGTCATGCCTTCCAGTTCTGTGGCGATGCGCTTTCCTGCCAGGTCGGCGGCGGTGCGGTAGGGGGCGTCGCCCGCCACAGCCAGCACCCAGCGGCAGGGCCTGTTGGAGGTCTTGGAGTACACAAGGTCAGAGACGTGCACGACGTTGCCGTCGTGGTTGCTTTCGGTCAGCCAGTCCAGGCCAGTGATGCCCACGTCCAGCACGCCTGCCTCAATATAGCCGCCGATTTCCTGCACGCGGCACAATGAAGCCGTAATGTCGGGGTCGTTGATATCTGGAAAATAGTTGCGCGTATGCTTGCGGATTTTCCAGCCCGCGCGTTCAAAAAGATTGATAGTGGCTTCTTCCAGCGAACCCTTGGGCACGCCCAGTTTTATGATGGGCTTCATATCCGCGCTCATGATGCTGTCCTTATTATACGCCGTAGACTTTTTCAGGGTCAAAAACCATAGGGGCGCAAATGCTTGCTGCGCCGTCCTTCCATTCCCGGTAAAAACAGGTACGTCGCCCCGTATGACAGGCCGCGCCGCCAATCTGCTCCACCTGCAGCAGTATCGTGTCACTGTCACAATCCAGCCGCAGAGAGCAAACTTTCTGCACATGGCCGGATGTGCCGCCCTTGTGCCAGAGCTGCTTGCGGCTGCGGCTCCAGTAATGGGCCTCGCCGGTTTCAAGGGTCTTGCGCCATGCCTCTCCATTCATATAGGCCAGCATGAGAACCTCGCCACTGGCGTGGTCCTGCGCTATGGCTGGCAGAAGACCCTTGCTGAAGTCAGGGGTGAAGTCCTCGCCGGGAACGGCGGCGGGCTTCGGTTCTGGGGCTGTCATACACACTCCTTGAAAAAGGCGGCAGCCATGTGTCGCCGGGCAGTGTTTTGCACGGCACGCATTGTCCGGCAAAGGGAACAAATCTAACCGCAAGCGCAATGAGACGCAAGCAAAGCCTGTTATAGAAGGTAAATACATGGCCTGCATTGCTTCACACGCTCTTTTACGTCAAAAATACCGGATAAAAAGCCTGTTGCGGCAGCCGCAAGATTTGCGTTGCGCAGCAGGTGTGTGCTGACCGGAATGCGGCCTTGTTTCATTTGCCGTGCGATGTTTTTTTGCTCACAACCAGCGAAAGGGTGTGGATGCAGCCTCATTGCGTGCCCCCGCAGTACGGCGTGATTCAAGGCAACTTGCGCAATTAATCGCGCTATGGCATGCTCATCCGTTAGCGAAATCATATTTAAAGGCGGCATGCCGCCGGGATAAATACATGTCTGAACATCAAACACCCTCCGATCCAGACGCCGCAGTCACAACAGTGGAAAATACGTCAGCAGACGTTGCGGAAACCCCGCTTAGCGGCATATCCGTCAGCGAGCCCGAAGACGCGTTGCCGCGAGTGACTATGGCCGATCTGCCCGAAGGCATGCGCGAAGCTTGCGCACGCGCGGGCTGGCAGGGGCTGATGCCTGTTCAGTCTCTGGCATTCCCCTATTTGCTTGAAGGGCGCGACATTATGGTGCAGTCGCGCACGGGCAGCGGTAAAACCGGCTGCTATCTTTTGCCCATGCTGCCCCGCCTGTCTGCAGACCTCAAGGCTCCGCAGGCGCTTGTGCTGGCCCCCACGCGGGAACTGGCCGTGCAGGTTGAGCGTGAGGCCGCTGTGCTGTTTGAGGGCACAGGCATTGTCACAGCCGCCGTCTACGGCGGCGTGGGCTACAAAAAACAGATGGACGCCCTGCGTGAAGGGGCACAGCTTATTGTGGGCACCCCTGGCCGTGTGCTGGACCACCTGCTGCGCCGTACCCTGGACCTCAAAGACCTGCGCGAACTGGTCTTCGACGAGGCCGACCGTATGCTTTCCATCGGTTTTTACCCGGACATGAAAGAGATACAGCGCTATCTGCCCAGGCGGGCCATTCATACCTGCCTGTTCTCGGCCACGTATCCGCCGCACGTGCTTAAACTGGCCGGGGAGTTCATGTCCGCGCCAGCCATGCTTTCTCTTTCGCAAAAAGAAGTGCATGTGGCCGAAGTGCAGCACCTTTTTTGCGAAGTAAAGCCCATGGACAAGGACCGCGCCCTGGTGCGCCTGCTGGAGACGGAACACCCCGCTTCGGCAATCATTTTTTGTAATACCAAGTCCAACGTGCACTATGTGACCGGGGTGTTGCAGGGCTTTGGCTACAGCGCCGACGAACTTTCCGCCGACCTTTCCCAGTCCCGGCGTGAAGCCGTGCTGGAAAAGATACGCCAGGGCAAGCTGCAGTATCTGGTCGCTACGGACGTTGCCGCGCGCGGCATTGACATCCCCGAGTTGTCGCACGTTTTTCTTTATGAGCCGCCCGAAGACCACGAAAGCTACATCCACCGCGCCGGACGTACCGGACGCGCCGGAGCCGCTGGCACGGTGATTTCTTTGGTGGACGTCATGCAGCGCATGGAGCTTGACCGCATTGCCAAGCATTACAAGATTGGTCTTATCCCCATGCCGCTGCCCACGGATGAAGACGTGGCCCGCGTGGCAGGCACACGCCTGACGGCCATTCTTGAAGGGCGTTTTCGTAATCTGACAGGCCTTGAACGCATGCGCGTGGCCCGCTATGTCCAGTTGGCGCGCGAACTCGCCGCTGAAGGCGATGGCGAAGACAGCGCGTTGCTGCTGGCCATGCTGCTGGATTCCGCCCATCAGGAAAGCCTGCGTGAAAGTCGCTTTCCAGACCAGTCTGCGCCCAGTCCCGCCCGGCAGGGTGAGGGCGCACGTCACAGTTCAGGCCGTGGGGGTTCGGGCCGTAGCGGCAGAAACTCCAAAGGCGGCAACGGCGGCAATGGCGGCAAAAGCGCCAACGGCGAGCCAAGCGACCGTAATGGAACTGCCAGCGGCGAAAATGCGGAGGCCCGTTCGAGCAAACGCCGCCGCTCTCCACGTCGTCGAGACGGTCAACAGGGCAGGGATGCCGGGGACTCAGCGCCCCGGAATGTGCAAAGCAAAACGGATACCGCTGAATAAGCTGACGGAGTTCTATGCGTCATATGGACGACACATCGGGACCAGCTTCTGAAACCATATCCCCGGAAGCGGCGTCATCCGTCGTTCTTTCCGACACTATGCGGCAGGCCCTGGATAACTTCATGGCCTTGTACGCTGACGCGGATTTTACTGTGGAACTGGCATATCTGGGCGTTGGACGCATGCAGTTTTTGCGCCGCCGTCAGATGTTGCTTGAGCTGCGCGGGCTGTATATGGCTTTGTGGCGTCTGGCCCTTGCCAGATCCTTTCCGCAGGATGCGGACGTGATGTTTGACACTTTTTTGCGGGAATATGCCGCAAAACACAGGGACAGGGCCAGTGCGCTGGTCTTGACGCGTGGCCGCGAGTACTGGGGTATGCTGGAACCTATGGGCGACGGCGATTTCAGCAATGTGGCCCGCCACCTGACCTCCTTTTTCTCACAGAGCGAAAAGGCTGACAAAAGCGCCAACCTCAAGCTCGTTCTGCACATCCGCAAACTCTACAAACATATATTCGACAGGCTAATATAGGGCCGTCAGCGCGATGCCCGGTTATACGGGGCTTTACTGCGCTGACGCCTTGCCTTGGAACCGGCAGATATGAATATCGCACATTCCATTGAAGAATTGAGTTTTCTCGAAAACAGCGGGCTCACCATCGGCAATTTTGACGGTGTGCACCTTGGGCATCAGGCACTTATCCGGCATACGCTGGATGTGTGCGCCAGCGAAAAGCTGACCCCCGTGGTCATGACCTTCTGGCCGCATCCGCGGCAGGTGGTTGCGCCCCAGCTTGGGCATATGCCCCTGACCACGCGTGAGGAGCGCTTTACGCTGCTGGAAGCCCTTGGGGTGCAGCATGTGCTGGAGCTTCCCTTTACCCCGGAACTGGCCGCCCACGATGCCAACAGTTTTGTGCAGGCCTTTCTTGCGCCTTTGAATCTGCGCCATCTGGTTGTCGGCTACGACTTCACCCTGGGCCGCGACCGTGGCGGGCATGTGGATACGCTGCGCCGCCTGGGCGAGGACGCCGGGTTTAGCGTCGAACAGCTGGCCCCCGTGGTTGTGGACGGCACTGTGGTCAGTTCCACAACGCTGCGAAAGCTTATCGGCGAGGGCGATGTGCGTGAGGCTGCCCGCCTGCTTGGCCGTTTTCACGGTTTCAGCGGCGAGGTTGTGCACGGTGACGGGCGCGGCACGGGATTGGGCTTTCCCACGGCCAATCTGGCACGCCCGCAGGTGGTAATTCCCACTGAAGGGGTCTATGCCACGCTCGCAACCCCGGCAGGCGCAGACGGCCATACATGGCCCGCCGTTACCTGCATTGGGCGCAAACCCACCTTTGGCGACAACGAGCTTACTGTAGAAACCTTCTTGCTTGAAGGCGGACGGAATTTTTACGGTCAGGCCATGCGGCTGGATTTTGTGGAACACCTGCGGGGAGAAAAGCGTTTTGACTCCGTGGATGCCCTCAAAGAACAGATCGCGGCTGACGTCGACCACGCGCGGCGCATTCTGGCCGCCTTTATTCGCCTTTAGAATCAATTAACGCTGAAATGTAATGCATTTCAGCGTTGCCATTCTGCCGGAAAAGCGATTTTCTGCAGGACCCACGCCGCGTTGCGCTCTTGTGCAGCCTCAGGGCATTTCAACTTTTTAAGGGTAAAATGCTCCAGCCTTTGCCGGGTGGCCTTTGCTTCAACTTGGGAGTATGAGTGAGGCATGATACTCGCGGATTTGCATAATCACACCCTGGCCGCTCACGGGCGCGACACTGTTGCCGACATGTACGAAGCTGCCAGGGGCAGTCAGCTTGACTGGTACGGCCTTTCAGAGCATTCGCCCCTGCCGCCCGGCTATGCCTGCCCGCTGTATACCGGCGATCTTAGCGCTACTTTTCCCGCCTATGTAGATGAGGTGCTGGCCCTCAAGCAAAACGTGCCTTCCGGCAGCCCTCAGGTGCTGCTCGGCATGGAGCTGGACTGGCTGCCTGTCAATATGGCCTGGATGAAAAACATTCTGGGCCTCTATCCCTTTGATTATGTGATTGGCGGTCTGCATTTTGTGCACGACGTGCCCGTGGGATCGCCCCGCAGCTGGGCGGCTGATTTTACGCAGCCGCAGCGTTTTGCGCGTTTTACCGCCTATTATGAAGAAATGGCCCGGCTGGCCTCCAGCGGGTTGGTAGACGTGGTTGCCCACCCAGATTTCATCAAGGTCTGCTGCTACGACGATTTTCAGGCGTGGCTGAAACAGCCCGGCAGTCTTGATCTCATCGCCAAGGCGCTCACCGCCATGCGCGGCTCTGATACGGCAATGGAAGTTTCCTCTGCCGGACTGCGAAAAACCTTCAACGAACCGTACCCCGGACCTGCCATCATGCGGATCGCCGCTGATCTTGGTTTGGCCATCAGCTTTGGTTCCGACGCCCACGCCGTCAGTGAAACCGTCTCTCATTTCGAAGAACTGGCCCGCTATGCCCGCAGTTACGGCTTTAAGAACAACCGTATCGCCGTGGGGCGCGAAAAGATCACGCTCGATTTTTAACGGACGGATTTTTTTGAAGGCTTTTGTGGTGCGCGGCTAAAAAATGACACCGCTTTTGTAAGGGTGACTCGTGCCCTGCGGGCACAACAGCTTTCCTTATCTTTAGTTCTGCCGCCTGCGCGGCGGGCGGCAAGGCGGGGAATGGCTGCGGATGCAGTAGAAGAATGACGCCACTGTTATAAAGCCATTTGCGCCCTGCGGGCACGACAGCTTTTCTTCTCTTTATTTCTGCCGCCTGCGCGGCGTGCGGCAGAGGGGGCCTGTTAGGGGCTGCCGCCCCTCCGAGGCCCCCTCTGCACTCCCCCCGGACGACCCCGCTGGGTTTTCGTATCTCTCCACTCCCACGGGGTAGCCTTCAAGGGCTTTCCAAATTCCACCATTTCGCGAGGGCTGCGCGTCTTTTGCTTCGGGAGCTTCCCTCCCCTTGGTCGGGCGATCTCCCTACGCGCCGCGCAATGCCATAGGGCGCTTTGCCGTTGTAGGGTAGGGCTAGGGCGTCTGATTGGCGAGGGGGCCTGAGAACAATGCTGTTCCCATCAGGTAGGTCGAAAATGCTTGTCGCGTAAAGAATACCCCCCGACACGCGCTGTTTCTCAGGCAAGGAACAGGCCATTGCCGGGGGCGGCGTCATAAAGAACCGAAGCCGACACGTCGGCGAGGTTCGTGCATAGCCGCCCCCGAAAAAGGTATTTGTTGGTCGGGGTAGAACAGGGGGTGCTTCGGGGGGGATGCAAGGGGGGCCGAGAAGGGGGCGAAGCCCCATAACCGGCCCCGCCTTGCCGCGCGCCGCGCAAGCGGCAGAAATAGAGAGAAGAAAAGCCTCCGTGCCCGCAGGGCACGAATCACTTCTCGAACGCAACGCCCCCCCCCTCTCCAGCCTCGCGCTACACGCGGCAACCAATTCCCCGCCGACCAGGCGTTCCCCAAACCGCCATATTTGCTTGCTGCAACATATATATGCAACAACATTCATGCACCGCATTACACCTCTGTCTTCCTTTATAAAAATTGTTTACAGCTATACGAAAATATAGCGTTTTTTTTGAAGCGCTGTTGACAATGCCCTGTATTTTTGAAATTCATACAATGAATATTTCTCATTAAGCCTGCATTTGGGGTGAGAACATATTCATACTAAATCACAAAGTATTGCGTTCATACATACCGGGGCGGGCTGAATCGTGCCCCTGCAGGAGTTGTCATGAAAAACCGTGGCGTATATCTGGGTCTTGCCCTGGCGGCCATATTGCTTGTCTTTGGTGTGTGGGTGCTCTCTTTCTTCGGGTCAACGCTCACTATCAAGCGGGTGGCTATGGACTCCGAAGCGGCAGCCAAAAGAGTGGCCGTGCCTGCGTCGCAAGCCCTGTTCAATCCGCCGCGCCCCGAAGACGCGCCGGAAAGCATCCGGGCCGAAGTTATGCTGGGTTACAAGATCATGACGGAAACCAGCAAATACGCCGGGGAATACGTCAGCAAAGACAGCAAGCTCTCCTGTTCCAGCTGCCATTTTGAAGGCGGCAGGTCTATGGAGAGCTTTTCGTTGGTAGGGGTAGGGGCCACCTATCCGCGTTACCGCGACCGCAATGAATACACTGTGGACCTCGGCATACGCATTCAGGGCTGTTTTGACCGCAGCATGAACGGAACGCCGCCGCCGCTGGACGGCCAGATCATCCAGTCTCTGCTGGTTTATCTGCAATGGATATCCAAGGATATTCCCATTTACGCCAAGCTGCCCTGGGCCATTCCCGAAAGTATGGACAATCCCCACAAGCCCGATACTGCCAACGGCGAAAAAGTCTATAAGGACGTGTGCGCCCGCTGCCACGGTCCCAACGGCGAAGGCACAGACATTGCCCCGCCCGTATGGGGTGACGATTCGTACAACGATGGCGCAGGCATGCACCGGGTGCGTACCCTGTCCATATTCGCATGGCGCTTTATGCCCAAGAACGCGCCTTCCCTCACGCAGGAAGAGGCGCTGGACGTGGCGGGCTACATACACGAACAGCCCCGGCCCAAGTTCGTGCCCACGCATCCTGACAAGATCGAGCGGCTCATCCCCCTGACGGAAGGGAAGTAGCCATGATTTTTCCCATACTGCACATACCGGGTCTCGGCGATGGCATGACCATCGCGCTGGACGCCGTGTTGCATGTCGTCATAAGTCACGGTCTGGCCATTGGCCTCATGACCATGCTTATTCTGTTTCAAACCCTGACGTATATGGGCAAGGGGCCGCACTGGGCGCGCATAACCCGTAGTCTGCTGGGGCCAGCGGTGGTGGTTATCACCTCCGTGGGCGCGGTGACGGGCGTGGGCATCTGGTTCATCACGGGTATTCTTGCGCCTGAGGGCATAGGTGCGCTCATCCACCTCTTTTTCTGGCCCTGGTTCATTGAGTGGGGAGCCTTTACCTCTGAAGTCATTCTGCTGCTTTTTTACTACTACCTGTGGGACAAACTGGCGGAAAAGCATCCGGGCCGCCTGACCGCCCTTGGCTGGGGCTATGTGGTCATGGCTGTCATTTCGGCCATCCTTATTTCGGGCATCCTGGGCTTTATGCTCACGCCCGCTGGCTGGCCCTGGGGCCAGACTTTCGATCAGGCCTACTACAACCCCACCTTTGTGCCCCAGGTGTTTTTGCGGCTGGCGGCGGGGTTGGGCATCGGCTCATTGCTGCTTGCGGCCTGGATTGCCTGGCGCTTCAAGGGCACGCAGCAGGAGCGCGGCAGCGCCCTGCGGCTGGCTGGCGGCGTGTTTTTAGGCTGCGTGGCCGTAGCCGGGGTCAGCGCGTGGGTTTACTTCTCCCGCATACCAATGACCTATCTGACCCATTGGAAGTTCGCGGTCGCCACCTCCTACATGTCGCAACTGCCGGACTTTCTGCCCACCCTTAATGCCGTGGGCGTCGGTGTGCTTTGCCTCACGGGGCTGGTTGCCGTGCTGCGTTGGCCCATTATAAGCCGCATTCTCTGCATTCCGGCCATTTTGCTTTGCGTATTTATGGTTATGGAGTTTGAGCGCATCCGCGAATTTGTGCGCGGGCCGTATCTGCTGCCCGGCTATATGTACGCCAATCAGGTGCCGCTGGTGGAAAAGCTGGCCCTTGATGAAAAGAATGAGAATTATCTGCCGCGCATGCGCTGGGTGGATGACAGCGGCAAGCTGCCACCGGATATGGTGGCAGGGCAGGCTCTGTTTGCCGCCAACTGCGGGGTGTGCCACACCACGGTCAAAGGCGGGCTGAACAATATCGGCATTCGCGTGGCCGGGCGCACGCTGGACAGCCTCAATGCCATTGTGGCCATTACGGAAAACCTCGGCCCCTTCATGACGCCCTTTACCGGATCGGAATCGGAGCGCCTGCTGCTGGCCAACTATATCTATATGCTCGGAACAGAGCAGGGTTATATCAAGATCCCGCAGGCACTGAAAATTCCGGCAGCCCATGCAGCGGGCAGGGAGGCGAAGTAGCCATGAACAAGTGGACTGACCTCTTCCTCCTGCATCCCCTGTCCGGCGGCTGGCTCGATGGCCTGCTCTTTGTGAGCTTTGGTCTGCATTTGCTTTTTGCTCTGCTTATTGTCGGTACGGCTGTGCTGGGCCTTGTGTTCTTTTTGCAAGACTGGCTGAACAACGATCAGCCGGGGCAGAGCTGGAACAGCAAATTCATGCACACCCACCTGGGCCTCAAAAGTCTGGCCGTGGTTTTGGGCATTGCGCCCCTGTTGCTCATACAAATACGTTATTCCTACTCATTCTTCACCACCACGGGGCTGTTCGCCTATGCCTGGCTGGCGGTGATACCCCTGCTTATCGTGGCCTTTCTGCTTATTGACGGCTTTAACCACTCAATGGAAAGCCGTTCGTGGTTGGCCCTGCTCTGTGGCGTGATAGGCGTGGGAGCGCTGCTCACCGTGCCTGCCGTGTTTACCGGGGCGCTGGCTCTTATGGAACGTCAGCATCTGTGGGCCCAGTTCGGTCAGTCGGGCGGGCAGGATTTTGCCACGTTGCCCGCATTGGCCCCGCACTGGCTGCTGCGTTATCTGCACGTCATTGGCGCAGCCCTTGTGCTTGGCGCGGCTTTTCAGCTCTTTTTCTCAACCCGCAATAACCCGGAAAAAGCCCCGCGCTTGCGTAACTGGGTTTTCGGCGCAACGCTGGCCCAGATCCTCATAGGTATTCCCCTGTTGTTTACTGTGGCGGCGGAACTCACCTGGACCATAGTCGCGGCGCTTACAGTGGGCGCGCTGGCAGCCCTGCTGGTCTTGTGGGTGTTGCGTCCCCGCCAGTCGGCTTCAGAGGCAGCCCCACGGCCCGTGCCGTTACCCGCGCCACGCAGTTTGCTCTGGCTGCTGCCGCTGGCCTTTGCGGCCATGCTGGTGGGCCGCCAGTTCATACAGGTCGAAGCCCTGAATCCCCTGCAGGCCGCCAACGACGCCTACCGTACAGAGCGGGCCAAGACTATGGACCCCTTCCGGCAGCCCTCGCTGGATGCTTATTCCCTCAAGCTCAAGACCGTGTACGATAACGGCGACACCATTTACGATCAGGCTTGCGCCCCTTGTCACGGGCTTGAGGGCAAGGGCGACGGCCCCGTGGCCGCCCGCCTGCTTATTCCGGCAGAGGATATTGCAGCCATTCGCGCCGACAGGGAGTATATGTACACCCTTGTGCGGGACGGAGTGCCCGGTTCAGGCATGCCTTACTTCCGCCTGTATGACCGCGAAAAGATTGAAATGGTGCTGGATACGATGGGCAAGCGGTTTGACATGTACGGCAAGGCCGACGTGCCGCCGGACCGCGAGCCGGAAGGCGAGGCCATGTTTGTATGGGCTGAAACCTGCTCGGTCTGCCACGGTGTTGCAGGCGAGATCACGGAGTTTGGGCACACTCTGTTGCCCCCGCCGCCGGACTTGCAAAAGTTCGCGATGACCCATGCCCGCGCCCTTGAGGTTATCACCAATGGCTACCCCGGCACGGTCATGCCACCATTTCGGCATCTGCCGCAGGAAGTGCTGGAAGATCTGACCATCATCAGCAACACCTTCCGGGTAGAGAAGTAGAGCTTTCAGAGTATGAGAAAGGGCTGTCCTACATCGAGGACAGCCCTTTCTTTAGAGCAGATTAACTTTGAAAATATGTATGTTCAAAGTTTAATACACGCTCGTTACGGCGGTTAATCGCGCAAATAAATAGCGGTGCTGTCTTCATCCGTAGCTTCCTGCGTCGCAACGGCTGAAGCTGCGCTTACGTCTTCACGGTGGGCGTCTGCTCACGCAGCCACCTGAGCATTTCAAAATTGAAATGCTCTAACTTGTACTCGCATACCCTTTCTCTTCATGAACCCCCTTCTGGGCAGGGCAACTTTAAAATGCATTGCATTTCAAAGTTATCATTCTTCAATAAAATACGATTTCAGGCTGAATCCACGCCGCGTTGCTGCGCACTTCACTCTTGTGCAGCGTTAGAGCATTTAAGCTTTTTCAAAGCTAACATACTCTAAAAATGATAATGTTAGCTCGTTGAGGTGTTTTGGTCTGAGAGCCTAAGCGGGAAGGGGGTTTGAGGTATTTTATGCTGAACAGGCAAACCTATGCATCAGCATTCAGATTATCAAGGTAAATAAAGTATACTACAACGTTATTATCAATATAATTAAAGGGGCAAGAAATGACCGAATATTTAATTATAGTAATATGCAAGATAGTAATTGGCTTCGCTATTGTTATAGCTCATTTAAATTTTTCAGGTAAGACACAATTGGCTCAAATGACGCCAATAGATTTTTTTGGCAATTTTGTACTTGGAGCCGTCATAGGCGGGGTCATATACAACAATGAAATATCTATGATGTATTACATGTTGTTATTAATGATATCTGTAGTCTTCCTTAATATAATCTCATTTTTAAGTAAAAAAATAGACAAGCTGCGGTCAATAACAATTGGCAAGGCCATTGTTATTATAGATGATAACAAGCTTTCTATCGAAAATGTAAATAGCAATAAGGTAGATATAGTCAATATAATATCAAAAATACACTCCAGGGGGATAAAATCACTAGCTGAAATATATTTCGCTCAAATAGAGCCAGATGGGCAACTGACTATTGTTTTAGAGAAAGATAAGTGGCCGTCATTAGTATTCAATATCAATGGGAAGTATCAGGAAGAGGAAATTGAAAAAATAAACAAAAACAAAGATTGGGTTGAAACATACATTAAGAATGCAAAAATTGATGATGATTCTATCTACATAATAGAGTACGCATCTAATACCTTAAACATCGTCGATCGTGATGGTGTGCTATACAAAATAACTACTGATTAGAGCATTCTAAATTTGAAATGCTCTAGTTAAAACCTGTAGATGTTTTGTGTCATGCGCCCATGCTGGCACATGTTGCGTGATTCTATTATATTCGCAGTATAAATCGTTTCATATGTGTCGGTAGGATAATCAAGGCGGGTCTGAAATAGCCTGTGTTGATACCTGGGCGTCGCTATTTTTGCACAGCACATCATCCGGTGCAGCAAAAGCTGAAGTCTCAGCAGGGGGAGCTTTAAGCTGGGGGTAACTGCCTTACAATCCTTCCACCTGGCAAAACATCGGCTATCCTCACATATACATAAGGCATAGCTGGATGCTGGTGTGGGGAAGCATTGAAGCGACAGTCTCAGGAAGAAGCGGGTTCACTTCTTAGGCAATGTGGCCTGTTCAGGCCCCCAGGTCCATTGCGTATTCGCGCTGTTCGCGGCGGCGTACCAGCCAGAACACCAGTAGTGCGCCCAGCAGTTTGCTGACGCTCATGGTTATGATGGACCAGGGCGTGGCAAGGCCGATGATGAGCAGAAAAACAATGCTGTCCAGGGGGGCGCCTACAAGGCTTGAAATAAGTATGCGCTGCGAAAACGGGCGGTTGGTAAACGTGAACAGCGCCCAGTCGCCAAGCTCGCCCATTGCAAAGGCGGCGGCGCTGGCCAGCGCAAGCTGGGGCGTGGCCATATACCAGCTCACAATGCAACCCACCAGCATGGCCCACAGCACTTTGTGTCCCACCCGGCGCTGCGCGTAGTCGCGCACCACAAAAATAAAGCCCACCACCAGAGAGAGCGGGGCCCACAGTTCGCCATTGGGCAGCTCAATGAGGGGCGTTACGGCAAAGGCGTAGTTCACGCCAACGATAAGAGCCATGTAGGTGAAGAGAGTAAACATGGGCGCCAGAGTAAGCGTTGACGGCATGATCGTCAAGTATGGCGACGTCTGCGGCTTGCTGGGCACGAGGGGATTGCTTGCAGCAATTGCCTGAAAAACAGAAGGTTTTGTGGGCATGGCAAACGCGCTTTTTGCCCGGCGCAAGGGCCGGAAGGCTGGCTTGCGGCTTGACCGCAGCGCGCGGATATGGGACAGAAAACCAGATTTAGTATGTTTCTAGAGTAGATTTACTTTGAGAATACGCATTCTCAAAGTTTAAGAGACGCCCGTTGCGGCGCATAACCGCGCAAATAAATATCCGGGTTGTCTTCTCCGTAGCGGTCTGTCCTGCCCCGTAAGACGGGTTCGTAACGGTTCAGGCAAGCCCTATGGGCGCGTAAGCCGCTGACGCTGCAACGGCTTACGGATAACGACAGCGACTCTTTGGGTAAGATTTTGCGTAACTCATTGCCGTCTTTATCCGTAGCTTCCTGCGTCACAACGGCTAAAGCAACGGCTGAAGCTGTAATCAAGCCTTCACGGCGGGCGCTGCTCATGTAGCCGCCAGAGCAAGTTCAGAGTGAAATTGTTCGAGAAAATTTCTGCGCCTTTTGCGCGCAGCGTAGGCCGGTTTTTCGGCCAGGAGATGTAATGACCGACCTGCACTACCGTTGCGGATGGGTGGCGCTTATGGGCCCGCCCAATGCTGGCAAGTCCACCCTGCTTAATTCCCTTCTTGGGCAGAAGGTGACTATTGTCACGCCTAAACCGCAGACCACGCGCAATCAGATTGTGGGCATCCTCACCAATGATGATTCCCAGGTTATCTTTATGGATACGCCCGGCCTCACACAGGTGCGGGGCCGCCTGAGCAAGACGATGATCCAGGCCGTGTGGCAAAGCCTGGGGCAGGCTGATGTTATCATGCCTGTACTGGACGCCCACCTTTACATCCGCCACCCCGAATTTCTGGAGCGCGACTTGGCCCCGGTAGCTCAGGCTCTGGCCAGCGAAGAACGCCCGATGATTGTGGTGGTCAACAAGGTGGACCTGTTCAGCGACAAGAGCCGCATGCTGCCCCTGCTGACACGGCTGCACGAAATGTGGCCCAGAGCCGAAATCTTTCCTGTGTCTGCTTTGCGCAGGGACGGTCTGGCCGATCTGGTGGCTCTTATTAACAAGAATCTGCCCAAAGCGCAGGCTCAGTTTCCTGAAGACCAGATTTCCACCGCGCCTCTGCGCTTCATGACCGCCGAAATCATTCGCGAAAAGCTCTTTTTGCACCTGCGGCAGGAAGTCCCCTATTCTGTGGCCGTGGATATTGAAAACTGGGAAGAAGACGAAGAGCGCGGGCAAACCGTCATCCACGCCACTATTTATGTGGCTCGTCCCATGCACAAGGCTATGGTCATCGGCCGGGCCGGGCAGTCCATCAAGGCCATTGGAACCGAGGCCCGCAAGGACATCCAGGTTCTGGTGGACGGCAAGGTGCATCTGGAACTGTGGGTCAAGGTGCGTGAGCACTGGACCGAAGATGCGGCCTTTTTGCGCGACATCGGCATGATGGCAGAGTAGGTATGGAACTGCTGGACCGTTACCGTCATGTGCTGGACAGGCTGAATACAGCCTGTGCCGCTGCCGGGCGCGCCAGAGAGGACGTGACCCTCATTGCCGTATCCAAGCTGCATCCGGCGGAAGAGGTGGCTGTTGTGGCCGCTGCCGGGCAGGTGGATTTTGGCGAAAATTATGTGCAGGAAGCTTTGCAGAAACGTGAGGATCTGGCGGCGTCCGCCGGGTCCTCCACGCTTGCCGCAGGCATTCGCTGGCACATGATCGGCCATGTGCAAAGCCGCAAGGCCGCGCAGGTGGGCGGAGCCTTTGCCCTCATACACACCCTCGATTCGCGTAAGCTTGCCGACGGTCTTGAAAAACGCATGAGCGGCGCTGAAGAGCGCCAGCCAGTGCTTTTTGAGATAAATATTGCCTCCGAGCCGCAAAAAAGTGGTCTTATGCCTGCAGATTTGCCGGCACTGGCCGATTATGTACTTGAGAACTGTCCTCACCTGGACGTTCAGGGGCTTATGTGCCTGCCCCCGGTTTTTGATGCCGGTGATGCAGCGCGCGCCCATTTTGCCCATCTGCGCCAATTGAGGGACAGCCTGCAAAAGCACACAGGTTTGCCCCTGCCCACGCTTTCTATGGGCATGAGCGGCGACTTCGAAGCCGCTGTGGCCGAAGGGGCCACTCTGGTGCGCATAGGCACGGATATTTTCGGGCCGCGCCCGGCCAAAACGCCGCCTCTGGCATAGTGTCTGCAACAGCATAGAGGCCGGCTTTGCGGGTGGCGGCGTTTCGGGTCTCTCCGGGGTTTTCCGGGGACGTCCCTCCCGTGAACATGACGGCGGCACGGCACGGCTGTGAGTCCGCACAAGGCCAACGGAGTTGATTATGGCGGCCAAGGAAAAAGAAGCCCCCGCGCTGCCCGAAGGGCAGGCTGAAAGTCCCAAGAAAAAATCCCGGGTCAAGCGCCTCGTCATTATTTTGGCGATATTGCTCATAACTTTGAGCGGCGCAGGAATTGGCGGCTACTGGTGGCTCTATTTGCGCACCCCCTCCAGCAATGGGGCTGCGCTTGCAACTGATGCCGCGGGAACATCTTCCGCCGCTGGGCAGTCTGCTGGTTCCGCCTCGGCGGGGCAGGGCGGACAAGCCGGGCAAGGCAATCAGGGCGCGTCTGGGCAGGCAGGTGGCGACGGGCGTATTGAGCGGCAAAGCGATCTGCCGCGCAGCGGCGGTATGGTGCTGCCCTTGCCGTCCATTACTGTCAATCTGTCAGACCCTGCCGGGCGGCGCTATCTTAAAATGAGCATGGAAGTGGAGGTCAATGCAGATGTTTCGGCGGCCCTCCAGGCCAATAACGCCCGCATCCGCGATGCCATCATCATGCTGCTGGCCGGTAAAAACTATGCCGATATAGCCAGCCCTGACGGCAAGGTGCTGCTCAAGGCCGAAGTGGCGGCGCGCCTGAATCAGATACTGGGCGCACAGCGCGTTATTCGCGTGTATTTTACTGACTTTGTTGTCGAATAATTTCTTGCGCGGCTTTGCCCGCACGGTCAACGCTCCGGGTGCAGACGCGCCCGGCGGCAGGAAGACAAAGAGGTGACCTATGTCGCAGGAAGATCAGGACGCTTTGGCCGCCCAGTGGGAAGCCGAACTCGCCCAAGAATCTGATGCAGCCAAAGCTTCAGACGGCGCTGCCGAACCCGCCGCCCCGTCCGAAACTCCCCCTGCTGGCGCAGACGCGCAGCGTCAGGCCGATGAAGCCCTGGCAGCCCAGTGGGCGGCCAGCATGGCTCAGGACGAAGAGGCGCATCCGCAGCAGTCTTTTGGCGGCGCTGGCGCAGGCATGGGCGGCCATGCCACGGACGCCCACTTCAAGGATATGACCGAAATGGCGCGTCAGCCCGGCGACAACAAGCTCAAGCGCGAGCTGGACTTCATTCTGGATATTCCGCTGGACGTCTCTGCCGAGCTGGGGCGTACCCGTCTGCTCATCAACGAGCTGCTGCAACTTGGGCAGGGGTCTGTGGTGGAGCTGAACAAACTGGCTGGCGAACCGCTGGAAGTCTATGTGAACGGCAAGCTTGTGGCACGCGGCGAAGCCGTTGTCATCAATGAAAAGTTTGGCGTGCGCCTTACGGACATCATCAGTCCCATCGAAAGGGTAAAGCAGCTTGGCTAGCCTCGTCCATGCAGCAGCCTCCGCCGCTTCGGGCGGCGTGGCGTCTTCTTCCTTGCCCGCTGCTACTGAAGCGGGCATGTCGGGGCAGGCGGTGCGTGGCGCTGTGGAGCAGGGTGCGGCCTCATTGCCGCAGGGGCTTGACCGGGTGGTGGACAATGCCGTGGAACTGGCCCGTCAGGGGCTTGGCGCTGCGGCGCAGGCTGCGGGCCGTTTTGCCGATACCCTTTCTGACAGTCTCGACGGCGGCCTGGCCGGGCAGGCAGCTGCCAAGGCGGCGGAACACAGCACGGGTCTTGGCGGAAGCTCCTTTTCCTGGGGCAGCTACGCGCAGGCTGTGGGTATTCTGTTTTTGCTGGTGGCCATATTGTGGCTGGTTGTGTGGCTGGTGCGCCGTTTTGGCAAGTTCAATTTTCTGCCGCGCCCCGGGGCCTTGCCCAAAGGAGCTCTGGTTATGGAAGCGCAATTGCCGCTAGGCCCGCGTAAAGGGCTTATGGTGGTACGCTTTTTGAATAGAAGGCTGTTGCTGGGCGTGACCGACCAGCACATAACCCTTCTGACCGAGGAGCAGGCGCAGCATGAGCCGCAGGACAAAAATTTTCAACAAGTCATGGAAGACGCCACTCGCGGTACTGACAGCCGCTAGTCTTCTTCTTTTGCTGCCCCATCTGGCCCATGCCGCTCAGGACATGGCCATGCCCACCTTGCAGCTCAGCCTTGCCGGCGGTGCAAAATCGCCGGAAAAAGTCTCGGTGCTGCTGGAAATTCTCTTTCTGCTCACCGTCCTTTCCGTGGCTCCGGCCATCATGCTCACGGTCACCAGTTTTACCCGCATCATCATTGTGTTCAGCTTCCTGCGTCAGGCTATGGGCGTACAGCAGCTGCCGCCTACCCAGATACTGGCCAGCCTCGCCATTTTTATGACGGTGGTCATCATGTATCCTGTGGGCAAGCAGATCAACGACGACGCTTTGCAGCCCTACCTCAGCGAACGCATGGACTATAAAGAGGCTCTGGACAAGGCGCAGGCCCCCCTGCGTACCTTCATGTTCAAGCATACCCGCGAAAAAGACCTTTCCATCTTCTATTCCATCAGCAAAATGGAAGCCCCCAAGAGCAAGGAAGAAGTTCCTACCATGCTGCTGGCTGCGGCCTTTGTCATCAGTGAACTGAAGACAGCCTTCACTATCGGCTTTCTCATCTACATTCCCTTTCTGGTGCTGGATATGGTCATCTCCAGCGTGCTGCTGGCTATGGGCATGATGATGTTGCCGCCCATGATGGTTTCCATGCCGTTCAAGCTGCTGCTTTTTGTTATGGTTGACGGCTGGAATTTGCTGGTGGGATCGCTTGTCAACAGCTTCCTTCTCTGACGTGGAACTGGCATCATTTTTGTATCTACAGAGCGCCAGTGATTGGCAGTGTCAAAAAATTCCCTCGGGGGTAAGCGCATGTCTCCTGATTTCGTTATCGGTTTTGGCCGCCAGGCCATTGAATTGTGTCTCATGATGGCTCTGCCCATGCTGTCTGTGGGACTGGGCGTTGGTGTGCTTGTCAGCGTTATTCAGGCCGCCACCCAGATTCAGGAGATGACCCTGACCTTTATTCCCAAGATCGTCTGCATGTTTCTGACTCTGCTGTTGGCCCTGCCCTGGCTGATGGAACGCATGATAACCTTCACGCGTGACGTCTTCATCAACATCCCCAACTATGTGCGCTAGCTGTATGCGGTTCTCTTATATCTTCTTCAACGCAAGCGTGGGACATTCCCCTTGCTCAATGCTGCGGGCGATGCACTATGTATCGGACTTTGTATAATCAGTATGATGTACAAAAAAGCATAGATACAGCCGTCAATATCGCAGATCAGAATAAGTCTAGAAAAAATACAGAAAGAGTTTGTCTTTCAATAAAAAAAGGAAATGTCTGTGACATTTCCTTTTTGAGTTGTCTGATGGCGCTTAGTTGTGTAGATAAGAGGGCGTGCGCCTTGTTAAACGCAACAAAGCGTTCTTGTTTTTTGCACAAACCGCGTGTTGAAGTCGCGGTTTACTGCATCGGGCTCTTATCAGGATTTGGCGCGCGCAGCCGCAGCCAGTCCCAGCAGAATGCCCCCGGCCTGGGCCACATTAAGCGAGTCAAAGCTTCGCGCCAGCGGTATGCGCATCATATGTGCGCAACGTTTGGCAACGCCGGGCCGCAAGCCTTTGTCTTCATTGCCCAGCACCAGAATGGCGGGCAGGCGCATAGGTTCGGCAAAGGCGTCAAGGCTGCCGGAACCCGCCTGGCCTCCTGCACCGTAGATGGTCAACCCGGCCTCTTCAGCGCTGTCCAGGGCATGACCCAGGTTGGTCACGCGGGCCACGGGCAGATGCTCAAGAGCGCCTGCGGCGGCGCGGCGCGCGGCTGGGCCAAGATAGGCGCTGTTGTGGCGGGGCAGAATGATGCCCGCGCCCCCCAGGGCGTAAAGGGTGCGGCAAAGCGTACCCACGTTGCCGGGGTCCTGCACTTGATCAAGGGCAAGGATTATGGGCAGGGGAGCCTGCTCCACAGTGGCAAAAATGTCTTCAAGCTCGCAAAAGCTGGTGACAGACAAACGGGCCACCACGCCCTGATGCCCCACAGCATCGCGCCCGGCTTCACGGCTGCCGCCACTGGCGGGACGGCACAGGCGGTCGAGCACTGGCGGGTCCACCAGCGTAAAGCGCACATCGTTTTTCCGGCAGAGGTTCTGCATTTCGCGAGCCTCGGGACCACGAAGTCCCTTCTTGCAGAACACGCAGTCAATGCGCTGCGGGTCGCTGGACAGCAGTTCCAGCACGGGTTTGAGGCCCGGGAGAAGAGGGGCGTCTTCAGATTGAGTATGCATGCACGCCTCCGCACGAGGTAAAACGGCCCCCACGGGTGGCCGAGGTAAAAATTACGAGGACAAGGGCGTCCACAGTCATGCGGCTGTGTACGCATCTTCCCGGCTCATGGCAAGCCGGGCAGACAAGGAGATCACCATGACGGTATATAG
The DNA here is from genome assembly GCA_023386035.1 of Pseudomonadota bacterium. GTDB lineage: Bacteria > Desulfobacterota > Desulfovibrionia > Desulfovibrionales > Desulfovibrionaceae > Desulfovibrio. The sequence continues at coordinate 108,702 of JAEWKM010000051.1, forward strand.
TATGGACATTGCTGCGCAAGGACGCAAGGGCGCAACTGTTGGTCTTCGCCTTTGTGTGCTGGCAGCCGTGTGCTGCCTCATGCTGGCCGGAGGCTGCGCCTCACGGCAGGACGGCGGATCTGGCAAGCGCGGTGTGTCCTTTTCCATTCCCGATGATGATCCCACGCCTCTGAGCAGCAAGGAAATGGCGGCGCTCAAATCCACAAGCCAGGTGGATAAGAACGTGCCCCCCGAAGCTATGGATGACGTGACGCGGCAGTACAAGTACTACCTGCGCAAGGGGCGCAACTCTGTCTGCGTGTTTTCCAAAAGGGCAGAAGGGTATTTGAACTATTCCCGTCAGGTCTTTCGTTCGCGCGGTATTCCCGAAGAGCTCGCGTATCTTGCTATTGTAGAAAGCGGCTACCGGGTGGATGCCCGCTCTCCCGTGGGCGCCACTGGCGCGTGGCAGTTCATGCCCGCCACTGGCGAGCGCTTTGGCCTCACCCAGGACTGGTGGACCGACGAACGTCTTGATCCTTATGAATCAACGGAAGCAGCGGCGGACTATTTGCAGAAGCTGTACGACTACTTTGGCGACTGGCCTACCGCCGTCGCTGCCTACAACGCGGGCGAGGGCAAGATCAGCCGCGCCAAGGAAGGCACAGGCGGCAAGAACTTCTATGAGGTCAAGGCCCGCAACCACATGCTTGACGACAAGGCTCAGCTGCGTGACGAAACCAAGCAGTATGTGCCGCGCTTTCTGGCGATCACCAAGATTATGCGCAATCTGCCCGAGCTGGGTTTTGAATCCATCCGGCCTGAAAACGCGCCGGGCGTGCTGCGCCTTACGGCGCGCCCCGGCACTGATCTCAATGGTCTGGCCGATGCCTGCGGCATGAGCTGGGGCGACTTTGCCGCCTATAACCGTCATCATAAACGCCGGATTACTGATACTGGGCGTTCTACCTTTGTTTATGTGCCTGCCAGAAACGAGCGTCAGGCTCAGGCTTTTCTGGGGTCGTCCCGTTGCACGGCCTATGCCGGATGGGGGGCCATGCGCGTGGCCAGTAATGGCGACTCGTGGGAGAAAATCAGCCGCCGTAGCGGAATCCCTGTCGCCCAGTTGCGCGCGCTCAATCCTGGTGAAAGCCGGTTGAGCGCCGGACAGACCGTGTTGGCCCCGCGTTCGGTGGACATGTCTGCCAGAGCGGTGGCGGCGTTGGACAGCAAAGGTTCGGCAAGGGACGAGAATAACAAGAAATCAGCCGCGTCTGGCAGAGCAGTCGCTCAAAACTCGGCATCAGCGCCAATCCGAACGTCTGCGCAGCCCGCCCGGGCGGTGGCTTCGTCGGGCAGTCATACGTTGCAGCCCAATGAAACCCTGTACGCCGTGGCCCGGCAGTATAACGTCACCGTCAAAGATTTGCAGGATCATAACAATATAAGCAATCCCAATACGCTTCACGCCGGAACCGTACTGCGCATTCCAGGCGGCGCGCCGTCTGGCGGCGTATCCGCAGGCTCTGACGGCAGGGTGGGCAGCAAGGCTTCCGCCAGGGCATCCAGAACGACATATACTGTTCAGGCCAAGGACAGCCTGTGGAAGATCGCGCGCGAGCACAAGGTCAGCGTAGAGGATCTTATGCGGTGGAACGGCGTAAATGAGAAGAATCTGCGCGCTGGTTCTGTATTGGTCGTGGAGCAGTAGGCCGGGTTTGCGGGGTTTGCTGTGAAGGTGCATCGGTTTTCAGGATGTGCCGTTTTTTGGGAAACCCGCCCCTATGGCCGTAAAAACGGATTTTGCTTCCGCAGTGCTGCAACAATCTGATAAAAAAAGAAGAATTTGGTTGACACCTGACCCCCTTTGAGGCAAGTTCTCGTTTCGCGCAACGGCGGTGACTTCAAAACGGCACACAAGCGAAACAAAGTTTCGCGGAGTCGAAAAAAGTGATTGACGGGGTTCGAAAAGAGGAGCATAAGTCTCCCTCGCTCATACAAAACTGAATAATGACTTTGACTTGCGATGCCGGAAACTTTCTGGAAAGCGAAAAAAGTGATTGACAGTCTGGGCAAAGAGGGGCATAAACCTCCTCCGCGCTCATGAAAAACTGCATAATGACTTTGACCCGCTGCTTCGAAAAGATTTTCGGGAAAGCGAAAAAAAGTGATTGACAGAATGAGCGAACGGGAGCATAAACCTCCCTCGTTCTTACAAAAACTGCATACAGCTAGAAACAACGTCGCCTGAAGAAATTCGGCGGGATTGAAAAAAAGTTGTTGACAGCGAGAACGAAAGGGGGCATAAACCTCCTTCGCGCCGCCCGAAAGGACGGCGGGCCGAAAAGGCCGAGTGGTTCATTGACAAGTGAATAGCGAGTGGGAAGAAAGTCTTTGAGATTCCGATTTCTGCGAAAGCAGGAATCTTGTACAGATTTGAACTGGAGAGTTTGAT
>JAEWKM010000021.1:0-32531 GCA_023386035.1 Pseudomonadota bacterium
TACCGGGGGCGGCGCCCCCCCCCCCCCCGCCACTTTATGCATCTGTAACGTCTTTACTTATTTTTTAAGCTTCAAATTGGGCGGCACCAGCTTGATGAATTTGTCGCTGGAGTATGAAGACGAACTGATCTTGAGCATTTCTTCCTTGCCCAGGCGGCCCATATTGCCAAAGAAGCGGGCAATGGCTTCAAGGTCTTTCTGCACTTCGCTGCGTCCGTTGCTTTCATCAAAAAAACGTTGTTGTTCCGTCAGGGCCACCAAATGGTGGCTCTTCATGTCACGCCGCAGCAGCGCTTCGTCATAGTCTTTGCCTGCCCATTCAAGGTAAAAGCGGCGGTAGTCTTTCAGAAAAACTTCAGGACTCTTGCTTGTGTATTCGTCTACGGCCTTGAAGTAGACGGATAGAAATTTTGCTGTAATTTCTGGGTTTTCATTGGCGTATGCGGTGTTGGCAATGATGTATGTGTAACTTTCTTTCCCGCAGGTTTTCAGGTCGGCAGCCAGCACACCACCCTTGTCCAATGCCAGATACAGCTGTGGCGCCCACAGGGCGACACCATCGCCGATGCGGTTTTCAAAGCTGGCCACCACCAGCCCCTGCGCCATATCTCTGATAATGATGTCGCTGTCCTGAAGGCCAAGAACTGCCAGCCATGAGGACAGCGCGTAGTGCGAGGAACTGAGGTCGGAAACAAGAAAGGTCTTGCCGCGCACAATGTCCGGGCTGCCCAGCACGTCGGGATAATCCTTGTTCCAGCCCTTGACCGCAGCTATGGGGCTGTCGGCACGCACCACCACGCCATTGGCTGCGGCTTCGCTCGCTCCTATGGCTATGGCGGTAACATTGTTGCGCATGTTTCCCATAATGGCCGGAATTACCCCGACGCCCGCGTAAACCCATGCTCCTGTGGGAAGAGCGTTGAGAACTTCCTCACCGGAATTATACTGGTTGATTTCAATATCCAGACCAGCTTCTTTGTCCCAGTTTTTTTCTTTGGCGTACCACATGAGAAAGGTTTCAAACTCGTCCATCCAGGCCGTGGGAACACGAACCAGCCTGTTGGCCGCAGCACCGGAGGCAGTGATGTGCGTCAGCATGAGAACGGTGAGAAACAGGACAATATATTTTTTGAGCATGAGCTTCTCCCGGGAAGTTGTGGAGGCGCAGGTCGTTGATACTCTTATGGCTCAGCAGAATACGGCTATTCAAGCACAGCCGGCGATGCCCGAGTTTGAGGTAGGCGTAATCTATTTATCTGTTTTTTTACCCTGCGGCAATGGCCCATTGCCCGCTAAGGAACTTCTATGGATTTTGCGGCAAATTATTAGGGAGGGTGTGCGTCTAGCCAGGGCGAATTTCAAAAATAGTGGGATGAAACTGCGCAAGATGTGCCGGAAGGTTACGCGTTCTTTGGGGTAACGCAGCGGTCGGGTGTGCTTGCGGCAAGGCGAAGCTCGTCTGTAGATCTTCGCCCGTTGTGATGGAAAGCTACGAACAGGGACGCCTACAGCACAGCGGGGCTTGTCTTCTGCGGTGCTGTCGTCTTTTCAGATATGCTGGCTTGCCAGCAGGGCGGTTCTGCCCAAGATTCAGGCCAATCCTCTTGAGACGGCTTCGGGTTCGTACGCCCAGAAACCGTCGCCCAGAAACTGTCGCCTAGAAATCATCGTACAGAAACCGCCGGGCTGCGTCACCTTCAAGCAGGTACAGTGAAGTGAAAAATCCTTACTTTGCGTCTTCGCTTCGGGAAAGCATGCGGCCCCACAGGTACAGCCCTGCGGCACACAGGGCCGTAACCAGCAGGGCCGGATTAAAGGAACCCGCATATTCGCGCACATTGCCCATAAGCAAGGTCAGCAGCACATTGACCATGTTGGCGATGGTAGACATAAAGCCCACCCCGGTGGCCACAAGCCCTGGCCCGGCAGTGCGTATGGTGAGCACAAATATTGTGGCATAGGCGCAGCCGCAACAAACGGCCAGGCACACACCGACTGCCAGTGTTGGGAAGGGACCCGGCAAGAGGGCCATTGCCGTATACAGCAGTGAAATGCCGAGCACGAGCTTGGTCAGCAGTTCATGAAGCCCGTTTCTGCTGCCCAGTTCCCCACCCCCAGCGCGGGCAAGCGTTCCTGCCAGAAGCACTGCGCCTGTGGCGATGCCCCAATTCTCGGGATGGCTGCCGGGGCTGTTGTCGGCAAGTACTGAAGGCAGCCAGCTGCCCAAGGCTGTGATGGTGCCGAAAGAAAATCCGTGGCAACAGCCAAGAAACCAGAGGCGCTTTGATTTTACTACGGTTTTAAGCGACAGCCATACGCTGTAGTTGGCGTCAACGGTCTTTTGCTGCAAAGGAGTGCGCGGTACCCACAGCAGTGAGAGCAATAGCAGGGCCGGCATGAGCGCCACCATGATATAGCTTGCGGCCCAGCCCAGAGTGCCGAAAATGGGAAGCGCCAGATAGGGCAGCATGGTGCCAAAGCTGAAAGCCGCACCCTGCAAACCCTGGGCGCGTGCCAGAAATTGTGGTGGGGCCAGAATTTTTACTACAGATACGATGGCAAGAAACAGCATGGCAGAGGCCATGCCCACGGCAAGGCGCATGAAGATGGCCAGCCCCAGCCCGTGCGGGGCAAGAAAGGGCGCAAGCGAGCCGGCAGTGCATAGGATGGCCGAAATCACCAGCGACCGCAGGATGCCAAGACGGTCGATGAGCAGGCCCGCTGGAATCTGGGCCAGGGCATGAGTCCAGAAAAGTGAACTCAAAAAGAAGGACAATCCGCCGTATCCCACGCCGAAAAGCTGCATGAACTGCGTGGCGACAGGTGGAATGTTCATGAACATAATACCTATGCCAAGACATCCAAGCACAGGAAACCAGTAATAGACAGGCATCAAAATTCTCCTGAGGCGCACACGCTTTTGCGCGGCGTCAGGCTACAGGCAGTCGCAGAGGGTTCTTTCGCGCATGGATTTCAGGCGAATGCCGCCATTGATCAATTCGCTACGCAGTTCGCGCAGCCTGCGGTCCATACCTGCCGGGGCATTTTTGCCCGCAACTGTGCGAAACGGCCCCATCTCCGTAATATCCACGCCGCCGTTCTTGAGGTCGCGCACAAGAATTTCCTTGCCCTTGAAATTGCCGGAAGCGGCAGCAGCCACAAGGTCGTATACCGCGTCGTCCGCCTTTTTGACGATGGAGGTGAGCACACGCCCTGGCAACCTGTCGTCCTGATTTCCGTCCAGCCCGATAACATAAGCGCCCCGGCTGGCGGCTTCCTGCAGCGCAGGGCCGTTGCCAAGCCCGCTGGCCAGCACCAGCACATCCGCGCCCTGGTCCAGCAGTTCTCGCGCGGCCTTGCCCCCGGCTGCGGCATCCGTAAAGGAACCTGTGATGCGGTTGATAACCCGTACTTCCGGGTCCACAAGGCGCGCGCCTTCCACAAAGCCATTCAGCAAAGACCGCATGGCGGGCACGTCTTCTCCCGACAGCCAGCCGATGGTTCTGTCGGCATTGATGCCGGGCAGGGCTGTCTGGGCCGTAAGCATGGCCGCCGCTGCCCCCGCAAGGTATGCCGCCTGCTCGTCGGCAAAAGTTATGGACATGATATTGGGAGCGCGCACACCCGCGTCAATGCAGCCAAACATGGTTTTGCGAAAATTGGCGGCATTGTTGCGCAGGGCTTCGTGCAGCTTGTCAGAGGCCACCAGCACCAGCTGATGGCTGGCCGCGGCATTGCGGAAAAACTCCTGCATGGCGGCGGCGTCTGCCTGTGCCGGAGCCACCAGCACTTCGGCGTCAACAGGAAGTGCGCGGGCCCGTTCAAGACCGCGCAACAGGGCGTCGTTCCAGCCGCCGTCGCCGCCGGGGTGCTCCAGCAGCAGGGCCACGCGAAGGCGTGGGTTGCCGGTTGCAGACGCAGACTCTGCGGCGTAGGGTGCGCCCACGAAAACATAGAGTGACAGCGTTATGAAGCAGAGCAGGGCAAAAAGCGGGGCTGAGATCGAAGACAACTTATAGTGAAGCATTGGCGGGTTTCCTTAAACGCATAAATGGACGGCCATACCGGCCAAGACCCAGCATACGCTCCACCGGCACGGCCCGCAATACCCGCCAGCAGGCAGTTTACGGCAGATGCGCCGGGCCAAGCGGACGGCTGCGGCAGTTTTTTGAGAATCAGCGCTGGCGTGAAGCCATATATCGTAGCGCTTGTTTATTTGCAGTTTGGCGATAGCGCAAAAAAATTGCGCGCAATTGGGGGGAGTGCCACCCCTGTCAGAGAGGATGCAAAATATTTGGAATTCTTTCTTGACAGGCATATGTGAAATATTGGACAATCGAATCACTGAATTTAGTTGGTATTTGAAAATAAAAGGCAAGCCTTTTAGATGTAACTTTTTTTGAAACAGTGTGAGGTCGGACAGCATGTCTGCGCAATCGTTGCCCCTATGGTTTGATGTGGCCACCATCGAAAAAGCCCTGAGCCGTCAAAAGGCTCCAGATGCCGTTGAACTGCGGGATATTCTGGATAAGTCTATGCAGATGGAGCCGCTGGACCTGAATGAAATAGTGGCGCTCATGCGTGTGGACGATCCGGCCGGGCATGAGCGTATTCTTGCTGTGGCCGATGAGGTGAAGCAAAAGGTCTACGGCGACCGCATGGTGCTTTCCGCTCCTCTGCACCTTTCCAACCACTGCGGCAGCGAGTGTCTGTATTGCTCCAACCGCCGGGATAATGGCCTTGTGGAGCGCAAGTACATGACCTCGCCGGAGATGCGTCAGGCTGCCCTGAAAATCATCCGTCAGGGGCACAAGCGGATATTCCTGGTCAGCGGCCAGTTGCCCAACGCTGATGTGGACTATCTGGCCGAGGCCATAAGCATCTTGTACACGGTTTTTGACGGCGTGGGCGAAATACACAGCGTCAATGTCAACGTCGGGCCGCTGGAAGCTGCCCAGTACCAGACGCTTTTGGATGCCTATGTGGGCACTGTTCTCATTTATCAGGACACCTACCACGAGGCCAGCTACCGCGCCGCCCATGTGGCGGGCCCCAAGAGCGATTACGTCAAGCGGCTTAATGCGCCGGACACCGCCTTTGCGGCAGGCGTGCCCGATGTGGGCCTGGGCATTCTGCTGGGCCTGGGGCCCTGGCAGTTTGACCTGCTTGCCCTCGCGCAGCACGCGACCCATCTTGAGCGCGTGTATGACCTGGGCTGCCGTACCGTAAGCCTGCACAGAATGCGCCTTGCCCCCGGCAGCCTTATGGATACGCCTTATCCGGTAAGCGATGCGGATTATCTGCGCTGTGTGGCATTGGTAAGGCTGGCCCTTCCGCACAGCGGCATCATCCTGACCACCAAGGAACCCGCCGGGCTTTGGCGCGACGGCTGTAGCGCCGGGGCTTCGCAACTGCTCACGGGCAGTGTGGCCAACCCCTATGAAGGGTGGGCCCTTGCTCCCGGCCAGCAGGTCCCCTTCCCTCTGGGCGAAGACTGTCATGTGGATGAGGTGGTGCGCTTTCTGCTTGAAGAGGCGCGGCATCTGCCATCGTTTTGCGCAGCTTGCCCAAGGCTTGGCCGTCGAGGAGAGGAATTTCTTGCCATGGTGCGTGAATGCGGCATGAAAGGGCAGTGTAGCCCCAACTCTGCTGCATCATTTATGGAGTTTTTGCTGCACTACGCCACCCCCTATACCCGCAGCATGGGTGAGCGTTTGTTGAATGAAAAACTGAATAAAATGTCCCTGCACGAACGCGGCGCGGCAGACCGCCTGCTCAAAAAGGTGCGGGCAGGCTGTATGGACGAGTTCATTTAATCCCGTATTTGATTGCACCCTCTGGCCCTTTGGGGCCAGAGGGCAGCTTCGCGGGTGGGACGGGATTTCGTCATAAACAGGCATTGCCGCATTATGGCGTAAAAAGAGGATTATCTGCTGGCGCGCAGTGTTCAACCATGGCCGTTGTTGTGGTTTTTCCATAGGAGCGGTTGTGATCGTCAGAATTGTACATTCCGGCGCGTTAACCCTGCCCCGGTTTTCAGGCAGGCGAGACTGAATTTTCCTGGCGGACCACAGGACGGCGTGTCTCTTTATTGCAGGCTGCCGCCCGGCTGCGCACTCAGCCCCGGAACCGGCGGGGCAGCTGGGCGCGGTGTGTCCGGGTTGCCTTCGGGCAACCGGGGGACGGGCTGTAGCATCCGGCGGCTCGTCCCCCGCTTTTTGCCACCATACCGAATATTTTCAGTCTGCTTCTGCCAGTACCAGCACTGGCGGAAGCAGACTTGGTTTTATTCTCGGGTCTCTGCGCATTGCTATATTGAAGGCTTTGTGTGGGGGATGCACTGTGCATCTGGGCTTTTTTCGCGTCCACCAGCGGAATCTTTACGCAATCACAGCAGCACTGCTGGCTATGAAATCAGTCTCGTGAATCACGTCCATCTGTATCTGCAGAAGGCAGCTGCGCTGTGCCAAGGGAATCCGCCAAATGAAGTGAGGGGGCCGCCCGAAGCAAAAACCGCCCGCGCCGCAGATGGCCCGGATGACGGCAACGAGAGCAGCTTGCCTTCGAAGCGCAAGAGAAATTTTGCAGGCAGAAAATTTTATCCCAAGTTATAATTGTGGTTTTGAAATGCGCCAGCACAAGCGTGTTGCCAGCACGCCTGATGACAGACGGCTTTTGCACAGACTTTTGCGTTTTGAAAGCCAAACTGCCCTAAGTTCAGGTATTTGACGTGGACGCTGGGCCGGGGTATCGTCGCAAATGGTTCATTCCAGCCGCCGTATGGCGGCTTTTCGTAAGGAGTACATGGCGTGAGTTTCGTATGGCGTGGCTTTTATTTTGACAAACAGGACAGGGATATCCTTGTTCTGGTCAATCGCATTCTGGAATCCGACAATAAACCTTCGGACACCAGCCTTTTTGACCCCAGCTTGCATCCGCACGGCATCAAGGAACTGGTAGCAACTCCTGTTTCACGCATGGCCTATGCTGTTATCAACCTGTTGCGCAACCTTCAGGTAGGACGCACCCAGGCCAGAGATCGTCTGCTGGCATTGCAAACACTGTATGATGAAGTGCTCAACAGCGCGCACTCGTCGCTGCGCCGCAATACGGCGCGCGTGCTCATGCAGATCATGAAAAGCATTGTGCGTGCTCATGACAATCCGCAGGAACAGCTTGAGCTGGCGCACGACTTTCGCCGTACCGTTCAGGGTACGCCGCGCGTTGTTCGCCGCATGCTGGCCCGCTATCACCTGCCGGAAATGCCGGAAGCGTGGAACCAGCTTGCTTTTGACGACCACGTTTACGACGCCAATACCAAGGGCCGCAAAAGCCCGACGCATCTTATCATGGACGCCTGGATCAAGGGCCTGCGCTCATTGACGGTGGCCTATGAATACTGGGTGCAGCCTGACGCTGCGCGTGAAATCCTGCGCGCCGCTGAAATTACGGGCATAGCCGTACGCATTGGCCTGGAGTTTCAGGTTCCGTTTTATGGGCGCTTTGTGAGCCTGTTCTGGATACCGCGCGGCTTCAGTTCAAATGAAGATTTTCTGGAATTTCTGCACAGCCCCAAAGTGGCTGAAATGATGAAACGTGGCAGGGAAGTGCTGCGCTGGCGGCGTGACCGCGTGCTCCATTGTCTTTCCCTGTGGAACGAGCACCAGCGCCCCAAGATGGAAGCCGCCTGGGAAGTGGAAATTCCCGAACTGTCGGCAGACGAATTTTTGCGCTTTGTGGGCAGGGGACAGGCCAGCAGCCTGCACCTGGCTGAAGGGCTGCACCGCCATGTGCAGCCTGCCTTGCGTCAGCGTGCCGCCAGACTTGCTGAAAAGGATGACGCCACTTCGCGCGCCGAGCTGGAGGTGCTTGAGCATCTGGGGCCGGAACATATCGCTGAAGAATGGCTTTCCGCAGCCCTGCACCCGGAGCTGCCAGATCTGGAATGCCCGCCTGCTTCGGAAGAGATGCCTCACCTCATGCGGCTTTCCACGTTTGAGCTTACGCGGGAACTGGCCGAGCTTACGCCGGGCTATCGCCTTGTGCTCTGCACCTCTGGCTTGAGCGTAGAGGATGTGGCAGAACTTTTGTGGGATGCCAAGGGTAACATCACCCATCTGGAAATCTTCAACATGAAGAGCTGGATGGAGCGTCAGCAGGCCAATCTCAAGCCCATCAGCGAATTGCAGCAGGCGTTCAATGAAGGGCTTGGCCCCCGCGTAAAGCAGATGATTCGCCAGATGGCGCGCCGCATGCGCACTGTGGACGAAGAAAGGGCCGCCAAGTTTCGCGACATACTGCATAACGTGCCGAAGCTGTGGGAGCACTACCGCCACAAGCCTCTGGGTTCACGTCTGGGCACCAGTTCCGCCAGCCGCATCACATACGGCATGGGGTTTGTCATCAAAGACACTCTGCCCAGGGGCCGTTTTTCGGCGCATAAAGGCAGGGGACAGCAGCAGTTTGAAATTCCCATCTGTTCGCCTGTGGAAGAAGTTTACAGTTACGCCAAGCCGCGCAATCCCTCCGCCTGGCAGCGGTTGGCCGCCTGTCTGCGGTGGGTGCCCGGGTGCCGTCACCTGGGCATGGAGCGCCGCAAGACCTGGAAGACAGCCAGCGAAGATTTTCGCGTCTGCGGGCAGGGCAACGTCATCAACCTTGGCGGGCTTGGCCCGGCTACAGGCAATAATCTGCTGGGCAAAGATCAGCAGGCAAACAGGTGCCGCCCCGGCTTCTCCTATCTGAACAGCTCGTTTTGCAATTGGCTCAAGGTGTTGCTGGGTTTTGTTCCGGCTTTCTTTTCATTTTTATACACACAGGACTGGTGGGTTCTCGCCTGGGGCGGCACCTTTATCTGGTTTGGCATCACGGGCGTACGCAATGTGATGCAGATGGTTCTGGCTGCCAAGGGGGCCACGAGGGATACTTTGCTTCACTGGAGGGATCAGGTCAGTATAAGCCGTCTGTGCGACTCACTCATGTACACGGGCATTTCCGTCCTTCTGCTGGAAGTAATAGTGCGCGTGTGGTTTTTGGACAGAACACTGGGCATAACAGTGGCGCAGAGCCCCTGGATGGTCTTTACGGTTCTGAGCATCATCAATGGTTTTTATATTTGCGCGCATAACGTCTTTCGCGGTTTTCCCAAAGAGGCCGCCATCGGCAACCTCTTCCGCAGCGCCTTGGCCATTCCTGTGTCGTCTTCATATAACTATCTGTTGTACTTGGGGCTTGGCGCGTTTGGTGTGGCAAATCCTGAGCTGTATATGGTGCCCAGCGCGGCAGTGGTGTCTAAAATGGCATCGGACACAGTGGCTGCCATTATTGAAGGTTACGCCGACAGTCAGGTGAACCTGCGTATGCGCCGCTGGGATTACAAGAGCAAGCTCAACAACCTTTTTGACTGTTACACGCGGCTGGAACTGCTGTTCCCCCACGAAGACGCGCTTATCAAGCTGGCTCGTCCCGGCGGACTTCAGGGCAGTGGGGGAGTCAAGGGTAAGGAGCTGGAGCGGGCATTCATCGTTAATGCTCTAGACCTCATGTACATCTGGTTTTACCAGCCCAGAGCACAGGACGCGTTTCGGCAGATTGCGCGCGCCATGCCGGAAGCCGACCGTAACGTGCTGGCCAGATCGCAGCTTGTGCTGACGCGCGAGCGTGAGATCAGCCAGCTTCTTGTGGACGGTCTGCTGGGACGCAATTTCTCGCGTCCTTTGGCCTTCTTTCTGGACAAGCGTAAAGCCTATTTGCGCCGCCTGAGCCGTATGTGCCGGCCCGGCAAGATTAAAGAGCCGGGCGGAGCACGCTAGAAACAGCCCTGGGCTGCTTCCAGAACAGTTCGCTATCACATAATGCGGTCCTTTTTATGCCGGAAGAGTACGTCTGCGTGCTCTTCCGGCATAAAAAGGACCGCTTCTTTTGGCATAGAGCATTGCAACGTTGAAGCGTTCAGGTGGCTGCGTGAGCAGACTCCCACCGTGGAGGCGCAAACGCTCTGCCAGAAGACGTGATTCTCGGCAGAATGCACCCTGCGTTGGGGCGTTCTGCACTCTTGTGCAGCGTTAGGACTGTTCAGCCTTTCAAAGGTAAAATGCTCTAAGCAAAGAATACCTGCTCAAAATATCCGCTTAAAACATCTGTAAAGTACGCTGTATTTAAAACGACATTCCTAGCAGCTTCAGGCTGTTGGATTCTCCATCTTCCAATGCAAAAAGCGACAGTATGGCCTTCCCTTTTGCCTGTTCTCTGAACACAGGGTGAAGTTGCTATGTGGCTGCGCGTCAGTTGCCAGCAGGGCAGGAGCGTCAGCAAACGTGCCATACGCTGGCGCTATGGTAGAAGTTCGCGTTGTGTCGACAGACGAACTCCTATTTTCTCACGTGTGGTTATAAGCCGATCCCTGTGCTCTTGCTGATACATCCGATACGGCGTGTGTATAGGCCCTGTGTCGCCCGGCGCGCCGCGTTGGCAGTCCGTACCCGGTTGCGTGAAAAACTGGCTGTGTGAGGCAACTGACGGCGCGAGCCTTGAAAACTTTTATTTTATAACTTGTAGGCAGCGCTGCATGTAACGGCCTTGATCTGACCTGTTGTACTGTTTGCTCCTAGGTAATTACTGCGTGATGGGAATAACGGTAGTTGGCTGTTATCACGGTTTTTATTTTTGGGTGAACAATCAATCAATGTAGTATTGTGCAAAAAAGAACAAAAGTTATTTAGTTGTGTAAAAATGAACATTCTAATTAACGCAAAAAATGTTCAAAAGTGTTGTATATTCAGCTTATGGAAGCTTGCATTGAGATTTTCTATGCTGTACTGTCGCCACATAGGACGCTTCCTTATCACTGCGGTGCATATACAAAACAACTTAGGTGTGTTGTATCCGCGTAACGCCAGGAGTCGCATATGAGTACTGAGCTTAAGAGCATGCACATGGGACAGATAACTTCTTTCTTCATCCCCAATGTTACTCTTGTGGGTGAGGGTTGTTCCAAGGAGATTCCTCTTCGCCTCAAGAACATTGGCGGCAGCAAACCCTTGATTGTTACTGACCAGGGCATCGTAAAAGCCGGTATTCTGAAGGTGATTACCGATATTCTTGATGCCGCCAAGATGAAGTACGCCATTTTCGACCAGACTGTGCCCAACCCCACTGATAAGAATGTGGATGCCGCTTTTGAAATGTACAAGAAGGAAAAATGCGACAGTATCATTACTCTTGGCGGCGGCAGCTCGCATGACTGCGGCAAGGGTGTGGGCTTTCTTGCCGGTAACGGCGGCAAAATTCATGACTATGAAGGCGTTGACAAATCCGCCAAACCCTTCCCTCCCTACGTGGCCGTAAACACCACCGCAGGCACCGCTTCTGAAATGACGCGTTTCTGCATCATCACCGACACGTCCCGTAAGGTGAAGATGGCCATTGTTGACTGGCGCTGTACTCCTGGCGTAGCCATCGACGACCCTGTTCTTATGATGGGCATGCCCCCGGCCCTTACCGCGGCCACTGGCATGGATGCTCTTACCCACGCCGTTGAAGCCTATGTTTCCACTGCAGCCACACCAATGACCGACGCTTGCGCCGAAAAGGCGATGGAATTTATTAACCGCTATCTGCGTCGCGCTGTGGCCAATGGTCAGGACAAGGAAGCCCGCGAAGGCATGTGCTATGCCCAGTACCTGGCCGGTATGGCATTCAACAACGCCAGCCTCGGCCACGTTCACGCTATGGCCCATCAGCTGGGTGGTTTCTATGACCTGCCCCACGGCGAATGCAATGCCATTCTGCTGCCCCATGTGTGTGAATACAACCGCATCGCTACCCGCCGTCGTTTTGGCCGTATCGCCCGCATTCTTGGCGAAATCACTGATGGCCTGAGCGCGGACGAAGCTTCCAAGAAGGCCATTGCCGCCATCAATACCCTGTCCACAGACGTAGGTATTCCTGAAGGCCTGAAGGCTCTTGGCAAAAAGTACGGCAAGGATGTGAAGGAAGCCGATATTCCCACAATGACGGCCAATGCTCAGAAGGACGCCTGCGGTCTTACCAACCCCCGCACCATGACTGACGCTGCGGTAGCCGGAATATACAAGGCCGCTATGTAGGTTTGGCATACGGTCGCCCTGCGCGTCAGGGCTTCAAAATAAAGAAAGGTCGCCCTTGGGCGACCTTTCTGCGTATGGTGTTGGAGCTTTTTCAGCAAAGAGTTTGGCTGCTGTGTATGCAATTTTCAGCGTGGAAAGGCTCGCGCAGTTTCGGTTATGGCCACCGCTGGAAAGTGCTGTGCAGCAGGAAGATCCGCATCAAGGCTGCATGAACCAGCGAGGCTATTAGTTTGCGGGATTAAGCGCTGTAGTGAAGGTGCCGTAAAGTTGAAAAATATATTCTCAACGCTAATCTGCTTTTGTTGTGCGCATACGCCAAAATAAAAAACCACCCGCGATATGCGAGTGGCTTTTGGTTAGCAAAATTGCGCTCGGCCAGTCAGGTTTGCTTAGAGCATTTCAACTTTAAAATGCACATTTTCAAAGTCAATCTGTTCTAGATGAGCTTCAACTGGCGCAAAACAGCAACAAGTTTTTCTTTGGCGGGTTCGCCCATGGGGCAAAGCGGCAGGCGCATTTCCGCTTCCATCTTGCCCATAAGGTGCAAAGCCGTCTTGGCAGGGATGGGATTGCTTTCAAAGAACATAGCCTCATGCAAAGGAAACAATTCGTGGTGAATCCTGGCGGATTCGGCCACGTCACCCTTGTTAAAGGCGTTGCACATAGCAGCCATGCGCCCCGGAACAAGGTTGGACGTTACGGAAATAACACCCTTTCCACCCATGGCCATGAGGGGCAGGGCCGTGAAGTCGTCGCCCGAAAGCACGCTGAAGTTGGCCGGGCTGCTGGACAGGGTTTTGCTGCCCTGGGCCATGTCGCCGGTGGCTTCTTTTACGCCCACAATGTGTGAGAACATTTTTGTAAGGCGAGCCAGAGTTTCGGGCAGCAGGTTGCAGCCTGTGCGCCCAGGAACGTTATAGGGCACAAGCGGCATGTCCACAGCTTCAGCTATGGCCTTGTAGTGCTGGAACAGCCCTTCCTGAGTCGGTTTGTTGTAGTAGGGCGTGATGAGCAGCGCCCCGGTGGCCCCGGCTTTTTGGGCGAACCGAGTCAGGCGGATGGCTTCAATCGTATTGTTTGATCCGGCTCCGGCCAGAACGGGTACACGTCCCTTGGCCTGGTCTATGCAGATTTCAATGACCCTTTCGTGCTCTTCGTGGCTGAGCGTGGCGGATTCACCGGTCGTGCCACAGGGCACCAGACCGTGAATGCCTTCAGTGATCTGGAATTCAATGAAGTTTCGGTAGGCTTCTTCGTCCAGGGCGTTATTCTTGAATGGGGTAACAAGCGCTGTCATAGCACCGGAAAACAGCATGAGGGTCTCCTTGGCGCGCCCTGCGCGCCCTTAGATGGCCGAACGCCGAGAATGAAGGCGAACCTTCATACCGTTCGGCTCGAAATGCGGCAAGGCCGCGTTATGCAACCATGCCTACTGATTTATGAATTCTTTCAATTCCTTGCCAGCGCGGAAGAAGGGCAGCCGTTTCGAAGATACGCTGACGCTTTCCCCAGTCTTGGGATTGCGACCAGCATAGCCCTCATACTCTTTAATTTTAAAACTGCCAAAGCCGCGAATTTCAATGCGTTCGCCAGCAAGAAGAGACTGTTTCATTGCGTCAAAAAAGGTGTTTACCACCAGTGACGCATCATCAAAGGGGATATTTGTTTCGTCGGCCAGCGCCTTGATAAGTTCGCTTTTGTTCATCACGCCTCCGTAACTCGTTATGTTGCTTACTAAAGCATTTCGCCTGAAACGGGAGTATAAGTTTATATTATAGCGGTATTGTTGGCAATTTTTGCGTTTCGCCCCAAGCCGCCCACGCGTTTCAAAGCCTGCATGCCAAAGTAATTCAACGATAGGCATTTATTGCTAATTCAAGCCTATACCTTTTATGCAACAAGGTAAACAGTTCGCGAAGGCTTTTCACCTTCTTCTTTACTGTTTATCAGGAGTTGGCTGCAGAATTTTGCGCGGGGCCAGCCAGTCGGCCATACCCAGGCGCAGTCTCTGCAAACGCGAAGCCAACGTATGTATATCCTGGGCAGCAGGACTGCCAGGAGCGTACGTCATGAGCGGCTGCTGGCGGCACACAGCCTCCGGCACTTTTTTATCATTGCGTATGTGGCCCAGCAGGACGGGTTCAAGGTGCAGAAAGTGGCGACAGGCTCCATGCAGCTTTTCAAAAGCGGATTTGGCTTCGCTTGCGGAAGTGGCCTGGTTGACGATCACCATAAAATCTCGCAGCCCGTAGCGGGCATTGAGCACCTTGATAAGCGCGTAACTGTCGGTCAGCGACGTGGGTTCCGGGGTGATAACCACAATGCGCATGGCGGCCATTGCAGCAAAGGTTTGGACCGTGCCGGAAATGCCTGCGCCCACATCCATAAAAATGTAATCGTACTTGTCCAGCGCTGGCTCAAGCCGCGCCAGCAGCAAATCGCGCATGTCGGGCTGCAGTTCGGTAAGCTCGGGCACACCGGAGGCTGCGGGCAGCACGTCAAAACCCTCGGGTTCCACATGGTACAACACGTCGCTGATCTGCGCCTCGCCCAGCAAGGCGTTTTGAAGGTTGCCCTCTGGCGTGATGCCCAGCAGCACGTCAAGGTTGGCCAGCCCCAGGTCACAGTCCATGAGCATGTTTTTGAAACCCATTTGGAACAGCGCGTAAGCAAGGTTGAGAGAAATGTTGGTTTTGCCAACCCCGCCCTTGCCGCTCAGCAGAACCACGCTCAAGGTTTTATTTGCCATTAGTTGTTTCTCCCAAAAAAAAGAAAGCGTTTTTCGCTCGAGTGGACTAGGCTGGCCCTTTCTTCCAGGCTGGCGCTGCCTGCAAGGCAGATATGGCCGCGGTTTTGTTGCAGCGCATTTTGCAGGGCGTCTTCCGCCTGATTCATCAGAAATTGGGCAGAAGTTCCATTTCCCGGATTGATGCAGGCAATGCCAAGCGCGCAGGCGGGGGCGTCTTTTATCAGAGCCTCGGCGCGTAACGCAACTTGTTGTGCAAATGTTTTTTGTATCTGATCGGCCAGAAGCCGCGCCCGCAGTTGGCTCACACCCGGCAGCAGCAGGGCGTAGCGCCCCTCTGCCACATGGCTGATGCTGTCGCAGGCTTCGCTGTGTTCACGCAAACTGGCAGCCAAGGCCGCATCAAGTTGATCCAGAGCGGGCCGTCCCGCCTGATTGAGCAGTTCAGCCTTTTGGGGAAGATCGGCGTAAACCAGGCTGAGGTCCCCACCAGAACGTGAAAAGCGTAGTATTTCACGCTGGATCTGGTCCATAAAAAGTCTGCTAATGAGTATACTGGCCATTTGCGTCGGCACTTCGGGCTGAATGCTGGCTGCTGGCTCCTGCTGGCTCGTACTTCCCACAGGCAATACGCACCAGCGGCTTTCTGCATAATCACGGCAGAAGCTTTGCCAGCGGTCGGGGCTGAAGCCAGACAGAAGACGGGCCACCAGCACCGTGGGCGTCAACTGGTCGTCAGACAGCTGTTCGTCCATTGAAGAACCTGCCTTGCGCAGAGCAAGCAGCTCACATGCCAGGGCTTCAAGTTCAGCGTTGCTGCTCATGGCGATACAGGAGGTAATCGTGTTGAAAAGCGTCGATATGACCGTCCAAAACCGCATCCACATCGCCTACTTCCGTGCCTGTGCGATGGTCTTTGACCAGGCGGTATGGCTGGAGCGTGTAGGTGCGTATCTGACTGCCAAAGGCGATGGCGTCCTTGCCGGCATACTGGGCCTGACGAGCGGCCTCGCGTTTTTCAAGTTCCATGTTGTAAAGGCGGGCGCGCAAGACGCGCATGGCCGTTTCTTTATTGTGATGCTGCGATTTTTCGTTCTGGCACTGGGCGGAAATGCCCGTGGGAATATGCGTAATGCGCACTGCCGAGCTTGTGGTGTTGACGCTCTGGCCGCCGGGTCCGCTGGAGCGGAAAATATCTACGCGCAGATCGGCTTCCTTGATGTCCAGTTCAATATCATCACCCGCATCGGGAATAACATCAACAGACGCAAAGGACGTATGCCTGCGGCCTGACGAGTCAAAGGGCGAAATGCGGATGAGGCGGTGAATGCCGCGTTCACTTTTGAGAAAGCCGAAGGCGTGGGGGCCAGATATGCGCAGGGTAACGCTCTTGATGCCCGCTTCGTCGCCCGGCAGAAAATCCATCTCTTCAACCTTGCAGTCGTGGTCGGCAGCCCAGCGGCTATACATGCGCAGGAGCATTTCGGCCCAGTCCTGAGACTCTGTGCCGCCCGCGCCGGGATGTATTTCGAGTATGGCGTCCTGACTGTCTTCCTCGGAGGAAAGCAGCATTACCAGCTCTGTTTCGTCCAGCAGGGCGGCCAGCTCTTTTTGCTGATTCGCCAAAGATTCAAGGGCTTCAGGGTCTTCGCTTTCTGCGGCAAGCGCCAGCCATTCTGCCATGTCGTCGTGGCAGGTTTTGAGCTTGTTCAAACGGCCAACTTCATCTTCAAGGCGCCGTTTTTCTTGAAGAATAGGTGTAAGCGCCTCGGGTTTGTCCCAAGCGCCGGGGCGTGAAATTTCCGTTTCTATGGCCTGCAGCCTTTTTTCACTGGCCGCAACGTCAAAGGCGCCCCCAAAGTGAGGAAAAGCGTTGAGAAAGGGGATTGCAGGCGGCACGAAGATCTGAAAGTTGCAGCATAATGGATCAGTGGGTTGAGAGTGAGCCCGGGCATTGCCGGGTGCGGTCGTCTTGGCCGCCAGAAAATTTATTTGAGAGGGCGCGCAAGCTGTGCCCTCACGGAGTATCGCGATTGGCCTTGCGGCTTACCTTGAGCTTGCCCTTGCCGCCCGGAGCCCATAAAAGCAGGCCAGCCAGCAGGGCTGCAGCCACAGGCAGAGGCCAGGGCCAGAGCCTGTGGTATACGCTGGGGGCGCTTTCAAGCGCGGCACTGCCCCAGAGCGCTTGTTCCTTGAACTGCGCGCCGCGCATGGTCAGGCGGCCCCGGCTGTCCACCACCACAGAAATACCTGTGTTGGTGCCGCGCAAAATCCAGCGGTTTTGTTCAAGGGCTCGCAGTGCTGTCAGGTACAGGTGCTGGCGGGGGGCCGGGGTGGCTCCGAACCAGCCGTCATTGCTGATATCAACCAGGATGTTGGCGCCATCTTCAACTCGCGCCTGAGCCAACCAGGGGAATATACCTTCATAGCAAATGAGCATGCCCAGGGCAAGATTGTCGTAGCGTAAAGGAGCGATGGCCGTTCCCGTCTGGTAGACGCCTACGCCTTGCAGCAGTGCTTCAAGAAAACCCCAGTTGAGCCACTCTGGCAGGTATTCGCCAAAGGGCACAAGGTGCTCCTTGTCGTAATGGGCGGCTATGGCGCCGTCGGGCGGCGTCAGCAGAAAGGCGCGGTTGAAAACATCAGGCTCTTTTTTGTCCGTGCGGCGCTCAAGGCCTGGCGCGCCTACCAGCAGCGGGCTGCCCGTGACGGAAGGCAATTGGCGCACGCGGGGTGAGTGGAGCAGGTTGGTTTCAAAAAAGAAGGGCAGAGCCGTTTCAGGCCAGATGATGAGCGGGCGCTCACCGGGCCTTTGGGCAAGGGCGTCATAGGTCAGGCGCAGATACAGGTCTACGGTTTGGCGTTGAAAGGCGGGCAGCCATTTCTGGTTCTGGTCTATATTGCCTTCAACAAACAAGGCCTGCACGCTTTGTGGCCCCTTGGGGGCGACTTCAAGCGGCTGCTGGTGCAGCCGTAGCGCGCCATAGCCCAGCAGCAGGCCCGTCATGAGCAGGCCGCAAGCCAGGCAGGCGGACCGCCATGAAGTTTTTTTGCCAAAAGCTGCGGGCGCGGATTTGCCAGAAGCGTTTGCTTCTGGCTTCTTTCTATTGTCAGAGCCAGTTTCGGCATTGGCCGCAAAGGGATGAGGCAGTATGCCCAGGGCACACCAAAGAGCTGCCATTACCCATATGCCCGACAATCCGTAAGCGCCCACGGTGTCGGCTCCCTGCACCAGCAGGGGCCATGCGGCAAGCGCCCCGGAGAGCTCCAGCCAGGGAAAACCCAGAACCAGCGCGTACACAGCCTCAAGCACATACCATAAAAGGCCCAGCATTATGGCCCATATGCAGGGTTGACGGTGGCGCAAGGCATATGCCGCCAGGGAAAAAAGCCCCCCGGCACTGGAAATACAGGCAGCAATGAAAAGGGCGCAGGGCACAGCCAAGAGCCAGGGCAGGCCGCCAACATTGTGCACCGGCATACTGAGCCAGTAGAGAGCGGCCATGCCCCCAGCCAGATTGCATAACCAGCCCCTGCGCAGCGCGGCCCCGCGTGAGGGAGCGCACAGGCCCAGCCATGCCAGGGCTACGGGCCAGAGCAAGGTTAGAGGGGGCAACCCGGCAATATCGTTGGGAAAGCCCAGCCATATGCCTGCCGCACCTATGAGGCCGACAAACAGCGCCGTGCTGTCAGGCCGGAATGTGGCGCTCTGGGTACGGCTCATGCCTTGGCCGTGGACTCTGCCGGACGGGTGGCTTCGCCTTCTGTACCAGCATCCGCCGGAAGGGGGTTCTGCTCAGTGAGATCTTTTTCGTTCCCGGCGGCGGCTTCGCAGTCACTGGCGGCGGGCTGCGTCTCATGAGCGTCCGCAGCCATAATAACTTCAGAAATAGGATCTGCGCTTGGCCGGTTGGCGGCGTTGCTCGCAGGTTCCATGCGCAGACGAACAATGAGTTTGCGATCAGCTTCAAGTACGGTAAAAGTCCAGCCGCGCAGTGTGAAACTTTCGCCGGGGCCGGGCACATGCCCAGCTTCCATGCTGAGGTAGCCGCCGATGGTGTCCACTTCATCAGAATCTATATCCACGCCCATGTCTTCAAGGTCTTCAAGCAGGGCGCGGCCTGTAAGCTCATAGATATTGTCGCCCAGGGGACGGATGTCTTCCTGGCGTGGGGCATCGTGTTCGTCTTCAATGTCGCCGACGATTTCTTCCAGCACGTCCTCAATGGTGATGAGCCCCGAAGTTCCGCCGTATTCGTCCAGCGCGATGGCAATGTGCTGTTTGCGGGCACGAAATTCTTGCAGAAGTGTGCGTATGGACTTGGTTTCGGGAACAAAGAAGGGTTCCCGAATCAGTTCTTTCATGGACGAGGGCTTACCGTCCGCGTCAAGCATGCTGCTGAGCAGATCCTTGGCGTGAAGAATGCCCACAATGTTGTCGCGGGTTTCCTTGTACACGGGAATGCGCGAGTGACCGGAACGCACAATGATGTGCGCCACTTCGGCCAATGGCATGTCGTGAGGAACGCAGTCGATATCGGTGCGCGGAATCATTGTGTCCTGCACCTGAAGATCGTTGAAGCGCAAAATGCCGAGCAGCATGGATTCCTCATCGGGTTCCACTTCGCCGTCGGCGCGTGCTTCGAGAATGGCTTTTTCCAGAGATTCCTGATCGTCGTGCCCGAACAGTCTGCTCAGGCGCGACCAGATGGTACTATGACCTTCCGAGCCGCCGTCCAATGTAGTCTCCTTGGTTGGAAATGAGGCCGGGTGCGCGTGCAGCGCAACCGAGGGCCTAAATCACACATGCAGGCGTCTTTTGCTGCCGGGGTGGCCCGCTTGCAGCAGATTTCGGCCTTTGGTGGTCGTCACAGCCTAGAGCAGTTTGCGCTGCTCCATATCCATATGCATGACCCACTGGGTAATGGGCGACACCCCGCGTGAGGGCGTGCTGTGAAACCAGTGGATGTCCGATTTGCCCTGCTCCAGCACTGCCCAGTTGGTAAATTCCGTACCGAGCACAAGAGCCGGGTTTGAACCTTCATGCACACGGGCATGCAGAACCGTGCAGGTGCACCAGAAGGTGATAATTTTTTCATCCTTGCCCATATGGTAGATGATAAGACAAAGTAACTGCGAACCTTTGTCCAGGTCAACTGGCTTGATGCCCAGATCTTCCATGGGAAAGCGCAAAGCCATGCCCGTGGCCGAAATATTTTCTACCTGCACGGGTTCTTTTTCCATGCCGCGTTTATAGTGCAGCAGGGGGCGGCTTATTTCTGAGGTGCTGCGCGGTATGGGCTTGCTGGAATCAATTTCCCATACGCCAATAACGCTCACCTTGTCCTTGGGCGGTTTGATACGAATGAAAACGCGCTTTTGTCCCGCAGCCAGATCTTCCGGTGAAGTGAGGCGCAGCTGGGATTTTTTGCGGCCCGAGGCTACGCTTTCAATAACTGCCCGAAATTTATAAAATGTTGGGCCTTCAGGAAGGGGCGCGCGAAAATACACTTCCACAGTCACGCCCACCAGCTCCTGCGATACAAAGCTCAACACCTCCATGCCCAGCGATACGGGGGAGATGTTTTGCAACAGTGCGGCCAGGCCCTTGTGTGTAGCGCTTGCGTCCAGAATTTTAATGTCGAATATTTCGTTCTGGCCCTGGGCGGTTTCCAGCATCTGGCGGATAATGGCCTTGCGCCGTGCAGCCTGACGCTGCCGCTGAAGGTATGTCTGTGCAATGATGGCCGTTATGCAAAAAACCACCAGCACGGCGATGCAAACCAGAAGAAGTTGTTTACCCGTCATGTATTCACCAATAAACGTTTTGCTACGCAAAACGGGATATGTAAGCTCGTCCTGTAATGGGGCGGTGCTAAAGCACTGGTGCGCCTTCGAACCTGGTATGCATATTTGTAAACATTAAAGTATATCAACGTGAAATATAATGCATTTCAAAGTTAATCTGCTCTAGAGCAGCCCCAGCTTGTGCAGGTGTATTTCCAAACAGCCCACAGCTGCCGGCGTCACCCCTGAGATGCGTCCGGCCTGTCCTAGGCTGAGTGGGCGCACCCGATCAAGTTTTTCCGTTACTTCACGAGAAAGCCCAGCTACTGTGGCATAATCCATATCAGGGGGCAAGGCTGTGGATTCAAGTCTGGCCGTGCGTGCGACGAGTTCTCGCTGGCGGGCCAGATAGCCAGAATATTTGATTTCCGTTTGCACGCTCTCGCACGCTGCCGCTCCGGCAAGCGACATTTCTTCTTCCAGAAAAGCGCCAACATCGGCCAGAGGGCCGGGAGGGCAGGCCCGCAGCAGGTCTGCAATGCCATGCAGATCCAGCTCCGGCCTGCGCAGCGCCTCCGCCAGGGTGCGTCCGGTGGGCAGGCTTGCGACCGAGGCTGCATTGTCTTCAGTACTTGCGTCAGCCTTATTCTGCTTTTCGGCAGGAATGCGCGTTTGCTCAAGGCCTGTTCGCAACCGGGCTGCGGCATCCTGCTTGCGGCAGAATGTATTCCACTGCGTGTCGCCTACCAATCCCAGCTTGCGGCCCAGAGGCGTCAGGCGCACATCGGCATTATCCTCACGCAGCAGCAGGCGGTGCTCTGCGCGGGAAGTGAACATGCGGTAGGGCTCCTGCGTGCCGGAGGTGACAAGGTCGTCAACAAGCACAGCCACATAAGCCTCGTCGCGGCCAGGAAGGAAGGGCGGCAAATCGCGCAGGCGGCAGGAAATGTTCAGTGCGGCCCACAATCCCTGCGCAGCCGCTTCTTCGTAACCGGAAGTGCCGTTGATCTGCCCGGCCAGCCACAAACTGGGCACGGCCTTGCTTTCAAGGGTGGGCATGAGTTGCACCGGGTCGGAAAAATCATATTCAATGGCATAGCCGGGCCGCAGCATGACGGCATTTTCCAGGCCGCGCACAGCGTGTATCATGGCCAGCTGCACGTCCAGCGGCAGGCTGGTGGGAACGCCGTTGGCATAAACTTCAGCGCTGTCGAGTCCTTCCGGCTCAAGGAATATCTGGTGGCGTTCCCTGTCGGGAAAGCGGGCGACCTTATCCTCAATGGAAGGGCAATAGCGTGCGCCAGTTCCCTTGATGATACCTGTAAACATGGGCGAACGGTCAAATCCCCCACGGATGATTTCGTGGGCTCGGTCGTTGGTCCAGGTTATGTGGCAGGGAAGCTGGGGCAGCACCGGGCCGGGGCCGTGAAAACTGAAGGCCGGAGGCGGGTCGTCTCCTCTTTGCTCCTCCAGCACTGAATAGTCTATGGAAGAGTTCAGCAGACGAGGCGTGGTACCAGTTTTGAGACGGCCAAGCTCAAAACCCAGTGAGCGCAGACTGTCTGAAAGGCCAATGGCAGGGGCGTCGCCCAGGCGGCCACCGGGAATGCTAGTGAGACCCATATGGATGCGCCCGTCCAAAAATGTTCCTGTGGTCAGCAAAACGTGGCGGGCAGAAAAGCTGAGTCCCTGTGCCGTGCGCACGCCAGTGGCGCGGTTGTCGCTGGAGACTATTTCAGTGACGGAATCCTGCCAGATGCGCAGGCCGGGCGTGGAGTACAGGGTTTTTTGCACAACGCGCTGGTAGGCCAGACGGTCCATTTGGGCGCGGGTGGCGCGCACGGCAGGCCCCTTGCTCATATTGAGCACGCGAAACTGTATGCCAGCGGCATCGGCCCACAGGCCCATCATGCCGCCCAGAGCATCAATTTCGCGGGTCATATGCCCCTTGGCAAGGCCGCCGATGGCGGGGTTGCACGAAAGATAACCCAGGCGGTCAAGGTTGCTGCTGATAAGCAACACGCTGTGTCCCAAACGGGCCAGGGCCACGGCGGCTTCGCAGCCAGCGTGGCCGCCTCCGGCGACAATGCAGTCAAATATGGAAGTATTGGTATCAGACATGTGCGGGGTTCATAAGTATGTGAGTGAAGACTTGGGCATCTTTAATGGTAGCTGTAATAGAAGAACTTTCGTTGGGCTGGTGGCAGGTGCTGGCAAGGCAGCTCCACACTGCGGCGGCAAGATCACGCTGGCGCAACTGGGCCGCCACCGTGGCTCCGCCAATGCCGAGAGTTCTGGCTTCAACACCATAAACGCGGGCCACTGCGGCACCAAGAGCGATAACCACCGGGCTGGTTTCAGTCACGCTGGAAGCTGCCTGTTGCTGCACCACGCTGACCTCTATCTGCACGCCGTGGCGTTCCTCAACCTCACTAGCCAGCGAGCGCACCTTGTCCAGCACGGCTTGCGGGTCTACCTGCGGCAACAATCGGCAATCCACATAAAAAACGTCGCTGCCCGGCACAGTGTTGATATTGGGCACATTGGCCTCGTGCTTGCCCGGCACAAAGGTGGATGTCGGCGGATTGAACAGGGGGTTGGTATCGCCAAAGGCGGCCCGCAGGCCATTATGGCAGGCCAGCGCCATATCTGCTCCGGCCAGAAAGGCATTGCGGCCTTTGTGGGGGGTGGAGGCATGGCACTGCACCCCGGTGGTGCGTACCTTGAGCCAGAGCTGGCCTTTTTCCGCCACTTCTATGACGTCGCCCCGGCGGGCGCCTGCGTCTGGCACGATGTAGAGATCGTTTTTGCTGAAAAGCTCGGGCGCAGTCTTGAGCAGATATTCCAGACCGTAGGCGCTGCCCGTTTCTTCATCGGCCATGAAGACAAGACCCAGACTCAACTGGGGCACAACATGGCGCTGATGCAGTTCTTCCGCCAGCAGCAACATGCTTGTTATGGCCTGCTGGTTGTCTTCAACGCCGCGCCCAAAGAGCAGATCGCCTTCGCGGCGCACCTGCCAGGGGTCGGACTGCCATGCCGCCAGATCGCCGGGGGGCACGACGTCCATATGACCGAAGAGCCACAAGGTACGTTTTTCTTTGCCGGGGATGCGGGCAACAAGATTGGGGCGTTGTCCTGAAGGCACGCGGGAATCCGGGGCGTCAATGCGCAAAATGTCTGTTACGTCGCATGCTTCAAGCCATTGCGTGATAAGGGCAGCCTTGGCTTCTTCGCCGTCGCCGCCATTATCCGGCCCCAGGGCAGGGCAGGCAGTGAGGGCGCTTTGCAGGGCAACCACGCGGTCTTCGCGTCCAGCCAGGCCGCGTAACAGGGCGTCCATATCTTTGGGCATGTGTTTCCCCCCGACTTTGAAGCAACGCTGTTCTGAAAAAATTCTGGCAGCAGCGGAAGCGGCTGTCATTGTGTAAAACCAGTATTGGTGCAGCCGCCTTGTCAGGCAGGGCGCGAGCATTTTGCCCGTGACTGCACGCTATTATTTCTGGCCTGCCGCAGGGCGTGTTGCCGTTTGAACGCTTACCTGTGAAATGTCTGCAACAATTCGTTTTCAAGTCGTTGCTGTTAAGCAGCCGCAGGCGGGCTTGCACCGTTATGCTGCTGCTTCAAGGTGATGGCGTTTAAACAAGCTGTCCGCTCAAAACATCTGGCGGTGAACAGGCCGTACCATTTGGGTGTCTGCCGGAATCCGTGTTTGCCACAATGCCACTGTCGGCGGCAACGCAGGGCCATGTCAATTTTTTCTAGGCCCGCCAGTAGCCGGAATCAAGCACATTGCGGGTTTTCTGGCAGAAAACGCAAAGGGCTGCTCAAGCAGCCCTTTGAGAAAAATCCGCGGTATGCGCTGCCCCGGCATGATCCAAAGAAACGGAAAACGGCTCCGCGCCGCACAGGTGAACCCGTTGACGGAACAAAAGCCGAAAATCCGATGTCTTCCATCCATGTCCGAATACGGGAAAAACCCGTATCTGGTATGCTCCGCCTGCGCGGGGATGCGCATTGCCCACATGAACCGGATCTGAACGTGTCCAGAAGACCGGCCAAAGAGGCAGACGGTCTGGTCTAGCGACCCTTGGCAGCGCGCTTGGACGCCTTGAGGGGGTTGACCTTGGCGCCAGAGCCAGTCTGGGCCTTGAGATGGGTGGCGAAGTTACAGCGGCCACCGACCCACTTTTTAGAGGGAACGGGGTAGCTGGAGCAGAACTGCTCCTCACCAAATTCACGCACGCGGTCACAGCCAGTACACTGTTCCACCACCGGCGAAAGGACAAAACCGTTAAGCACCACACCATCAGCGGTCTTGGTGGCGTTTTCCAGAGCGGTCATAGCAAAACCTCCATGCGCAGAAGCGCCGTATTGCGAAATAGCGGCGGCACAGGGCCGCCGGTTCGGAATGGAGAAATATAGCCGAACATGAGGCGCTGTCAAGAGGGCAAAGGGCGGGAATTTCCCGCCGGAAGCCGAACAGGGCTGGCGGCAGCTGCTGACGGCCTGCAAAAGCACGGCCTATCTGGCGGTTTTTTCAGGTTATCGGCTTGCGTTCGAGCCCTATGCCCGTTCTGTCATCCCGCGAACAAAATTGCGCACCTGCACCATTTCACGGCACAGGGCTTCATAGTCAAAGCGGGTGAACTTTCCGTCCATATAAACAATTTCGCCGTCAACCATTGTCATGCGGTTTTCCATTCCTGTGGCGGCGTATACCAGATGCGAAACCACATTATACATGGGCTGCATGTTGGGCGTTGTCAGGTCAAGGGCCACACAGTCAGCGGCCTTGCCCACGGCAAGACTGCCCAGGCGCTGGTCGTGCATGGCGGCGGCTCCGCCCAAGGTGGCCATATCCAGCACGGTCTGGGCGGGCAGCAGGGTAGAATCCATGCCCGTAAGTTTGTGCAGCAGGGCGGTGCGGCCCATTTCTGTAAACATGTTCAGGCGGTTGTTGCTGGCGGCTCCGTCTGTGCCCAGGGCCACGGGCATGCCGCGCTCAAGCATGGCTGGCACAGGGGCGGTTCCTGAGGCAAGCTTCATATTGGACGAAACGTTGTGGGCAACCACAGCGCCGCTGGTAGCCAGGAAATCCAGTTCTTCCGGCGTTACATCTACCACATGAGCAAGGGTGCAGGGGGCATCAAGCAGGCCCATGCGGTGGCAGTAGGTTGTGGGCCTGCTGCCGTGGGTGTGAAGGCATATCTGGGTTTCCTCCGCAGTTTCCGCCAGATGAAAGTGCAGGGGCAGGGCAAGTTCATAGGCAAGGTCGCGGCAGGCCGCCAGAATTTCAGGGGTGGTGGTGTACACGCTGTGCGGATTGACCCCGATGCGCAGGCGGGTGTGGTTGGCGTATTTCTCGGCCAGGGCGCGGGTTTCATCAAGAACGGCATCCGGCCCGGAGAACGCCGCCGAAGGAAAGGCAAACACAGCCTCCCCGCCCAGGCAGCGCAAACCGGCCTCATCGGCGGCGGCCAGCGCGGCTTCTTCAAAAATGTACATATCCACACAAGAGGTGGTGCCGGTGCGCAGCATTTCGGCATATCCCATAAGGCTGCCCAGGCGCACGATTTCAGGCGTAAGTTTTTGTTCAACAGGAAATATGCGGCTGTTGAGCCATTCCATCAGGGGCATGTCGTCTGCAAGGCCACGCAAAAAGGTCATGGCCGCGTGGGTGTGCGCGTTGACAAGGCCCGGCAGCAACACGGACTGTCCAAGGTCCACTTCACGCTCGGGCTGCCACTGCGCAGTCATTTCACTGCGTGGCCCCAGTGCAGCCACAATCCCGTCAAGTACGGCAAGGCTGGCGTTTTCGAGTATGTTGCGGTCTTCATCCTGCGTGACGATCAGAGCGGCGTGAACAAGGGTGTGGCAAGGACGCATGGCGACTCCTGTGGGCGTTGACAAAAAACTTCTGTATCCTCGTAGAGGCGGTAATGGCAAGACCGGGCGCAGCATGTGGCGCCTCGCCGCGCGGCTGATACGGGCGTTTTTCCTGCTGGTATGAGGGCTTGCTGGCTGGCGCGGCAAAGCCTCGCAAGTAGGGCAGGGATTATTTCGGCATTGGGCAAAAACCGTTTTGTCATTCGGCCCGTAGTGGAAGGGCTTGCAAGATTGGACGTCAGCGTATATAGAAATTCGCTGGTATTGTGCGCAAATCGGCATAAAGGCGGCTTCGGGGCTGCCTGATAGGTACGCGCGACGTTCATGCCAATGACTCAGCCACACCTTTGGAGGTGCGTTTTGTTTGAATCCGTAGCCTACGCCATGGGCACGCCCCAGGCCGGAGCCGCTCCTGCCAGCGGAACCGACATGCTTATGCAGTTCCTTCCCCTTATCGTAATGTTCGTCATCTTCTGGTTTCTGCTCATCCGTCCGCAGCAGAAGAGGGCCAAGGCTCACAAGGCCATGCTGTCCGAACTGAAGCGTGGCGACCATGTGGTCACGTCCGCCGGACTGATCGGCCGCATTCTTGAAATTGATGATGAGCAGGTTCTGCTCGAAAGCGGCGAGTCAAAGCTGCGCGTTACTCGCGGCGCTATTGGCGGCCTTGTGCCCGGTAAGGGCGACAGCAAGTAGCAGCTCTGTTTTTTTGTCATGTCCGGCCCGTGAGCTGGCCTTTGCCAAGGCCGGCTCAGGGGCTTTTGTCCTTAGACTGGACATGGCCTTTGTATGCGCGCGGTTTGCGCGTTTCCGCCGCTGTGGGGTTTCGTCCGGCCTACAGCATTCAAGGCTTCGGGCGAGCCGTGCCCTTCAGGGCATGATGTGCTTTAAATCTGTTGTTTGGAAGGTGAACGATGGGTCTGCGCTGGCGCCTGATCTTGGCTTCGTTGGTATTTCTGGTTTCCCTTATGTACGCGCTGCCAAGCGTGCCTGTTATCGGGCCCGCTCTGGAGCGCGTTTTGCCGTCCAGCAAGATCAATCTTGGTCTTGACCTCAAGGGGGGCATCCATCTGACGCTGGGCGTGGACGTAGCCAAGGCTGTGAGCAACTCTCTGGCTCTGGCCGGGCAGGATCTGCGGCGTATGGCCCAGGACGAAAAGATTGTTGTGCTGCGTCCCCGCGTGGTGGGTGGCACCGCTCTTGAGTTTCTTTTGCCCCGCGCCGATAACGAGGCCAAACTGCGTGAAATTCTGGCCCGTCACTTTCCGCAGCTGAGCGTGGGCCAGCCCCAGGTTGGCGAAGGCGGCCAGTTGCGCTATGTGGCCCGCTTTACGCAGGCTGAAGTCAAAAGAATTGAAGACCTGGCCCTTGACCAGGCCCTTCGCACCATCCGCAACCGCATCGACCAGTTCGGCGTGGCCGAACCCGACATCCGCAAGCAGGCGGGCAACCGCATTCAGGTGCAGCTGCCCGGTATTTCCGACCCGCGCCGCGCTGTGCAGATCATCGGCCAGACCGCGCATCTGGAATTTCATCTGGTTCGCGAAGATGTGGACCCCGCCAAGGCCGTGCTGCCTACCGGCGTAGTGGTTCTGCCCATGTTGGAAAAAGACGCCGGACATTCCGAAGGACGCATCGCCGTTGAACGCGACTCGATGCTCACTGGCGAAGACGTGGCCGACGCCCGCCCTGCCTTTGACAACATGAACAAGTCTTATGTGACCATGAGCTTCAACGCCCGTGGCGCGCGTATTTTTGAACGCGTGACCGGCGAAAGCGTTGGTCGCCGCATGGCCATTGTGCTGGACGGCAAGGTGTATTCCGCGCCTGTCATTCGTGAGCGCATCGGCGGCGGCAAGGCAAGTATTTCCGGCAGCTTCACCACTGCCGAGGCTCAGGACTTGGCCATTGTGCTGCGCGCGGGCTCGCTGCCCGCCCCTGTTTCCGTACTGGAAGAACGCAGCGTTGGCCCCTCCCTTGGGCAGGAAGCCATTGACAGCGGCGTACGCGCAGCCCTTGTGGGCGCGGCTGCTGTGGTGCTCTTCATCGGTATTTATTACGGGCTCAGCGGTTTTATCGCCAACCTCATGCTTTGCTTTACCATGCTGATCGTCATGGCGGGCATGGGAGCCTTTGGGGCGACCCTGACCCTGCCCGGCATCGCAGGCATAGTATTGACCATCGGCATGGCGGTTGACGCCAACGTGCTGATTTACGAGCGAATACGAGAAGAACTACGCCTGGGGCTCACGCCGCTGGCAGCGGTACGGGCGGGCTTTGACAGAGCCGTGGTTTCCATTACGGACGCCAACCTCACGTCCATTATCGTTACGGTCATTCTGTACCAGTTCGGCACAGGGCCCATCAGAGGCTTCGCGGTAACCCTGGGGCTGGGCATTGTTGCCTCCATGTTTACGGCCATCTTTGTTTCGCGGGCCATTTTTGAAGAATGGGCGCGCCATTGCGGTCCCAAGGGTCTGAGCATCTAGCGCGCCGGGAGGCTGTCATGAGTTTTACCTTTATCAAGCACGATACAAATATCGACTTCATTGGCAAGCGCTACTGGGTCTATGCTGTCTCGGTTCTGCTTATCCTTATAGGCATTATCTCTGCCGTTTGGGGCAATGGCCTCAAGATGGGCATCGACTTTGCCGGTGGCGTGATTGTGCAGGTGCAGTTTCAGGAGCCCGTTGCTGACGAAGCCCTGAAAAAAGGCCTGGACATCCCTGCATTGCCGGGTATCAGCACCCAGCGCTTCGGTGAAGGCGGGCGGGACTACCTGCTGCGCTTCAGCAGTGCTGAAAATGCTGATGCCACACATCTGCGCACGACGGTTATGGAAGCCCTTACGGCGACATTTCCCGGCAATACCGCAGAGATTGTGCGCCTTGAAATCGTTGGCCCCAAGGTGGGCGCGGATTTGACCAATAAGGCCCTCAGTGCGCTTTATTACGCCATTCTGCTTATCGCGGTCTACATTTCTGGCCGGTTTGAGCAGCGCTGGATGGCTGGCGCAATTATGGCCGCAGCTCTTTGGGGCGGCATTTACGTTGCCGGGCTCACGGGGCTGGGCATGGGTTGGCTTGTATTGCTGGCTCTGGGCATCACCATGGTGGTATGCTTTGTCTTGCGACTCAATTTCGCGCTAGGGGCCGTTGTGGGGCTTCTACACGACGTTGCAATAACAGTGGGCCTGCTATCGTTGATGAATGTCGAAATCGACCTCAACGTTATGGCGGCCCTGATGACCCTGGTGGGCTTTTCGCTCAACGACACCATCATTATTTACGACCGCTTGCGCGAAAATCTGCGTGCCACGCCTGATCTGGATATGGAGCATCTTATCAACAAGAGCGTCAACCAGACTCTTTCGCGCACCATCCTGACCAGCGGCACCACCTTGTTGTCCACGCTGGCCCTGTATTTCCTTGGCGGCGGCGTTATTCATGATTTCGCGCTCACTATGCTTATTGGCGTAGTGGTAGGCACGGCGTCTTCCATCTACGTTTCTTCCGCCATCCTTTTGGCTCTGGGCGACACGGACTTTTATGTGCGCCTTGTGCAGAGAAAGGATCAGTACGAACGGCCCGGCGAACACGGCGTGGTGTAGCACCGTCGTCTTCAGAGACCTTTGGATGTAAAAAAAGATTCCCTCATCAACTGATGAGGGAATCTTTTTTTATCTGCTGCGTCGCTTACGCGTGAAGCATTTAACGCTGCCAGAGCATTTTGCTCTTGAATAAGATTGAATGTTCTGGCGTTGCGCGTGCGTGCTTCGCGCTGTATGGCGTCGTGGACACCGCTGAAAATTATAGTTTGAGGTAGAATCCACGCTGCGTTGTGCCGCGTTGCAATCCTGTACGTGAGTACATTGCAACGCTAAAACGCAAAGGGGTCAGGCTGGTGTGCAAAGGGTAAAAGAAAAGGCCGCAATTGCTTGCGGCCTTGAATCATCTATTCAGACGAGCTTACCAGCGGCGGGGCGCGGGACGCTTTTCTTCGGCCTGATTCACGCGCAGGGCGCGGCCTTCAAATTCCACGCCGTTCAGAGCGGCAATGGCGTTGCGGGCGTCGTCTTCGTTCATTTCCACAAAGCCAAAGCCACGGGCGCGGCCGGTTTCGCGGTCAGAAATAAGCTTAACGGAAAGGGCTTCGCCGTGAGCGGAAAAAAGATCGCGCACGCTGTCTTCGGTAGCGGACCAGGGCAGGTTGCCGACGTAAATAGAAATAGCCATTTGAGACTCCAATTTTGTTGTTATGGGTGCAGACTTTCCGCTGGAAGCCTTACCCACGTAAGTCTCTGGCAAAAAAAAATACTGGACCCAATCAGTGAAAGCACTGTACGGGGGACTGAAAAAGCTGTCAAGAGAAATGCGTGGCCCGCGACTTTAATAACCGCAGGCCAATGCATTATCTGAGGCCAAAATTCCGCAGTAAACGCGCATTGCTCTTCAGTTTACTCTTTATACGCCTCAATGGACAGGCTCACTACATAATCGGCCAACTCTTTTTTATCAGGCAGATTTTGTGCGATTTCTGCGTAAAGGGGGTCGTTCCAGTCCTGCATACTTTGTATATAGCTAGGTTTTGGGGTGAGCTTGACGCGAGTAAACCCTGTTGTTTCAAGAAGCTGGCTGACTTCATCCACAAGAATGGCCCCTGCCACGCAACCCACCAGCGCAGAAGCCATAGCCCGGATATTCTCCGGCAGGGGTTGCAGCAGGGCCAAGTCAGAAACAGCGGCCTTGCCTCCTGGTTTCAACACCCGGAATATTTCGCTCCAGACCTGCTGCTTGTCAGGCGAGAGATTGATGACGCAGTTGGACAAAACCACATCTATCGTGTGGTCGGCCACTGGCAGATGCTCAATTTCGCCCAGGCGAAATTCCACATTGTCCAGCCCCGTAACCTGTCGGTAGGAGGCAATATTGTTTCTTGCCTTGGCGAGCATTTCCGGGGTCATGTCCACGCCTATGACGTGTCCTGTCGACGTTACCCTTTCTCCTGCCTGAAAAACGTCAAATCCACCGCCACTGCCAAGGTCCAGAACTGTTTGCCCTGCTTCAAGGGCAGCCAGAGCAACCGGATTGCCGCACGATAGCCCCATGTTTGCTCCTTCTGGTAGCCGTGCGAGAGTGGTTGCGTCATAGCCCAATGATGCTGCCAGTTTGGCCGGATCGGCCTGCCCGCTGCGCTGGCTGGAGCAACACGATTTTTGCTGCCCCAAGGCTATGGCCGCGTACCCGGAGCGGACAGTTTCCTTCACCTGTTGATTGGCTTTCAGATCTTTTGATTGCGACATGGCAGTGTCCTCTTATTTTTATATTTCAAATATAGTTGAATTGTTATGACAAAAAAAGAGAAGTCACTTGTAGCGGGATTACTTGCAGCGGCATGAAGGCAGCACTGCGTCAGCCACCGAGCTTTGTTTGCGGTATTGTGCGCACTTTTCGGGGTGCCCTGCGCAACACTCTTCTGTCAGGTAGGCGATTGTGTCCAGCATAAGGGGAATATTGGCCCGGTAGCGAAGAAAGCGGCCCTCTTTTTCCACAGAAATAAGCCCGGTGTGCAAAAGCCCTTTGAGATGAAATGAAAGATTGGTGGCTGGTATTTGCAGATGCTTGGCAATTTCGCCAGCCACAAGGCCATCAGGAGCAAAACGTACAAGCAGTCTGAACAGCTCAAGGCGTACGCCTGAAGACAAGGCTTCAAAAAGAGTGCTGGCTTGCGTTATATCCATGTCGTGACATTTCAACTTTTATTGAAATGTGTCAATCTTTTTGTTTTTGCGAAAATGAATCCACAACCGGGCAGTATTGAGTGAGCGGCCCCAGAGGTGGCGGTTATGGGCGTGTATGAGCAGAAATGGATAAGGAGTGGACAGTCAGCGCGGGTTACGCTGTGGGGGAAAGAAACAAGATTAGGGGTGAGGCAGCGCGGGGGCAATTGCGGGGGGGGGGGGGGCAAGAAGGGGGCGGATACCGGCCGCGATAGGGGGCGCC
>JAEWKM010000031.1:0-36416 GCA_023386035.1 Pseudomonadota bacterium
AGCGCGGATTACCCATACTGGCGCGGCGATATCGCCTGATGCCGAATATACGTGTGCATCCGATTTGTTTTTACTTCATGAAGAAAGACCTTGACTCCTGGGCGAGGCCATATACGGACAGCAATGATAAATTCTATATACAGCAATAAGCATATCCATTACCGCAGCGTCAACAATATAGACAAATAGAAAAAATTAGCTGCATAGCTTTAAAAAGCCCACCTTGCACTAAGGCAAGGCGGGCAGCTTCAATTGGCTGCATCCGCACAGGAACACAGCCAGGGCCAACGAAGCACCATAACCATATAGACGGGGAAGAAAATTCGTCAAACTCTCTTTGTAATCGATAGCCTTCTTAAAAAAAACGAAGCCCAGGCAAAAGCGATTGCCGTTGATAGCAATACCCGCTCAAGGTACTTTGCAAGGGATTATCTGGCGAACCGCCTACAGCCATTCCTTTGGATGTGATTTCCAAGCAGTAACGGCACAGGTTGGGCAAATAAAGTTTTCAGATTCAATATCGGCTATCGCTAAAACGCAGGGGAAAATATCTATATGCGGACCTCCAAGTATCCAACATAGCAGATTTCTGCCCGCATTGGAGAACAAATATATTAGTTAAGGGGCCGATGCATGCCGCCCGTTCTTACATGCTCCCACCATTAGTCTGCGCAATTCCGCAATGTGAGGATTCTCAAGAAAACGATTGGCAACTTTGCCTGCGTCTACGCATAGAACCATATCCCAAGCTGAAAACAACTTGCTGAGAAAGAAAAAACGGGGATACCTCCCGTTTTTTTATTTACGCCAATATGCCAACATGCGCGCAAATCAATGCCAGTCGTCGCGCCACTTGTTGAAAGGCCCGTTGGTGAGGAATTTATTTACAAAATAAAAGGCACTCACAGCTACAAACTGTGGGTGCCTAATTTAATTTGGCGTCACCAACGGGATTTGAACCCGTCTTAGCGGCTTGAGAGGCCGCCGTCCTAACCGGATAGACGATGGTGACAGCGAAGTCTCTTTTAAGAAGGTAACGAACTAATGTCAATATTACATATGCTGGCGACAGACGAAACCTGCTGAAAAGAATGCATTGCCGACTACATATTTGAAGTGCTAATATGTAAAAAGACCGGATGATCCCGGTTAATTCCCGCCCGGAGGGTCCCTCATGTTTTCCCGCCTTCGTCTGGTTTGTCTTGCATCACTTCTGCTTCTGATGGCCGCATGTGGCGGTAAAAGCGTTCCTCCCCGCGATGGAAATGCCCCTTCATGGATGGGCACCATAGCCGATCTGCGCCAATTTCCGCAGAACCTTGAAGTTTACGCAAAAAACGCAGGGCAAAATAAAAGGCTTATTTCTCAGGCAGAGCAGAGCCGTCAGCTTGCCCGCTTTGACCGTATTTTTTTTGGCCCTTGGGAAATGCGTAAAACCTCTGTGCGCAAACGCGATGTTGCCGTCATTTTCAATAAGGCCCGTGGCTATAAGCAAGGCAGCGAGCGCTGGACGCAGATGGAATGGGACGCTATGGCCCGCAACGCCAATCTCAAAAGCTTCCCCAATCGCGCTCAAGCTGCCATTACAGTACGCAATACAGACCTGCGTGAAATGCCCACGCACCTGACGCGTTTTTCCGAACCCACGCCTGATCCGCGTGCCAACCCATTCGACTACTTTCAGTATTCCTTGCTGCCCTTGGGCACGCCTGTGCTGATCGCCCATACATCCAACGACGGCAGATGGTACTTTGTGGAATGCCCCATAGCGGGCGGATGGGTTGATGCCGAAGACCTGGCGCTGGTTGACGACAGCTTTATGTCGCTTTACCGCAATGCTTCATTTGCGGCAGTTGTACGAGACAACGTGCGTCTTACAGACCAGACCGCCCAGTATGAGGCTTCCGCCTCAACCGGGGGGCAAAACGTAAGTATAGGCACCATACTGCCCGCCCTTGCCGGGGGGGGCTTGAGTGCGTCAATCGTGCCCAACGACCCAGCAGCGCCGCCAGTCACGTTGCTGGCCCCTGTTAAAGACAGTAGCGGCATGGCCCGCACAGCGCCATTCACGGTATCTTCATCTGATGTAGTTGCCCGCCCCCTGCCCCTGACGCCAGACAATGTGGCTGCCGTGGGCAATGTCATGATGGGTCAGCGCTATGGCTGGGGCGGCATGTTTGGTGAAAGGGACTGCTCTGCCCTCACCCGCGACCTTTTCACGCCTTTCGGCATTTGGCTTCCCCGCAACTCCGGTGGGCAGGCTCGCGTAGGGGCCGTCAACTCCCTTGAAGGCATGACCACCAGAGAAAAAGAAGACACCATCCTGCGTTACGGCGTTCCCTTCCTGAGCCTTGTGGGCATGCGCGGGCACATCATGCTTTATGTGGGCAAATACGACGGTCGCCCGGCCATTTTCCACAATGTCTGGGGAGTCCGCACGGTAGAAGGCAATGACGACAATGCCCGCTTTGTTATTGGCAGAGCGGTTGTCACATCCATCACGCCTGGCAGTGAACTTAAAAACCTGTACCGGGGAACGACTTTTGTGGACAGATTGCGCACCCTTTCCACCCCGGCGGATACCCTTCAGTGAGCAGCCTGCAACTGGAAATCACCGCCGCTCAGGCAGGCCAGAGACTTGACCGTATACTGAGCGCCGCCGAACCTGATCTTTCGCGGGCGGCCCTGCAAAAAGCCATTCAGTCCGGCCACTGTACCGTGGACGGACTCGCCGAAACCAGACCCGCCACCAAGGTCAAGACGGGGCAGCAGGTACACCTGCAACTGCCGGAAATATCTAGCCAGCTTCAGCCTGAAGACGGGCATCTGGAAGTGCTCTGGCACGACGAGCACCTAGTGGTTTGTAATAAACCCGCAGGTCTTACAGTGCATCCTTGCCCCTCCTGCCCTGAGCAAACCTTGGTGCAACGCCTTCTGGCGCGCTTTCCCCAGTTGGGCAAAATCGAAGGGCAACGCCCCGGCATAGTGCATCGGCTTGATAAAGACACCAGCGGCCTTCTGGTTGTGGCCCTTACCGAAATCGACCGCCTCAGCCTCAGCAACGCCTTTGCTGAACGCCAGGTCCACAAGGAATATCTGGCCCTTGTGGCCGGGCTTCCTCCACAGAGCGGGCAATGCCTTGAACCTGTGGGGCGTCACCCCACCGCCAAGGTAAAAATGGCCGTCGTGCCGGAAAATCGCGGTGGCAGGCACGCCCATACGGAATGGCAGCGCCTCTGGCATTCGGAAGACAAAAGCATCTCACTACTGGCCGTGCGCATCCATACGGGGCGAACCCATCAGATACGCGTACACATGACCCATCTGGGATACCCCCTGCTGGGCGATAAACTGTATGCCCCCAAAGCCGTGCAAAGCATGGCCCCCCGTCAGATGCTGCACGCGTGGCGTTTGAGCTTCACGCATCCTGTCAGCGGCGAAACCCTGAATTTTTCCTGCCCGCCGCCCGAGGACATGCCGGACGCAGCCCTGAGAACAGACAGACGCATGCAGCGGCTTGTCATCACTGGAAACCCAGGCAGCGGCAAGTCTGCTTTTACGGCTTTTCTGGCCCAAAAAGGCGTGCCTGTCATCAGTGCCGACACGATTGTGGCAGACCTTTATGCGCCCAAAGGCGCTGGCAGCCAATGGATAGGCCGCCTGCGCGGCGGCAGCCTGCTTGAAGCTGACGGCTCCGTAAACAAAGAAGCTCTTTTAGCCGCCATGCAGGAAGACCCCGTGCTGCGACGGGACGTGGAACAGACCGTTCACGCCCTGACCAGACAGGCTGTGGAAACTTTTTGGTCGCACCTGGAAGATCAGGGTATCCCCCTGGCAGCGGCTGAAATTCCTCTGTATTTCGAATGCGGCTGGCAGCAGCTTTTTTCGCCGAAGCCGTTGACCGTGGGGGTGCATTGCCCCCTGCCCCTGCGCACTGCACGCACGGCAGAGACCAGAGGGTGGAGCCCGGAAAAAATGGCTGCCCTTGAGGCCTGGCAATGGCCTGAAGAACGCAAGATGGCCGCGTGTGACATGATTATAACGAATGATAAGGATTTACAGCATCTTGATGAAAAAACGGCCCGCTTTCTCCAGCAATTGCACCTTCACCTTGAGAAGAGCCGCCAGCAACAGGCCGATTTTCTTGCCTCCCTGTGGGTAGAGAACTAGAGCAATTTAGCTTTGAAATGCATTACATTTTAAAGCTATCCTTCTGCCGGAAATACGACTTTCGGCAGAATCCTCGCCGCAGTGCGGCGCGCTGCGCTCTTGTGCAGCGTTAGAGAATTTAAGCTTTTTCAAAGGTAAAATGCTCTAACGAAAAACCAGCTCTATAGTGCCCCTTTTATTGACACCCCTCTCTTCAACCGGATATGGTGCCACCTTATCGCAGCAATTTGCTTAACCTTTTTTGGAGCGCCGCATGTCAGCCCCTTTCAAGGCCTCTGACGGCCCCTATGCCAACCCCCTGATTCTGGCACTGGAAATTTCCAGTTCAGCGCTCCTTCATGACCGCAAGGAACCCTTCCTGCAGGCCAGTCTGGCCAGTATTGGTGAAACCCTGCACTGTGAGCAGGTAGCCCTTGTAGAATACATTAACGACACATGGTTCGAGCCCTTTGCCTGGACAAGCGCCCGGCAAAACTCAGCCTGCAGCCTGCCCCCGCCCACCCTTGATGATCTTGCCCCGGTGCTTGAAACTTTTGCCCGCCGAGCGAGCTTTTGCGTTTCAGACGTTGAGCACTTGCCCGAAGGGCCACAAAAAAAATTGCTGCAAGCGCGCCAGATCAAATCCGCATTCTGTATCCCTATCCTGCACGAAGGCCAGCTGTACGGGGGGCTTTGCCTCACCCGGCAAACCCAGGCGCGGGAATGGACACCTGAAGAAATCAGTATCTGTCATTTACTGGGTAATATCCTGGCAATGGTGCTGACGCACTTTCGCCTTTACGGGCGACTACGCCGAAAACATCGGCAACTGCGCGACATCTTGGACGCGTTTTCCAATCCCGTCTGTATTATTGACATGGAAACCAACAAGATTCTGTTTTCAAACAAAAGCGTAAAAGAAACTTTTCCCGACCCTGAAGATCTACAACACGACATCTGCTACAAAAAACTCATGGGGCGCGAACTCCCCTGTCCCTACTGCACCAATTCCATTATTCAGGAAACGGGCGAGCCATATCAATGGACCTACCAGAACGAGATGTCCAAGCGTACCTATACAGTTGTGGACAAAGTCATCAAATGGGATGACGACAAACCCGTGCGCCTGTCTATCGCCACCGACGTTACAGATATTTTGCGCACGCGGCACGAAAAACAGTCGGCAGTCATTGCCTCGCAGGCAAAAAGTGAATTCCTGGCTCACATGAGTCACGAAATACGCACGCCGCTCAACGGCATCATCGGCCTCACGCATCTGGCGCTGCAAAGCGCACCTGACGGGGATCTCAAAGAATACCTGCACAAAATACGCTCATCCTCCACAAATCTGCTTGCAATCATTAATGACATCCTCGATCTCTCCAAAATTGAAGCCAACAAGATGGTGTTGGAGAACGTCAACTTTATGGTCGAAGAAGTTCTTGATTTTGTATACACATCCATTCGCTTTCCCCTGGAACAAAAAGGGCTTCAGTACAAATGTGAACTGGCGGATGACGTGCCTCTCAAACTGTGGGGCGATGGTTTGCGCCTGAAACAGGTGTTGCTCAATCTTCTGAGCAACGCGGTCAAGTTCACGGCAAGGGGCAATGTGGGCCTGCAAATCATCAGAGAACAACACAAGTCAGAAGACAGCCTGCATTTTATCATTTCAGATACGGGCATGGGCATCAGCCGCGAATACCAGCAGCATCTTTTCGACCCGTATACCCAGGCCAGTTCCAGCATCAGCCGCCGCTTCGGCGGTACAGGCCTTGGGCTGACCATCTGCAAGCGCATCGCGGAACTCATGCAGGGCACCCTTTGGTGCGAAAGTGAACTCGGTTCCGGTTCGTGCTTCCACCTGCGCATCCCCTGCATGCCAGCCCGAAATGTATACAGCGAAGCCGAGGACGATTCGCACGGCGTACCCCCACTGGAGAATACAGAAGATCTCAAGATACTTCTGGTGGAAGACAACGAGATCAATCAGGAAATCGCCAAGGCCATGCTGCGCCATCTTCACATTGAGTGCGATCTGGCCCAGAATGGCCGGGAAGCCGTACACATGACGCTTGAAAATTCTTATGACGCCATTCTTATGGACGTATATATGCCGGTTATGGATGGCATGACCGCCACCACTGAAATCCGGCAAAAGATGAAAATCGGCAAAAAACCCTTGCCTATTATTGCAATGACCGCCGTTACCCTGCCCGAAACCGTAGATGAAATCATGCGCTCGGGCATGAGTGACCATATTTCTAAACCAGTCAGCCTGGCGGCTTTGCGCAAAAAATTGTCCCATTGGCTCAACCGCCCCTGACAATTTTTCGCCAGCCGCCCAACAAACCGATCATGGCAGCCAAAATCAGCAAAACCAATGCAGCCCGGCAACTGGAAAATCAGGGCATCGCGTATACCCTGCATCAGGTTGACGTGGACGAAAACGACCTTTCTGGCGTCACGCTGGCCCACCATCTGGGAGTGGAGCCGAATACGGTGTTCAAAACCCTTGTGGCCCGGGGCGATAAAACTGGCGTGCTTATGGCGTGCATACCCGCCAATGACGAGTTGAACCTCAAGGCTCTGGCCGCAGCCTCAGGCAACAAGCAGGTGGAAATGGTCCCCCTCAAGGACGTGCGCCCTCTTACCGGATATGTGCGGGGCGGCTGCTCTCCCTTGGGCGGCAAAAAAGATTACCCCGTCTATGTGGATCTCAGCGCGCTTGAACATCAAAGCATATACATAAGCGCCGGACTGCGCGGGGTACAGATACTGCTGAACCCAGAAGATCTGCTGCGAGCCGTTAGCGGCTCCCTGGCGGAAATTGCCCGCCACCCTGGCGCCTAGCAAACAAGCTTGAAAATATTCGCGTTTCAAAGTTGGCGTCCTTTTGCAGCACGATTTCTTACTGAATTTACGCCGCATTGCTGCAAACAACCACTCTGCTTTCTCGTTGTTAAACATTTTGCATTTGCAACGATAATGCGCCCAGCCAGCCATAGCCCCCTATCAACCACGACATAGGGAGAAATATCATGACCAGTCCCCGCATTCTTGTGACAGATTTTGACGGAACCATCACCGCGCACGATTTTTACAAGCTGGTGGTTGAAAATCTGTTAACGCCGCAGGATATTGCCCCTTGGCAGGAATACAGAGAAGGAAAAATCACCCACCTTTCTGCTTTGCAACAAATCCTCGCCAAGGTTCGCGCCTCCGAATCCGAATTAAACGCACTGGCCCTTGCGATGAATCCTGATCCACGCCTGAGCGCCGCAGTTGACCATTTGCGTAACGCAGGCTGGGAAATCGTGGTGGCTTCAGCCGGGTGCGACTGGTATATCCGGCGGGTGCTGGCTGCAGCCGGAGTGGACCTTGAAATCTATTCAAATCCCACAAGCCTCGAGGCCAACGGCAGCCTGCGTATGCAAGGCCCCGTAGATTCTCCTTTTTATTGTCACGAGACAGGCGTGGACAAGGCAGGTATTGTGCGGTCATACACACGCCAGGGCTACACCGTTGCCTTTGCTGGCGACGGATTTGCCGACCTGCCTGCCGCCCTTGGCGTAAACCCCGACCTGCGTTTCGCCCGGGCCGATCTGGCCACAGCCCTAGGCCGCTATCACGAAGAATTTCACAGTTTTTCAGTCTGGTCAGACGTAGCCGATGCCCTGCTTGCCAGAGATACGCAAAGGAGCGCTCAATGAACAACAGCCATATCCGTGTTCCTTACCTCGTGCGCATCAAACCGGGCGCATTGTCGCGCCTTGGCATCTACCTGAGCCGCTCCGGCTTTACCAATGTTCTCATACTGACCGGGCAACTGCCGGATGCCGTCACCCAAAAAGCTCGGGGCGGGCTGGAGGAAAACCACATCCACACCGGCCCCTGGATTGATGTGGACGACAACAGCTTTGAAGACGTGGTGGAGCTGTTCACCCTTCTGCCCAAAAAGACCACGGCCATTGTGGGACTGGGCGGTGGCAAAGCCTTGGATATGGCAAAATATCTGGCGTTTCTGGCCCGGCTTCCCTATCTGGCCGTGCCCACCTCTCTTTCAAACGACGGCTTTTGCAGCCCCCAGTCCAGCCTGACCATGCACGGAAAGCGCCGCTCCCTGGCAGCCACGCTGCCACAGGGCGTTATCATTGATGTGGACGTGTGCCTTTCAGCGCCGAGGTCTCTCTGGCTGTCGGGCGTCGGCGATCTGGTGGCAAAACTCACCGCTGTCTATGACTGGAAGCTGGCCTTTCACAACAAGGGCGAACCCGTCAACGATCTTGCGGCCCTGCTTTCCGACGCCACGGTACACCAGTTTCTCGCCAATCCCTCGTATGACGCTCCCGGCATGGCCTTACTGGGCACGGCTCTCATGCTGAATGGCATAGCTATGGAAATCTGCGGCAGTTCGCGCCCCACAAGCGGCAGCGAGCATCTTATTTCTCACGCTCTGGACGCTACATCGGCGCATCCGCATTTGCACGGCCTTCAGGTAGGTATGGCTACCTATTTTGTCAGCCAGTTTCAGGGGCGGAATACGGAAATTCTGGCCGATGTTTTCACTAAAACCGGATTTTGGGATGCCTTGCGTGCTGCGCCCTTTTCCCGGCAGGAATGGCTTGAGGCCATTCGTCTTGCGCCCAGCATGAAAGATGATTTTTTCACTGTGCTTTCGCTGCGCGATTGCCTGCCTGAGGCGCGCCGCATTCTGGACGAAGACCCATTATTGAAAGGCTGCTTCGTTTAGAAAACCTTTGCTCTGAAAGCAGATGGCTTTAACGTCGTTGCATGCGTATCGCGCTCGGAAATATGCGAAAGATCGTACAGATCCGTCTTTTTCCTATTTATGCGTAATAAGTCCCATCATTTCAGGCCAAGACGTAAAAACACACCTCTGCCTTAGAAAGGCTGCTTTCGTTTATATGCATCTTCAGCCATAGCTCGGCCTTGGCCGCTACTTCGCTTGATGCGCATCCTGCTTGATCAGGCAGCAATTCCTTTTACCCCGCCAATTCTAACTGTCAGACAGTTTTGCCAAACATTTTTGTCTGGCACCTTGGGCAGCATCGTCATGCTATACGTTCCCAGTTATATCAAAAATCACGTGCCTCGTATGCAGGATGTGTCCTCTAGGCGTACTCGACGGGATAAAAGCGGAATTCGGCGCAGAAATAACTGAAAAGACGCTTGTGGCGAAACAGCCTAACGCATGGTTAACGCCTTCTGCTGCAAGATGATTTTATGTTCTTTACCTCGTCAATGCCATGCACGAAAACCGCGCCGCCCTTGACTTGGCAGCAGTGTGCGCTACCTTTTCATATGAATGTATTTAGAGCATTTTACTCTTTAAATAGTCGCTTTACGGCAAGCAAAGCTTGCCAACGCCTATTTAGTGGCACAGATTTGCACGCAAATTTGTGCAGAGCAATTGCCTAACTTCATTAGTATATTGCTCTAAAATCATCCCAGTTTTCGCCCTTTAGGCCAGTGGCACGCATTCTCTGACTGCATGCCTCACACCGCAACCGGGACAACCAGATGACAATGACCAGCCCCGCGACTGAATCCATGCCTGATATAACATCGGTTACAGATGCAACCCTTGAAAAAATAACATCCTTTCCCAAGGATTTTACACAGCATCGGCAGCTTCTTTCTGACCTCAAGGAAGATCTTGTGGCTTTGTGCGCCGCAAAATCAGCCATCGCAGACATTCCCGAAGATCTGCGCTGGAGCCTTGCCCGCGACATGCCGGATTTTTCCACTGATGCCCTGTATGTAAAGCGATACTCCCTGCCGAGCATGG
Organism: Pseudomonadota bacterium; assembly: GCA_023386035.1. Classification (GTDB taxonomy): domain Bacteria; phylum Desulfobacterota; class Desulfovibrionia; order Desulfovibrionales; family Desulfovibrionaceae; genus Desulfovibrio. The sequence continues at coordinate 9,962 of JAEWKM010000031.1, forward strand.
CAGGTATTGTTTTTCTTGGCTTCTTTATTGGCGGCCTGTTGTCAAACCTGTTGGGCCTCATAGATATGGGCGGGGAAATAATCCGCGTGGCCACGGTGCTTGGCATGCTCTACGGTGCTGAGTATCTGGCAGGCAATCCCAAGGCGCGAACCCGGCTTTTGATCTTTTTGGGTCTGGGCGCTCTGGCAACCTTTGCCGCCAGCATGGTCGCCGGAATTCTTCGGCTGACCTCCTGGGCGGATTTCAAAAATGCCGTTTTTGGAACCAGCGGTGCGCCAGGCCTCTTGAAGCGCATATATCTGCTGCTTGGAGCCGCATTTCTTTTTGTGCTGCTGGCAAAAAAAACCACTTCGCTTGACATAACAGCCTTCAAGCTTTCTTTGAACCAGCAGGCGCAAGCCCGCGCTCGTAATCTCATGACCTTTTTCTCTGCCTGGGACCAGTTGCAGGCAGAGCTGGACAGCCTCAGGGGCACAGAGCCAGCAACACCGCAATCGGGCAAATGCCACAGAAATGACTGCCCACTGGCCCAAAGCGTTATTCATCTGCTGGACGGTATGGAGGAGGAACCCAGACAGTTTCTCACAGAACAGCTTGCGTTTATGGGGTACAACCTTGCCGAAGACGATGGCCATATTCTGTGGGATGACGCTGTCCACGCAGAACTTTACGACACCATCGGCCTTGTAAAAAACGGCGACCATTGCCGTGTGCTACGCCGCTATTCCCGGGCAGGCGACGCGGTCATCAAGGGGCATGTACAGAAAGAAACCGCCCCCTCGGGGAAGGCCAGAGCATGAAAATACTGGGCATAGACCTTGGCACCAGCAACACCTACGTCTACGGCGCGCATAAAAGCTCATCGGCCCCACATCCCGTGATACTCCCTCGGGTCAGCGCGCCGGATGGTTGTGTTGAAACCGCTATTCTTTATGAAGACGATTCGCCTCTTTTGATCGGCCATCTGGCGGAGAGCGAATATTATGCCAATGCCAGCCTGCGTTCACGCCGCGAACTTCGCAGTCAGTTCAAACCGGAAATAGGCGAAGAAAATGCCGAGGCTGCACGCTGGATGACAGATTTTCTGCGTATGCTGCGCAAGGAATTGCCGCAGGATACTTTGGAGCCAGATAGCCAGATATTTGTAGGTGTTCCCTCCAGAACGCGCGAAAGCTTCGGCATAAGCCTTTCACAATGCTTCAAAGATGCGGGCTGGCCTGCGCCCTCCCTTATCAAGGAGTCTGACGCGGCCATGATATCCTGCCTCCAGTCAGGGGCCATAGAGTTGGATGACCTGGAACACAGCCTGCTCATACTGGATTTTGGCGGCGGCACCTGCGATTTCACCTTGGCTGAGAATTCGGAAATTCTACAGTGCGGCGGCGACCGCCTGCTGGGTGGACGCCTTTTTGACGATCTGCTCTTTCAGCTTTTCTGCCGCCACAACCCCGACCTGCTCAATCAGGTACAGGCTGACGGTTGCGAGTATTACGTCCACTGGGTTTTGTGCAAGGCAGAAAAGGAACGCTTTTCCAAAATATTGCAGCAGGATGTCAACAGTGCCGTCAGCCTGCACCTTTCATGGTTCGATGCGCAGGGCAAACAAAAACACGCCTATTTACATGAGCTTACATGGCAGCAAGTGGTCAACGCGGCTGAAAGCTATACGGCTTCGGAATCGCTGTTGGGCATTCTTCGCCAGTATGCCAACAGGGGCGCGCTGGGGCCTGTTGCCGGAGATATGCTGCAAGGCCGCCAAGTCGGGCTCATATCCTGGTTCAAGGATATTCTTTACGAAATCAGGCGGCAAAAGAGCATAGACAAAGTCATTCTCACGGGCGGCAGCAGCGGATGGTTTTTTGCGCGAGATGCGGTTCGTGACGTTTTCGGCACAGACAATATTGTTATGAGCCCGCGCACCTATGAAGATATCGCCTTTGGGCTCGCCCTTTATCCTATGTTGCTGAACACTCATCTCAGGATAAAGACCCTGCTAGAAGAACAAAGCGAAGATTTTTGCCTGAGGGTCTCTGATCTGGCACAAGGCATTTTTGAAAAGCACACCAAGATGGCAGCCAAAACCTGTGCAGAACGCATTGCTGTCAGAGATATATTAAGTGTTCTTGAATCTGCTCAGGAAGCCCGAAAAACGGTTGAAGACATCGAGCGGGAAATCAGCGAAAGAATCCAGAATGATACTGGCCTGTTAACCATAGTTCAAGAGCGTACAGAAGCAGCCCGTAAAGAAATTGAAAAAGAACTACGATTGCAGTTCAACCGCTGGTTGCGTGAAAATGGCGTCTACCTCGCACCCAGACTGAATTTTTCTGCCCACACCCTCAGCACAAGTTTTTTCGACGCCGTGCAGGTGAAGGTTTCACGCCTTACGCTGCTTAATACTATGGATGTTATGGCTGTGGCCGTTTTGCCTGGTGTGGCGGCCTTTGCCATTGGCGAAAAAATGCTGCTTACCACGGGTGAGCCAATATCCGCGGTGCTCGGTGGGGCTGCAGCCTTTGCCGGAACATGGGCCTTGGGCAAATTTGGCAAAAAATTTCTTCAGCGCCAAAGATTGCCCAAGTTTCTTCTCAATGAGAAAAATCGGGAAAAGATCACCGCAAAGAACAGAGAATATATTGAAGAGGTTCTGGGACAGGCTTTTCAGGAAATTCGGCAAGACCTTATGGAAGACGCCAGAAGCAAGATCCGTTACGCCCTTAAGGGTTTGCTGCAACGGCTGACGGTTCTGAACCATATTCGGGTGGAACGCGGCAACACCGTATAGGCAGGGCAAAAACTCCGTACATGACTTTAAGGGAAGGTCACCTGCCTGCACCCGTCATCTCGACACACGAAAACTCTCATAACAGCCAGATTTATCCCGATAAACAGACAAGGCCGCCCCTTTGCCCGGAGCGGCCTTGCATTTTTTGTAGTTATTCTGCGTGAAAAGGTGGCCCTTGGTCACCAACAGTCTGTTTTTTAGAACATCAGCTACATGGGCCTGGGGGGCCTTTTCCCGCAGAACATTCATTGCACTAGCGTGTGCCGCTTCAAAAAAGGCAATCTGCCAAAAGCACGATCTTTTACGAATCTACGCCCTTTGCAGCAGGTATTTCAACCTGTATTCTACCTGATATTTTACTTTTTTTTGCAGTTAGCATGCCCTAAGGCATTGTGTATTCACGCACGAAGTTGAACACATTGCCGTCCACTTCCAACCCCTGCGCCCTGGCTTTCCCGTACCAGATCTGCGCTTCGGCCTTGTTTTCAGGCACACCGACACCGAATTCATAGCAGGCGCCTACATACCGTTCTGCCTGGGCATAGCCGTGATCAGCCGCAATTTTGGCCAACCGAAAACTTTCAGTGGGGTTTTTAGCAAAGCCGTACTTGCCCTGACCGTGGTAAAGGGCCAGATTGAACAGGGCTTCAGCATTACCGGCATTGGCGGCGCGGGTCATAAGGTCGACCACTGTCGCGTCATTCTTGGGTACGCCCACTCCCAACTCATACTGATACGCCAGAAGCACCTGGGCTTCGCTGTTATTTTGCTCCGCCGCAAGACGGAACCACTTGGCAGCCATTTCCATATCCTGAGGCACGCCAAGACCATTTTCATAACAACGGCCAAGGATAATCTGAGCCCGAGCGTTGCCGTCCGAAGCCAAAGGCTGCACCAGTTGCAGCACCTTCGGGTATTGGCCGATGTTATAGGCTGTCCACGCCTCGTCGAGTTTTTTCTCCACCTGATCCACGGGTTGCGCCCCCACGGTCCAAGCTGAGAACAAAAAAACCGCCATTGTCAAAAAAATTGCAGTACATTTTTTTTTCATAAAACCTCCTCAGGCCTCGGCCAACGTGGCCGTGCTGTCTGCCCAAAGATTAGCGCCGCCAATTCGACTTGGCAAGAGTTCAGGATGGGCATCCATTGATACCACCCCAAGCTTTTGTGCCGCCTCAGGGCATACCCCTTGACGCTCCGGCATCCAGCAGGCACAAACACTGCAAGCCTTTGTTATCAGCCCTATCAATAATCCGCCCGCGTGAAAGGCACAGACCAGGAGGCCGAGCATGAGCCACCCCCCGAACGTTCCCCCAAACAATCCCGGCGATGAGCATTTGCCTCACGGCGAACACCTGCCTGTCCCGACAGAGCGACAGACAAACAACGCCAATGCCGGGGATGAACAGCGGCGAGTTATTGATGCCGAAATAATTTTTGATTCATCCCACGATCAGGAAGAGGCCCATCACCAGGGTCAGACATTTGGACCGAATAGCGGCCAGGGCAGCCAGAACGGCTACAACCAGAATGATGCGCAGGGACCTTTTTATCGTCGCACCTTCAATGGAGGCAATTTCGGCGGCTTCCAGGCCGGGTCACCCTTGGGCCAGATATGGATGACAGGCCCGGGAAATTCCAATGCCTGTCTCGCTCCTTGTATCACCTTCGCCATTTTTCTCGTCTGCCTTGCACAGCTTGGCTTTCTTGCGGGGCTGGGTTTTGTATTCTTTCACACCATAGGCTCCATAGTTGGTACGTTGCGGCAAATGCGTCTCATGACCACGGGAGTCATGCCCAACCCCTGGCTCTGGCGCATGGGCAACTGGGTACTGTCCTTTTTCCTCACCGCATGGCTTGCCGGGGGCTTTGATTAACGCCCGTTGGTATCCTGTGAACACTGCCATCTGTAAAGGCAGAAGATATCTTGTGCGCTGGGCATGAGGCGATGTACCAATACTGCCCATATTCCTTAATGGTTAGCCAAGAATAAAGCGCTCTCTTGCAGACAGGACTCGAGCGAACCTTTACATGAACGAACTATGACAGCATCATAATATGCACGAAGAATGGCAATGACACCTGACTGCTGGCTGGTCTATCTTTTGGAATGTGCTGATGGCACGCTGTACTGCGGCATTACCTGCGATATGGAACGGCGCTTGGCGCAACACAACGGTGCCTTGCCAGGGGGAGCGCGCTACACGCGTGGCAGACGTCCGGTACAGTTGCTGACCAGCCGAAGCTGCTCATGCAAGTCCGACGCTCTGCGGCTGGAGATCGCAGTCAAGGCCAAACCCCGCCACGCCAAAATAGCATTTTTGCTGGATGGAGAACAAAAATAATGCTGACTGTGGACGTAGCTCTCGCTTTTTTTGCTGCTTCTCTTCTTCTGGGCATCGCACCAGGGCCGGATAATATTTTTGTGCTCACGCAGTCTGCGGTCTACGGCGTTGGCGCTGGCATTGTAACAACCCTGGGCCTCGTCACTGGCCTCTGTGTGCATACAACTGCCGTTGCTTTAGGCGTAGCAGCCATTTTTCAAAGCTCTCCCCTGGCGTTCACAGTACTCAAAACTATAGGTGCCGGGTATCTGCTGTGGCTGGCATGGCTATCGTTCAAGGCAGGAGCGGCTCTGGCTGTGACCAGGGGGGACGGAGCACCCTTTCCCGGTTTCGCGCCCTTGTATCGACGCGGCATTGTCATGAACGTGACCAACCCCAAGGTCTCGCTCTTTTTTCTCGCCTTCCTGCCGCAGTTCTGCGATCCGGCGCGAGGCAGCATGGCCATGCAGGTTCTGAGTCTGGGCCTTTTATTCATGCTGGCCACCATTGTGGTCTTTTTCAGTATAGCGTTGCTGGGCGGTCGGTTGGCCCTATGGTTCAACAAATCACCGGGCGGGCAGGTGCTTATCCACCGGGCGGCCGGGTTGGTTTTTGTGGGCTTGGCCGTGGTTCTGCTTTTTGCCGGAATCTAGGAAATCATCGTTTAAAATAGGCGCGTTACGACGAATACCGTTCACCTTCACCTGTTTTGCGGCAAGAATTTGCGTTCCCACCTTGAGAACAGATTAGCTCTGAAAGTACTGCCCTCTTGTGTAAAATACGCCTGTTGCTGCGTTTAGGGCACACATTAATAGCCGTGCTGCCCACGCGGCAGCAGTTTGCGCACGAACCGCCAAAGCATTTTCAAAGTGTAATGTTCTATTCTGTTGACATTGCCATATTCAGGCATACATCAGCAAAACCATAAAGACATATAAAATGCCGCAAAACAGCAGCCCCAACCACTTCACATTGGAGCGAAGAACCTTTTTGGCGGGTCTGGCAGGATTAGCCTGTTTTGCAGGACTGTGCGCTCTCCCCCGCCCCCTCAATGCCGTAGAGGCATTGGGATTTTCTTCATCATCGCTCTTAGGGCTTGACCAGACCGAACTGACGGAAAAACTTTCGCGGCTTGAGGCCGTGTCAGGCGGCAGGCTTGGAGCAGCCCGCCTCAATTGCGCCACTGGGCGTCTGTATACTTACCGGGGTGAAGAAACCTTTCCCGTTTGCAGCACGTTTAAAGTCCTAGTTGCAGCGGCAGTGCTCAAACAACATCCTCATAGAATAAATGACCTTGTGCATTACGGGCAGGCAAAAATCATTTCCTGGTCGCCCGTGACTGAAAAACATGTGAACACTGGCATGACAGTAGAAGCCCTGTGCGCAGCGGCAGTGCAATATAGCGATAACACCGCCGCCAACCTGCTTCTGGAAATGATCGGCGGGCCTGCTGGTCTGACAGCTTTTGCCCGCTCCATAGGAGACAGCGTTTTTCGGCTGGATCGCATAGAGCCTGCCCTCAATCAGGCAGACCCCGGCGACATGCGCGACACATCAAGCCCCGCAGCTATGGCCTTGACGCTAAACGCTCTATTGATGAATGACATATTGCCTTCCCATCACCGAGAACTTTTACAGCAATGGTTGATGGAATGCGCTACCGGGGCCAGTCGCATACCTGCGGGTGTGCCATCCGGCTGGAAGGTCGGGCACAAAACAGGCGGCGGCCACAATGGCACAGCCAATGACGTGGGTATTCTGCTGCCCCCAACGGGAAAGCCCATTATACTGGCACTATATCTTACCCAAAGTACAGTAACTGAAAGCACCCGCGACGGCATTCTGGCAGAAGCCACCCGGCTGCTTTGCCTGCCCGCCGGGTAAAAATGGCCTTTGCCGTCTTTCTTGACAACTGGTATGAGCAAGGGTATGTAGTCCAACTTTCGAGGTACAGCATGCAAAATTATCGCATCTCTCTCAACGACCTCCCCCCGGAGGGCAGAGAATTTCACCTGGACGACCAGGCAATCTGGCAGAACTCCATCAAGGAGTTCGGTATGGACTGCCACGTGACCAAGCCCCTGAGTGCCAGCATCTACGTGCTGCCCACCGAAGGCGGCTGGCTCGTACGCGGCACTCTGACCGGCGAAGTGGCTCTGCCGTGCAGCCGCTGTGCCGAAGACGCGCCCGCTATCGTCAATTCACGGTTTGAAGATTTTGAAGAACAGCCAGAAAGCGATGAGCTTGATAACCCCGGTGGGCACCCCGCTGCCATGCCCGAGGAAGACACCGCCAGCCGCCTTGTTTTTGTAAACAATGCGCCCATGCTCGATCTGGCCGCCATCTGCTGGGAAGAACTCATGCTGGCCCTGCCCGTGACGCCCCTGTGCAACACGACGTGCAAAGGCCTGTGCCCCAATTGCGGAACCAACCTCAATGAAGGACTCTGCGCCTGCGAGCACGAAGAAGTTGACCCCCGTATGGCTGTTCTGCGGGGACTTACCCTGCACAAGAACTAAACAAATTTTGACAGACCGCCTCATCTTCACATTAGATGGCGGTTTGCAAAAAATGGCTCATGTCTGACGGATTACCGTAGACGGAGCCTAGACATTTCTAAAGTTTTTTACTAAGCTGCTGAGTCTTGCGGACAAGCCCTTTTTTGGAGCTGCCCGCCATACCTTTGCCTTATGAGTCCGTAAGGACAGAAAAGGAGAATACCATGGCCGTTCAACAGAACAAAAAATCCCGCTCCCGTAAGGGTATGCGTCGCTCGCATGATCGTGTGGCCATTCCCGCCGTTATCTACTGTTCCTGCGGTGAACCCACCGTGCCCCATTGCGTCTGCCCCAGCTGCGGTACGTACAAGGGTCGCCAGGTCGTTGCTAAGACCGATAGCGAGTAATGAACGAGCGCCCCATCATCGCCGTGGACGCCATGGGCGGGGATTTCGGTCCCTCCGTGGTGGTACCGGGCGCCATTGAGGCTGCCCGACTTTATGATCTGCATGTCCAGCTTGTGGGCGACACCCCCAAGCTGGAGGCCGAGCTGGATAAGCTTGACCTCAAAAACGTGCATTTTGATATTGTTCAGGCCGATGATGTGGTGCACATGAATGAGAAGCCCTCAGACGTTCTGCGCCGCAAAAAAAACTCTTCTATTCAGGTGGCCTGCCGCCTGGTTAAGGAGGGTGCCGCTGACGCCGTGGTCAGCGCCGGGCATTCTGGCGCTACTGTGGCCTGCGGCATGTTCATTATGGGCCGCCTTCAAGGTGTGGAGCGTCCGGCTCTGGCCGCATTGCTGCCCACGGAAAAGAATCCCGTGGTCGTGCTTGACGCCGGAGCCAACGTAGACTGTCGCCCCTACCACCTCTTTCAGTTTGGCCTTATGGGCGACGCCTTCGCAAGGGATCTGCTAAGCTATCCCTCGCCTCGCGTCAGCCTTCTGAGCATCGGCGAAGAGGAAGGAAAGGGCAACTCTCAGGTCAAAGAAGCCTATGAGCTTCTAAAGATGGCTCAAAACCTCAATTTTGTGGGTAACGCCGAAGGGCGTGACATCTTTACCGGCGATCTGGATGTAGTGGTCTGCGACGGATTTGTAGGAAACGTGGTGGTCAAAATGAGCGAGGGCTTGGCCTCATCGCTTATGCGCATGCTTAAAAAGGTCTTTACCAGCGGCGTACTGCCTGCCCTTGGCGGCATGCTGGCCAAAGGGGCTTTTAAACGGTTTGCCAGCACCATTGACTATGCCGAATACGGCGGCGCGCCACTCTTGGGTCTTCAGGGGTTGGCCATTGTCTGTCATGGCCGCTCCAGTTCCCTGGCCATGACCAATGCCATCAAAATGGGCGGCACCTTTGTTCGCAAGGGCACCAACAGCCACCTTGCCGAGACCATTCTGGCCAACGAGGAGCTTACGCGCTTCTCACGCGCCATCTAACCGACGGTATTACAGCATGAATCCTCTTTGCCATTTGCTTGCTCTGAGCGCCTATGTGCCGGACGCGGTCCTGACCAACGAAGACCTCACCAAGGTGGTTGACACCAATGAAGAATGGATTGTCACCCGCACTGGTATAAAGCAGCGTCACAAGTTGGCCGACGACGAAAATGCCTCCGATCTGGGCCTTAAAGCTTCCCGCAAGGCGCTGGCTGAAGCTGGCATTGAGGCCTCTGAGCTTACTCACGTCATCACAGCCACTTGCACCCCTGATGTACTCTCCCCTTCTGTAGCCTGCATCATTGCGGGGCAGCTCGGCACCGGCCCTGTCATGGCTTTTGACTTTGGCGCGGCCTGTTCCGGCTTTATCTACGGGTTGTCCCTTTGCCGCAGCCTGCTGGCCCACCAGCCAGATGCCAAAATACTTTTTGTGTGCACCGAAGCTCTGACCCGCCGTGTAAACTGGAGCGACAGAAGCACTTGTGTACTTTTTGGCGATGCGGCCACAGCATGCATTGTCACCGGTTCCTCGGGCAATGTCCTGGCCGGGCTTGAAGACGTGGTGTGCCAGAGCGACGGTACCCAGCGGGATCTTATTGTGGTAGGCGGCGGCACCAGCAGCCGTTACGCCAAGGGTGATTCCATCGGTGACGACTTCTTCATCACCATGCAGGGGCGCGAAACTTACAAGCACGCAGTTCGCAATATGGTGCATATTTGCGAAGAGGTGCTGACCCGCAATGGTCTTTCCACCAAAGACGTGAACCTGCTCGTCCCCCACCAAGCAAACATGCGCATTATTGAGGCCGTTGGAAGCCGCCTGGACATGTCCGGCGACCGTGTTTTTGTCAACGTGGACAAGTACGGCAATACATCCTCGGCCTCCATTCCGCTGGCCATTTCAGAGGCCCGTGCCGCCGGACGCATCAAACCTGGCGACCGTCTGCTTGTTACGGCTTTTGGCGCGGGCTTGACCTGGGGCGCGGCCCTGCTGCGATTTTAATCTTTTCATGATGTTCCGCGCTCAAGCCGCCAAGCTGTAGCCTTTTTCACGCGCGGATTTTACACAAACGCCTCATGGCGAGGCCAGCCTCCGAAGGCGGCGCTTTCAGGCCAGAGCACAGTTTTGCTGTAGGACATATTTGATATTCCTTGTTCTCTGGCATTGAAATCAACGTATGGTCACGCTATAAACAGCACTCTCAGCAAAGGCAGAACGAGCATGAGTACAGAGCATTCCACGCCCACCGCCACGCCCACAGCTCTTGTGACTGGCGGCTCGCGCGGTATTGGGCGGGCTATTGCCCAAACCCTTGCCCGCGACGGTTTTCAGGTTTTTCTTACCTATGTGAGCCGCCCCACTGAAGCGGAACAAGTGGTTGCCGAAATCAAGGCAGCTGGTGGACAAGCAAGGGCTTTTGCGCTGGACGTAAGCGACAGCGCCGCTGTTTCCGATTTTTTCGCTCGCGAAATCAAGGACAGCGTCAACCTTGCCGTGTTGGTCAACAATGCGGGTATTACCAAGGACGGCTTCCTTGTCCGTATGAAGGACGAGGATTTTGATCAGGTCATTAACGTCAACCTGCGCGGTGCCTTCATCTGTACTCGCGAGGCTGCCAAGATCATGAGCAAAAACCGCAAGGGCCGCATTGTAAATATTTCTTCGGTGGTGGGTCAGATAGGCAACGCAAGCCAGGTCAACTACTCCTCGGCCAAAGCCGCCCTGTTGGGCCTCACCAAGTCCTGCGCCAAAGAACTGGCCGCCCGGCAGATTACGGTCAACGCTGTGGCCCCTGGCTTTATTGAAACAGACATGACCGCTATTCTCAGCGACGAAGTGCGTAAAGGCTATGAGGATTCTATTCCGCTCAAGCGCATGGGCACAGCTCAGGAAGTGGCCGAAACTGTGGCCTTTCTAGCATCGGACAAAGCCGCCTACATCACCGGGCAGGTGCTTGGTGTAAATGGGGGCATGTACTGTTAGGCGGAGCTCCGAAGACACTCCCGATCCTAGAGGTCGGGTTTTGGAATGATCTTTAAAATTACCTGGAGGATACCATGTCTGATGTCGCCGAAAAAGTTAAAAAAATTATTGTGGACCAGCTGGGCGTGAGCGCTGATGAAGTGAAGCCCGAAGCCAGCTTTGTGGAAGACCTGGGCGCTGACTCCCTTGACCTGACCGAACTGATCATGGCCATGGAAGAAGAATTCGAAATCGAAATCGCCGACGACGATGCCCAGAAGCTTCTGAAGGTTCAGGACGCCATTTCCTATATTGAAGAAAAGAAATAGCCAAGGTTTGTTCGTCAGATCTGCAGCGAGTAAGGGGGCTGTTAGCCCCCTTCCCGCCTCAAAGGAGCATGCATGACCCGTCCCCGCGTAGTAATCACTGGTGTTGGTGGCGTTACGCCCCTCGCCAACGATATTGAGAGCACCTGGAAAAAACTGCTCGCAGGCGAGTCGGGCATCGCGCCCATCACGCTTTTTGATGCTTCCGCCTATGATTCACGCATCGCAGGCGAAGTGAAAAATTTTGTGCCCGCAGATTTCATGCCCGCCAAGCAAGTGCGGCGCATGGACCGCTTTACTCAGTTTGCCGTGGCTTCGGCCCAGATGCTGCTCAAGGATGCGGGCTATGAAGTGACGGACGCCAATGCCTATGACACCGCCGTGATACTCGGCATTGGCCTTGGCGGCCTGCACACCCTCGAAACCTACCACGCCAAGCTTTTGGAACACGGCCCCAGCAAAATTTCGCCCTTCATGATTCCCATGCTTATTTCCAACATGGGTCCGGGCCAAATTTCCATTTTCACGGGAGCCAAGGGCCCCAATATTGTCACCACCACGGCGTGTGCCTCGGCTATTCACGCTATGGGCACGGCATTCAGCGAAATTTTGCTTGGCAGGGTCAAAGCTGTCATCAGCGGCGGCGTTGAAGCTACGGTTACTCCTCTTGGTGTCGCCGGATTCACGGCTCTCAAGGCGCTCTCAACCCAGAACAACGACGAACCAACAACGGCTTCGCGACCTTTTGATGCCAAGCGTGATGGTTTTGTTATTGGTGAAGGTGCTGGCCTGCTGCTGCTTGAAACTCTGGAGTCTGCGCAGGAACGCGGCGCGAAAATTTACGCCGAAATGGTTGGCTATGGCGCTTCGGGCGACGCCTACCATATGACCGCTCCTTGCGACAATGGCGAAGGTATGGCCCGCGCCATGCAGAACGCCCTGCGCGAAGCTGCCATTGATCCCGCAGCTATCGGCCATATCAATGCCCACGCGACTTCCACGATGCTCAACGACAGCATTGAAACCAAAGCCATCAAGCTTGTCTTTGGCGACCATGCCCGTAAGATCAAAATCTCGGCTACAAAGTCCATGACTGGGCACCTGCTTGGCGCAGCTGGCGGTATAGAATCCGTATTCACAGCTTTGGCCCTGCACGATGAAATGCTGCCTGGCACCATCAACCTTGAAAATCCTGATCCGGCCTGTGATCTTGATTATATGGCTGATGGATCAAAAAATATCGCCTGTGAGTACGCCATGTGCAACTCATTTGGTTTTGGCGGCACCAATGCCAGCCTGATATTGAAAAAGTGGGATAAATAGTGCGTTGTAACTAGCCCGCCTGTGTCAACAGGAAAACCCGGGAGTCCTTCGCTGCCTCCAAGCCGCAGCGATGCCCCCCGCGCCGGGTCCAGCCTATTCACATCACTGCCCGCCACTGTGGCGGGCAGTATATTTCGCTAAGGATGCCAAGTTCATGGATGAAATTCTGCTTCAGGACCCGGAAATCGGCCGGGCCATCGCGCTGGAATCACAGAGGCAAATGGGTAAGCTTGAGCTTATCGCTTCCGAGAATATTGTTTCCGCTGCAGTACGTCAGGCGCAAGGCAGCGTACTCACCAACAAGTATGCCGAAGGTTATCCGGGCAAACGCTATTACGGCGGTTGCGAATATGTGGATATGGTCGAAACTCTTGCTCAGGAAAGAGCCAAGCTGCTTTTTGACGCCCAATACGTCAATGTGCAGCCCCATTCCGGCTCGCAGGCCAACATGGCTGCCTATCTGGCTTTTCTTAAGCCTGGCGACACCATTCTTGGCATGGACCTTTCGCACGGTGGACACCTCACGCACGGCAGCCCGGTGAACTTCTCTGGCCGCCTTTTCAAGATTTTTTCCTACGGCGTGCAACGCGAAACCGGCCGGATCGACTATGATGATGTGGCAGCCAAAGCCCGCGAACACAATCCCAGTGTTATTGTGGCTGGCGCCAGCGCCTACCCCCGCGCCATCGACTTCGTCCGCTTCCGCGCTATCGCTGATGAAGTGGGCGCCAAGCTTGTGGTGGATATGGCGCACATCGCTGGTCTTGTGGCTGCTGGTCTGCACCAGAGCCCGGTGCCTTATGCCCACATCACCACCACAACCACGCACAAAACCCTGCGCGGTCCCCGTGGCGGCATGATCCTGTCCACCGAAGACATGGCCAAAACGATCAATAGCCAGATATTCCCCGGCATTCAGGGTGGCCCTCTCATGCATGTGGTAGCCGCCAAGGCTGTGGCTCTGGGCGAAGCGCTGCGCCCCTCGTTCAAAGCCTACCAACAGCAGGTGATAGACAACGCAGCCACCCTGGCTGCCTGCCTTACCGAAGCTGGCTACGACCTGGTTTCCGGCGGTACAGACAACCACCTCATGCTGGTTGACCTGACCAACAAGGACATTACGGGCAAAGACGCAGAAATCGCGCTGGATACTGCTGGCATCACTGTGAACAAAAACACTGTGCCTTTTGAAACGCGTTCTCCCTTTGTGACGTCTGGCGTACGTCTGGGCTCTGCGGCCCTGACGACTCGCGGCATGAAGCAGGACCACATGCGCACCGTGGCCCAGTTTATTGTGACGGCTCTTGAAAAACGCGACAACACTGCGGAACTTGAAAAGATTCGCAAAAATGTCGAAGAGTTCGCCCATCAGTTCCCCTTGTTTGCCTATTAAGGCATAGTGCCTTTTACGGCCTTCATCGGCCCGAAGGTTAACCGCCTTCGGGCCGTACTTGTGAAGCGCCACCGCCACGCACAGGATGTTGAATTTCGCCTTGAGCGCGAATTATCTGAATTGTAAAGCGGGCTGATAAGCGCTCTTGCCTTTTATTTTCAGGGCAGTTTTTCTCCTTGGGGGTTCCGTTCCGTAGCTTGGCTTTTACGCCGCCACTATGTACACTGAACAAAATTCTAACGGGTGCCCGATGCAAAGATTACCTTGGCCTGAATATTTCATGAATATCACTTACCTTGTAAGTGGACGATCAACATGCACCCGCCGCAAGGTTGGCGCTGTTGCTGTAAAGGACAAGCGTATTCTTGCAACAGGGTACAACGGTGCTCCGGCAGGCGTTCCTCATTGCCTTGAAGTGGGTTGCCTGCGCGAGCAGATGGGTATTCCTTCCGGCCAGCGGCATGAAATCTGCCGGGGCTTGCATGCCGAGCAGAACGTCATCATCCAGGCAGCTGTGCACGGCATCAACATCAGCGGCGCTGAGTTGTATTGCACCACCCATCCTTGTGTACAGTGCAGCAAAATGCTGATCAATTGCGGCATACGCCATATTTATTACGCGGAACAGTACCCTGACGAGCTTGCTACAACTATGCTCGGCGAAGCAGGAGTACATGTGGAAAGACTGAACTTCGTTCCTCCTGTTATTAGCCCCCAGCCGGAGTAGGCGCCATGTCTGAACTGGATTACAGCCCCTTCATGCGTGAAGCCATTGCCCTTGCGCGAAAGGGTCGCTGGAAAACCTGGCCCAATCCAATGGTGGGCGCAGTACTGGTGCGTGACGGCCAAGTTGTGGCCAGAGGCTGGCACCGGGCCGCAGGGCAGGACCATGCTGAGGTGGCTTGCCTGAAAGACGCTGCCGCCAAGGGCGTAGACGCGTCCCAATGCACGCTCGTTGTTACGCTTGAGCCCTGCTGCCATCAAGGCAAAACACCGCCCTGCACCAACGCAGTGCGCCAGGCCGGGATTAAAAAAATTGTGGTTGGTCTGTCCGACCCCAACCCGGAAGCCTGTGGCGGAGCTTGCCAACTGCGTGAAGCCGGTTTGGAAGTAATTGAAGGCGTATGCGCGGAAGCCTGCCGTGACCTTGTAGCTGACTTTTTGGTCTGGCAGCAAAAGCAGCGGCCCTATGTAATTCTGAAGATGGCCGCGACGCTTGATGGCCGCATAGCTACACGCCGGGGGGAATCCCAGTGGATCAGCTCC
Organism: Pseudomonadota bacterium; assembly: GCA_023386035.1. GTDB lineage: Bacteria > Desulfobacterota > Desulfovibrionia > Desulfovibrionales > Desulfovibrionaceae > Desulfovibrio. Next base: position 25,281 of record JAEWKM010000031.1, read on the forward strand.
GAAGAATCCCGGCAGGAAGTACAACAACTGCGCGCTGGCATTGGCCGATGCGGCGGAGCTGTACTTGTGGGTGGCGGTACCTTTCGGGCTGACAATCCCCGCCTCACAGTGCGCCCCATCAGCGAAGACGAACCCGACTGCCCTCAACCGCTGGCTTGTGTGCTGACCTCACGTCTACCCCAGCCGGACGCAGATTTTTACCTGCTCAAGGAACGGCCAGCGCAGACAATATTTCTTGCCTCGCCTGCGGCTGCGGCCTCTACTACCGCCAAGGCTCTGCGAGATATGGGCGTACGCGTGCTTTCGCTTGGCCCCGCACTGCGCGGCGGGCCAGACCTGACCCACATGCTGCGCACCCTGTGGGAAGAGCTGCACTGCCCTTATCTTTTGTGCGAAGGCGGCGGCCATCTGGCCCTCAGCCTTCTGGAATCTGGCGTGGTGGACGAATTTCGCCTGCATATGGCCCCAATGATTCTGGGTGATGAAGACGCGCATCCGCTCTTTTCCGGCAGGGCTCCACTGAGCCTGGACGAGGCCCTGCGTATGCGCGTTATTGGAACCCACATCAGCGGTGGCGACATTCATATTGAACTGCGCCCGTTGCAGCTTGCTGAAGGAAAGTAGAACTTCATGTTTACAGGCATCATCCAGGGACAGGGCGAGGTACGCTCACTTCGTAAAACAGGGGCTGAATGCCGCATCTGCCTGCGCCCCCTTTTTTCTCTGACCAACATTGTTGATGGCGAATCCATAGCCGTCAACGGTGCTTGCCTGTCTGTGGAAGAACACGGAACCGACACGTTTACAGCCTACGCATCAAGCGAGACTCTCTCGCGTACCACGTTGGACAACCTGCAAACGGGGCATCTGGTCAATCTTGAGCGTGCTCTGGCACTGGGCGATCGGTTGGGCGGGCACCTTGTCAGCGGCCATGTGGACTGCCTCGCTACAGTGAGCGAAGTACGCCAGGCGGGACAATCGCTACGTTGCCGCCTCACCTTTCCTGCTGAATTCGGAGTTGAAGTCATTTCCAAGGGTTCTGTAACCCTTGACGGCATTAGCCTTACGGTCAATGATTGCGGCCCGGAATTTCTTGAGGTCAACATCATACCAGACACCCAGAAGCGCACCACCATGCTGCACTGGCGTTCTGGCGTGTCCGTCAATATGGAAACAGACCTTATTGGCAAGTATGTGCGCAACCTGCTGGGCCCTTGGGCAGCAGCTGCAAATGGAAAAAACGCGCCCCCTAAACCTTCTGGGTTGAACATGGAATTTTTGCTGCGACAGGGCTTTTTATAGGCACGGTTCGGGATCGCGCCCCCTGTTATTTTTGCACCACATTACTATAGAATGAAAGCGCATCACCATGCGCCGAGGAGTTGCCATGAGCACAATGACAACCATTGCGGGCCAGTTGGACGCCAAGGGGCTTAAAGTAGCCATCGTGGCCACCCGCTTCAATGATTTCATCGTAGACCGCCTGGTGGGCGGTGCTCTCGATTATCTTGAACGTCACGGGCTGGATACGAAAGACGTCACTCTGGTGCGTATTCCCGGCGCTTTTGAAATGCCCCTGATTTGCCAGAAGCTCGCTGCATCGGGCAAGTACGACGGCATTCTTGCCCTGGGCGCTGTTATTCGCGGCGGCACCCCCCATTTTGACTATGTTTGCGCTGAAGCGAGCAAGGGAATTGCCCACAGCATGATGGAGCATAACATGCCCATCGGCTTCGGTTTGCTCACCTGCGATAATATTGAGCAAGCTATTGAGCGCGCCGGCTCCAAGGCTGGCAACAAGGGCGTGGAAGCTGCCGCAGCCATGCTGGAAACCATTCGCGTTATGGAGCAGTTGTAAACTCATGGCCAAGGCCAAAAATGCTACAAGACGCGGTGAACGCGAACTGGCTTTTCAAGTTTTGTACGGTCTTTCCTTCACACCGGCCCGGACCCTTGAGGAACTGCGCCGCAGCTTCCGCACGTCACCGGACAACCTTGTGCGTAGTGAAGAAAGTGGCGTTCCTGTCGAAACCAGCGGCTTTTCCTGGGAACTGGTGGAGGGCGTGTGGAGCAATAGCGATGCTCTGGATAAAGCCATCACCAAATTCTCCCACAACTGGCGTGTAGACCGTATGGGCCGAGTGGAACTGACGCTGCTGCGCCTGGCCGTATTTGAGCTTTTGTTCCGCAACGATGTGCCGCCCAAGGTTTCCATAAATGAGGCTCTGGAGCTAAGCCGCCAATTTGGCGAAGGCAATGCCAAAAACTTCATTAATGGTATTCTGGACGCTGTAGCCAAAGCTCTGGAATCTGGTGAACTGCAACGATCCGTCCCATCTGCCAATTAATCTTTCTGAATCGGTATGCCCCATGACACACGAAGAACGCTACAATCCCCAAGCTATTGAAGAAAAATGGCAGGCCCGGTGGCAGGCTGAAAACGCTTTTGCCTGCAGCCATGAAAGCGATAAGCCCAAATACTATGTGCTTGAAATGTTTCCCTATCCTTCGGGCAACATCCACATGGGCCATGTACGTAACTATTCCATCGGGGATGTGGTGGCACGCAGCAAGCGTATGCAAGGCTTCAACGTGATGCACCCAATGGGTTGGGACGCCTTTGGCCTGCCTGCCGAAAATGCGGCCATTAAAAATAATACCCACCCCGCTGAATGGACGTACGCCAATATCAGCAACATGCGCACGCAACTGAAGCGGTTGGGCTATTCTTATGACTGGTCCCGCGAACTTGCCACCTGCCGCCCGGAATACTACCGCTGGGAACAGATGTTTTTCTTGCGCCTGCTGGAAAAGGGCATGGTCTACCGCAAAAAAGCGCCTCAAAACTGGTGCCCGTCTTGCCATACCGTGCTGGCCAACGAACAGGTCATCGATGGCCTGTGCTGGCGTTGCGACAGCCCTGTGGTGCAAAAAGACCTGACGCAGTGGTTTCTCAAAATCACCGCTTATGGCGATGAGCTGCTTGAAGATCTTGCAAAACTCGAAGGCGGCTGGCCCGACCGCGTTATCGCCATGCAGCGCAACTGGATTGGCAAATCCACTGGCGCCGCCATTTCCTTTGGTCTTGAAAAAGCCATCAAGGGCATCGAAGGCATCGACGTGTTCACCACCAGGCCTGACACGGTCTTTGGTGTTACCTTCATGACCCTGGCGCCCGAGCATCCTCTGGTTGAAAAACTTATTGAGGGATACCCCAAGGCCGAAGAAGTTCGCGCTTTTGTGGAACGTATCCGCAATATGGACCGTTTGGATCGTCAGTCTGATGCCGTCGAAAAAGAAGGCATTTTCACCGGGGCTTATGCCATACATCCGTTCACGGGGCAGCGCGTGCCCCTGTGGCTCGGCAATTTCGTTCTGGCCGACTATGGAACAGGCGCGGTCATGGGTGTGCCAGCTCACGATCAGCGAGACTTTGAATTTGCCCGCAAGTATGGCCTGCCCCTGCACGTTGTCATAAATCCCGCAGGCGAGGCACTGGACCCGGAAACTATGATCGAGGCCTTCACCGCCGACGGCGTTATGGTCAACTCCGGCCCCTTTGATGGCATGCCCAACGATGATGGCAAAAAGGCCGTGGCCCAGAGCCTTGAAAAACAGGGCAAAGGCAAGGCCACCACACAGTTTCGCCTGCGCGACTGGAACATATCGCGCCAGCGCTACTGGGGTTCGCCCATTCCTATAATTTATTGCGACCAGTGCGGTATTGTTCCTGAAAAGGAAGAAAACCTGCCAGTGCTTTTGCCCCTGGATGTAAAGACCCACAGCGATGGACGTTCGCCCCTGGCTGACACCCCATCGTTTGCGCACTGCACGTGCCCCACGTGCGGCGGCCCTGCCCGGCGCGAAACCGATACTATGGACACCTTTGTGGAATCGTCCTGGTATTTCGCCCGGTTTACCAGCGCCCGCGACAGCGAAGCCCCCTTCAATATGGAGGCCATAAAATACTGGCTGCCTGTGGATCAGTACATAGGTGGCGTGGAGCACGCTATTCTGCACCTGCTCTACTCCCGCTTTTTCACCAAATTGCTCCGCGATATGGGATTCTTTCCCGCGGAACTTGCCGAACCTTTCAGCAACCTGCTCACTCAGGGCATGGTGCTCAAAGACGGCGGCAAGATGTCAAAATCCAAGGGCAACGTGGTGGACCCCACGGCAATGATCAAAAAATACGGCGCTGATACCGTGCGTCTGTTCTGCCTTTTTGCTGCTCCGGCTGAACGCGATTTTGACTGGTCCGATTCCGGCATCGAAGGCGCTTCACGCTTTATTGGCCGCGTATGGCGGCTGTTCACGGAAGAACAGGAGCGCCTGCTGCCCCTCAAGGCCTGCGCCTCTACCGAACAGGACGCTGTAAGTTCCGAAGCCCGCGACCTGCGCCGCCGTGAACACCTCACGGTCAAGAAGGCCAGAGAAGACATGGGCGACCGGTTCCAGTTCAACACGGCTATCGCCGCAGTGATGGAGCTGGTCAACAGCATGTACCTTTCGCGGGAAAAATTGGGCATGGATGAGGCTGACCGCCGCGTGTTCTCCTCCGCCATGAGCACAGTCATAACTTTGCTTTCGCCTATCATCCCTCATGTTTGTGATGAACTTTGGGAGCGTCTTGGTCACAGCACCCCCGTTTCTGACGAACTCTGGCCAGACTGGAGTCAGGCCGCAACCGCTCAGGACATGCTTACCGTAGCCCTTCAGGTCAACGGCAAGTTGCGGGGCACTGTGGAAATTCCTGCTGGGGCTGACAAGGCCACTATGGAAGCCACGGCCCTTGCCGACAGCGCTGTGCAGCGCCATCTTGCCGGGCTTACCGTGCGCAAGGTGGTGGTGGTGCCGGGCAAGCTGGTCAACATTGTGGCCAACTAGGCTTCATACCGCTCCACGGAACACTTTATTGAAGGGGCGCTTTTGCAGAAAAGCGTCCCTTCTCCTTTCCTCTTCCCTGCAAAAGCGTTTATCGGTATGCTATTGCCCTGACAGGCTTACCCTTGACACAATGGTCTGGCCACTGCCGGGACCACTACAGCACGGCATTCAAACATGAGCACCGCCCATCCCGGTTTTACCTTCCTTGTCTGCCCCGACGGGCAGCTGCTACGCGCCCATTTGAACCGACTGCTGGCCGCGCATCCTCCAGTAACTGGCGGCGGCCTTATGCCCCAGGCCAGTTCCGTTCAGTGGGAACGCCACGTTTATTGGGGTGATGAAGAACCTCCCCAGCGCTTCTGGGAACACCTTACTCTTCAAGGACTCTTTGGAGCCCCGCGCGCCCTGATCATACGGCAGGCCAACCAATGGCCCGCAGCTGTGTGGAAAAAAATTTCGCACGCTTTGGCTCGCCCTTCAGACCAATGCTGGCCTTTCTTCTGCATTGAAGTAAACTGGGAACGGGGCCAACCCAAAATTCCCGCTCACTTGGGCAAATTGCCCTGCATGGGCTTTGCCGACAAACAGGGCTGGATATGGCGGCATGAAGGGCTTAACGAGCGCACGGTTAAAAAACATGTGCTGCAACGCTGCCAATCACTTGGATTGCGGTTTGAGCCCGATGCTCTTGAGCAGTTCTGCGCTTCTGTTCCTCCTGACGCGCTGGCCATTGAAAATGAGCTCGAAAAACTGCTTCTGCTCCGCGCAACGCTGACAAAGGGCGAAGATATGGCGGGCAATCCCACAGGCGATGTACCCGGCAACCCTGAGGGCAACATAAGCCTTGCAATGATTTCCACTGCCTCGTGGAGCCCGGAGTGTGACGTTTTTGCCTGCATACGCCATATGCAGGCTGGCAATTTGCCTGCCGTGTGGAGAGAGCTCGCGCGCAGCAAAGACGGCGACAGCCTGCTGTTTTCCCTTCTGGCTCTGTTGGCCCGCGAACTGCGCCTCCTCTGGCAGTGTCATGCAGGCGAAAACCCACGCATGCGCCCACAGGACGCTGGCACAAAAAAACAGCTCGCCCAGCGCCTAGGAGCAGAAGGCATCGCTCAGGGGATGACCCTTGTGGTCGACGCGGAGCTGTTCGTAAAAAGTGGCCGGCGCAGTCCGGAACAAAGCCTGGATTTTCTGGCAACCCGCATGACAGCCCTTTTTGCCCGCGCACAGGGCCGCGCATGATCCACCGCAAGCAACTCCCAGTTTCCCGCCCTACTGCGGGCAAAATCCCTGTAGTCACATCTCTGCCTCTTGCATAACCTTCAAGACTGCTTACCTTATGACAGCAAAGCCAGACCCGACACCACTGCACGCAGGCCACAGAGCCAGACTGCGTGAGCGTTTTGAGCATGAACCAGCCGCTGTGGCCGATTACGAGGTACTGGAACTGCTGTTGGGCTATGGGCTCACACGTAAGGACACCAAACCTCTGGCTAAGGAACTGCTGCAAAGGTTTGGCAGCATCAGGGGCGTCATGGACGCCCGGCCTGACGAACTTCTGGCAGTCCCCGGTTTTGGGCCAGGACTGATGACCTTTTTTGAGGTCATACGCGAAACCCGCAGCCGTTATCTGGCTTCGGCCATGCGCAAAAGAGAAGTTCTGGCAACACCTCAATCAGTGGCCCGCATGGCTCAAAGCCGATTGGCGGGTTGCCCTCACGAAGAATGCTGGCTGGCGCTGGTAGACCAACGAAACAGGCTTACATCGTGGGAGTGCCTGCGGCGAGGTGGAGTTGCAGAGGTTTCTATGAAACCCAGAGAAGTGTTTGAGACAGCGCTGTTGCGTAAGGCCAGCGGTATCATAATGGTGCACAACCATCCCGGCGGCAACCCCGCTCCTTCGGAGGCGGACAAAACTTTTACCGCCGAACTGCAAAGACTTGCACCACAATTGGGCCTGCGCTTTCTGGATCACGTTATTGTTACTGAGGGAGACTGCTACAGCATCACGCAGATGCAGACCATATAATAGGCAGTCAGGGAGACTATATGGCTGATTACAATGACAAAAATATTTTCCTGAATATGGAAGAGCTCGGTTCAAGCACTGATCCGGGCATCGAAAATGAAGAACAGCGGGACACTAACCCTCTCGCGCAGGATACGGCGGAAAACGAGGGCGGCCTCATGGCTGCCATGCAAAGCATACCGGATACGCTGCCCGTTCTGCCAGTGCGCGATGTGGTTATTTTTAACTACATGATTCTACCCCTCTTCATTGGCCGTGAAAAATCCGTCCAGGCTGTGGATGCGGCCCTGAAAAACGGACGTCATCTGCTTGTCTGCGCCCAAAAAGAAGAAGGCACTGAAGACCCCGGCCCGGACGATCTCTATCAGGTTGGCACGGTTGTGCAGGTCATGCGCATGCTCAAGATGCCCGACTCTCGGGTGAAAATTCTTGTGCAGGGCGTAAGCCGTGCACGTGTGCGCAGCTTCAGTCAGGTTGAGCCTTTCCTTGAAGCTCAGATTGAAACCCTGCACGAAACCACGCCCAAGATAGATCCCACGGTGGAAGCCTTGCTGCGATCAGTACGCGAACAGAGCGAAAAGGTGCTGTCGTTGCGCGGCCTTTCTTCGCCGGACGTGCTGGCCGTTCTGCAAGGTGTTGACGACCCGGGTCGCCTGGCCGACCTCATTGCCGCCAATATGCGCATGAAGACCTCTGACGCCCAGCGCATTCTGGAGGCTGAAGATCCTCTGGACCGCCTCATGCTGGTCAATACCCAGTTGCAACGCGAGGTGGAGGTAGCCACAGTACAGGCTCGCATCCAGAGTTCAGCACGCGAAGGGATGGATAAGGCGCAGAAAGACTACTTCCTGCGCGAACAGCTTAAAGCCATCCGCACGGAGCTTGGCGACAAGGAAGAAGAAAGCGAAGAGGAACTGGAAAACCTGAAGGCCGCTCTGGACAAGGCAGGCCTGCCCAAGGATGTTCGCAAGGAAGCTGACAAGCAACTGCGGCGTCTGGCGGGCATGCATGCGGATTCCTCCGAAGCCAACGTTGTGCGTACCTATCTTGACTGGATGGTAGAGCTGCCGTGGAAAAAGCTTTCGCGTGACAGGCTGGACATAGCCTATGCCAAGCAAATTCTGGATGAAGACCACTGTGGTCTGGAAAAGGTCAAAGACCGCATCCTTGAATTCCTGAGTGTGCGCAAGCTCAACCCGCAGTCCAAGGGGCCGATTCTCTGCTTCGCGGGCCCTCCCGGTGTTGGTAAAACGTCCTTGGGCCGCTCCATCGCCCGTGCGCTGGGCCGCAAGTTCCAAAGGCTTTCGCTGGGCGGTATGCACGATGAGGCAGAAATCCGCGGGCACAGGCGCACCTATATCGGAGCCATGCCTGGCCGCATCATCCAAAGCCTCAAGCAGGCAGGCACGCGTAACCCGGTTATCGTGTTGGACGAAGTGGACAAGCTCGGCTCGGATTTCAGGGGCGACCCGTCTTCGGCCCTGCTGGAAGTGCTGGATCCGGAACAGAACTACACCTTCAGCGACCACTATCTGAATGTGCCCTTTGATCTGTCAAAGGTAATGTTTCTGTGCACGGCCAACCACCTTGAAACCATTCCGGCGGCCCTGCGAGACCGTATGGAGGTCATTACCCTGCCCGGCTACACCATGCAGGAAAAGGCCGAAATAGCACGTAAACATCTGCTGCCCAAGAAAATCAAGGAAAACGGCCTGGAAGAAAAGGACGTGGTTCTGGAAGAAGCGGCCCTTGAAAAGATTATTAAAGAATACACGCGCGAAGCGGGCCTGCGCAACCTTGAACGCGAACTGTCTTCCATCTGCCGCAAGCTTGCACGCCGCAAGGCTGAAGGCAAAAAAGGCCCCTTCAAGGTTGACGTGGCCGATGTGGAAAAGTTGCTGGGCGCGCCGCGCTTCATAGAAGACGAAAAGGAAAAGAAACTCATGCCCGGCATGGCTCTTGGTCTGGCCTGGACCCCTGCTGGCGGCGAAGTGCTCACAGTGGAAGCCACTGTCATGAAGGGCAAGGGCGGCCTTACGCTCACAGGCCAGTTGGGTGATGTCATGAAGGAAAGCGCCCAGGCTGCACTGAGTTATATCCGCAGCCGCGCCGAAGAACTGGGTGTAAATCCGTCTTTTGTTTCGGAATTCGACATCCATGTGCATGTGCCAGCCGGGGCCACCCCCAAGGATGGGCCGTCGGCAGGCGTCACGCTTACCACAGCCCTCATTTCGGCCCTCAGCGGCCGCCGCGTGCGGGCCGACCTGTGCATGACTGGTGAAATAACCCTTCAGGGCAGGGTGCTGCCCGTGGGCGGCATCAAGGAAAAAATTCTGGCAGGCGTGGCGCGTGGCCTCAAGCACGTGATCATCCCCTGGCAGAACACCAAGGATCTTGAAGATGTGCCCAAGGAACTGCTTAAGCGTATAAGCGTGCATCCTGTACACCACTACGACGAGCTGCTCCCCCTTGTTTTTGAGGGCAAGAGCGGCCGAGGCGGGGCTTCAGGTTCCGACACGAACGGCAAAAGCAAAACTGAAGACGGCAAGAAAGAGAAGGACGTGGTAGCTGCACGCGCTCGCAAGGCGACAGATCCTGCTGGCCCCAAACGCAAGACCAGCCGCTCCGGCGATGAAGCTGGAGCCTGAACCTAGTGAACCTGCGCCAGTACCTTACTGAAGCCGCACAAACACTGCAAAAGGCGGGGGTGGATAGCCCCCGCCTTTGCACGCATGTGCTGGTAAATCACGTGCTCGGCCTGGATCGTATCGCCTGCGTGGTTCAAGGCGAACGCGAACTGCTGAAACATGAGCTTGCAAGCCTTGACGCGCTCATTGGCCGAAGAACTGCTGGGGAACCGCTGGCCCACATAACAGGCAGCAAGGAATTTTACGGGCGCGACTTTTTGGTGACGCCCCATACGCTTATCCCACGCCCCGAAACGGAGTTGCTCATTGATAAAGCTCTTAAGGCGGCAGGGGAACTAGAATCCCAGATGGGCCTGCAGAGCGCTGGTCTTTATTTCGCAGACATGGGCACAGGCTCGGGCTGCATTGGCATCACACTGGCTCTGGAGCTTCCCCGGTGGCATGGCCTTCTCATGGATATCAGCGGCAATGCACTGGAAACCGCACAGCAAAATGCTCATCAGCTCAAGGCGCAACACCGCGTGAACCTCGTGCGTGGCGATATGCACAGAGCGCCTCTGGCGCAAGGGGCATACGCCATGCTGGTAAGCAACCCGCCATATATTGCCGAAGGCGAACGCTCTATGGTAATGGACGAAGTGCTTGCTTACGAGCCGCACAGCGCGCTATTTTCGCCTCATGAAGGGCTGGCCCACCTTGAAGCCGTTATTCATGCGGCAGGCAGTGCGCTCAAACCCGGTGGTCGGCTGTTGCTGGAACACGGCGCAGCACAGGGTGCAAGCACACGCCGCCTGCTGCGGGCGAGCAATTTTTTTGAAGATACCGAGACTCATAGAGATTTGGCCGGGTTTGAGCGCTGCACAATGGCTCGTCGTACCTGTCGCTAGTTTTAGACGACAAAACGCCATTTCTTCAGATTTGGCGCTGCTTTTTAGGACTTATCCGACTGCCGCGCCAGAGAAAGTTATAAAAAAAATTCGCAAAAATGCATTTTTTACTTGCCAAGCACATCAGAAGTCGCTAAATAGCACTCTTGCCGCTGGCGTAGCTCAACTGGCAGAGCAGCTGATTTGTAATCAGCAGGTTGCGGGTTCAAGTCCCATCGCCAGCTCCAGAATTACGCCGGTCAAAGGAAGGACACTTGCCCTACCTTAAGCGGCACGAGTGGAGGGGTTCCCGAGTGGCCAAAGGGAACAGACTGTAAATCTGTCGTCGTAAGACTTCGGTGGTTCAAATCCACCCCCCTCCACCACCACTTTTCCGTCTCCATAAGCTCAGACGGTTGGTGGCTGGTTACAAAAAACTGCCTTGGCTGTAGGAGACAGGGTGCCTGTCGGGGAACTACGGTAGCGTGCGGGAATAGCTCAACGGCTAGAGCATCAGCCTTCCAAGCTGAGGGTTGCGGGTTCGAATCCCGTTTCCCGCTCCATTCCTGCTGATTTCCTCCCCTCAGTCAACCCGTCCGCCAATGCACGTTCCCTGGTGTCCAGGGACTGAATGCGGACAGCGGGCCGCCCAACGGTTTTTTTCCCACTGCCGCAGCCGTTACGCGAGGAGCAGGCGTTACACACG
>JAEWKM010000030.1:0-44505 GCA_023386035.1 Pseudomonadota bacterium
CCCCCACAAACACCTCAAAGTAAACAGCCCTTAACCTTCGTTCAGCAAAGCAGCGCGAATGCGGCACACGCCGCAGCTCTCGCCCGACGATGTGGGGTAGCCGCAAAGGGTACAGGGCGCCAGTTGCACGCCTTCCTCGGCTTCACGCCGCGCGAAAACGGGCCGCCCGCGCGCAAGAAAACCCTGATAAAAATCCAGTTTACGGCCGGGCATGGCAGCTTCAAGGTTCTGCATCAGACCTTTGAGCACGGTGAAGCTGGCCCCAGGGCTGTAAGGGCAGGGCGCGTAGTGGTTTTCAATGCCCATAAGAAAGGCATAGTTGGCGGTTTCAAATTCCGAAAGCCGCCAGAGGGGTTTGACCTTGCGCGAAAAACCGTGCTCGCTGTCCAGCCCCGGTCCCTGGTCGGACAGATAGGCCGTGTCCCAGCGCAGGGTATTGCTGAAAAGGCGGGCGACTTCGTCGTCCAGATTATGGCCTGTGGCCAGGGCGTCAAAGCCCTCGTCCAGGGCGACCTTGTTGAAGAAATGGCGTTTGATCTTGCCGCAGGCAGAACAGACGGGCCTATTCAGGCGATCCTTGACCGCCGGGATGGGCAGCCCTTCAGCGGCCATTTCTTTTACCATCAGCTTGAGGTCGTGCTTGGCGCAAAAACGTTCCACCACGCCGCGTGCGGCGGCGGAAGATACGGGAATGGCAAGGTCGATGTGCAGGCCCGTGACATTGTATCCCTGAAGCGAAAGCTCCAGCATGAGGGCCAAGGAATCCTTGCCGCCCGAAAGCGCCACAAGCACCCGTTCGTCACGGGTGAAAAGCTTCTGGCTTTCAATACCCCTGGCCACCTGCCGGGAGAAAAATTCCTTGTAGCACTGGGGACAAAAGGCGGCATTGTGGCTGCGCAGAGCAACGATGGCCTCGGCTTTGCAAATCTTACACTTCATCATTGTTCCTGGGCTGTATGTAAAGATGGTCAGACATAGTATTTCAGTATGGAAAACTGTTCAAGCCTGTGGGCTGTCTTCAGAAGATTGCGCGGGTTCCAGCCAGTCGAGCTGGCGGCACCACTGCTGATACAGATTGCACGTCCGGGCCGCAAAGGATTCAAGCCCGATGTGGGCCCGCAAGGGCTGGCCGCCCTCTGCAAGGCTGCGGCGCAGGGAGGCATCCTGCATGATGTCGATCATGGCCTTGGCCAGGGCTTGCGGATCGTTTTCTTCCACCAGCAGGGCGGCGTCTGAAGGGGTGTTTCCGCCCAGTTTCAGACGTTCGCGGTGCAGGGGGCTTTTGCTGCACACAGTGGGCAGGCAGGCTGCCATGCCAGCCCATAGACCCTCGGGCAACTCTTCGGGAGAAGACCCCGGCGATATCCAGGCATGACAATGCTGCAGAACATCGGGCAAGGCCTGTTCATTAAGCAGGCACAAGCGTGAACTGACGCCAAGATTTTCAGCTTCTTTCAGCAGTTCGGCATAGCGGGGGCCGCCGCCAAGCGCCCGCACTTCCCACGGGGGCAGATCGTCGCGCTGCCATATGGCAGCCATAGCCCGCGTGACCAATTGCGCGCCGGAGCGCGGCGTCAGGGCATCGGCCAAGCCAAAAACAAAACGCTGGCGGCAGGGCTGTTCCGCCCCTGCGCAGTGGGTTGCGGTGCGGATTTCTGCCTGCCCCCAAGGGGATGAAGGGGTAAAGTCGTCAAGGTTCATACCCGGCGCTACCAGGGTGAGAAAATCCCCGTCCAGGCGCAGGGTGCGGCCTTTTTCACCGTATTCAGGCAAAATTGCCTGCGTGTTTTCGCCTGTCTGACCGCTCTGGTCTGTCGAAGCCATCTTGTTTGGCGCAGCGGTACTGTTTTCTGCAGCCGTGGCTGCGGGCAAACGCTCCTGAACATGGCGCGAACCGCACAGAACTTTGTGGGCTGACATAAAAGGCTTGCCAGTCAGGCTCTGCGGGGTGGGCGCGCGTAAAAGAAAGGCGTGGGCCAAAAGTGTTCCGCCCGGTTGCCGCATGCGCAGTACGCTGCGTCCAAGGGGCATGGCGTCCTGTCCCACTGTTTGCACCAGAAGGCGGGGATGCCTGCGCTGCCAGCGCCACAACCGCCAATGGTTGAAAGGATTGCGGGCACTGGCGCTGCTGACGGGTATCACGGGCAGATTGAGCTGAACGGCTCGCGCATACAGGCTGGAATTTTCAAGGCAGGCCAGCATGGGGGCCAGGCGGCCTCCGTCGCGCATGCTGCGGGCCAGCGCAAGCACATGCTCCTCTTCCATACGGGCTGTGCGCAGGGGCGAGCCAAGCTCGGCCCAACGAAGTTGTTCGTCCAGCGTGGCGGGGCCAGGAGGGGTATTTTGCAGGGCAATCAGCAGTACACGCATCAGAAGGGAGTGCCTTGTTCCAGCAGGTGATCGAGCAGGGCAGTTTTGAGCCAGCGGGCCACCGGGCCGGGTTTGCCGCGCATCTCGCCCTGACCGACGGCAATACCGTCAAAATGTGTAACGCCCACACAAAGTGTGGAGCTGGTGAAAAGCAGCATTTCGCGTGCAGTGGCGATTTCGTCCCTGTGGATGGGGCGTTCCTGCACAGTCAGGGGCGTGGGGGTGCGGCGGGCCGCCAGTTCAAGGCCGGCCAGCATGGTTGTGCCGGGCAGAATGCGCTTGAGTTCCGGGCAGAGCAGGCGGCCGCTGTCGTCCACCAAACCTACGTTGGCCGTGGCGGCTTCGCCCATAAAGCCGTATTCGTCAAAGGTCACGGCAACGTCCATGCCCTTTTGGGTGGCTTCCATAGCCATGAATACATTGGGCAGATAGTTGGTATTCTTTATGCGGGCCAGGTATTCCTGCTTGGGCGGAATACCGCTCGTGAAGGCGGTAAGCCCTTTTTCATAAAAGGCTTCGCCTGCAAATTTTTTGCGCAGAGCCACAATGTACAGCCCCGCCTGGGGGCATTCTGCCGGGCTGATGCCGAAGCCGCCGGGGCCACGGCTCAGGAAGACGCGCATATCGCCGTGGTCTGTTCCCGCTGCACGGGCAACGTCCAGAATGATGTGGCGCAGGCTGTCCCACGAGCAGGGGGGCGTGATTTTCAGCGCGGCGGCCCCGTCCTTGAGGCGGGTTAGATGCTGGTCAAAGCTGAACATCTTGCCCTGACGATAGCTGATGCTCTCAAAAAGGCCGTCGCCCCGGTGACAGATATGGTCGTCGAGCGGCAGGAGCAAAAGGCTGGCGTCTGTGCAGATATGGCCCACCCTGTGATCATAAAAAGCCAGCACGTTTTCTGATCCGGGCCGGGGGGCGGCCAGCAGGGCCGTTAGATAGGTCTGGGCATCCACTGCTTTCAAGGGGGGTCTCCTCAATGGCTGCGCGGGGCGTAATGCCGCCCCGCGCGCGCCTTGAAGGCATAAGTTCCAGAGCTTCTTCAGTTGAAACAGCTCTGGCAGTTGTGTGAGCTTGCGCTCGTTTTACAGGCGCTAACGCTGCAATTTGCGCGTCGGCCTTTGAACGGGCGAACACGCCGGGAATGCACATTCCCGGCGCCGCTTTGCTTTATGACATGAAGATGTCTTTGTCCGTCACGCGCACAAGCTCGCGCTGCACGAGTTCTTCGGCAATCTGCACGGCATTGAGGGCTGCGCCCTTGCGCACGTTGTCGGCCACGATCCACATGTTGAGGCCATTTTCAATGGTTTCATCCTCGCGGATGCGGCCCACATAGGTGAAATCGTCGCCCACGCAGTAGCCGGGCATGGGGTACATAAGCTCGCGGGGATTGTCGAACACGCGCACGCCGGGTGCTTGCGAAAGCATGACGCGGGCGTCGCGGGCAGACATTTTCTTTTCCGTCTCAATGTTGACGGATTCCGCATGGCAGTAAAACACGGGCACGCGCACACAGGTGGCCGTAACCTTGACCGAAGGATCGTTGAAGATCTTTACGGTCTCATGAACCATCTTCATTTCTTCCTTGGTGTAGTCGTTTTCAAGAAAGACGTCGATGTGCGGCAGACAGTTGAACGCGATGCGGTAAGGGTAGGTATTGTTTTCAGGGTCGCGGCCATTGAAAAGGTCGCGCACCTGACGTTCCAGCTCTTCAATTCCCTTCTGGCCCGTGCCGGAAACCGCCTGATAGGTGGAGACCACAACGCGCTTGATTTTGGCGGCGTCGTGCAGGGGCTTCAGCGCTACGACCATCTGGATGGTGGAGCAGTTGGGGTTGGCGATAATGCCGTTGTGCGCGTTCAGCGCGTCGGCATTAACTTCAGGCACCACCAGGGGGCAGCGCTCGTCCATGCGCCATGCGGCGGAATTGTCCACCACCACGCAACCCGCGTGGGCGGCGTGAGGGGAAAATTTTTGCGAAGCGGCGCCGCCTGCGGAGAAAATGGCCAGGTCAATGCCTTCAAAGACGTCTTCTTTCAGCTCTTCAACAGTAAGCTCACGCTCGCCAAAGGGCACTTTAATGCCAGCTGAACGGGCGGAAGCAAAGGCACGCACTTCCGTGGCAGGAAATTCGCGCTCGTGAAGGGTCTTGAGCATCTCACGGCCTACGGCGCCAGTGGCGCCCACAACGGCAACAGTCAGCTTCTTGCTCATGGTCTTTCGCTCTCCTTGGGGCGATGCCCGACGGCCTTACGGAGCCGCCGATAAAAAGGGCGCGGCGTATGCGCGCAGTGAGGCGGCAGTATAGCCTCCATCCTGGCAAAAGTGAAGGGCGCTAAGTGGTCTAAAAAATGGCGTATTTTAAAGTCGAAAATAAACAAAGAGTTGCAGTGCCGCCAGCAGGGAAAATTTCGCGGACGCTATGGGGAAATGGCTTGAGCAGCCTGATGCGGGCAGATCAGTTGTTTTGCGGGTGCAACAAACCGCCAATGCCGCCAATGATTGCAGCGTACCCGGTTTGCGGTAGTGTAGTGCCCTAAAGTCGTGCCCCTGAAAATTCCGTTTCGGGGCAGGAGGCTCTTCGCAGCAGACTGAACAGGAATAAGAATTTCAGGGGGGGCGTGGTGGAGAAACCCTTTTGCAAAGGGTTTCTCCACCACAAAGCATTTCGAGGTGAAAAGCTCTAGATTCAGATTAACTTTGAAATGCATTACATTTCAAAGTTGTCATTCTGCCGAAAAATGCGATTTTCGGCAAAATCCACGCCGCGTTGCGGCGCGCTGCACGCTTGTGCAGCGTTAGAGCATTTTAACTTTGAAAAAGTTTAAATGCTCTAAAACTCCAGATTCCCGGGCGTGCGCGGAAAGGGAATAACGTCGCGGATATTGGTGATGCCCGTAAGCATCATGAGCAGACGCTCGAAGCCAAGGCCAAAGCCTGCGTGAGGCACGGTGCCAAAGCGGCGCAGATCCAGATACCACCAGTAGTCCTCGGGGTTCTGGCCCATTTCGCGGATGCGGGCTTCAATCCTGCTGAGGCGTTCTTCGCGCTGGGAACCGCCGATGAGCTCTCCAATGCGGGGCACCAGCATATCCATAGCTGCCACGGTTCTGTTGTCGTCGTTTTGCTTCATGTAGAACGCCTTGATATCCTTGGGATAGTCATAAACGATCACAGGCTTTTTAAAGTGTTCCTCGGCCAGATAGCGCTCGTGCTCGGTTTGCAGATCTGTGCCAAAGGACACGGGGAAGGTGAAGCTTTTACCGCTTTTTTGCAGAATTTCCACGGCTTCGGTGTAGGAAACCCTGGCAAAGGGCGCAGCCAGCATATGCTGCAGGCGTTCGCGCAGTCCCTTGTCCACAAAGTTGTCAAAAAGTTCCACGTCGCCTTCGCAGCGCGTAAGCACATGGTCTACCACATGACGGGTCAGGCCCTCGCCCAGTTCCATAAGGTCGTCCAGATCAGCAAAGGCCATTTCCGGCTCGATCATCCAGAATTCTGCGGCATGACGCGGGGTGTTGGAGTTTTCGGCCCTGAAGGTGGGGCCAAAGCTGTAAACGCGTCCCAGTCCCGTGGCCAGAGCTTCGGCCTCAAGCTGGCCGGAGACCGTGAGGTTGCACTGACGGCTGAAAAAGTCTTCGCCCAAATCCTTTACGCCGGGTTCAAGCGTGGTAACGCGAAACATTTCGCCCGCGCCTTCACAGTCGGCCCCGGTGAGCACGGGCGTGTGCACCAGAGAAAAGTGATGGCTGCGAAAGAAGTCGTGCACGGCAAAGGCAGCTTCGGAGCGGATGCGGAACATGGCCCCGTATTTGTTGGTGCGCGGGCGCAAATGGGCGATGGTGCGCAAAAATTCGTCAGAATGCCGCTTCTTTTGCAGAGGAAAGGTCTCGGGGTCGGCCAGCCCGTATACTTGGATTTTTTGGGCGCGCACTTCCCACTTTTGCCCCTTGCCGGGCGAAGCCACAAGCTCGCCGATGATGCGCACAGCTGCGCCCGTTGTGGCCTCGGCAAGGCCCAGATGGGCAGCGGTGTCTGTATCCACAATGCACTGCATGTTGGCAAGGCAGGAACCGTCGTTGATCTCCACAAAGCTGAAATCTTTGGCGTCACGGCGCGTACGAATCCAGCCGCACAGGACTATGGAGGGCTGTGCCTCTTTGGCATTAAGAGCGTCAATAATCAGGGTTCGCTGCATGCGGGGCTCCTCGGTGGAAAATAATTTAAGGGATTGTAGCGCTTCCGGGGAGCAGGCTCAAGAGCGTATGCGGGTTGCGCCCTTCAAAAGAGGTGTTTTGGCTAGAAAATCCGCACAAGAATGGCCCCGCCGAACAGCATGGCTACCCCCAGCAAACGCAGCAGCGACACCGGATGCTCGGGAAATCCCACCAGGGCGAAGTGGTCAAGAACAATAGACACCGCAAGTTGCCCCAGCAACATGTAAGCCGTCATGGTGGCGGCCCCCAGCTTGGGGCCGAGCAGTATGGTGCAGGTGACGAAAACTGCGCCGAGCAGCCCGCCTGTCCACAGCCACCAGGGCACGGCGGCAAGCTCGGTTATGCTGGGCCAGCTGTGGCGCGCCGCGAGGCTGTAACCCCACAAGCCCAGTGTGCCCACGGCAAAAGATACAAGGGCGGCCTGCATTGGTTCACCCAGAAAACGCCGCAAAATGCCGTTGATGCCCGCCTGAATGGGAAGGCATCCGCCAGCGGCAATGGCCAAAAGAAGCAGGATGTTTTTCATGATGTCTCCAGCGTGATGCTTGCTAAAATACGGGTCTGATACCCGGCGCACGCCTTTGCATTATGGGTTAATTGGACTATGGTATAGAGCCATTAATAAAAAAATGATTGGGCCATTATGGGCAAACAAAGCATAACAAATGATCTGGCCGCCTTGGGCGGCTTGTTGCTCCGGCCAGGAAGCATGGGGCGGCAGCTTGCCGCCCGTCTGCGCGAAGCCATAGAAAGTGGCCAGCTCCGCCCCGGCGACAGGCTGCCGGCCAGCCGCCTGTTGGCGCGCAAGCTGGAGCTTGCGCGCGGCACTGTGGCGGATGTGTTCAGCCAGCTTGTGGCCGAGGGGTATCTTGAATCCCGTGTGGGTGCAGGAACCTATGTGGCCCGTGATCTTGGCCGCCTGCCCATCGCGGCAGGCCCGCAACGTCTGTTGCACCGTCACGCTGGCGATGCCCTGCCAAACTGGCCGCAGGCTGAACCTCCCTTTCGGTTTCCCAAGCAGCTGGAAACAGCGCAGGCCGATATGCCGCCCAATGCAGGGCGCTTCGCCGCCTTTGCCGAACGCTTCGCGCCGCAACCCCTGCGGCCCTTTTCTGTCGCCGTGCCCCTTGCGGGCATTGCCCCAGACCAGAACTGGCGGCGATTGGGCAACCGCGTGCGCGCCAGTATGGAGGCCGCGCCTACGGGCTATGAAGATCCCTGTGGCCTCAGGGAATTGTGTGAAGCCATTGCCGCATATGTGCGCAAGTCCAGAGCCGTTGTCTGCGAACCGGAAAATGTGGTCATCACCAATGGCGCGCAGCAGGGTTTATATATTACAGGGCGCATTCTGCTTGGGCCGGGCGAACCTGCGTGGGCGGAAAATCCGGCGTATCCCGGCCTCATGACCGTGCTTGAGGACGTGCAGGCGCGGGTGTTTCGTATTCCTGTGGACGGGCAGGGCGTGGATGTCTCTGCCGGGGCGGTGCAATGCCCTGACGCACGCGCGGCATTCGTGACACCTTCGCACCAGTTTCCTCTGGGCATGGTCATGAGCATGCCCCGCCGTATGGAACTTCTGGCCTGGGCGCGCACCTGCGGAGCCTGGATTGTGGAAGACGACTATGACAGCGAATTGCGTTTTTCAGGCCAGCCTTTTCCCTCGTTGCAGGGGCTTGACCCGCAGCGCGTCATCTATCTTGGCACCATGAGCAAGGTGCTCTTTCCTTCATTGCGCATCGGCTATGCCATTGTGCCGCAAAGGCTTGTGGGGGCCTTTGCAGGCGCGCGCGCACTTATGGACAAGCAGTCGCCCACGGCGGAGCAGCATGTGCTGGCCGCGTACATGAGGGAAGGCTACTTTGAGGCCCATGTGCGGCGCATCCGCAAGCTGTATGCCCAGAGAAGACAGATACTGCTGGATCTGCTGCAAGCGCGTCTTGCAAATTGGGGCAGCCCACAACCCGGCGAGCAGGGCATGCACTTGATTTTTTGGCTGGCCCCGCATGTGGATGATGTGGCCCTGGCCCTTGCGGCATCCCGGCAAGGGCTGGCCGTGCGGCCCGTTTCACCCCTGTATGGAAAGGGAACGGGCAGGCCGGGCCTCATGCTGGGCTTTGGCGGCTTTAGCGAACAGCAGCTTGAAGAAGGCGTGGAGACGCTGCTCCAGTTGTTTGAGCGGCATTGCCAGCGTGTATGAACACGCTGCTGCGGCCGCGCGGACGGGCTTGTCGTCTGTTTGCCGCGCATTGAAAGTTCCTGTGTGGCGGCTTAGTGTGAAAAAAAGAATGTAAATCCGCCTTTCAGCCGCAGCCGGTCGCAGGCGAAAACAGGGTTCATGCAGGCAGGGAAATATGGAGCGCCGACAAACAATATGTCTTGTGGATGACGATCAGGAAATTCTCGGTCTTTTGTCGGATTACCTGAAGCAGCACGGCTTTGTGGTGAGCTGCGCTGAAAGCGGCGCGGCGCTGATGGATATGTTGCGCCATAGCCAGCCTGATCTCATTGTACTGGACGTCATGATGCCCGGCCAGGACGGCTTTGTGGTTTGCCGTGAGGTGCGCAAGCAGTGGCAGATTCCCATAATTTTTCTGAGCGCGCTGGGTGAAAGCATGGACCGCGTTGTGGGGCTTGAACTTGGGGCCGACGACTACATGGTCAAACCCTATGAGCCGCGTGAACTTCTGGCCCGCATCCGCAGTGTGTTGCGGCGCAAGGGCGGTGCTCCTGCGCCGGGACGCTTTCACGAAAAGGGCTGCCTGTCTTTTGCTGGCTGGCGTCTGGACAGGGCCGTACGCTGCCTGCATTCCCCTTGTGGGGTGATGGTGAACCTGAGCGGGGCCGAATACCGCCTGCTCATGGCATTTTTGCGCAATCCGCAAACAGTGCTCAGCCGTGACTCCCTTATGGAGTTGACGCAGGGCCGCAGCATGGACGCTTTTGACAGAAGCATTGACGTGCAGGTGAGCCGTTTGCGTACGCGCCTGCGTGACGGAAATGGCGAAGAAGCGGGGCTGATCAAAACCGTGCGCGGCGATGGCTATATATGGACGGCCGACGTGCGGCAGGACGGCGCATGAATACCGCGCGGCATCTGCCTAAAAGTTTGTTTTCCCGCCTGACCCTGTTTTTGCTCGGCGCTTTTTTTGTTCTCCATACCCTTACCATTTTGACGGTGGCCGACTTTTTCGAGCGGCATCTGGTGCAGAACATGTTGGCCAACCACAGCGCCACCATCGCGCTGTGCGTGCGTATGCTCGAAGCCGAGCCCGCGCAGGACAGACCCGCGCTTGTGTCCAGCTTGGCCAAGATTTCAGAAGTATCTATTACAACTCTGGACAAAAAACCTGACATGCCGCAGGGGCAGGACAAGCTTTCGCGTTTCTTTCTCGACCACATCAAAGAAGCGCTGGACGACATGTCTGTGCCGGGCCAGAAACCGCGGGCATTGCAGGCGCAGGTGCAGGTAATCGTGCTCGGTAAGGAATCCGGGGAATGGGCCTCCTTTTTTGAAAAGTTTTTTTCGCTCTGGGATGTCTCCGGTTCGTTTGTGGCGCATCTGACCGTGCAGCTTGCCGACAGCACATGGCTGAACATCACCTATGCTGGGCCGGGACACCGGGCGCACCTTGAAGACATGCCCTATCTTGTGCTGGCTCTGGAGTTTTTTGTCTTCGCTGCTCTGCTGATTCTTATTGTCTACAGGCTGGTGCGCCCCTTGCGCAGCCTTGCCAAAGCTGCCGAAAGTTTTGGTCTGAACCAGGGGTTGCCCTATATGGTGCCAGACGAAGGTCCCAGTGAAGTGCGTCATGCGGCCCAGGCTTTCAATGCCATGCAAAAGCGCATACGCGGCGTTATGGAGGAGCGGGAGCGTATGTTCGCGGCCTTGTCGCATGACCTGCGTACGCCGCTCACCCGTATGCGTCTGCGCCTTGAAAGCGCGCCTGGTGGAGAATTTAAGCAAAAAATGCTTGAAGACGTGCATAGCTTGCACTCCATTGTAGAAATGGGCACGGCCATGACCCTGTGCGAGAGGCATGTGGAAGACCCCACCCGCACGGACATACAGGCTTTTCTTGAAGCCATTGTGGAGGACAGGCGCGAAATGGGCCAGAATGTTCTCATGACGGCGGAGCCGGACACGGCATTGTCTGCCTTGATTTTTCCTGTGGCCTTGCGGCGTTGCCTGGATAACCTGCTGGATAATGCCCTGCGTTACGGGCAAGAGGCCGTGCTTGCCGCCTCAGTGCTGCGCAGGCCCGGCGAAAAGCTGGTGTTGCGTATAGATATAGATGACAAGGGGCCAGGTATAGACCCGGCTCTGCTTGAGAAGGTTTTTGAACCGTTTTTTCGTGTGGAAGGGTCGCGTAATCGGCACACTGGCGGACACGGCCTTGGCCTGTCCATCGCCCAAGGCATGGCTGGTATGCATAGAGGTACTCTAAATTTGAGCAATTTGCCGCAAGGCGGCCTCAGGGCGCGGTTGGAACTACCGCTGGTAGAAGGGCGGCCTGCCTGACGGACAAACGCGCTGGGCGCGCATTCCGCAGGCAGACCGCCGTATTACAAAACCACCTGGAACTGGCAGAGAAAACCGTTGCCCCGGTTCAGCTCTGCTTTTTTTTGCCAAGCATGTAAACACTGCGTTGCGGGCGGCTGTGCGTCATAGTTTGACGCAGTACCCTGAAACCGTGCCTGTGGGCCAGTTCCGCAACTTCCGGCGGAGACAGGCGAAAGGTGTATTCTGACGGACGCCGCTGATCTTCGGGTTTTCGCCAGTCTTTAGTATGGTACTGGTTGTTGGGAACGGCATTGTACTTATGGCTGACAGTGTCAAAAACAAAAACGCCCTTGGGGCTAAGGCACCCCTTATATATTTCAAAAAAAGCATCCAGCGAAGCGCCGGGCAGGTGGTACAGCCAGTTGACCGAAAGGATGGCCCCCTGGTTTTCCGGCAGGCGTGAAGGCTCAAGGGCGTTGTCCTGCCAGATGTTCAGGCTGTGCCCCATTTGCGTCTGCAATGCTTTAGAGAAAGCAAGCACTGTTTCGTCTATGTCGCTGCCGTTCAGCCGCGTGAATCCCTGGGAAGCCAGCCACAGCAAGTTGGCTCCACTGCCGCAACCGGGTTCAAAAATTGCCGAATGGCGCGGCAAATGACGGGCAATCCAGCCGCAGGGGATGCACACATGCCGCCGCCAGATTCTGCGGGCAATGGCTTCCATATGCCATACGGGCGCTTTGCTCTGGTCGGCAGCGGCCTGCAAAAAATTGTCTGGTACGGGAAGGGAGTGCCCCAAAGGCCACCTGTCTCGCAGATAATCAAGGCCTCGGCGAAAGAAATCCAGTGGCAATTGTGTTGATGTATAGGGCCGCAGATGTGGGAGAGCGGTGTCGTTATGCATGATTTCATACATAACAAAGCCCTAAAGTCGGACTGTGTGTCCAGCATGTCAAATTGTAACAAAGTGTTGCAAGTGGCGAGCAGATGTTGGCGGCTGACCGTGATTTTGCGTAAAAAAAGTAACAGACAATTAGCAGGCAGGAGCGCTTTTCTTTTTTCTAAACTTTATATAGAGTAAAGACGACAGATCTAGAAGCCGCGTCAGCCGCGGATTGGCAGCATTGCCGGATCTGCCGCATACTCTGTATTTTGAGGTGAAAAGGCATGAATAAATTTTTTGGTATTCTGGCCCTGTTCTGTGCGCTGATTATGGCAGGAACAGCGGTGGCCGCCACGCCGCAGGCGGGCAAGCCCGTACAGGACAAGCCCGAAAAAAGCGTGGACCGTGTGACTGTTGTGAGCGTGACTCTTGAAGGCACTGACAGCATTGGCGCACGTTTGGGCACGACCCTGAAGGATCGCTTCAACAAAAGCAGCCTGTTCACCCTGAATGACGATGAAGAAAAAGACATAGCCAAGCTCTATGTCATGATTGAGACCAAACCCGAATTTCCTGGCCGTCCCGGCGTTGGGTCAGTATATTCAGTGTGTTGGGTTTTCAAGCAGGGCAAGGGGTATCTTGGCTATCTTCTGGCCCGTGACCTGGGCACCATCAACTACGAAGATGTGGACGGTCTGGTGGACAAGCTGGTTGAGCGCACCGACGGCATAGCCGCCAAGTACAGCAGTTTGTGGAAGTAAGCGGCTTGCGCCGTACCACAATGAATTAGTTTTTTCTCAACATGACACTCCCGGCCCGTAAGGGCATAAAGGCTCCCCACGTGGCGGGGGGCCTTTTTCTTTTTTATTTGGGGTGTTGTTACTGCAAAAATTCGGGGCTGGATTTTCGAGTGAGGGGTATTGTGCCCAAGGGAGTGCGAGTTTACGCGGTGAACTGATGTGGAAGAATGGAGCAGTGTTACGAAGGTTATTAGTACGCTGCGGGCACGGAAGCTTTTCGTGTCCATTGTTTTGGCCGCCTGCGCGGCGCGCGGCAAAAGGGGGCCTGTTAGGGGCTGCCGCCCCTCCGAGGCCCCCTCTGCACTCCCCCCCCCCCGGACGACCCCGCTGGGTTTTCCGTATATCTTCACGCCCTCGGATAAGCCTTCACGGGTTTTCCATATTTCATCATTGCGCGAGGGCTGCGCGGCTTTTGCTTCGGGAGCTTCCCTCCCTCTGGTCGGGCGTTCTCCCTGCGCGCCGCGCAATGCCATAGGGCGCTTTTGCGTTGCGTGTCAGTTTTGGGATGTCTGGATGCTTGGGGTTGATGCGACAGGCAAGGGATTGGCTGCACGTTCAGCCATCGAGTTACGCAGGCATCAAGTTTTGATTTGAAGGTAGCTGATTAGAGAGCCGAGTTTGTTTATTGGGCAATCAAATTAAAATTCAGGTGTCGGTACTGCGAAAATTCGGGGGGCTGGCCTTAGAGTGGCGTGTGTTGTGCCCTGCAGCCACAGGCTTGCGCGGTGCGCGGAAGGGAAAGAATGAAGCAGTGTTGCGTGGATTTTTAGCGGCATCCGCTCCACGCAATGCCGTATAGGAATGATTTTAGCTATTATCTAGTGTTTGGGGGATATGTTGTAAATAGTTGTCGTAATGATATAAAAACAACTTAAAACTATAGAACTGCGTAGTGATAAGGGTATACGGCTATAAAAATACAATATTGCATCACGGATACTTCAGCGTATTATTTGAAAAAAGAATTAACAAATGCGTTGTGTTGGAAAATACTGTTATTGCTGTTTTCAAAAGTGTAGTCTCTGCTACATATGTGCCTCGTGATTCCTGTCACAAATGAAAAAGCCCTCGTATGC
Source organism: Pseudomonadota bacterium (assembly GCA_023386035.1). Lineage (GTDB taxonomy): Bacteria > Desulfobacterota > Desulfovibrionia > Desulfovibrionales > Desulfovibrionaceae > Desulfovibrio. The sequence goes on from JAEWKM010000030.1 coordinate 13,845, forward strand.
TGAGGGGAATTCGTACTTCATTTTGAACAGAGGAGAACTTATGCGAACGAGATTTACACGCCTTGCGCTTCTGGTTTTCACCTTTGTTATTTCTTTTGCTGCCAATGCAGTTGCTTACGAACTCCACAATGGCCCCACGGGTGTTTTGTATTACGAAAAAGACAAGTGCTTCAACGGGTATACGCTGTTTACTCCCACAGAAAAAAATAATGTCGTCTACCTTATGGACATGGAGGGGAATATTGTCCACACGTGGCACATAAAAAATGCCGAAAACTCCATTTTCCATTCACGGTTGCTGCCTGATGGTAACCTGTTGGTGTTGCGTAATGCGAAAAATGAAGACGCACATGCGAAAATCGGCGGGTGGGCAGGCATTCTTGATGAAGTCGACTGGAATGGCAATGTAGTGTGGTCTTACCAGATGGCCGACAATGACCATATTTCGCATCACACCTTTGACCGCATGCCCAATGGTAATACATTGATTTTGGGTTGGGAGAGGGTGTCCAACGATAAAATGATAGCCAAGGGCCGTGATCCTAAAACCATTCCCTCAGAGCCTGTGATTATCAAGGGCAAGGCACTCACCGACTTTTGGGTTGATTTTGTTCGTGAAGTGGACAAAAGCGGCAAAACCGTGTGGGAATGGCGCCTCATGGATCATCTGGGCAGGGGGTAAGATCAGCTTGATCCCAATTATATCATCCCCAAAAAGGTGGGAGCCGGTTACGACAGCTATGACTGGTCGCACTTCAACACCTTGGAATTTGTTCCAGGAAAAGATGGCAACGACAAGGTGCTTATGAATTCCCGCAATTTTTCCGAAGCACTGCTTGTTGATAAAAAAACTGGAAAAATTGAATGGCGTTGGGGCAACCCGTCTTCTCACGGCAAGGGTGCAGCTCCAACATGGTATGACGATCAGTCCCAGATTATTTTCGGTTCACATCATGCCTCAATGATTGGCGAAAACCTGATCTCCATTTTTGACAATGGTTCAGAACGCGCCGAACCCAACCGCTCCCGAGTGCTGGAGGTCGATGTGACCACGGGCAAGATTGTATGGGAATATGCGGCTAATGACGGCAATAGTTTCTTCAGTTACCGCCAGGGCGCGGCTCAAAAACTGCCCAATGGCAACTATCTGGTCACCTCCACGCAACATGGTCACCTTTTTGAGGTCACTCGCGACAAGAAGGTGGTTTGGGAGTTCATTAGCCCGATTATGGAAGGCAAGAATTCTTCGGTCATGCTGGACGCGGAGCATGTGCTGCGCACGCCAAAGGGTGTGCCCGTGACGCACATGTATCAAAATATGATCCACCGTGCCTACCGCTATGGGCCTGACTATCCGGGCCTTAAGGGCAAAGACCTTTCTGCCAAGGGGTACATAGTAACAGATGGCAAGAAATGGTTTGAGATGAATCGGAAGTAAGTGCCATATTGTAGGTGGCATAGCGTTGGATATGGGGTGAAGGTTTTTCAATTTGTATTGTTTTGGCCGCCTCGGCGGCGTGCGTCAGAGGGGGCCTGTTAGGGGCTGCGGCCCCTCCGAGGCCCCCTCTGCACTCCCCCGGACGACCCCGCTGGGTTTTCCATATCTCTCCACTCCCACGGGGTAGCCTTCACGGGCTTTTCAAATTCCGTCATTTCGCGAGGGCTGCGCGGCTTTTGCTTCGGGAGCTTCCCTCCCTTCGGTCGGGCGATCTCCCTGCGCGCCGCGCAATGCCATAGGGCGCTTTTGCGTTGCGTGTCAGTTTTGGGATGTCTGGATGCTTGGGGTTTGGTTACTGCGAAATTGGAGGCTTGTCTCTGAGGGAAGGTTGTTGTGCTTGTGGTCATGTGTATATCTGGCAAGCGGGGAAAAGAGCGAGATTCTTTGCGGGGTTGTGTGTGCTCTGCGGGCACGGAGGCTTTTCTTCTCTTTATTTCTGCCGCCTGCGCAGCGCGCGGCAGAAGGGGGCCTGTTAGGGGCTGCGGCCCCTCCGAGGCCCCCTCTGCACTCCCCCCGGACGACCCCGCTGGATTTTCGTATCTCTCCACTCCTACGGGTTAGCCTTCAAGGGCTTTCCATATTCCGTCATTGCGCGAGGGCTGCACGGCCCTTGCTTCGGGAGCTTCCCTCCCCTTGGTCGGGTGATCTCCCTGCGCGCCGCGCAATGCCATCGGCGGGTGCGGCTTTGAGTACCAGTTTTGGGGTGTCTGGTTGGCTTGGGGTTTGGTTACTGCGAAAGTTCGGAATGTATTGTGAGGGGAGTGCATTTTGAAGGCACGGATATGGCGAAGGGGTGTTTTAAGACAGGTTAATGAGGCCGGGGTGAGAGCAGCCCAGTTGTGTAAAAAATTGCGCCGCGTAATTCCATCATCCATTTTTGAGAGTAAAGGAAATTCTGGTGTTTTTTTCAGCAGGGTTGCGGTGTGCTGAGAAGCATGCTCCCATAGTTATCCCAATGTTTTCAAGGCGGCGGGTGCAACTGCGTAAGCAATTTGATTGAGATATTGCAGTTTCTCAGGCGAAGTGCAGGCCATTGCCGGGGGCGGCGTTATAAAGAACCGAAGCCGACACGTCGGCGAGGTTCGTGCGTAGCCGCCCCCGAAAGAAGTATTTGTTGGTCGTGATAGAACAGGGGGTGCTTCGGGGGGGATGCAAGGGGGGCCGCGAAGGGGGCGAAGCCCCATAACCGGCCCCGCCTTGCCGCGCGCCGCGCAGGCGGCAGGACTAAAGAGAAGAAAGCCGCCGTACCCGCAGGGTACAAACGGTTTCATGAAGGCGACTCCATTCTTCTACTGCGCCCGCAGCTGCCCCGCCTTGCCGCACGCCGCGTAGGCGGCAGAACTAAAGAGAAGGAAAACCGTCATACCCGCAGGGCACGCCTCGCCCTTAAAAAAGAAAATCGGCTGCCCACTCGCCAACGAGTAAACAGCCGTCAAAATCAAAAAATAATATTACTCTAATCAACAACGCCATTTTGCGCGTCATTCTCCTGCTGATCGGCCAACTCTTCATTCGTCAGCGCATCATCATGAAAAACATAACGATTTTTGCCAAGCTGTTTGGCCCTGTACTGGGCATTGTCCGCCTTTTGCAACGCCTCTTCATAGGAAGTTTCGCCGCCATCGAACATATATATGCCAATACTGGCGGTAATATCCACCGCCTTGCCCTCGCGCTCAAAATGCATTGAGAGCGACTTCAGCACGGATTCGGCCCGAGCAGACAGGGCGTTGCGGGTAATGCCCATCGCAAAAACGCAAAACTCGTCGCCGCCAAAGCGCCCCACCGCGTCGGCATTGCGGAAGATGCGCTTGAGAGCGTCCGCAGTCTCGGCCAGAGCGGCGTCGCCCACTATGTGCCCCAAGCTGTCATTGAGGGCTTTGAAGTTGTCCAGATCCAGAAAAAGCAGGGCGTGCGTGTTGTTGCCCTGGGGTTTGCACGGCAGATTTTGTACGACCCTTTCGCGAAAGGCCACCTTGTTGTAGAGGTCTGTGAGGCTGTCGCGCTGAGAAAGGCGCTCCAGCTCTGCTCTGCGGCGCACCTCTTCGTCAATGTCCACAATCTTGCCCACGATGCGCAGGGGAGCGTCTTTTTTGCTGATGCGCGTGGTTTGCACACGGCACCAGATATAACGGCCCATAGCCGTTGGCACGCGCATGACGCCAAAGACCGTGCGCTCGCCGGCGCGCACACGCCGCCGCATTTCCGCGAGAGCGGGAATGTCGTCCGGGTGTACGATCTGGTCATTGCGTGGGCGGCCATCAGGGGTGAACAGCGGCGTGCCCTCGCGGCCAAACTTGGTGTAAAAGTTGGGCGAGCAGGTGTACTGGCCTTTTTCCGTATCCACATCAAAAATGATGTCCTGCGACTGCTCAAGAATAATGCGGTAGCGCTCTTTTTCTTGCTCCAGTTCTTCCTGCATTTGCTTTTGGTCGGTGATGTCCACAACCACACAGTCCAGGCAGGGTTGGGAAATCTCGTGCTCGTCGCTGGACCATGTGCAGCGCAAAAGCGCGGGTATCCAAAGGCCATTCTTCCGGCGCAGGCTCAGTTCCATATTGATGGCCGAGCCTTCCTGCCGCTGGCTTTCCAGACGTTGATACAACTGCTCGGCTTCAGCGGGGCGCAGAAAGTCGGCAAGGCTTGGCATATCTGGCGGATTGTCGCCATAGTCCAGAAGGTGCCAAAACCCGCTGTTGGCATTGCGGATATCCAGGCGCACGTTGGGTGTAAGGCTGATAACGCCGCCGTTGATATTGTTGGCCATGTTGGTCAGGCGGCGTTCGCTTTTCGAGGCGTTTTTCTTGTTCTTTCTTCGCAAAAAGAGAACATACCCAAGAAGAGCCAAGGCAAAGAGCAGCAATTCACCAACGATCAGCAGCAGGGTGCGGTATTCGTAAACCATGTCCTTGAGGCTCAGGGGCGTGGCTACGGCGGAAATATTTTCGGAAATGATCTGGCTTTTGCTCTTTTCGTCCACGTCCATAAGCTGCTTGTTGAGCAGGGTAAGCAGTATGGGCGGCATGGTCGCGTTGACGGCAAGGCGGGTATCTTCAAAGCCATTATACCCTTGCAGGGGCAGAATGTCCCTGAACCGTGGCTTGGTCAGAAGGTAATCCACCTCAAGCGTATTTTGCAGCAGCAGGTCGGCCTGATCTTCGGCAACCGCTTTCAGGCATTCTTCAGTATTCTTGAAGAAGCACAGCCGCATGTCTGGATAGTACATTTCCAGATAGTTACGGCCATCATACCAGCTTGCAGGCATGGCAACCGACAGGGACGCCTTGGGAGTAATTTCAAAAAAGTTTTTACCATACAGGCTTAATCCACTGCGCAGCAGAGGAGAAGAGAGCCTGTAGACAGGACTGGTCTTGTTGCCCGGCGTGAACATGACCCCGGCGCAAAGATCAATCTTGTCGCGTACGAAATACTCATCAAGGTTTGTGTCCTGCTCATTCATGGGCACAAAGGTGAAGCGCAGGCCGCTGGTTCGCCCCATAAGGCGCAGAAGGTCGGGCAAAATGCCTCTGGCTTCGCCTGTTTCAGGCTCAAACCAGGACATGGGCTTGCGGTCTGGAATGTAGCCAACACGCAAGGCGGGGCTTTCAGTGACAAAATCGCGCTCTGCCTTGGTCAGCGGGGTCTGGTAGCTGCGCCACATATGGGCGCGGGCCAGCCTGTTTTCAAGATCAGGCTGTTCGAGCTTCAGCTGGGCCATGGCCTGTTCCAGCTCTTCTATCAGAGCTGGGTTGGTATTGGTGGTTATAAAGAAGAAAGGCAGTGGATCGTACTTGGCAAGGATGGTTTCATCGTCCTTGAGGGCGGTCACCGTAGTCAGAATGGCGTCCAGCTTGCCTTCGGTCATGGCTTGTCGCAGGGCAGTGAGGTCGCTGAAAGGCAAAAGCGGCGGCGGTGTAAAACCGCTATGCCTGGCGTAGTTAGCAAAGCCCTTTTGCCAAGGACTTTCAACAGTTCTGCCTATGCGCAGCTTTTCAAAATTTTTGAAATCTTCGTAGATAAAAGGCGTGCCCTTGGGGGCGATGAGGGCAGTGTACGTGGTGCCGTAAGCGTAAGGGCTGTAAAGAAAACGCTTGGCGCGTTCCGCACTGTACAGGGCTCCTCCCAGAAGATCTATGTGCTCCTTGTTCAGAGCTTCAAGCGCGGCATGCCAGTTGTCAAAGTGGACGTATTCCACCCGCCAGTCGGCATACCTGCTGATGTGTTCCAGGTAATCCACGCTGTAGCCGACAGCCTGGCCATTTTCCATGCGGTGAAAGCCCGCGAGAGGGTAGACCCCCACCCATACGGTACGGGAAGCAGCATAGGACAGCAAAGGCGACACCGCCTGCACCAGGCAAAGAACCGCCCAGGCAAGAAGCGCCAGGACGCGGATGTTCCTGTGCATGTGCCCTTGTCCCCCATTGAAGCCTGCGCCAGTAGTCGGATCCGGCATCGTTGACTGGCCGCTAGCACGCCATGCGCTATGCCCATTATTCGGCAAAGACCTGTGATCACGCGCCAACCGCAAATGCCGGGCGCATACATTGCAGCGCCAGTTTCGGCTTTCGAACAGTTACCGTCTTAACTGCCACCCCTCAGCCGCAACGCGTAAATACGCGCGGCCAGCGCCTCAACCACACGCGCAGGGGTCAACCCGTATTGCAGGGCGTCCTGTGCTTCGGCGAGCCACTGGCAGACCAGTGCCAGACCTTGTGGTCGTAGAGTTGCCAGAGCCGCGTCGAGTGGTGAAGATACGTTATCAGGTATCGGTTTTGATATTATACGGTTTATGGCTTTCTGGCAACCGAGCATGAGGCGTGCCGCTCCTGTGGCGTCCAAAGCTCCTTTGGCTGCAAGAGCGTCAAGAAGGCCCTGACCGCTCAACAGGAAATGCGCCAGCTTTTCTTCCCACGGGCGCATGTCGTCGTCTACGCCGTGGCTGTCGGGCCAGGGGAGGGTGAGACAGAAAGAACGGGAAACAAGGGTAGGCAGAAGCTGCTCGCGTTGGGGTGCAAGCAGTACAAACACTGTGGTGGCGGAAGGTTCTTCAAGTGCCTTGAGCAAGGCATTGGCGGCTTCGTCGCGGGTAAGGCTCAGGCCAGAGAGCACAACCACCCTGCGGCCAGAGCCGTGCGGCGCATCGCGCAGGCGGCTTTTGAGCTCCCGCACGCGCTCCATATTGAAGGCGCGTACGGGGCCGGGATTTTCTTCGTCTTCGCGGTTGCTGATGCGCCCGTCGTAGGCCGCAAGGTCCAGATGCTCGCCCGCAGCCGTTTGCAGGCAGGCCGGGCACGCAAGGCAGGGGGAACCCGTGTCGGCGGCCTGCGGGCAATTGATGCGCGCAGCCCAGTAAAGGGCCATGTCGCGCCGCTGGAACTCGCTGCCGCCTTCAAACAGCAATACCTGAGGCGGAGCCGCTCCAAGGCGGTTCAAAACTTCCTTGAGGCGGTCAAAAGCCGTGTCGGCAATAACCTGTAGCAGTGGCGCGTTCATAGGCGCACGGCAGGTGCGCCTTAGCGCACGATGGTCTGCTTGCGCTCGGCGCCCACGGAAACCAGGCTCACCTTCACGCCCACAAGCTCTTCGATGCGGGCAATGTAGGAACGCACAGTTTCGGGCAGGTCGTCAAAGCGGGTGCACCCGGTGATGTCTTCTTCAAAGCCGGGCAGATCTTCATAAACCGGGGTGATTTTTTCCAGAGCGCCTTCTTCCTGCGGCATGTAATCAAGCTTGCGCCCTTCATACTCATAGGCCACGCATATGCGCAGGCCGGGAAGATTCTGCAGCACGTCCAGTTTGGTCAGGGCAATGTCTGTCATGCCGCACAGGCGTACGCTTTCACGCAGCACAACGGCGTCCAGCCAGCCGCAGCGGCGGGGGCGGCCCGTGGTGGCGCCGAATTCGTGACCCTGGGTGCGCAGGTAGCTGCCCGTATCGTCAAGCTGCTCGGTGGGGAAGGGACCGGAGCCCACGCGGGTGGTGTAGGCTTTGACGATGCCCACCACGCGGTCGAGGCTTGAAGGGCCAACGCCGCAACCGGCAGAGGCATTGCCCGCGACGGTATTGGAGGAAGTCACAAAGGGGTAGGTGCCGTGGTCGATATCCAGGTGGATGCCCTGAGCGCCTTCAAAAAGAATGTCGCCGCCTTCCGCCTGAATTTCCTGAAGCCTGTCTTCCACTTCAGTCAGATAGGGCACAAGACGCGGAGCCAGCGCCAGCAGTTCTTCGCAAACGGCGGCTTCGTCCAGGGGATCAAATTTGTACAGATCGCGCAGCAGGGTGTTCTTTTCCTGCAGAGCGTGCGCCACTTTGGCGCGCAGCAGGGCAGGATTGGCCAGGTCGCCAGCCCGCAGGCCCACGCGCGCGGCCTTGTCTTCGTAACAGGGGCCGATGCCGCGTCCGGTGGTGCCGATCTTGTGGGCGGCGCGCTTGGCTTCGCGGGCTTTGTCCAGGCTCTTGTGGTAGGCCATGATGAGGTGGGCCTTTTTACTGATGCCAAGCCTGGCCGGAGAAACGTCAATGCCCTTGGCAGCCAGATGGTCCACTTCTTCAAGGAACACAAAGGGGTCGAGCACTACGCCATTGCCGATGAGGCACATCTTCCCGTCATGCAGAATGCCGGAGGGAATGAGGTGCAGAATGGTTTCTTCGCCCTGAACCTTGATGGTGTGCCCGGCATTGTTGCCGCCTTGAAAACGGACAATGGCCCGGCTCTGGGCGCTCAGCATGTCAACGATTTTGCCCTTGCCTTCGTCGCCCCACTGTGCGCCGATGATGACCGTATTAGCCATGATATTACCTGCCTGAAACGCCGCGGCCGGGGCGGCGTGCTGTCATGAAGGAAGCGTTGTGCGCCTTTGGACGCAACAAATGAACGCTTTGTCAACGTGCCAAAAACGGGACGCAAAGCCTTTCATGGTACCTATCTCGTATGCAAATACAAGTCAAATGTTCATACTGGGTTGAAATCGGGCTCACAGCGACCTTTGCGCAGGGGCATGCTCATGCGCCGGGGTTGTTGGCGGCAAGGGCAGGCGTAGCCGGATTTTTGTAGATACTGGCTGAGATCCGGTTGCTTGAAATGCTTTATATTTCAAGGGCGATAGCGCGCGAAATCCGTATTTGTAAACAGGCCGCCCGCTGCATAATAGCGGACGGTTCGGTTTGCTCGCCTTGTCGTTTAACCGTACTCAGCGCTGAAATTCCTTAGGAAAACGCTGATTTATTCAGTTTGCGGCGTTGCTTCGCTTTTTTTGAAACAGTCGAGGACGGAAGAGTCCACTCCTGCTTCAAAAAAAGATCGCGCCTTGCCAAACGAAGTAACTGCGCGTTTTCAGGAGCTCTTTAATCAGTGCGTCCCTAATTTTCGTCGTTTTCGCCGTTTTCGCTGTCTTGCTTGAGGGGGCGGAACTCCAGAACCCTGCAACGTTGTGCGGGCGCAGGTTCTTGCGGCGTTTCAAGGGCAAAGTCGGGAGCGAGGTTGGGCAATTGCGGATCAAGCCCTTCCTGTCCCTGGCTCTGACGCGACCAGTGAAAGTTGAAGAGCTGATTTTTCCAGCGCTTGGCCTGGATAAGAGAAAAGATGAGGGTTGCCTCTTCCCATCTTTTGGTAGGTTCAAAGCGGCTGGTTGTGGTGGCGTACTTGCTCCACAGCGACATAAGCGACGCTTCGTCAATAGTATCCAGTTGCTGTGCCAGCCGGGCAAGCAATTTTTCCATATATCCTCCCCTGATGCGGGCCAGTGGCAGCAAGCTGCGGTCCGCGTTTTGCGCCCCGTGGGCGACAAGGCAATGTAGGGCCTGGTTCAACTTTCGTCAACGCGTGCCAACAGCCGCCGGGCGGCTGCCTTGGGTCTGGTGGCGCGGGGCATTCTGTGCTATGCAAAGCCCTCACCTGACCAGCGAACATCTGGAGGCACGCATGTCGGATCTCAAGGCCATGTATAGCACCGTCCGAAAGGACGCTTTTCCCGAAACCATGACCATTATTCTTGGTGATGAAAAACTCGTCTTTCAAAAGCGCGTCTGGACGCTGGATGGCGAGGAAAAAGGCCTGCGCTACGGGGAAAATCCCGATCAGCCCGCAGCCCTCTATGCCCTGAAAGAAGGTTCCATCACCTGTGGCGGCCTCCAGTGGCGCGGCCCCGGACACGGCATTGTTTCTGCCATGACCGAAGAGCAGATGATCCAGGCGGGCAAGCACCCCGGCAAGACCAATCTGACGGATGTGGACAACGGCGCCAATATTCTTCAGTACCTTGCTGACCGCCCTGCGGCCATCATTTTGAAGCACAACAATCCCTGCGGCGCAGCCTGGAGCAAGGACGGCGTGGCCGCTGCCCTTGACAAGGCGTTCTGGTGCGACCGCATCGCTGCCTTTGGCGGGGCTGTGGTGGTCAACCGTCCCTTCACCCGTGAAGCCGCAGAAATTGTGGCTGCCAACTATTTTGAAGTGGTGGCTGCCCCGGCCTTTGAAGAAGGCGCGGTTGAGATACTCAAGGGCCGTAAAAATTTGCGCATTATGGAACTGCCCGGCCTTGGCCGGCTGGAAGAACTGACCTCCTCGGCCTTTCTTGACATCAAGAGCCTGGCCGACGGCGGCATTGTGGTGCAAAAGTCCTTTGTGAACCGCATTCTTTCCGGCAAGGATTTTCTGCCCGCCACAGCCACCACCAAGGAAGGCCTTTCCGTGGCGGCGCGTGCGCCCAGCCCGGCGGAACTTGACGACCTGCGCTTTGCCTGGGCCGTGGAGGCCGGAGTTACTTCCAATTCGGTTATTTTTGTGCGCGACGGTGCAACCCTTGCCATTGGCACGGGCGAGCAGGACCGCGTGGGCTGCGTGGAACTTGCTATCCACAAGGCGCATACCAAATATGCGGATACGCTGGCTTTCCGTGAGCTGGGCATGACCTTGTACGAGCTCAAGCTCAAGGCAGTGCAGGACGCGGATATGGCGGAAAAGCTGGCCGACATCGAGCGGCGCACTGAAGAGACCCACGGCGGCCTTGCTGGTTCGGCTCTGGTGTCTGACGGCTTCTTCCCCTTCCGCGACGGCGTGGACGTGGCTTTGGCGCAGGGCGTTACTGCCATTGCACAGCCCGGAGGCTCCATGCGCGATGCGGAAGTAATCATGGCCTGCAATGAGGCCAGCCCGCAGGTAGCTATGGTGTACACGGGGCAGCGCTCTTTCAAGCATTAGACAGCGCCCGGATAGAATGGCCTTTGAGGATGCGCGCCTATGAGTGCGCATCCTCAAAGGGTAAAGACTGCTTTTCTGAGTGACAACACGCATGCCAGCAGTGCGGTCTTGGTATACAGCGCTGCAGCCCTGCCCGAGTGAAGATTTCGGCTGCATCTGTTTTTGGCTGCGCCAGAAACCCTTCATCCTGAAACCGCCTGACAGCAGTTTTTCCGCACACCCGGTCTGCAACCTTACTGTCTCGATCTGGCCTGATCTGGCCCGATCACCACGCGGAGCGTCATGAGCCAAGTAACCACGCCCCATACCGCCATTCTGCCGACCTTTCTGCCCCGGCTTTGCGTGACAGCCCTTTCGGGCGGTGGCGGCAAAACCTTGCTTTCTCTGGGTTTGAGCCGCGCCTTTGCCCTGCGTGGCGTCACGGTGCAACCCTTCAAGAAAGGGCCGGACTATATTGACGCTGCATGGCTGCGTCTGGCCGCAGGTTTGCCCGCCGCCAATCTTGATCCCTATTTTCTTGAAGCGCCGCGTCTGCGCGCGCTTTTTGTTCACACCATGCGGGTTGCTGCCGCCAGACAGGCCAATAGCTGCGGATGCGGCGATTCAGTTTCACAGTCTGGTCGGTTGCTGGGTTTGCTGGAGGGCAACCGGGGATTTTTCGACGGCATGGACGCGCACGGCTCATGCTCCACAGCCGAATTGTCGCGCATATTATCGTGCCCTGTGATTATTAGTGTGGACTGCACCAAGATGACGCGCACAGCGGCAGCTCTGGTACGCGGCATGCTGACTTTTGAGCCGGGCATTTCCTTTGCGGGCGTGGTGCTCAATCAGGTGGGTTCGGCGCGGCATGAGCGCATTTTGCGACAGGCTCTGGAAGAACACACAGACGTGCCCGTGCTCGGCGCGTTGCCCCGGCTGGCCGAAAATCCGCTGCCCGAGCGGCACATGGGCATAGCCTCCTGCGGGGATGATCTTTCGCCGCAGGCACAACAGGTGCTGGATACGCTGGCGGCCTTTGTGAGCGGGCATGTGGATATGGACCGTATTCTGGCCGCCGCAGAAAGCGCTCCAGACCTCGATGCCGAGCCTTTCTGGCCGGAGTCCACTGGGGATGCCGCTCCTTCGGCGGCAGTGGAGCAGAGAGGCGGTGCGGCTGCTGTGACCCTTCAGACATCCGGCCAAGCCACAGGCGTGAGCGGCCCGGAATCAGTTGGAAAGCGCAAGCCGCGCATCGGTTATGTACGTGACGCCGCCCTGTGGTTTTATTATGAGGAAAATCTTGAAGCCCTGCGCCGCGCAGGGGCCGAGCTCGTGCGCCTTTCCCTGCTGGACGGCGAGGACGGCGGCCATGCGAAATATGGCTGGCCGCAAATTGATGCCCTGTATTTGGGCGGCGGCTTTCCCGAAGACCATGTGGAGGCCTTGAGCGCCTCGCCCCTGCTGCGGCAACTGGCGCAGTGGGCGGAGCAAGGCATGCCCATCTATGCGGAATGCGGTGGGTTTATGGTGCTTTCGCGCGGTATTGAACGTCAGGGCAAGCTGTGGCCAATGGGGGGCATTCTTCCGGTGACGGCGGTGTTTTGCCCCAAACCGCAAGGCCTTGGCTATGTGCGCGGCAAAATCACTGGCGAAAATCCTTTTTTTCCGCTTCAAACGGAACTGCGCGGTCACGAATTTCATTACTCCCATTGCCGGTGGGAAGAAACGGCGGAGCATCTGACAGACGCAAAGGCAGCCCCTCAGGAGCTTGCGGCTTCAGGGCAGAGCCGCCAGCTCTCACTGCGCTGGGCCATGCAGCTGCGCAAGGGGCAGGGCATGGGGCTGCCTCCTGTATCCGAAAAGCAGAATGGGGCCAGCGCGTCAGAACCGCAAAAGGTCGATGGCCTTGTGTTCCGTAATGTCTGGGCCTCCTACACCCACATTTTTGCCCCGGCAGCGCAAGGCTGGGCAGAGAGTTTTGTGGCCGCTGCCAAGGGTTTCGCTGTGCACGGCAGGGGCGGCAGTCATGAGTAGCACGGCCAGGGTTTCCATCATTATTCCCGCCTGGAACCTCTGGCAGATGACCGCCACCTGTTTGCGTTCCTTGGCCGAGCATACGCACAATGAAAATGTGGAAGTGGTGGTTGTGGACAACGGCTCCACTGACGCCACGGTCACTGAACTTGAGCCGCTGGGCAATGCTTTGTTCGGCGCGGATTTTTGCCGTGTGCGCCTGTCTGACAATCAGGGGTTCGCCAAAGGGTGCAATGCGGGAGCCAAAGCCAGTAGCGGTGATCTGCTCCTTTTTTTGAATAATGACACCACGATGACGCCAGGCTGGCTGCCGCCCTTGCGGCAAGCGCTGGAGCAGCCCCGGGTAGGGGCTGTGGGGCCGTTGCTGCTCTATCCCAATGGCACGGTGCAGCACTGCGGCATCTACTTTACGCCCTTCATGGCTGTGGGCCATCTTTACGAGGGCTTTCCCGCCGGGCACGCTGCGCCGCGCAAAAAACACCCGCTCCAGGCCATAACCGGGGCGGCCATGCTGCTGCGCAAAAGCGTGTTTATGGACTGCGGCGGTTTTTATGAAGAATACCGCAACGGCTTTGAAGATATGGATCTGTGCTGCGAACTGCGCGCGCGGGGCCATAAGCTCACCGTGGCGGGAAGCAGCGTTGTTGTCCATCATACCAGCCAGACGCCGGGCCGTTTTGATCACAACACCTTCAACGGTGAACTGCTCATGCGCCGGCACGGAAAAAATCTGAGGCCGGACTTGCACACACTGGCGGCTCTGGATGGCTATCAGCTTGAAATGGGGCCGGATCTCGATCTGTGGCTGGCCCTGCCAGAGGCGCGGGAAGCCGCACGCAACGAAGATTTTGATGCACAGCCGCAGAATGAAGAAATGTGCCGTAAGTTGCTTGAGCAGGAACCTCTTTGGCGAGGCGGCTGGTATCGGCTTATGGACATGCTGGAAGCGCAGGGAGATTTGCGTGAAGCCCTGCTGTGCGCCACCCGCTGCGCCATTTTTTTTGGAGATGCTGATTCTCGTGAAAGGCTGCTGGGCCTCACCAGCAGGGTTGAAGGGCCGCAAAGCGCCGCATCGATGCGGGCAGCTTTTGGGGCATCAGTAACTGCCACAACAGCCACCGGAACAGAGGAAAAATTTTCTGCCTCAAAAGTGCGGGTGCAGCAGGCCAGGCGTGCAGCGTACGCACACGGAGATGGCATGCTGGCTGAAATTTTTAATCAGTGGCTTTTGCGGTACGGCGGGGCGTAACTTCTTTTATGCACAGCCCATCTGCGCGTCAGATGCATCAAGGCTCCTTTGGCATTGCTGAAGGAGCCTTGTTTTATTGCTGCGCTTCCGCACCGGGACATCATGAATTTTGGACCTTTGTTTCCACAAAGTTGTACTGCGGCAGAGGCATATATCCGGAGTCAGGTTGCCCAGAACCATGATGAAATCAGGAAACCATTTTAATATTGTATAATCTAATATTATATCTTATTAATAAGAAAAGCTTTTTATTCCACTTTTTGGGGTAAAAATTATTGACATGGTTGGCTGTGTTTCTTATATCTGAAATTGTATATAGATTGTTTAGAGTATTGCCGGGCGTGCAGATTGGAATGCACAATCATGCCCCCAAACCCGTGGGGAATATATGGAACCGATTACGTCATGCGCGCGGGATTTCATCATGAATTCCCCCAGCCAACAGCCTGACAGGCGCGCTCAGTCCGCCTCCTCAAACAAGGGATTTGAGAAGGGCCAACATCTGGATTTTCTACAGGGTCTGCCGCAGGCCATCGCAGTTGTACGAGTTGACCTCGATATTATGGGTAAACCGTGCGATTTGGTGCCTGTTTATGGCAATGATGCGCTTTTTTGCCTTTTCGACACCCCAAAAGAACAATTCATTGGCACTTCGCTCAACAACTCCTCAATCAACTTTACCCAATGGCTCGGTACTTTCTGGGAGACAGCCTATCAGGGAAGTGTACAGAAAATTACAGATTTCTGGCCGGTGCAAGGGCGGCATCTTATGGTGACCTGTCACCAGCCGCAGTACGGCTACTGTACATGCCTGTTTCAGGATGTGTCCGAGCGGGTATTGCTTGAAAACGAGCTCGATAGAAATCGGCAAAAGCTGGAAGCCCTTTTACACAGCGCTGTGGATATGGTTTTTCAGATTGACCCGGTTACCCTCGCCGTTACGAACCTTGAAGAAAGCCTGGCAAGCCATGGCGATCTGTTCAAGGCGCGCAGAGTGCCGGAAGGCCTTTTTCAGCAGGGGCTTTTCGCTCCTGGGCAGAACGAAAAAATCAAGGAAGCCGTGAACCTGATCCGGTTCGGCGTGGGGGACTGCACATGCGAGGTACGCGCGCGTGTTGAGCTCAACGGGCCGTATACGTGGCACAGCCTGACAGTTATAGGCTATGTTGAGCCCCATTCAGGCGAGATATGTATCATCGGTTTTTTGAAGGATGCGCACGACCGCGTAAAAGAGCGCGACGATCTGCTTTTTCGGGCAGAAAAAGACTCGCTATGCGGCATTTACAACAGAGCTGCTGGGGAGAGTCTTATTACGCTCAAACTTGGCAAGGTTGATGAAGCCGACCCAACCCGCGCCGCCATGTTCATTTTTGATCTGGACGACTTCAAAAATATCAATGATTCAGCAGGACATTCCACAGGTGATACTGTGCTCACGGCGTTTGCCGGGGTGCTGCGCGAGGTCTTTCGCAAGGAGGATGTGATCTTTCGCCTAGGCGGGGACGAGTTCGCCGTGTTTGCGCAAAATCTTCCGGTGGAGAGGGTTATAAAGATTTACGGAAGGGTCGCCGCCAAACTGGAAGAACCGCTTGTGCCGGGCGTGTTCGTAAAGGTATGCGCGGGCGTGGCGTTCAGCCAGACGGGCCGGCACAGCTATGATGATTTTTACAAGACTGCGGACAAGGCCTTGTATAATGCCAAGGAAGGAGGCAAAGGCCAAATTGGCGTTCTTTGCCTGTGCGGCAGTGGAGCCTGATGCGCCGGGGTGGAGGCCCTTGGCGCATCAGGCCGCGTACTTTAAGCACATTCTAACCGGATTGAATTTGTACGTCGTGGCGTGTGCCTTGCAGTGTGATGTGTCAACCAAGCGCCATTGTGCAGCATTTCGTGGCATGCATGCACCGGCTGCTAGTGTCAGGGTCCGGGCTTAATTGAACGGATAGTACTGCAAGACACAAGGCGTACAAAACGAGGGCTGCCAGTAGTGGGGCAGCCCTCGTGCTTTTTATGCTCTGTAGCAGGTTAACGCTGATCGTTGTGTAGCTGGTGCGCTTTGGGCTTAAGGCATGCGAACCTTGTCGCAACGGCTGAAGCAACAGCCGAAGCTACGAGTACGCCTCCACGGCGGGTGTCTGCTCACGCAGCCACCAGAGCGTTTCAGGTTGAAATGCCCTAGAAGCGGCTTGCAATCAGGTCGTCAAGAGTGCGCTTGGGCACATGATGCACGCCCTGCGCATCGCGCCAGTAGCCAAAAGACCCGTCAGCGGGCATTGGGGCGACAACACGTTTTTCTTTGGCAACGCCCAGTCCCAGCACCAGCGCCACCTTGAGGCCCGCGGGCACTTGCAAAAGATCAGGCACGGCCTGATGGTCGAAGGATTTGATGATGCAGCAGCCCCAGTCCCGGCTGCTGGCTGCCAGCTGAATGGTCTGGGCGGCAATGCCCACGTCGTAGAATGTCAGTTCTGTGCCGCTTTGGGGCATAAGTATGGCAATAAAGCCCGTGGGGCGTTCACCAGGGTGCGGGCCGCCCCAATCTTTGAGAGCCCCTGCCCAACGAGTGAGGGGAAACAGCTTTTGGCAGGTTTCGCCCTGGGCCACAAGGCTGAAGCGCAGGTCCTGCGCGTTTCTGGCCGAAGGCGCCAAACGGGCGCAATCCACAAGCCATTCCAGATCTGCCATAGTCAAAGGCTGGTCTTCTTCAAAACGGCGGCAAGTGCGCGCGTTTTCTGCCAATTCTCTGAAATTCATGGATTCCTCCTTAGTTGTCCGGGCAAATGAACTGTAGCTATTCTACACCGTACTTGCCAGAAACCACAACTGCCCCCACTGGATGCCCGCGCCAAGAAAATCACCGGAGATTCCGCCCTTGCTGCGCGCGAAGGCCGCCATACGGCGTATCAAAATGTACTGGCCAAGCGCCGTCACGGCCACGCGCCACCAAGGTTGCTGCGCAAACAGCGCCAGCGCAACCAACACCAGCAGGGCAGCCAGGGCATACCGCCGGGTCAGCGCAGGGCTTGCACCAGCACAGGTGAGGCCGCCCAAGGATTCTTTGTCGCGGGGCGGGGCGGATGCAGCCAGCCAAAGAGCGCAAACGCGGCCCCAGGCCGGGGCCACCACAAGCCAGAGCCACTGGCTGCCGTAAATATGCCAGCACACCACAAGCCACATACCGCCAAAAGCCAGCACAAGGTGCAATGCGCCGAACGCACCCAGGCGGCTGTCTTTCATTATGGCCCAAAAGCGTTCGCCCTGCGCGCCACTGCCGCAGGCATCCCCCAGGTCTGTCAGGCCGTCCCAGTGCAGGCTGCGGGTGCTCCAGACCTCAAGCCCCATCCAGAGCCACGCGGCCAAAGCGGCGCACAGCAGGGGGACCGCTTGCGGGTGTTGCTGCAGCAAAAGCCAGAAAAGCCAGCTGGGCAGGGTAAGCGTCAGGCCAAGGCATAAGCCCGCAGGGCCGTAGCAGGGCAGGCAGGCCCCAAGGTCCCGGCCCGTGCAGCCAGCGCGCGGGGGGACAAGGCGTGTCAAAAAAGCCAGGGCGTCATAACAACGTCCTGGCCATGTTGTACGGCATTGTTGTGGTGCCAAAGCTGGCGTCCTATCGGGTCATGGGATGATTGAAGGCAAGAGCGTAGAGGTGGTGGAAAAAGTCCACATATTCCACGTTGATGCGTTCCGGCACCTTGATGCGGGCAGGCGCGAAGTTCAGAATGGAGGTGATGCCAGCGTCCATGAGGTGCTGTGCGGCCCTTTGCGCCCTTTCGGGGGGCGTGGTGATGATGCCGATTTCAATGTTGAGATCAGACACCATATCCTTGAGATCGCGGGTGCAGTGCACTTCAAGGCCGTGCACAATTTCGCCGATCTTGAAGGGGTCGCAGTCGAAGATGCCAACAATGTTGAAGCCACGAGCACGAAATTCGCTATGGTTCAGGATTGCCTTACCCAGGTTGCCAACGCCGATGAGGGCCATGCGCCATTCGCGGTCAACACCAAGAGAAGAGGTGATGGCAGCAATAAGGGATTTTACATGATACCCCACGCCGCGAATGCCAAACTCGCCAAAATAGGCAAGGTCTTTGCGCACTTGTGAGCCGTTGACCCCGCAGGCTTCCGCCAGGGGATTGGAGGAAATAACCTCCACATTATCGCGGGAGAAGTTTTCAAGCACCTGCACGTAAGTGGCGAGGCGCTGAATGGTTGCGCGAGGAATATGTTTACTTTTCGGTTGGTTAGCCATAGTTTACCTTCTGGAAAGCCGCGAGCTTGTCAACGGGAAGATGTCGTCTCGTGAAAGAAAGTATCTATCAAAAAACAGCAAATGTGCAA
The DNA here is from genome assembly GCA_023386035.1 of Pseudomonadota bacterium. Classification (GTDB taxonomy): domain Bacteria; phylum Desulfobacterota; class Desulfovibrionia; order Desulfovibrionales; family Desulfovibrionaceae; genus Desulfovibrio. The sequence continues at coordinate 32,139 of JAEWKM010000030.1, forward strand.
GCTGGACCGTTTATAGTCTTTGCTACTTCCAACAGCATATAAAATATACTTAATTCTATGCCGTGGCAATGTTCAAACCAACTTAGCGTTAATAAGTTGGGTACACAACCATTGACGGACTCTGCCACACAGTGAGATAGTGATAGGATAGCCAGTGTGCCGCCTGTAATCAGATTTCTATCTTTCTCTTTTTATTACAGCATATTAAGTTGGCTATCTTTGGAAGTTTTACTCGCATGTCCGGCTGTCAAAAGGCCCTTTGCCGGAGCATGTTACAAAAAGAATTTTTGTGAATGAAATGATACTATAAAAGGGGACAAAGGTTAAGTCCCAAGCCCCACAATATGCCGTGTTCAACAAAAAAAAGTATATGGTCCTGAAAATACTGATTGTATGTCTTTGGGGTTGAACTTGATTATTGTTGCCGCAACATATCAGCCCTGGCGTTGTGATTTTTAATTTTTTTCAGGCGCCGGGCAGCACTCATCCCTCTTGGCTTGCAATATTTTCAATCAGCAAGATTATTCCCTAGTTTCGCGTTCAACGCGCCTATCCATTATGTTGTGTCTGACAGAGCAGCAATAAAATTGTGCCGCTATTTCGGTACAGCTTCTGTGCGCCCAATCTCACAAACAAACATATTTTTGTGAAACTTTTTGAGCGTACCCTTTGAAGCTGCATTCCTGAAGGTTCGGGCATGATGCCATCGGCGCTTGCTGAGCATTGCAGCGCCTAAACACTGAGGGGCTGCTTAGGCAAATGCCCGCCTGGCTTGTCTGAACCTTGGCGAAATAGCCTTGCGGAGCAGAACAGGACCGCTGCGGAAGCTTCAAACGTTGTGACGCAGGACATTACGCTTGAAGCCTGCACGGTCTACAACGTCGTATGTTCCATACAATCGTATCGTCATCTGTACGCCTTTCGGGCGCTAGCTGTTGCTGCGTCTGCGGCTAACAGATAACGCTAGAGTCTCTTTTGGCAAGATTTTCGCGTAACTCAGAACCGTCTTTGTTTGTAGCTTCCTGCGCTGCGACGGCTGAAGCAAGGCAGCTGCAAGGCAGCACGGCTATTGATTCGCACGGTTAAACGCAGTGCGTATCTTACACTGTGAAATGCCGGGCATTTCAAGGTGTCTCTGCTCTAAGAGGGCAGGCGCAAGCGGCAAGGTAGAGAGATGCTGGCAGAGATGTCGTTGGCAACGGGGGCTGAGGGACTGGTCGATGAAATCAGGGCAGTGTCGGAAAAAAAGGGGAAGCGTAGCTTTTTTAGGTTGCGGGCATACTGCAAAAAAGCTCAGCCAACTCCCGGCTGAGATAGAAGCGGGCTGTGAAGCGCTTGCTGCAAATAAAAAAAGGAGGCCGAAGCCTCCTTTTTTTACAAAACTGATCCAGCCCTACGCGTAGGGGTTGGCGTACAGCAGAATGAAGCTGATAACCAGAGCGTAAATGGCCAGAGATTCGATAAAGGCAAAGGCCAAAATCATGGTACCGGTGATCTTGCCGCTCACGTCAGGGTTGCGGGCAACGCCTTCGCAGGCGCCCTTCAGACCAAGGCCCATGCCGATGCCGCAACCGAAGGCGGCGATGCCGATGCCAAGGGCGGCGGCGAGGCAGGTGTAGCCAAGGGCCGAGGCGTCAAGCTGGTTGGCGGCGAAAGCCATGCTGGCCATACCCAGAAGAGCCACGGTGTTCAGGGCGATCATCAGAAGTTTACGCATGAGACACTCCTTGCACTGTTGTATTGTTGGGTCGTTACCGACCATTCCCCGTTATGCTGCGCCATTTTTACGTCCGGCGAAGAGACGCCGCCACTGGTCATGCCAGAGCGGGGGCGGCAGGCCGCCCATGCGCAAGTCTAGTGTTCAGGGGCTTCAAGAGCGCCCTTGATGTAGAACATGGTCAACATGAAGAACACAAAGGCCTGCATGGTCTTGCCCAGAAGGAAAAGCGCGTAGATGGGCAGGGTGCCCAGAATGGGCGCCATGACGAAGAACAGCACCATAACGATTTCTTCACCCCGGATGTTACCGAAAAGACGGAGGGAGAGAGAAACCGGACGCGAAAGGTGCGACACCACTTCCAGCGGGAACATCAGCGGAATAAGGAACTTGGAAGGCCCGGTGAAGTGATGGATGTAGTGCGTTTTCCAACGGATGAGACCCACGGCGTTGTAGAATACCAGCACAAAAAGTGCCATGCAGACCGTGGTGTTGAGGTTGGCCGTAGGTGCGTCGAAACCGGGCACCAGACCCATAAGGTTCATGCCGAAAATGTAGATGAAAATGCCCGCCAGCAGGGGGACGAACTTACGCCCGTTCTCACCCATTGTGGCAATAATGAAATTCTCAACTGTGTCTATCAAGGCCTCAAAGAAGTTTTGAAGGCCGCCCGGCACCAGCGTCAGTCGTCTGCGCATAATGCAGGCCACAGTAAAGAGGAGGGCCATACAGACCCAGGAGTAGAACACATGCTTGAACTCCACCATCTGTCCACCGATGGTGATCTCGTCCATGCCCATAAATGTGGAGAGCAATACCGGATGCGGCAAACCACCTGCCATGAGCCCTGCCTCCTGGTCGATGCGCGCCGAAGCGCTGCGTTGATGTAAAGCCCTAAGGCCATTCCCCAAAAAATTGTGTGTAGCCCGGCGGCTGTGGCGTATGCTCTACTGCGCGCTGCGCCTGATGGCGCGCGCTGCAAGCGCAAAGCTCACGAGGGCGCACATGCCGCCTGCCAGCATGCCGCCAACAAGGGCGAACACTGGCGCCTGATAAATGATGAGGGATACATATAGGATGCCCCCCACCAGCACAAGTCTGCCAACCCAGCGAATCAATACGATGCGTAAAAAAGCCGTGCTGTAGTCGCCCAGTCCCCGGCGCAGAAAAAAACGCGCCAGTCCCCAGAAAGTCCAGGCCATAATAGCCAGGCCAACCCCAAACCAGAGAACCCAGGGCGCTACGGTAAAAAAAGCAGCCCCAAGCAGAAGAACCAGTGCGGTGAGCAAAATTTCGTTGCGCACCATAACGCGTACAGCGGGGTGGTCAATGCCGCGCCGCCATAGCCATGCGTCAAGGCTGTGTATCATGTTCTTCTTGTCTGCCACGGTTCTCCGTCTTGCCCTGTTCGCCTGAAGGCGGGGGCGGGCTCTCGGGCTGTTGTGCAAGGCCTTTGCGCAACGCGTCCTGCCGGTCAATTTTTCTCAGCAGTGCCTTGGTGTCGCGATAGACATTCAAAAAACCCGCGGCAATGCCAATAAAAAGAAAAATCAGTTTGCCCCAAGGGCTCGTATGCAGCCAGTAGTCAATGCCGTAGCCTATTGCAAAGCCAACTGCCGGGCCGCTGACCAAGTGCAGGCCAATAACCCCGGTGTTTGCCATTGCTTCAAGGCCGCTTTGCTGCTGTTTCAGAAAGTCCTTGAATGACATGCGACCTCCTCGCTGCGGCATTGCTCATAACAGACTGCAATATCTGCATACTAATGGCGCGTTAAGGACGGTAGTGTCAAGAGCCCCAACGCTGTGTAAATTATCACAGCCTCGGCGTCGCGTCAATGACTTCCGCGTGGAAAGATGCAGGTCCCACGCATTTACAGGCTTTGCCAAAGGGTCAGGCACTCCACATGCGGGGTGTGCGGGAAAAGGTCCACCGCAGTCATTTCCACCAGCCTGTATGCGCCGCGCAGGCGAGCGGCATCTCTGGCCAGGGTGGCCGGATTGCATGATATATACATTATAGTATGTGGATTGAGCCGCAGCAGGGCATTGAGCGCGCGCGGCGCAAGCCCCGCACGGGGCGGATCCACCAAAACGGCGTCCCAATGCTCTGTTTGGGTCCAGTAATTTTCCTGTGTCGGAGCAAGCTTGTCCAGGCGCAGCGCAGCGTCGCCCGCTTCGTAGGTACACTGGGTAAGGCCCATACGGGTGGCGTTGGCACGCGCCAGAGTCACGGCTCTTGCGTCTTGCTCCAGGCCGAGCAGGCGTCCGCAGCGGCGGCCAAGCAGCAAACCTGGGGCCCCGACACCGCAGTACAGGTCCAGCAGGGCCGGGCTGGTTTGCGGCACATGCCGTTCAAACATGCCCAGCGACGTGTCGGCCAGCAGTTGGGCCGAGGCGGTGTTGATCTGAAAGAAGGATGCGACATCCAAGCAGAAATGTTCGCCGCCAAGGGGCAGCCACAGCCGCGATGCGGATGGATCGCGCGCACCATCTCTGCCAAGGGCTACAACCCGCTTTTGCCCTTGAGCCAGGGCGTCCTCGCTGGCGCGTTCTTCGTGAACAAAGCCTGCTAGCTGCGGAAAAGCCTTAAGCAGTTTTTGGCCGAGGGCCTGCACTTTTGCCTGCACCTCCGCCCTGCCTGGGCTTGTGATGCACAGGGCCCACCAGCGGGGGGCGCGCAAGTCGGCATCCAGGCCGCGACGCAGCACAAGAAAGCGCCAAAAACCACTGTCCTGAGCCTGCCCGGCGGCACCCGGGCGGCGGCCAGCGGGCGACCGCAAGCCATGCCGAGTGCGGCGGGCCTGGGCAGCAGAGTCTTCAGACAATTCAAAGCTCAACGCGTGGGCGGCCTGGTGCTCGTGGTCGCCAGCTTCTTCACCATTCTGGCCGCTCAGTCTGTAGCGGGCTTCGTCCTGCGGCTTGTGCGCGGGCAGACCGCTTTCAGCGGCCAGCTCAACCATCATGGCCGATATGGCTCGTGCGTCGGGCGACATGAGGGAGCAGTGCGGCACAGGGATTACGCCACGTCCGTTGCGGCGGCGCATGCCAAGAGTCAGAGGCTCGTCGCCGCCTCCGCCAAAGGCCAGCTCTACCTTATTGCGGTATTGGCGCATGGCGGGCGAAGGCAACACCTTGGTGAAAAGGCTGTCGACCTGCTCGGCCTCCATGCCGCCAATGCGGATCATTGCGTCCAGAGCGATGCGGCGCTTCCAGTGAAGCTGCGTCTCATAGGGCATGGTTTGCAGAGGGCAACCGCCACATTGCCCGTGGTGGGAGCAGATGGCGGGCGTCGCGTGACGGGCTGGCTGCACAACCTCAAGCGCTTCAGCTTCAACAAAGCTGGATTTGCGGCGGGTAACGCGGGCGCGTACGGTCTGACCGGGCAGGCCGCCCGTAACAAAGATCACGGTGCCCTGATTATGGGTGCGCCCTGCGGCGGTCTGTTTAGCAGTAGCTGTCGACGACGTGGTGCTCTGGCCGTGTGCGCGGGCAAGGCCGCGTCCATCGTGCGTCAGGCTTTCAATCTGAAGGGTAAGGATATTGTTCATCGCTGCAAAATATAGCAGTGCATGAGCCGTATGCCAAGGAAAACTATCAGGAAAAGCTGCTGATTTTGTCGCGGGAAGGGCATCTGACGGACTTATCGGGAGATTTTACTTGTGCCGGAGAGCGGCTTGTTGTACAAGCGCCGTGCGGCTGCATGCCCCGCCTTTGGCGGAGGCGGCGCGTCCTTGCCGGGAAAATTGCGGAAGGCGCTTGACATTTGCCGTGCAATGGGGCAAATATGCCTTTCTCTTTTTGGAGGTTCATATTATGTACGCGATTATCGAAACCGGCGGAAAACAGTACCGCGTTGAAGAAGGTTCCAAAATCGTTGTGGAAAAGCTCGCGGCTCAGGCCGGAAGCGAAATTTCCCTGGACAAGGTGCTGATGGTCGGTGGCGCTGAATGCAAAGTCGGCGCTCCCTATCTTGCCGGGGCCGCTGTTACGGCGGAAGTGGTGGATCACGGGCGCGGCCCGAAGATCAAGGTCTTCAAGCGCTGGCGCCGCAATGACTCGCGCAAGATGCGCGGTCATCGTCAGGACTTCACCACCATTCGCGTTAAGAGCATCAACGGCTAGAACCTTTATTAAAAGGTTCGGCGGGCGTGAGGGCGAACGCCCCGATGTCCGGCAACCGCCGACCGCAAGGTTTGCAGTTGTCCGGTGAGCAAAAATTTATTCGCCCAGCTGAATTTTATATTCAGCGCACCAGGAGGCTATCATGGCTCATAAAAAAGCAGGCGGCTCTTCGCGTAACGGCCGCGACAGTGCAGGCCAAAGACGCGGCGTCAAACGCTTCGGCGGACAGGTCGTTCTTGCCGGCAATATTCTGGTGCGCCAGTTGGGCACCACCGTGTTCCCCGGCGTCAACGTGGGCATGGGCAGGGACTTTACCCTGTTCGCCAAGATTGACGGCGTGGTGCGCTTTGAAAAGTATATCCGCAAACGCCGCGTTCTTACGCGTGTGCATGTGGAGGCGGCCGCTAACTAACGCGGCCGCGTGGGATTTGCCGACAAGGGAAGGGGCCGCAAGGCTTCTTCCCTTTCGGTGTTTGTGCCGACGTATACTTTTAAGGTACAGTGCTGCTGAAGCAAGCGCGAAGCAAGCTTGCCTTGCGGTGGCGTGAGCAGAAAAACGCTGCAATTGGGCTTCGGCAAACCGCGCTGTGGTTTTTTGCAGGCCGCAGCGGCCGGCTTGCGTTTTGGTTTGCACAATGCAACGTTGTTTTCATTCTGCCCGGTGTAGCTGGCTAGAGTGAAAGGCGTATGCAGGCAAGTTGTGCGGGCAACGCCAGGCTGGAGCATTTAAATTTGAAAAAGTTTCAATGCTCTATGATGTATGAGAATACAGCGCGCCGCGCGGTGAATGCAGCCGGAATATATTTTAGGCAGAATGGCGCCTTTGCAATGTGAAGCATTTCAAAGGTACTCTGCCCTAGAAGCCTTGAAAGCGTAGAGAATACACTTTTCGTGTGTCATTGCTCCAAAGAAGTGACAGCGTTCAGGACGGCTTTTTACTGTGCCGTCGGATGCATGCAGGGCCAATGACCTTAGCGTCAGGCAGGCGTTTTACACGCACATATAACAGTAGGCCTGAAAGCCATTGGGCCAGAGGATAGAGCATGCGATTTGTTGATGAAGCCAGAATTCAGGTGCGTGCTGGCAAGGGCGGGCACGGTTGCCTGTCGTTCCGGCGTGAAAAATTTGTGCCTCGTGGCGGCCCGGACGGCGGCAACGGCGGCGATGGTGGTTCTATATATCTTAAGGCAGACAACCGCCTGCTTTCCCTGTACGACTTTCGCCTCAAGCGCCTTTACGAGGCGCAGAATGGACGCCCCGGCGAGGGCAGCCAGTGCGATGGCCGCAAGGGCGAAGATCTTGTGCTGAACCTGCCCGTGGGCACTCTTGTTTACGGTGAAGGCACCGAAGGACAGGAGGTGCTGCTGGCCGACCTGAGCGACCCTGAAGCATTGGTGCAGGTGGCGCAGGGCGGTCGTGGCGGCAAGGGCAATGAGCACTTCAAGTCCTCAACCATGCGTGCGCCGCGTTTTTCGCAGCCCGGCGAACCCGGCGAGGAACTGAACCTGCGTCTTGAGCTGAAAATTTTGGCAGACGCGGGCCTTATCGGCCTGCCCAACGCGGGCAAGTCCACCTTCATCACGCAGGTTTCGGCGGCGCGTCCCAAAATTGCGCCCTATCCCTTCACCACCCTGACCCCCAACCTGGGCGTCATGATTGATGAAGTTGACCCGGACAGGCGCATGGTTGTGGCGGATATTCCCGGTCTTATTGAAGGCGCGCACGAAGGACAGGGACTTGGCCTGCGTTTTCTCAAGCATGTGGAGCGCACACGTTTTCTGGTGCACATTCTCAGCATTGAGGATGTGGGCGACGAAGACCCCTGGGCCGGATTTACGCTGGTCAACGAGGAATTGCGCCGTTTTGACGCCGAGCTTGGCGAACGCAAGCAGATCGAGGTGGTCAACAAGATCGACCTCGTCAGCCCCGAGCGGCTTGAAACCCTCAAGGAGCGCGCCAAGGCCGACGGACGCCAGGTGTTCTTCATCTCGGCCCGCGATGGTATTGATATTGAGCCGTTGGTGGAAGAACTGTGGCAGGTTTGCGAGGCCACCACGCGCAACGAACCTCTGATCCGGCTTGAAACCCTGAGCCAGCTGGAAGAAGAGGAATTTCCCGAAATAGAAGTCATCTATACCAAGGAATAGCTTGGTTGTGGAGCGGATATGAGCAGGCAGCGCCATGAGGGCGCGGGTTCAAAAGCTGACCTGCGCGAGCAGCCCCAAAGCAGGCACGCAGAGGCAGGACAAGGCGAAAGCTGGCAGCAGGAACGCGCACGCGTTCTTGCCCAGGCCCGTGTTATTGTAGTCAAGGTGGGCAGCGCCGTATTGGCCGACGCCAAGGGACTCAACATCTCTGTGCTGGAAGGCCTTGCCGCCCAGCTTGCGGCCCTGCGTGATATGCCGCTGGTTGGCGATGTGCCCTGCCAGCAAAGCCCTCAAGGCCAGCCGAGCCCGTCAGATCAAGCCGCACCGTCACGTCTTGCGCAAGAAGTGGGGCAGACAGCATCATCTGCCGCATCAGACGCCGCTGCTTCGACTCAGGGGTCGCGACGTCTGGTGCTGGTTTCGTCCGGCGCTGTGGCTGCGGGGCGTGCTGCCTTGTCCAGCCGGGGCCGCGCGGTGGAAACCACGGGGCTGGCGGCTCGTCAGGCTGCCGCCGCCGTTGGTCAGGGGCAGCTCATGCAGACGTGGGACAAAGTCTTTTTGCCCCACGGTATGCCCACGGCGCAGGTGCTGCTGACACGCGACGACCTGCGCGCCCGTCAGCGTTTTTTGAACGCCCGCAATACCTTTGCCGAGCTTTTGCAGTGGAGCGTGCTGCCCATTGTTAATGAAAACGATACGGTATCCATCAGCGAACTGAAGTTTGGCGACAATGACTGTCTGGCCAGCCTGCTCGTCAATCTGGTGGAGGCCGATCTTTTCATCAACCTCACGTCCTCGTCGGGCGTTTTGGCGGCAGACCCGCAAAAATATCCTGACGCGCCGATTCTGGATCATATTGATGATGTGGCGGCATTGGATTTGGGACAACTGTGCGGCGGCAAGACATCCGTAGGCACTGGCGGCATGTATTCCAAGCTGCTGGCCGCCCGCCGTGCCGCCCAGTTGGGCGTGCCCACCCTGATTTTGCCGGGGCGCGAGCCTTGGGTTATCAGCAGGGCTTTTGCCGCTGCCGGGGCATGCCCCGTGCCAGCGGGCCACGAGCCTTTTGATCGTGGCACCTGGGTGCGGCCCGCGCATCACGCCATAGCCCGGCGCAAATTCTGGCTGGCCTATCAGTCGGACCCGGCAGGCAGCGTGCATGTAGACGACGGCGCAGCCAAGGCGCTGCTGCACAAGGGTGGCAGCCTGCTGCCTGGCGGCGTGCGTGCGGTGGAGGGGGGCTTTCAGTGCGGCGGCCTTGTGCGCGTACTGCACAACGGCGAAAGCATTGGCGTGGGCCTTTCCAACTACAGCGCCCCGGACCTCAAAAAGATCATGGGCCTCAAACGGCATGAAGTGGCCGCCATACTTGGTGATGCCCACTATCCCGAAGTGATTCACCGGGACAACCTGCTGCTGGACGCGGCAGTCTAGCGCAATTTTATTCTACAGTGCTTTGTGGGGAGGGACTCTTTTACAAAGGGTCCCTCTTTTACGTTCCCCTCAAAAAAAGTCTGCTCTTGCTTCACGCTGCTATGGCGAGCCTCTCTACCTGAAAACGGGTTCTCGTAGAGACGGCCCTTTAGTCTTGCTTTACTTCTAATTACGCTGCTCTATGGGGTTGGCCGTAAAGGAATGAGCCCGCCCAGATCAATGCCGTCCTTGCTCACAAGAGCGCGGTAGGGGTAGACCTCAACGCCGCAGGCCAGGGCTTCGTAAAAGAGGCGGGCGTATTCCGGATCAATGAAATCCGCCGGAGCAAAACAGTGTCCATCCGGGCGCTGCACCAGATAGAACATGGCCGCCCGTTCGCCTTGAGCAACAATATCCATAAGTTCGCGCAAATGCTTTTGCCCGCGTTCGCTGGCTGCATCGGGGAAGCAGGCGGCATCGTCTTCCACCATCGTCACATTTTTACATTCCACCCACAGGGGCGGCAGGCCGGGGCCAGTGATCAGACCGTCCAGACGGCTCTGACCGCGCTTGGCCTCACGGATGAGGCTGGTGTAGCCGCTGGCGAAGTGCAACCGCCCGGCATGAAAAGCCGCCTCAAGCATGCGGTTGGGCACGCTGGTGTTGACGCCTACCCAAAAGCCGGGGCCAGACTGATCCGTATTGAGCTTGGCCGCTGTCTCGCTGTCAGGGACAGCGGGAAGGGCCGTTTGGGCCAGCCACACGCATTCCTGAGTATATTTGAGCTTACGGGCGGGATTGGCCGCAGGAGATGCCAAAACGGGGCATCCTGGCCGTGTGAGGCCCAGCATGCTGCCGGAATTGTTGCTGTGCACCCATACGGGTTCATCGTGCAGGATAAGCTCAACACTGAAGCGCTTGCGCCGTTGCACAAAGCAGCCCACAATGCAGTCCTGCGGCAATGGCAGCAGGGGAGGGGTGGTCTGCAAGGGGTGTGGTATCTCCGCACCGCCCGCTTGCGCTGTGGTATCTGCCCCCAAGTGGGTTGGGGAGGCTGCGTTCTGCGCGCCCATATCATGCACGTCAGCATCCCGAATGGCATTGCTTGTTTGGGGCAACTGACCGCAGAGTGCCGACGTCTCCGTCGGGCCGGAACGCCCCGGTTGCGGCGGTTGCGGGCTGGCCTGTTGTTTTTCATCCACAGAAAGCGGGGCCGCGTTGTGCTGCTTTGTACGCATTTACACCCTTTGATGAAGCTGATATTGACGGCTGTAATTTCTTCGAATGCGCCGCATAGCGTTCCCCTTCGTGAAGGAGCCTTTCATGCAGATTTCCGATCGTCTGAGCAGTATCAAACCCTCTCTGACTCTCAGTGTCAACAGCCGCGCCCTTGAACTCAAGGCGCAGGGTGTCGCCGTCATCAGCCTTGCTGTGGGCGAACCCGATTTTCCCACGCCAGCGCATGTTTGTGAGGCCGCCAAGGCTGCCATTGACGACAACTTTTGCCGCTACACTGCCGTGCCCGGCATTCCAGATCTGCGTAAGGCCGCTGGTGCGTATTTTGACCGCGCCTACGGCGTGCCTGTGCCGCAGGAGTCCATTGTCATCGGGGCCGGAGGCAAGCACTGCCTGTACAATTTTTTTCAGGCCACCATCAATCCTGGCGACGAAGTTCTCATTCCCGCGCCGTACTGGTTGAGCTATCCTGACATGGTTATGCTGGCTGGCGGCGTGCCCGTGATCGTGCACGCTGGACCGGAGCAGAGCTTCAAGGTTACGCCGGACATGCTGGAAACCGCCGTGACCGACAAAACCCGCCTGCTTATTCTGAATACGCCGAGCAACCCCACGGGTGCGGTGTATACCGAAGCGGAGTTCACAGCCCTTATGGATTGGGCCATTCAGCGCGGTATTTTTGTGCTGTCTGACGAAATTTACGACCAGCTTGTGTTCGCGCCCGCCAAGATGACCAGCGCTATCGGCTGGTTTGCGCGTTATCCCGAGCAGGTGGCGGTGCTGAACGGCATGTCCAAGAGCTATGCCATGACTGGCTGGCGCGTGGGCTTTCTGGCCGCGCATCCGCAGCTGATAAAGAAAATATCGGCCATGCAGGGACACAGCACGTCCAACATCTGTTCTATCGCGCAGAAGGCAGCTCTGGCGGCTCTTACTGGCCCCACGGAATGTATTGACCACATGCGCGATGCTTTTGCGCGCAGGCGCGATCTGGGCATGGACATTGTTGAAAAGTGGCCCTGGGCCGTGTGTCCCAAGCCGGACGGCGCGTTCTACCTGTTTGTGGACGTGCACAAGTGCTACGGCGGCGCGGTTAAAAACTCCACAGAGCTGTGCACCTGGCTGCTGGACAAGGCCCATGTGGCTCTGGTGCCCGGCGCGGCCTTTGGTGATGATAACTGTATTCGCTTCTCGTATGCAGTGGCCGACGATGTGCTGGTTCAGGCTCTGGAGGCCACTGGAGCTGAAATGGCGCGGCTGGCTCAGGGCGCGACGCGCTAGGACGGCTTGAGGCAGCCTTGCGGCTTGCCGCAGGGGCAGCTTTTGAGTTGATTTTTTATGGTTGCTGCGACAGGCGGCCCTTTTCTTCCTTTGGGTGCGGTAGCGTGCCTTGGGTATGAAAAGGGCCGCTTTTTATGAGGTTGGAGTGGCACGCGAATTTTTGCGGTTTTTCACCACATTCAGGCCATAAAGTACAAGTCCGCAAAGGCTTGGGAAAAGCGGATTTTCAGAAGTTGTAATTTTTTTTCAAGAAGTTGTTGACAAGGCGGCCAATTTTAGTCATTGTGCATTTCGCCGTGGGGCTGTAGCTCAGTTGGGAGAGCGCTTGAATGGCATTCAAGAGGCCGTCAGTTCAATTCTGTCCAGCTCCACCAGATTTCAAAACCCCCGATCATCACAAAGATGGTCGGGGGTTTTTGGCGTTTGGGGAAGTATGGAGCATGATTTCCCT
>JAEWKM010000029.1:0-44808 GCA_023386035.1 Pseudomonadota bacterium
AGGACTCCCATGCAGACTCTCCTTGATGGAAAATCCCTCTGGAAGGAGAAGGTCGGACAGCTCAACTAATCGGACAGGCAGAGCCGTCAAAACGGAGTGACTGTCAGATCAAGTCTGAACCACTACACACTTCGTCCGGTTTTATTTCCTGCATCAAACGCACCAGATTGCTGGAATCGCTCAAGTCCCCGTAATGCAGGATGAAATGACGCCGATCCGTATGGGGGTCTTCATACAGGTGGTCAATGCGGTCCGTATTGAACGATGAAGCACGCCGTTTAATGCCATGCACCTCATAGCCCTTTTGCAACAGAAATTCCGCAAGGTAAGCCCCATCCTGCCCGGTAATGCCGGTTATAAGCGCTTTCTTCATAATCCTGACGTTCCTTGACCTGACAAATTGGCATATTATTTTGATTTCAGATAATCAACGCGAATTTATAAATTTATATTACCTGACGGGCGATGTCCACCCAGCGTTTCCATCCGTTTTTTGCCGCGCGGCTGTAAATCTTACCTTTGTCTGCGCGGGGTGCTCGTACAGCGCCCCTCGTATCCACAATCGCGAGATACATACGTCGACCCCAGCCTGCGGGCGATGTGTGTGTTGAAATAACAGTTTTCGCGACTTGGGTCATGCTGCCACCGTGACTACTCCTGAAATGTTATGACCAATCGGAGTGCGAAGACGATTACTTCATCAGCAGGGGTAAGGTTTATGGCGCTACTGAGGTGAGTGGCGATTTTTCAGGCAATCTCCTGGGCATGGGGCTTGATCGGGAGGCTACATTTGAGTGATCAAGCTGGGTCCCCTGCCAACGGGGCATCCCGATTGTGGCAGTTTTCTTTCGCTTTTGGAGGAAAATGAAATTTCTTATCCATGATAACAAAGCCCATCACTGCTTGCAATATTGCTCAGGCATGGCAGGAAGTTCTGCCCGTGACCAAGGACCAAGCGGTTATTTCTTAGCCACAAAAAGCGGACAACCGTCTACAAAATCTGAAGCGCTATCGGCGTATTATACATGAAATCAGGGCATAAAGGGTGCGTTACTTATTTATAATCGCAAGCGCAGCCCCACAGTTCTGGTTTCTACCGAGGCGGTTTCTGGAATGTGTTCGCTGTTAAATATTGCGTGTGGGAAGATGGAGGAGGGCAGGGTAGTTTCGTCTGAGCGGGGTCAGGCGATGACGTTGCCGTGAGCGTGGAGAGGTAGTTTGTACAACAGTATAAACTATAATGGCCTGTTATTTGATCTGAAGCGCTGGGTTGCCTGTTTTGTCTTTGCCACCATCAGAATTTTCAAAAAACTCGGAAAAAGCCGCAAAGCTAAAGGCTAGGCTGGCTTTCCCATTTGTATTGCGCTGAAGGCAAAAGCAAGTAATAGCCCCGAGCCGCGCGACCCAGGGCGCTTCTCTGTTCACAAAAACGCTAATACGGAAGTGAGCCATCAAACAGGCGCGATGGAGTCGAAAAAGCCGGGATGGGAGCCTTCAAAATAAATTGCCGGTGCAGGGGCGCTGTCATTGAAAATGTTAAAAAAAATCCAGAGGATGCCTTTCAATCAGCATGAAAACCTATTGAAGATGCTGATTGAAAAATTTTCTCAATTCGGTGAAGTGGAAGCGTACTTCCGGTGCATTGGGGTCCATGAGGTAGTGCGCGTGCGACATGCCTTCAAAAACAATCAAATCTGCTTCAATGCCAGCTTGGCGCAACTTCAAATGCATGCGGGTGGTGTTGCTTAAAAAAAGATCACGAGTTCCGGTAGTCAGCAATGTTGGCGGAAACCCTGACACATCGCCGTATATGGGGGAAAGCATGGGATCTTTCATGTCATGCCCAGCGGCATAAATTTTTGCCGCTTCGCCCAGCCAGCCATCATAGCTGACAAGAATATTGTCCACACCCTCGTTCACAAAATAGCTGTCACCGGTTTTGGTCAAATCCGTCCACGGGGTGCCGGGAGCGAGCGCCGCTGGCAGTGGAAGCCCCTCTGCCTTGGCCCGAAGGCCCAGCGCCAGCGTCATTCCACCGCCTGTGGATGTTCCAAATACGCCTATTTTTTCGGCGGGCACGGCTTTCAAGAGTTCCCGGTAAACAGCAACCGCATCGTCCATTGCTGCTGGATAGGGAAAATCTGGCGCCATCCTGTAATCCACGGAAAGCACTTTAAATCCGCCCATGCCTGCCATAAGGATTGCTTCATAGGTGCCTGTTTCACCGGGGTTGAGCACATAGCCGCCACCGTGCAGGTGTAGTAAAATCCGGTCTTTATTTTCGGGGCGGAGGTTGTGTGGTGTGACAGTAAACACTGGCACGCCTGCCATATTCCCCGGCGTAACTGTCACTTCCATTTTTTCACGCAATGCTGGTAATTCGGCTGCAGTCGCTTCCGCTATGCTTTGCACAAATGATTTCCACGCAGCGTGATCCTTAGGGTGCAGATTCCAAAAAGGCAGAGGGGGCTCCGCCGTCAATTTTTGCATTTCAGGGCTGACGGTATTGGGAGCAGGAAGTTCCCGCATGGCCGCCTGGCTGGAAGAAACCCACAAGCTGAGTAACAGCAGCACAAGCAGATTTTTTTTCAAGATACCCATGATGGCTTGCCGCCTGTATGATTGTGGCTGTGTTCGTATTGAACGCAGCGTGTTTTTTACGTCTGGAGTGTACAGTATAGTATACCTGCCACCATCCGCAATGTCGTGCCCAGTAGGGTAAATTGGCGGGGGGCTGTGTTGCCGGAGCTCCTTTTTGTCTATTCTAGATGGTGCATCAATAAATTTATTATCTTATTGCGCCGGTTAGTTTTGATAGAATTAACGATGTTGTAACCATTGACAAAAATGTGTCATAATATACGTTTCGGCGTGATTTGCCTTACAGCTTCAATTGACTTGGCTTTATATTTCACAGGGTAAGCAGCGACATAATAATGTCACACTGTTACAGTGGCTGGGCGCTGATTCCACCTAGCAGAGTATTTTAAAAGAATATTGGGGTAGTTTTGCCATTGGATAAAATACGTGTCAGCCAGTTTGGCTGTCACGGCTATGTATGTGGATAGGCTCTGGTCATTACGTGAATTACGCTCACGTGCTTTGCATCATCTCAATCTACTGATTATTTTCTTTGGAGTCTGGTTATGCACGGTGTGAAAAAGATTTTGATTCCCACTCTGCTTATTCTTGTTACCGCTGGCGCGGCCTGGGGTATCCAGCTGATACATTTTTTGCAGCCGGGGGCATATTTTTATATGACCCTTCCAACGCTGTTTCTGGTGGATATTGTAGCCGCAACCCTGGTTATTTTTTTAGGAAGGCGCATCGCATATAGCGTTTTTTTCGTGCAGCTTGTTCTCGGTATTGGTCTTGGAAACTACATTACTGCACTTGGGGCATTGCCGTCGCTGACAACAAGCGTACAACAGTATTCTCTTGTCAGCGATATGGGGCTGATGGCTATATGGGACTATGTAAATCTGCCACTGACTCTGCTGCTTTGTGTTGTGTTTTTTATTCAGTGCCTGCTTGCCCGTCGACTTCCTTCTGCCGTAGTCAGGGCACGTCCAGTTTGGGCTATGACCACGGCCATTGTTTTGATTGGTCTGCACTGGGTTGTTTCCTTGCAAGCGCCGTATGGTGATTTGACCATAGCTCATGAACAAGCCGAAGCGAGTAAGGGAAACTTTAAAAATTTTATTGTGGAGAGTGTTGTGCGACGCGGCTTCTGTGCAACTGCCCTGGCAGAAGTTGTAAGTGGACGTCTTTTTGAAAAAAATGTTCCAGTCGAGCGCACATGTTCTGATGCAGCGACAGCACATCTTCCACTCTTGCCGGTTACAGACCGTATTGTAATGGTGCAGGTTGAAAGCCTGGGTGGAGAATTGCTGGATGCCAATGTGGACGGCAAGGCAGTGATGCCTTTTTTGGCGGGCCTACGTCAGTCGGCATTTAATATTAGAATGGATGCAACAAAAAAATTAGCTTCTGCCAATTCAGATTATGAACTTCTGAATACAAGAATTGCCGATGATAAAATATTACAGTACCAAAATGTTGCATTCTTCCCAGACAGTATCATTCAGGAATTTTCTCAGCGAGGGCTTGCCCCGGAAGTATGGCATGGCGTAACTGGCAACTATATGGAATTGCGTGATGCCTACCAACGCATGGGGTTTTCGCATCTGCATTTTAAGGAACAGCTTGAAAAATATGGAATAAAACCCATAAACATTGGTTTTAACGGTGTGGTTACAGATGTTGATCTGCTCAGCTACATTGAAAAGCGCATCCCCGACAGGCCCTTTTTCTGGTTCATTATCACTATGACCATGCACATGCAGGATTACCAACCAGCCTTGCCGCAGTTTGCCCATGCGCCCCTGAGCGGCTTTTATTCTGAATGCTACCGGACTGATGAAGCTCTACAAACATTTTATGCAGCCTTGCCAGAAGGTACGACATTCATCGTTTATGGCGACCACAGGCCATATTACGGTAACCCTGCCCCCTATGTGCCGTTTTTGGTGGCCGTCAAGGGACGTAAGCTTGCATCCCCGGAAGGTTCGGAACCCATTTTCACGCGATGCGAAGTTTCACACTATTTACGCCGCCTTTTTTCTTTGCCTCCGACATCCTTACCCTGGGATGGTTTTACTGAAGGGCAGGCAGTCAAGTGCAACCCATAGCTCTGGCAACGCGACTCTGGACGCCAGAGTAAACAACTGGGCGCGTGCTTGAGCGCGCGTAATTTGCCGTTTCTAAAAAATCGAACAATGCTTGTCGTGTGCGTTTTCATTTGAAAACGTCGGCGCAGTGATGGTTCAAAGGTTTTTTACTATAAAGACTGCATATAATTTATTGAGTAAACATGTCTATTGGCATGTTTGGAATTCATGCAACCATGACGTATAAGCGGTGCAATTATGAATAGAAATTCTATGAAGGGCAAAACAGGTTTTAATCGAATTTTAGGTGCGGTTTTGTATTCAAAAAATGGATATCTAAGCGCATGGAAAGATGAAGCTGCTTTTCGTCAAATAGTTTTCCTTTCCATTATTGGTTTTATAGGGGCACTCTTTGTTAGCGATTCAAAACAAGACTTTTTTATTCTAATTGTACCAATTGTTATATGTATAATAGTTGAGCTTTTAAATAGTGCAATTGAAAATACCGTTGATAGAATATCAATAGAATTTGACGAGCTTGCAAAAAAAGCAAAAGACATGGCAAGTGCGGCACAAATGACTGCACAAGTATTTTTATTTGGGACATGGTTCGTTTTTTTGTTCTTTTAAGGATGCTTGCCGAGAGCGCTTCGCGCGTTTTGCATAATGGCGTGTAGCTGCACTGCTTTGATGTGGCGCGGATTTTTTTGAAATTCGCGCCTCGCAGTTATGCTGGCTCTATTTGTTCTGCCGGGCATTTTAAAATTTCAAAACTTCAGGCGCAGAAAAGGGCGCGCTGTTGTTCTGCCATCAGCACACGCAGTGTCTGTGCCGCCACGAGGGCGGACAAGCGCGCAGCATTGCTTGTCGCTCACTAGTCCATCGTTGTTGTAGCGCTGCTTGTTGCCTGCTTGTTGCCTGTTTGGGACGGCGTTGCCGTGAATCGACGATGGCTCTGCTGCCGCCTCAGGGCATGCAGTACCCTGGCTGTCGCCGTAACTACTGCACCTTCCATCACGCCCACGCGGGCGGCGCCATTGTGGCCAGTGTTTGTACAAGTTGGCTTTTGTCCGGCAGTGCAACAAGGCCGAGGCGTAAATGGAATGCATCGCTTTCTTGCAGTGGCGTGAAGACGACGCCGTCCCTTCGTATTGCCGCAAATGAGGCTGGCAGCAGCCCCATGCCTTCACCAGCGGCGATGCGGGCCAGCAGCACGTCGTGTTCCGCAGGTTCTTCAAGAAAGCAGGGTGTGAAGCTTGCCTGTGCAAATCGAGTTTTTGCAAAGTCAAAAAAACCAGGATTAGCTTCCCGCTTGAACCAGAATAGCGGCCTCTCATTAAAGCTTTTAAGAGATGGCATTTCCGCGGATGCCCCCCCAGGCTGTCGGCCATAGGGCAGGCAGGGCGGCGAGCATTGGTTCGGCATAGGGCAGTTCCTGCACCAGCAGCCCCGGCGCATCCAGGGGCAGGGCGACAAAGGCGGCGTCAAGCTTTCCCCTGCGCGTGTCACGCGCGAGTCTGGTTGAAGCTTCCCGCTGTATATGAATCCCACCATTGTAGAAATTCGTTAACCGCTTTTCCAGATCGGTAAAAATTCCCTGCTCAAAAGCGGTTGTGAAACCGATACGCGTAATTTGCGCGCCGGTTTGGATTTCCTCTCGCAGCCGTTTGTAGGTTGCCTCTTTCATATGTAAAAGCGGTTGGACTATTGCCAGCACCTTGGCCCCTTCGTCCGTAAGGGTGAGCCCTTTGCTGTGCCTGACAAAGAGGGCCACCCCCAGCCGTTCTTCCAGCTGTTTGATCTGGCGGCTCAATGGCGGCTGCGCCATAAACAGCCGTTCGGCAGCGCGTCGCAGGCTGTTTTCCTCCGCAACGACAGAAAAGTAATAAAAGTGCCGCACATCGACTGCATTCAGGGCTGATTCAGAAACGGTTTTTGTCATACCTAAAAGGTATCACAAAAGAAGTATGATGCAAATTGGTCATTGCTGTCTACGTTCATGAGGCGAAAGGGGCGCGAATAGCCCGGCCTGCATATCCGGGAAATGTTCGGAATGCGCCGCGCACGACCAGCCGCAACTTCGCGGGAAATTCCTGCTTCAAGGCTCGCTCAAAACCCGCCTTAAAACCCGCCTTAAAATCTGGCGCAAAGCTTGGAGTGATCTCTGAAAAACTTGCTGCTACGAGGCATGCGTTGCCTGAACAGGACAGAAAACAGGCCGCGTTTGCTGCGGCTCAGAAGAACAAATAACGGTGAGGAGGCAAAAACAATGACACAGCACAATACAGCAATGCCAGTACGAGAACTTGGCGACGGGTTTTCCGCATCCGCCATTTCCTTTGGTGCAATGGGCATGTCGGAATTTTACGGCACTTCGCCCGATGACGAAGCTTGTCTGAAGGTTCTTGATCACACTCTGGAACTGGGCGTCTCCATGCTTGATACTGCCGACATGTATGGACGTGGCCACAATGAGCGGCTTATCGCCAAATTCATTGCCCGCCATCCACAAGAATATGCAAGCGGTCGCATACGCATTGCGACGAAGTTCGGCATAGACCGCGACCCTGCCGACTCGTACAAACGCAGCATCAACAACTCCCCAGACTACATCCGCAGCGCCTGCGATGCATCGCTAAAGCGGCTTGGTGTCGAGCGCATAGACTTGTATTACGCCCACAGGGTCAATACCGATGTGGATATAGCAGACACAATGGGCGTACTTGCCGACCTGAAGCAGCAGGGCAAGATTGCGCACATAGGCTTGTGCGAAGTTTCAGCAGCTACGCTGGAAAAGGCTCATGCCGTGCATCCTGTGGCTGCGCTGCAAAGCGAATATTCCTTGTGGACGCGCGAAATGGAGGGCTCGGTTCTGCCCGCATGCCGTCGGCTGGGCATTGGTTTCGTTGCTTACAGCCCCCTGGGCAGGGGATTTTTGACAGGAAAATACGCTTCAGTAGAGCGGTTGGAAGCCGGAGATTTCCGGCGGGCCAATCCGCGTTTTCAGGGGGAAAATCTTCGTAACAATGCGAAACTTCTGCCATCCTTGCAGGCTGTGGCTGAAAAACAGGGCTGCACTTCGGCACAGGTTGCTCTGGCGTGGCTTCTCAGCCGTTATGAGCGCCTTGTGGTCATTCCCGGCACGCGCAGTATCGGTCGGCTTGAAGAAAACTGCCGTGCAGCGCAGATTACTCTGCCGCAAGAAGACATTGCATTGCTTGATGCCGCGTTTGCGGCGGAAGCTGTCTACGGCGAACGCTACCCTCAGGAAGGAATGAAGGGAGCAAATGCCTGAGCTGGCGGCGATTACGAAGCTGGCATTCCGGGATTTGGGCTGAAATGGCGCTAGCTGTGGTGTTCCAATAGGCTGTTTACCCGCCCTCCAGCCAATAAAGCTGGAGGTAGCTGGCAACAGCAAACCGTCTGCTTTGATGTTGCTTTTGTAAAATCAGCGCCACCCGCTATTGGCATGTCCCCTGTCGCGTCGGCGGGGGGAGGCCAATAGCGGGTGGTTTTTGTTTCGCGTGTTGGCGCATGCAACAGGCTAAATCCGTAATAATAAGAGTCTGTTGCCAGCATAGCAGATTGAAAGGTGGGGTTTGTGTGTCAACGTCAGGCGGCGGGGCAAAAGGCAGGCTTCAATACAGGGCTGTGTATCCAGAGATTCCGGTGCCGCAGCAGATGCAAAGAACAATTGCGATTATTTCGGTTTGTTGTCGTTTTTTTCGCTATCGCGGGTGGGTATATCCGTTTCTTCCTGTTCGCTGGTGGCCTGCTTGAAGTTTTTTATGGCCTTGCCAAGCCCGCTGCCAATTTCAGGCAGCTTTTTTGCGCCAAACAGCACTATCACAACCACCAGCACAACAAGCAAATGTTGTATGCTCAGTGCTCCCATAGTATAAATCCTTGCAGTTAAGGTTGTTATCTTGATGTTTCAACAGGCGTTGTTGATTGACTACTGCAATACTAGACGCTTGATTGCGCAAAGGCAAACGCATTCGACGCTTGGTGGCGGTAACAGGCAGGCCGCAATTCGTTGCAAGAGGTCCGCAGATTACAAAATTTCGCTGCCGCCATGTATCAATTATGGTCTTTGGCAGAAATTGCCGAGGGCATTGGCGCACAGGAGTTTTGGCTCCGTCAGCAACGCCCTTGACCGGGAGGCGGCTTTGGGAAAGAGTCAGCTCCACAGAGATCGCGAATGCGGGCGGCCAGGCTGCGCAGCAGGCAGGCTCGGGCGTTCGTCAATGATCTCGGCATAATTTGCTGCTCGCTTGGCTGGCATTTTTTTGCAAGCGGCGGCGATGCAGGCCATGCGCCGCATGTGCAGACATTGCAGCGCAAAATGCTTCGCTTAATGAGGACGCAAAGGGCATGTTATACAGTATCAAGATGCGGGCAGAAAGCGGTTCGCGCCATATCTCGGGGGCAGAGCGCATTGTGGAACGGCGTGAAATGGCTCAGGTCATGGACGCCCTGACCAAGCGCGGTCTGGAACATCCCAATGGCCCGGCTGAGAATGTAACAGTTACGGTACGGCACATAACCCGGCCTCTTCTGACCATACAAGCCCTGCCCGTGCGTGATCCCAAAGTGCAGGATATGGATGAGGCCCGCCGGGTACTGGATGCCGAACTTCGCGCTTTGGGGCTGCAATCCGGCCCTGTGTTATCTCTGCTATATGGCTTGCGTGAACCCATGCGAGGTGCTGTGCTGTTGCATGCAGACAATCTGCAACGGCTGGAACCAGACCAGCAGCGCGGGGTACGGGCCACATGTATGGACTATACGGGCAATAGCGGCGAAGGCAAAAATCACTTCAAAGAGGCGCTTTGCCTTGCCAGCAAGGTAGCGTCCTGCCCGCAGATCATCGGCGAGTTGTGTATTTCCGATGACCCCGACTACACGACGGGTTACTTCGCCTCCCGCGACCGGGGGTATGTGCGCATCCACCACATAAAGGCCAGCGGCATGCAACTGGGAGGGCGCATTTTTCTCTTCAGGGGAGATCCGGGCAGCCTGGATCAGTGCATGGACTATCTTGAACATCAGCCCGTCATGGTCTGTATGGAGTAGTCATGGACAGCTTTGCCTCCCGTATTGACGCCATCAAGGCCGCACATCTGTATCGGAAGTTGCGCACCCTTTCGACGCCGCAAGGCAGGGAAGTGGTTATTGACGGCCAGCGTGTGCTGCTTTTTTCGTCCAACAGCTATCTGGGTCTCAACACCAACGAGCATATCTGCGGTGAGGCCATCCGCGCAGTGGAAGAATTTGGCGTGGGGTCAGGCGGTTCACGGCTTGTGACGGGCAATATGACCCCGCACATGCGCCTTGAAGCCGCTGTGGCCGAATTCAAGGGCAGTGAAGCGGCCCTGGCCTTTACCAGCGGCTACACGGCCAATGTGGGCGTTATAAGCTCCCTGTGCCACAAGGATACCGTAATTTTCAGCGATGCGCTCAACCACGCCAGCATTATTGACGGTTGCCGTCTGGCGCGGGGGCTTACCGCTGTTTATGGCCATAACGACATGGACGACCTGTTGCAGCGGGTTCGCCACCTCCGGCCCCGCCAGGGTTTTATCGTTACCGACAGCGTGTTCAGTATGGACGGCGATATTGCGCGTCTGCCCGATCTGGCGTCCATAGCACGGACATATGGCCTGACGCTTGTGGTTGACGACGCGCATGCCACTGGTGTGCTTGGGGCCACGGGGCGTGGTTCTCTGGAGCATTTTGGCTTGAGCCACGATGACGTGCCTGTGGTTACGGGCACGTTGAGCAAGGCGGTTCCCAGTGAAGGGGGATTTGTTTGCGGCAGTTCAAGCCTGTGCGATCTGATTCGCAATACGGCCCGCTCCTTCATCTTCACCACAGCCCCCTCACCTTCCACGGCGGCCACGGCTGCGGCGGGGCTGGAGTATATAGCCGCTCACCCGGAACTGGTGGCGCGCTTGCAGGGCAATGTTGCCTATTTTGTGGAAAAACTGGGCCGGATTGGTATGAATATCCAAGGGCAGAGCCCCATTATTCCCATTATGGTGGGCGATGAGGAAAAGGCCGCCCAAGCGGCGGAGGCCTTGCTGGCTTTGGGAGTTTTTGCGCCCTGCATACGGTATCCCACCGTGCCCAAGGGGATGGCGCGGCTGCGGCTGACGGTTATGGCCGCCCATACCCGCGAGGATCTGGACTACGCTGCAATCTGTCTTGAAAAGGCGCTTGTTGCTGTTTAAGCCGCGTCGTCACAGGCGCGT
Organism: Pseudomonadota bacterium; assembly: GCA_023386035.1. Lineage (GTDB taxonomy): Bacteria > Desulfobacterota > Desulfovibrionia > Desulfovibrionales > Desulfovibrionaceae > Desulfovibrio. The sequence goes on from JAEWKM010000029.1 coordinate 10,925, forward strand.
GTTCAATTTTTTGCGCCGGATTTCTTTTTATTCCCGTCGAGTGCCATCGAGGGCACTTCTTGCATGAAAATCTCGTTCCTCGTGGATAACAAGGCAATTCATCTTGTGACGGCATTGTCCAGAGCCTGTTTTTTGCTACAACCTCTGGTTTAAACGCCGATTTCCTGCCCGCCAGACCGGGGCGTCATGTCAGAGCCGGGATCATTCTGCGTTGACCGCCGCACGGGGCTAAGGCTGGCAATAGCCCTCTCGTTGCTGACAACCTTGTTTCTGCCGCCTCTTTTGGCCGCGTACAGGTACTTGTCTGCCCGTTTTACGGCCTTATCAAAAACAGAGTTCAGACATTTTTGCGGGCTGTCCAGGCTGACGCCGTTCACGCCAAAGCTGGCTGTCACGGGCACGTTGTGCCCGTCATAAACAATACAGGATTCAATGAAGTTCTGGCGCAGTTGCTCCGCAACGTACACCCCCCGCTGAATGTCCGTATGGGGCAGCAGCAAAATAAACTCCTCCCCGCCATATCTACAGCAAATGTCTTCTTCACGTAAACGGGACAACAGCAGCCGCGCCGTCTGGCGCAGCACTTCGTCGCCGCATGCGTGCCCCCATGTGTCGTTGATTTTTTTAAAGTAATCCAGGTCCACCATAATGATGACGGCCTGCGAACATCTTTCGGCGTGCTCTTGCAGAGCGTCCAATGCCTGATTGGTAAAGGCGCGGCGGTTCAGCAGGCCCGTCAGCGCATCCCTGTTGGACATTTCCTTGTACTCTGTGGACAGGGACGTGAGCTTGGTGACGCTTTTATCCAATTCTTCGGCCATAGTGTTGAAAGCCGTAGAAAAGTCGCCAAGAAAATTCACGCGGTGTTGATAGTCACCCCTGGCGATACAACGCGCTTGCCACGTCATGTGCCGCAAATCAGCCTGAAGGGATTTAAGCGAGCCGATGACGTATCCTTTTTCAGAACAGCTGTAGTCCAGATCCCCCTTGCTGAGGGTGTTTGTCATGTGCCGTATGCCAAAAAGCAAAGAAGATAATTTTTCAATACCCGGGATGCCGCGAATGTTTTCTGGAATAGTAATGCACTCAACAGTGCTGCGGCTTAATATGGCCTGTACATAGTTTATTACATCTTCTGCTTGTGAATTGCCTTCACGGGCAAAGAAATTTTCAGAGTCGTCTGGATGAGCCATAGGTCATCACCTCGTGGAGGTTACGTAAAAATAACTTTCGTAGCATGGCATGGCGGGAAATAAGAAGGTATCTTGAACAGTTGCATGACAAGGTGCGCCGCAAACCAGAAGCAAAGAAGTATTGGGCTAAATCTTTTCGGGTAGCGTGGCAGGCAATGTTTTGTGTTTGACGAGCCAAAATTATCCAGATTTTTTTTATGTGTAAAGTGTTTAACTGTAAAACCAGAAAAGTGTTTCTGATATAATCGATGGTTAAAAACAACGATATTTGGTGATTTTTTTATCGCTGGATAGAATTGGTTTACATTTTTCCGCTTCTAATAGTAGTTACTCTCACTATACGGGCGCTATTTCTTGCTCTTGCAGAAATGCAGAATCGCCCACGCCGCAGTTAAATTTATCAGCCCGTACGCCGTCACACTTTATACACAGCGAAGCAAACCATTTTATAAAACAAGATGAATGCCTTTTGTTCTGGCAAAGGCAGCAGTCTTTTTACATATACAATGCGTTGATCCTCGATATCGCGAGACAACAGATGAGACAAATTTTACCAATACTGGCCGCGCTGCTTCTGCTGGCCTGTGCTTCAATTTCCACTGCTGCCGAGGTTAGAGACGAAGAAGGTTTTTATTCCTCGGCTCGGCATGCCGCAGCCTTTGCCGACAGGCTGGTGGCGGGCGTAAGTATGGTTGCCAGACTGGTTGAACCCGATGAAAGCGCCGCAGTTCATGAAAATTCTACACGGTCCGTGACTGCAGGCGCGCCCTTATCAGGCGATGCGCAACGTTTTGAGACAGAAAAGGGCGCTGCTCCTGCTGAAGGCGTGCCGGGGAACGCAGGTGGGGCCTGGTGGCTGTTTGGGCGTAGGTTCGACTCTGCCAATCCGCAGCAATCGACATTCCGCGTCTTTAAGGAAGACTGGTTTTTGCGGTCTCATATTTCAGCATATGATCGGCGGCGTCAGCGGCTGGGGCCCGTACACTGGCTTGGTTCCATAAGCGCTATCCCTAATCTTGATTGGGAAATGCTGCACGGCGCGGGCTGGCTCGAAAGCGTCGCCCCTATGCTGTCCATTGATGGGCGGGATGATGCGTTCGGCAGCTATTTGTTCGAGGGCGAGCACGCGGGGCCTGCCCATTTGCCTGAAGGTGTTTTTACAGGTGTTGAGGTTGCGGTGGCCGGCCTTGCCGCCAGTATCCTGCTGCTGATCATTTACTGTTTTAACAGAAAAAAAGTCAGGGCAAAAATGCAGAGTGTGCTCAGTTGCGACGCACTCACGGGCTTGAATACCCTTGAAAAATTCAAGGACGAATGCGCCGCGCATCTGGAGCAACATGGCGGCCAGTCGTATGCAATTATTCAAATTGATATAAACAAATTTAAAATCCTCAATGATAAATTTGGGTTTGCTGTTGGTGACAAGCTGCTTCAAGTATGCGGTGATGCACTGCGAAATTCGCTTTCTGAGTCAGAGATCTGTGCCCGGTGCTTTGCTGACCAGTTTGTCGCATTTGTGCGCTATGAGGGGCTGGATACACTGGGACAGCGTGTGCGCCATATCGTCGACAGCGTTGAGCAGTGGCGGCTTGAAAGCAATTTGCCCAGCAGAATAGACTTGCACTGCGGCGTTTATATTTTCAATGACGAGCATCGCGCCGCGCATGACATTCAGCAGGCGCTGGATCTGGCGGGCTATGCGCTGCAAGAAGCCAAGCAGCATGGCAAAAGCCGGGTAGTTTTTTACGATGAAAGCATGCGCAAGGTCTCATTGCTGCATCAGGATTTGAAAGACGGCATCGGCTTTGCGCTTGAAAAAGGGGAATTGCAGGTCTGGTTTCAGCCCAAGGTGGATATGCTCACCAATGGCATCATCGGCAGTGAAGCGCTGGTGCGCTGGTACCACCCCACGCATGGCCTGCTTTTGCCAGGATCTTTCATTCCGCTGTTTGAGCGCAGTGGTGATGTGCTGCGTGTGGACTTTCATATTTTCGAGCAGGTGTGCAGCGCCCTGCAGAGCTGGGAAAATTCAGGAATCACCGCCTCTACGGTATCGTGCAATTTTTCCAGTCAGCATTTTGAGCGGCCCGAGTTCAGCCGCAAGCTTGTGGAAATAGCCTCCCGGTACTCCATTCCGCATGGGCTGCTGGAAGTGGAAATAACCGAAAGCACTATGCTGCGTAACCCCGAAGCCGCCAATATACAGATCAAACAGCTGAAAGAGCTTGGCTTCAGAACGACCATTGATGACTTTGGCTCGGGCTATTCGTCACTCGGCCTGCTGCAACTCTTTGCCGCTGATGTCATAAAATTTGACCGAAGTTTTGTGAAAAGAAATATCGCGGGCAGGAGGGCGCAGATCGTGCTGGGAAGCATGATCGAGCTGACAAAGCAGCTGGGCATGAGTGCTATCTGTGAGGGCGTAGAAACTGAAGAACAGGCAAAAATACTTATGCGGCACGGCTGTTATAACGCGCAGGGCTTTTACTATGCCAAACCCATGCCCGCATGCGAATTTGAAAAAATGCTCAGGGTGGGACGGGTTTTTCCCGTCAATTCCGTTTCTACCGATGGTGATGTGAGAGCCGCTGTGGGCGGCCTGGGGACTCAGGGGGCATAAAAAGGCCACTGGCAGGTTGCCCCCTGCCAGTGGCCGGCTATTGATTCCACAACTGAATGCTGTTCTTCGCAATCAAAATGCCCAGCTGCGCAGAATGGCATTCATGTTTTTGCTAGGTAAGTTTTTTACTGTCCATTGCCCTGCCATCCATCGCTCTTCTGACAAGGGAAAAGAAGAATTCTTGCATCATGCAGCTTGATGATGGCCTGTGGTGGGTGTTCGGTAGAATGTCACTGTTGGATTCGCTGGGGTGCAGGTATTGAGCCCCCATGCCGCTACGAATCCAGTCCGGATTGATGCCCTGTTTTCTCAAAAGCTTTAGTAGCCATTCGGCAGGGATTGCCATGCGCTTTTTTGCGTCCGAAATGCATGACTGTGACACGCCTAGAAATTTTGCCAGATCTTGCTGTGTCTTGCACCCTGTAACCGATTTTATGCGTTCCATTGCGAGGGAGTAGTCAAAAAAGTTATTGTCCATCATTTGTTGCTCCTGATCTTATGCCCAATTATCCGTGGCATGAGTGCTTTCTTCTACAAAAGAGCTTTGGCCAGACGTGCTTGCGGCACCTCCCCCATAGGGCCTGACTCTTTTGTATCTTGTATGGATACATTCACTGGAATGATAACCGGCAGGGTCGTGTAACCCCAGCGCGCGGCCCTGCCATAGCGGCAACCTGGAGTCTCCCAAAAGGAGTCGAAGTAAGCGAATGTAGTCCCTCCCCGAAAAAGAGGGGCAGAGCTGATATCGACTGCGCTTACGCCAAAGTGGTAAATATGAAAACATATAACCACTTTTAGATATCTGCATCTGCGCGCTACTCTTGTGTGATTATAGCCTTAAAAATGGCTATGCATCATTTAAAATAGGTAACGCGATAATAGAAGAGAAGCATAAAGCCTTTCTATGCGAAACAATAAATGTATTTTCTTCTTTAAGTCAAATGTTTTATTCTTATATAACAAAATTTAATTGTGTATGAATTGATTTGTGCAATTGATGTTTTTGAAAGTAAACCAAAGTTGTGCTGTCGTTAAATAATTTTAGAAGTGTATTTTTTTATTGTGAGAAGCATCAGAGTATTTAATTTTATCGTATTGCCGTGCAGTACATGGTATTTTAATCTGCGTTAGTAATGAGTTTTATTTACTGATTGAGTGCATAATCATAGGTGTGATTGATAAAATAAAACCATCAGAAGCTATTTTTGATAGTTTTGCTTTTTACTGTGTGTTTTGAGTATCTGATAGTCGAATGAAAAGTTTTACTGAAGGTTTGTTAGCTGTAATCAGGAATAAATTTTTGGGGATAGGGTGGGCATTTTGAAGAGGCGGAATCGGAATGCTGCATTGTTCTATTTAATATATGAACTGACAGATTATTCTGATGCCTGATTACGTTGACAATGCATGCACTTAGTGGGTTAGTATTTACTGTGGCTCAAAGGGATAATCTTATTGAGCACACGAAATAAACACGATGCAGGGGTTACCCTGTAGCCAATACGAAACCACACCATTATTCCTACCCGTAATATTTTATTGAAAATGTTCATACTGAAACATAAATTATTCAATAAATAGCCTACTTGCGTTGTGAAAGTTTGTTTCTAACGCACAATGCATCCATTTGCAGTCAGCCCTTGCAAAAAACTCAGGCTTTAACCGGGCGCTCGGGGCGTTGTGCCTTACGTGCGGGCAGTGGATTTTAAAATAAAAGTGCGCCAAGTGCAGGCTACAGGATAATTGATGTAACGTTGATTGTAGTGCGCAAAGATTAATGAATTAAATTAATGTATAGTGCAGATTGAATACTTTTTTGCTCATATTTTTTTATACGCAGCGTTATATATGTGTGTTTATAGAGATATAGTAAATAAACTAGAGAGTTCGTGGTGTCATGAAGCAAACAAGCAACGATATCTGCTGCATCTGGAACTCGGATGATCGCGAGGCCTTTGCTGCTGCTCAAAGGCACAGAACCTTTGTTAAGGTGACTTGCTGCATACCCTGGAAAGGAAGGCCAAGAGATGTGCTGCTTTATGGCCGTTTGCACAATGTTTTGGGCAGGGAAGCAACGCTTGTAGTGCAGGAGACAGAGGTACTGTCGCGGGGATGCAAAATCCATCAATATGGGTGTGAGTTTTTTTTCTGCCTGATGCGAAAGAACCAGAGCAACGGGCTGGAAAGGTTGGGGTATAGAGGGGCGGGCCGGGTGCTTGGCGTGAAAAAAAATAATCGGGGCGAAATCAGCCATGTAAGCTTGCGTTTGGCCAGCAGGTGTTTTGTCCGAAAAATGCGCCGGGATAAAAGAATTGACTGGACGAATCAGTATTGCCGGGCATCAGGTGCGCTGCGTATAGCCCAGACGCCGGAATTCCGTTGCGACCTTACCAGTTTGCTGCACCGCCACAGTCATGAGGCTGATGCCGAAACGCCCGTAGTAAATGTTTCTGCCAGTGGGGCCTGCGTCTGGATGCCAGAAGAACCGGATATCAAGAGTTTGTCCGGTGAGCCTGATATTTTGTTTTACATGGTTCCTGCCGCTTCTCCATCAATGGACCAGCCTTACGTTTTTCTGGGCAAGAAAATGGGCTTCTTTCGAAGCGAATTGCCAAACATACTGGCTGTACGCATGCACTTTATTTATGAGCTGAACTGGGAAAAAGATCCGAGCCGCCTCAGTTGGACTGAAATATCCGGCTGCGGCTCTTCGCGTTTGCGTGAGTACCTTGGGCAGTACGATCATGATACGTCCGAAGACATGTGGTTTGATATTTGAGCCTCGGGCCTGCCAGAATACCACAGTTTGTTTGTCGCCGAAGTTCAGACTGCACGTCTGAAAATCACAAAGCCGCATTGCTGCTTCATGTGTCAGGGGCAGATAGCCGTCAAAGTAAAGCGCGTTCAGCGCAGGTCCTAAATTTACAGCCTGTGTAACAGGCGTCCCTGCCGGACGAACAAAGAAACCCCGCCCCAGGGACATAAACCGGATTGCGTTGATGCTGCTGTTATAGCGGCATTTTTGCCAGGGAGCCTGGCAGGCTACCGCGCATGTCTGGCAGGCTGATGTGAGGCTGAATTTGCACAGCCGCCAGTGGCAGGATGTATTTTTCAAGCCCATCGTCAACAGTAAGCTGCCCGCGCGGGCCAAAGCTGAGGTGCAGGGGCACAACCACTGTGTTCATACCCGTGAGCTGATCTGTTTCCATGCGGGGAGCTATGGTTCCTGCGTTGGTTTCAGACCTCCAGTGCAGCGCGGTATTGATGGTGCTCAGGGCCAGCACCGGGCTGATTTCATCTGCTTTTGAGCGAAGTTCGTCTGTTTTTGCCCCGCTATGGAGTGGAGTGTATGTTTTTGTAGCGCCTGCAAACCGTAGTGCGTCGGCTTGGGGCTCTGTAGTTTCAGGGCGGGCGAATTCCAGTGAATTGGTATCGCCGCAAACGGCCTGGGCAGCCGGGTCAAAGGCGCGGATGTTTCCCAGAGGCGTAGGCACGCTGACAGGGCGGGCGGGCTCGCAACTTCGAACGGAACCGTCTTCATAAAACGCACACCCATACCGTATGGGCAGCGGCCCCACAGGGGTGGAGATGGTCCAGGTTTGCCCCGGCCAAAGGGTTATGCTGGCGCATTGCCCGCCCGGATGAAAGCGCAGGCCCTGAACCTTGCCCGTGAACCGGCCCGGGGGCAAAAGCAGATCAAGGCAGGGGGCCAGCGCCTCTTCATCTTTTTCAGTCCAGTAGCCGCTCAGTCTGCCCTTGCGCGTCAAAATGCGTTTGAGCGCGCCGCCGGGGTGCCACGACAGCCATTCAGCGGGCAGAAGCCCCAGAGGCGTGGGCACGCTGGTCGGGTGCTGTAATTCAAGGCTGCGCCACATGCCGTTGGGGTAGAGTGTAAAGCTGTTTTCACAGCTGCGGCGCACGTCGGTGACGTCGTGCAGGGGCATGAGCCAACCGTGCGGCGTGGGAGCCATATCCGGTGCAAGGCAGTGGCAGGCGCGGGGAGCGCCATTGTCCCAGCGGGAAAGAACATGCACATTGTGCATGCACCCGTAAGGAGTTGCCACTGTTTCAAGCTTTGTGGGTGTGCTCATGTTCTGTCTCCGTTGATGCTGCCGGGCGCAGCGTTGCACAGAGCGTGCGAGATGCGCAGGCGCAGGTTGCCTTCCGGCGTGCGCGAACGGGCGCAGGTCAGGTTGCGTTCTTTCATGTGCTCCTCAAGCCAGGGCGGCATGTGCGAACAGATGATTTCAAGCTCCACAAACGGCGTTGTGGCCAAAAAGGGGCGCAGGGCTTTTTTTGACGAAATTTCAGGGTGCGCCGCCTGCACCTCCATAAGGTTGATTTTGTAGTTCCCCGGGCTGTCGCCGGAAACGGGTTCTGTGGGAATTTGCGCGTCAGGTTCGGCCTTGGCCGCCACTTCTGCCGCCAGAGCATCCAGAATGTCGGGGCTGAAGCTTTCCAGTTCGCACAGGCAAAAACCCATATGGCTGAATTCATTGTACGCCAGCCCTGAAATGGAGGTTCCGGCGATGATGGCTCCCTGGGGCAAATGCTGCTCAAGGGCTTTTATGCGGGTGCGCATTTCCGCCAGCTCATAGCAGCCCGAAAGGGTGAAGGGGATGGCCGCCAGCTGTTGCCATGCGCCCTTGGGGGCGGTCTTGATTTCGCCGCCGCTGGCGCTGGCGCTGCGCTGCCATACCGCCAGCCGGGCGCACTGCTTGATGGTGGTCAGACAGTGCTGATCGTCTTCCAGAAGGACAATGTAGGTGCATTCCATATCAGCCTCACTGGCCGGATTCTTGCCTGAATCCGTTTGGCAGGTTCAAAATACAGGTCCGGCGGCGATGGCCGCGTGTGCCAGCCATCACGCCAAGTGGCGATTGCAGCCGTCAGGCTTGCCGGAACTTTCAGGACATGCCGTTTTTGACGGCAAGGTTGCTCGTTCGTGCAGATGATCTGTAGCGCAAGCTTTTCAATCCTTGAAAGCGTGCGCTGCCCAAGGTTGTCTGCTTCAGGTATTGCGCGGTCTTCATGAAGAGGGGAACGCGTGTGAGGTGCGCCGCACGGCGGGCACATTCCACGCTTCCAGAAGAGCGCGCGGGATAAAGGGTGCGGCCTTTCTTTCAAGGCGGGCCGCGCCCTGTCCGCTGACGGCGCAGGTAAGATGTTCAAGGCGGTCCAGAGCCGCCGTAAAAGCTCCCATGCCGCAGTTGCCCGCCCTTTCGCCAATGCCCCACAGGGTGGTGTCGACATAACGCGCGCCCGCGTATGCGGCCATGAGCGAATTGGGCACCGCCATGCCCAAATCGTTGTGGGCATGTATTTCTGCCTCCAGCCCCTGCCGCAGCACCAGCCGCACGGCTTTGGCCACGGCGTCCGGCGTGTATCTGCCCACAGTGTCACTGAGGCGTATGCGCCGTGCCCCGGCCTGGGCCGCCGCGTCCACCGCCTGAGTCAATTGCTGTTCTGTCGTATGTGAAACATCCTCAAAACCCACGCTGACCTCCGCCCCGCCCGATGCCGCCAGCTCTACGCATTGCCGCAGGGCTGCCATGACCTTTTGACGGTCGCTCTTGAGTTTGGTGCATATCTGCCGGTCAGAAAGGGGACAGCACACGTGGATGACGTGCGGCGCGCAGGCCAGGGAATTTTTAATGTCGCTCTCGCACAGGCGGTTCCAGGTGGAGATGCGCGCCTGAAAGCAGACATCCATAATCTTGCGCAGGGTTTTTCTTTCGTCCGGCCCCATCGCCGGAATGCCCGCCTCTATCTGCCCCACGCCCGCAGCGTCCAGCAGGGCCGCCAGGCGCACCTTGAGACCGCGCGAAAACGCGAAGCCGGGAGCCTGTTCGCCATCCCGCAATGTGGTGTCCACAAGAATGACGTCAGCCATGTCTTTTCTCCAATGGACGGCTTTCAGTTTGGGCGGCGGTGTGTCGCTTTTTGCCGAAGGGTGTTTTGACGGATGCGCAAAGCGCGGCGAACTGTCTGTCACTCAGGCTGTGTTGCTGGCGCACGGCCATTTTTTGTACGGCTGCCAGCAACCGGTTTTCGTGTGTTTCCACAAGGTCGATACCCAGTTGAGCGGCTTTGAGGCGCAGGGCTGCCCTGCCGGAGTGCTTGCCGATCACAATACGGCGCTCAAGTCCTACGCTTTCGGGCGGATAGGTTTCATAGAGAGCGGGGTTCTTCGCAATGCCGTCCACATGAATGCCGGATTCTACCGCAAAGATGTGGTCGCCCAGCACCGCCTTGTGGGGTGAAACGCGAAATCCGGCGGAACGCAACAGGGCTACGGCCTCGGGCAGTTTGTGCAGGTTGCGCAGACCCGTGTGCACGCCTTGACTTTCAAGACACAGGGCCACTTCTTCAAGCGCTGGGCCTGAAGAGGTTCCGTGCAGGGCCGGGCCGCCGATGCTGCCGGCCACACGTTTGCCGCCCCGCAACAGCCACAACACCGCCAGGGCGGTGGCGCATCCTGCCTGATCCCCTGGGCAGAATTCCAGCACATCGCGCAGAGTTATGAATTTGTCGAAAAAGCCAAACTCCGTGAAGGGGAGGGCGTCGTCACAGCCACCCATACGCAGCCAGGCAGATTGCCCGTCCGGTACTGAGGGCACGCCTGCCCAGCTGGCTTCCGCCCCGAGGTTGCCTGCCTCAAGCGGGTTTATTCCTGCAATGCTTGGCGCAATGCTGTTGGGTCTGACGGTGTTTGGCCCGCAATCATCTGCTTTAGATGCGTCTTCTGTTGCAGCAGGCAGCAGGGGGGCATGCTGGTCTGTACAGCATTCTGCCTTTGAGGACGCAGGCGACGCGGAGTGAAGAGGTTGCAGCAGGTCAGACGGAATTTCCACAAGAAATCCCATATCCTGCAAAAGAACCTGCCAGCGCCCGGCCCAGCTGGTAAATTCTTCGCGTGAAAGCCTGGGCCTGCGGCGGCCAGACCCTGAACGCATGGCCGTGCTGAAAAGGCTGAGTGTGGTGTCCAGCAGTTGAACTGTGTGCATTGTGGCAGGCCTGCCTTTGGCTGGTTTTGCCCGAAAGAACGACGCGGCCCGCCAAGCCTCGGGCCGCGTCGCGAGAATGGTGAACTCAGCCGCAAAGGGCCCTGGCTGCCTCATTAACGGCCTTGTCCACCTTCTCATAGCGCGTAAAAACGCTGATGCCTCTGGTTTGCAGCTTTTCCAGCGGGCTCGCGCCGATGCGCAGGGCCACCACGCCTTCGCAGTCCTGCACGGCGGCCAGGATGCCGTCCATACGGCCTGCCTTTTCACCGCAGTCGTCCATACCTTTGCAGTAGCGGGACACACTGCGTGTTTCCACAAAGCTGGCTTCCTGTCCGTCGCTTTCATAGATGAAGAACTGGTCAGCTTGCCCAAAGTGCTGGTCCACGGTGCCGCCTGTTTTGGAAGCCACGGCAATGCGGATGCGCCGGGCAACGGGCGCTGGGCTGGCAGTGTGGTCTGTGCCCGGTGCAGGGGCCTTGTCAATTGTGATGGGCCGATAGTCTATGGAGCGGTCGTCGGCCAGAAGACCCACGGCATCGGCGCGGCACTGCTTGCAGTGGTACATTTGCTTGAGGGTCGGCTCGCAGCGCTTGCGCATGTCCATAAGTTCCTTGTTGCTCACAAGGGGCATGTGTTCAAAGGCGCTGCCCTTGACCGGAATAAGCTGCATGATGTTGGTCAGCTCTGCGCCAAGGTCGCGCACCGTTTCCACAACCTTGGGGATGTGGTGGTCGTTGATGCCCTTGAGCAGCACCGTGTTGACCTTGCACACGATGCCCGCCGCCGTGAGCGCCCGCAGGCCCGCCAGCTGGTTCGCCAGCAGCAGGGCAGCGGCGGTTTCGCCCGTGTACCGCGTTCCGCCAAAGTCGGCATAGCGGTAGATGCGCGCCCCGATGGCGGGATCAACAGCATTGATGGTTACGGTGGCGTGGCTGACGCCCACGCGCTTCATGTCTTCCACATGCTCGGGCAGGGCAAGGCCGTTGGTGGACATGCAGAATGTGATGGCCGGATCTTCGGCGCGGATCATTTCAAGAGTGCGAAAGGTCGCCTCGGCATTAGCAAGGGAATCGCCGGGCCCGGCTATGCCCACCACCGTGAGGTTGGGCATGTCGCGCCGCACCTGAATAAAGCGTTCAAATGCCTGATCCGGCGAAAGCACTGCGGTGGTCACGCCGGGGCGGCTTTCGTTGGGGCAGTCGTACTTGCGCAGGCAGTAGTTACAGCTCAGGTTGCACATGGGCGCGATAGGCAGATGCAGCCTGGCCGACGTGGCGCAGGCCCCGCAGGTAAAGCAGGGATGGGACGCCGTGCGCTCGCTGACGCTTGGAACAGCAGGGGATGACGCAGGCCGCTCTGTTTGCGACGCGGCCTGCGGCTCCGCCTGACTACAGGTGGGGGTACTGGCGGTTTTTTCTTCTTCAGCCCTGTAGTACTTGCGGAACAGTTCTTCGCGAAAGCTGACCTCTGTGCGTGCCAGCATGGCATTGGCAGTCGATTCCATAAGCGAGGTGCCTCCGTCGTAGAGCAGAACACGTGTGCGCTGGCCTCCCATTCTGTCGTGGATGGGAAAGCCGTAACGCAGCAGGGGAATGTGATGGCGCTCTTCAATGCGGTGCCCGTCGCCATTGCCGATCATGAGATTTACCTTGCGCTCCGTCACCGCGTTTTCGATGGCGGTAAAATCAGCAAAATCCAGAATGTCGAATCCATCCACAAACTGGGTTTCGGCGGCTTTGGTCATGATTGGGCGCAGGGCCCCATCCAGCCCGGAGCAGCGCGCGCCAGTGGCGACAACCAGCGGCGTTGCGCCGTTTTCACAGCAGGCGTGGGTAAGGGCGTGCACCATATCCGGTTCGCCAAATATGGCGGCGCGGCATTGGGCGTTGTACTTGTGGGCGTCTATCATAGCGTCCAGATGCCGGGCGCGGTCTTGCCGCACGCTGGCCGGAATTTGTCCGCCCAAAGCCTCAAGGGTGGACACAAGGGCGTCGGTGAGGCTCAGGCCCACAGGCAGGCCCATGCGCAACAAGGGTACGCCGTGGGCTTCGCGCAGGTACGCGCCGGGGGAGTATTCTTCGGGGCAGAAGGGGGCCAGTTCCAGCGTCATGCGCGCGCCCGCCATAAGGGCGATGCTTTCAAGGGACGTGCCGTGCTGGGGCAGGCGGTTGTAGGTTTCCTCATGCCCGCCGTCCAGATTTTGCGAAAGATCTGGCAGCAGCACGTAGCCAAGGCCGCTCGCGTCCAGCAAAGCCTTGAGTGCCCGCGTGTCGGCGGCGGAAAGATGCCCTGTGATAACGTTGATGCGGCCATTGGGTGTGGGGTTCATAGGCACATGACGCACCACGGCGTGCAAGGCGCGGAAAAACCCCTCATACTGCGAACCGCCGTAGCCGGGGGACGCCACAGGTATGATGGCGGCCATCACTTCAGGATGGCTTTCGTAAAAATCCTTGATGATGGCGGGTACATCCTCACCAATGGTTTCGGCCAGACAGGTGGTAGCCACGCCGATGACTTCGGGCTTGTAGAGCCTGATAAGATTTTCCAGCCCCTTGATGAGGTTTTTCGCGCCGCCGAAAACCGTGCCTTCTTCTGTCAGGGAGGATGAGGCGATGTCCACGGGCTCATTGTAGTGCGTGGCCATGTGCCGCCGGATGTAGGTGCTGCACCCCTGCGAACCATGCAGTATGGTCATGCACTTTTTGATGCCGTAAAAAGCGGTGGCCGCGCCCAAGGGCATGCACATCTTGCAGGGATTGGTGTTCAGGTTTACCAGGTTGGCGCTCATCGTCGTCTCCTTGTTTCCGCGGGCGGGAGCGGCGCGGTCTTGTAATGCGGCTTGGCTGTGCGACTTGGCTATACGTGTTTTGCTGACAGGGCCTGGCGTACCAGAACTGCCTGCGCAGAGGCTGTGGCGGCGTAGGAATCGGCCCCGCGCGTGTGGCTCCATACGGGACTGTTCAGGGAAAGATTCACCTCACGGGTGAAGTTTTCCACGCCTTCAAAACCGCCCAGGGCGTGCTTGCGCTCATGATTGTGGTCGCAAAAGGCAATGCCCAGCTTGTACGCCAGCGGGCGCTCCTTAACGCCGCCCACCAGAATGTCTGCGCCCTTTTCCTTCATGAAGGCTTCCAGCTCCGCCGGGTTGGCGTCGTCCAGAATAACGGTGCCGGGATTCACCAGACCTGCGATGATTTCATAGTCTTCGGGCTTTCCGGTTTGCGTCCCCACCAGCACGGTTTCAATGCCCATTTCGTTGAACTGACGTATGAGCGAAATGGCCTTGAAGCCGCCGCCCACAAATATCGCGGCTTTTTTGCCCACGAAATGCGGCTTGTAGCGGTCGAGAAAATCTGTGGCCTCAACGGAGCGCCTGCCAATAATGGCTTCTGCGCGGCGCAGGGCCTGCGCGTTGCCAAGGCGCTCGGCTATTTGCCGCAAGGCCGTGGAGGTGTCTTCCACGCCAAAGAAGCTGGCGCGCATCCAGGGCACGCCCAGTTCGTCTTCCATACGGTGGGCGAGATACATCATGGACCCTGCGCACTGCACAATGTTGAGCTGGGCAGCCGGAGCCTTGATAAGGGCTTCGTAAGCCGCGTCGCCCGTGATGGCGCCAACCACGGGAATGCCCATTTCGCGCAGGTAGTTCTTGATGATCCACATTTCTCCGGCCAGATTATAGTCGCCAAGAATGTTGACCCCCTGAACCTTGGGCTGGTCTGCGTGCGGCAGCATGAGCTGCATGAGTGCGTTGCAGGCCATGCGGTAGCCAGTGGACTTTGTGCCCGAAAAGCCGGGAGCCTTGACCGCGATAACGCGGATGCCGTGCTTTTTTTCGGCTTGACTGCAAACGGCTTCCACATCGTCGCCAATAACGCCCACAATACAGGTGGCGTACACAAAGATGAGTTTGGGGGCGTAGTTGGCTACGGCTTCGTCAATGGCGGCGGTGAGTTTTTCCGCCCCGCCGAAGACGATGTCCTTTTCCTGAAGGTCGGTGGAGAAGCTGTTGCGGAACAGTTCCGAACCGCTGGTCAGGCTGCCGCGGATGTCCCAGGTGTAGCTGGCGCAGCCGATGGGCCCGTGCACAATGTGAAAGGCGTCGGTAATGGGGTTGAGCACCACGCGCGCACCGCAGTAGACGCATGCCCTCTGGCTCACGGCCCCGGCCACACTGGCCGTGTCGCAACGCATGCCGTTGCCGCCGCAGCCGCCGCTGTTCCCCTTCGCATTTTTCGCGCCCTTGTCTTCCTTGGTCTGGATAGACTGGCGGCGTTCTTCAAGTATTTCAGTGGACATGGGGAACCCCCTTGCGGGGCGGGACCGTGACGGCCCCGCCCGATTGCGGCCATGTGGCCCTACATAACAAGTTCCAGATCTTCATCCGCGCAGTGGCGGTCGTATTCGTCCATAAGGGCGTCTGCGATTTTTGTGGCCAGATTGAAAGCCCCCCGGTAGCCCACTATGGTCTGTGAGCCGTGGCCGTAACGGTCGAGCACGGGAAAGCCCGCCCGTACCAGGGGAATATTTTCGGCCTTGGCAATCTGCTTGCCGTGCGAGTTGCCCAGCAGAAGGTCCACAGGTTCGTTTTTGATGAACTGGTGCAGGTCAAAGAGGTCTTTGGCGGCAAAGGCCCGGCACTGCGATTCCTTGCCGTATTCCTTGAACATGGCCGTGGCCAGCTTGACAAAGGCTTCGCCGGGGGTACCCGTCAGCACATAGCTTGGGGTCATACCCAGTTCGAGGCAGAAGCGGGCCAGACCAAGCACTGTGTCGGGGTCGCCGTACACAGCCACTTTTTTACCGTAGAAGTAAGGGTTGGCGTCCAGCATGAGGTCAAGCAGGCGGCCGCGTTCTTCTTCAAGGTAGGCGTCCACATCGCCGCCGTTGAGCGAGGCGAGAGCCATGATGAAGGTGTCGGTATCTGCCAGACCCAACGGCAGGGGCAGAAGGTCGTATTCCACGCCGCATTTACGCTTGAGCTGGCTGGCGGGTTCCTCACTGGTGAGCTGACCCAGGGCCAGTACCTTGCGGCAGGAGCCGAGCGCGCGGATTTCGTCAATGGTAGTGCCGCCGTCAGGATACATCTTGTACTCGCCCGTCATCGGGGCATCCATAACGTTGGAACAGTCGGGGAACATGATGTTCCTGATCTTCATGCGCTTGAGCAAATGCTTGTATTCGCGGATGTCGCCGGGGTTCACGAAACCGGGAAACACGCCCACGGTTTCCGTGGTTTTGCCCTTGGCCGCCAGATACTTGATGAAGCCGGCCATCATGTTGGCAAAGCCCGTGACATGCGAACCCACGTAGCTGGGCGTGTTGCAGTGCACCACAAGCTTGCCTGCGGGAATGTCCATTTCTTCAATATAGGTATTGAGGTCGTCGCCAATGGTTTCTGACAGGCAGGTGGTGTGTACGGCGATGATGTCCGGGTCGTAGACGTCAAAGGCGTTTTTAGCCCCCTGCCGGATGTTGGCCCCGCCGCCGAACACGCACGCGCCTTCAGTGAATGAGCTGGTGCAGGCAATGGCCGGTTCCTTGAAATGGCGGCTCAGGTAGGTGCGGTGATAGGATACGCACCCTTGCGAACCGTGGCTGTAAGGCATGCAGTTGTGCACGCCCAGGGCAGCCAGCAGCGCGCCCACAGGCTGACAGGTCTTGCAGGGGTTGATGAGTGCGCCCGTACGATTGATATGTGTCTTGGGTGTGAGGTCGAGCATTACTTTTCTCCCACTGTGCCTTGCAGGGTGGCGCGGGTCTTCCAGGGCGGAGTGACCATGTGCCACGCCGGGGTGAAGTAGCCCAGGCAAACGTCTTTGGCGAACTGCACAGCGCCCTTGAAGCCCGCGTAAGGGCCGCTGTAGTCATAGCTGTGCAACTGGCGTGAGAGCGTTCCCGCCTTTTGCAGGGCATACTTGTCCTTGATGCCGGAGAAAAACATGTCCGGCTTGAGAACTTCCATAAACTTGTCGGCCTCGTACATATTGAGGTCGTCCACCACAAAGGTGCCCGCATCCATATCGCGGATCATGCCGTCGTATTTTTCAAGAGGAATCAGCGCGGCAAGCTTGTCGTATTCCTCCTGGCTGAGGTAGGCGTGGTACTTTTTCTCGTCCTTTTCCACGGTGATGTGCTCGATATTCTTGCTGTCGGCGTCGTCCTTGATGTCGGGGATGACTTCGCGGCCTTCATAGTCGTCGCGGTGGCCGAACTCGTAGCCTGCCAGCACGGTGCGCACGCCCAGTTCCTTGAGCAGCCCCTGGTAGTGGTGCGAGCGGCTGCCGCCCACAAAAAGCGCGGCGGTAAGCCCATCAAGACGGGCCTTGGCAGCGGCCATTTCGTCCTGAACTTCGGCCAGTTCTTCGGCAATGACTTCTTCCGTGCGCTGGGCAAGGGCCGGGTCGCCAAAGTAGGCAGCCATGTGGCGCAGACTTTCTATGGTTCCTTCAAGGCCGATGAAGTTGACCTTGAGCCAGTCCACGCCGTACTTGATCTTCATCATTTCAGCGATGTAGTTGATGGAGCGGTGGCACTGCACGAGGTTGAGGTTGGCCTTGTGGGAACTGGCGATACGTTCGATTTCGCCGTCGCCCGTGAAGACGGAAACCACCTCGTAGCCGATTTTTCTCAGTATGCGTTCCTGTTCCCAGCCATCGCCGCCGATGTTGTATTCGCCGAGAATATTGATGGAATACTTGGAGGCAGGTTCGTAGCTGCCCGTGCCGATGACCCGCTTCATGAGGCCGTTGTTGGCAATATGGTGCCCGGCTGACTGGCTGACGCCCTTATAGCCTTCGCAGTTGTAGGCCACGCAGCGGATGCCGTATTGCTGTTCGGCTTCGGTAGCCACGGCCTGAATGTCGTCGCCGATGAGACCCACGGGGCAGGTGGCCGCGATCATGATGGTTTTGGGGTTCATGAGCTGCATGACTTCATCAATGGCGGCCTTGAGCTTTTTGGTGCCGCCAAAAACGATGTCAGGTTCCTGCAGGTCGGTGGTGAAGCAGTACTGGGTGAAGTTGGGTTCGCCTTCTTCAGCCCTGGCCTTGTTGCGGCGCGTGCCCCAACTGTAGAAACCGCAGCCCACGGGGCCGTGGGTAATGAGCACCATATCCTTGATGGGCCCAAGCACCACGCCCTTGCAGCCCGCGTAACAGCAGCCGCGGTTGGTCATTATGCCGGGTATGGCGCGGGTGTTGGCCGTGATTTGTTGCGCTTCATCCGGATTGATACGGAGCATGTGCTCCTTACGATTCTTGAATACCTTGGCGTTATAACGCTCAAGCACTCTGGCGCTGGCGTCCATAGTCATAACTACCTTCCTTATGCGTCAACGCGCTCGCCCGTGCGGACCACGTAGGATTCTTCCACCGGCATGACGAATATTTTGCCGTCGCCGGGGTGGCTTGTGCCGTTGGCTTCAATGATGGCCTTAACCACGGCTTCCGCCTTGTTGTCGGGCACACAGATGTTGAACAGCCGCTTGGGGATGAGACGGCCCACCTCGGTCAGTGATTCCCCGGTGGGGGTGCGCGGCAGTTCGCCGTTTTCCATAACCATACGCAGGGTGGCGTTATCCAAGCCTTTTTTGCCCCGACCAAGACATTTGGTGCAGCTGAAGGAGGGGCAGCCCGCTTTGGTCAGGGCTTCTTTTGTGGGGCCAACCATGTTGGCCCGGACAATGGCGACAATCTCCTGCATGGCGGCCTCCTACAAACCGGCCTTGCCGGTGCTGATGGTCCATGCCTCGCTGACGGAAGACACAAAAACGCGTCCGTCGCCGTAATGTCCGTTTTCGCCTGTACGGGCCACACGCAGGATTACGCGCACGGCGTCGTCTTTATCTTCATCGTTAACCACAAGCATAAGCATTTGCTTGGGTATTTCGTCGTATTGCACATCGCCGACCATGATGCCTTTCTGCTTGCCCCTGCCCACGACATCCAGCTTGGTCACTGCGGGAAACCCGGCGGACATAAGCTCGGAAAGCACTTCGGTGGTTTTTTCGGGGCGAATGACGGTGCGGATCATCTGCATTTGGTGTTCTCCCTTATCTTGCGTTGCCTGAAGCAGCGCAGCTGCTTCGGCAGTTGGGGAAATCCGTCCCTTGTGGGGTTTCGCGCGGTCTGTTTGCGCGGCGCCATTTTGGGCGGACGGTTGCATGTAGAATGCGTTTGGCCTGCGCAAAGTTCCTACGCGTCCAGAATGCCGTGCTCCATAAGCAGCTCTTCAAGCCTTTCCTGGCTGAGGGGCTTGGGAATGACGAACATGTCGTTGCCGTCAATCTTGTTTGCCAAAGCACGATATTCATCAGCCTGACCGCAGGTGGGGTCGAACTCGATAACCGTCTGCTTGTTGATTTCAGCCCGTTGCACCATGTTGTCGCGGGGAACAAAGTGGATCATCTGGCTGCCGATTTCCTTGGCGACGGCGGCCACAAGATCAGCCTCGCCGTCAACCTTGCGGCTGTTGCAGATGATGCCGCCCAGGCGCACGCCGCCCGTATTGGCGTATTTTTTTACACCCTTGCAGATGTTGTTGGCAGCGTAGAGCGCCATCATTTCGCCCGAGGCCACGATGTAAATTTCCTGGGCCTTGCCTTCGCGGATGGGCATGGCGAAACCGCCGCAAACAACGTCGCCCAAAACATCATAAAAAACGTAATCAAGGTCTTCAGTGTAAGCGCCAAGGCGTTCGAGCAGGCCGATGGAGGTGATGATGCCGCGCCCGGCACAGCCTACGCCCGGTTCGGGGCCGCCGGATTCCACGCAGCGGATGCCCTTGAAGCCCTCTTTGAGCACCAGATCAAGATCAATGTCCTCACCTTCCTCGCGCAGGGTGTCGAGCACGCTCTGCTGCGCCAGACCGCCGAGGATAAGACGGGTGGAGTCCGCCTTGGGGTCACAGCCCACGATCATGATGTTCTTGCCCATTTCGCCGAGACCAGCGTTGAGGTTCTGTGTGGTTGTGGACTTGCCGATGCCGCCCTTGCCGTAAATTGCTACCTGGCGCATGAGAATCCCTCTTGCTTTGATGGTTGCGCGCCGTATGCGCTTGTCACGTTTTGTGCAGAAAGTGTGCCCTTTAGATAATATGCTTATATGTTTGATGTTATTTGTCAGATAATGCCGTCCGCAGTACTATTTTGTGCTGTGCAGGCCGCGTACGCAGAGGGAGAGATAATTTTGTTAACTATATGTATTTGTTGTTTTATAACGAAATAAATCAGCCTAAAAAAGCAAGTTTGATACATTTTTGAAACTCAGGAGGGAATTTTGAGTGGGTGCAGCACGCAATGGCGGTGCGCGGCGTTCTGAACATCTTTTTGAAGTACTTTGAAGTACTTTGAAGTTGAAAAATATATGTGTTTCAGTGTGGCATACGATGGTTCGTCGCAGAGCAGCAGCTTGTTGTTGGAAGGCATTTATCGCGGCATATGCCCTGATTTTCTGGGAGCAGGCCGGGCGGTTCGGGTTGGACGCACGGATTGTTTTTGACGTCAGGGCAGCCTGCGGGTATGTTTTGGGCTCATAAGGAGCACGACCCATCAGGGCTACGGCTCCGGCTGGCCGCAAAGGCCATGCTGAAAAACCGAGATGTCGCTGTACCTTTGGAGTCTTTTCGGCTCCACCTCCCCCCAGGTTTCAGTCCGGCAACGGCAGGCGGGCATGTCTGTTGCCGTGTGCCCCGCGCTCCGCCAGCGGGCGGGCGCGCCGTTTCCGCTTTGCGCGGATATTGTCCGTACCGGGAGTTCCCGGTTCAATCCTGGAAGTGAGGCCACCGTGCATAGCGACGTGCCACCCCTCTTGTCCTTTATGGATGCGGGCCAGTGTCTGGACACCCTTGACCGGGTGCTGACGGCCCTTTCTCCTGGTCATCCCTTTCAAGAATCCTTGCAGGAACTTCTGGCGGCTCTCGCGGAAGACATGCATTTCGACAGGCCGCACATTGTGGTGCAAGACCCCGACAGCGGCGAGCTGCGCCTCTCGTTGTCCTATGGGCAGGCCGACGCGCCGGAGGCGGCCTATGCGCCGGGTTCTGGCATTACAGGGCAGGTCTTTGCCGAGGGGCGGTCCATTATTGTGTCATGTATGCGCGGGCGGGCGGATTTTCAGAATCGCCTGTTCGGCCGCAGCGAAGAAGAAATGGCCCGGCTGGCCTTTATATGCGTGCCCGTGCATGTGGAAAATGGCGACAGGTCGGAAGTTGTGGGGATTCTCAGCGCAGACACGCCCACAGCGCCACAGGAAGAGCTGGAGCTGCGCCGCCGCTTTTTGCAGACAGTCGCCACGCTGGTTGGCAGACAGGTTGCCCGGCTGCAGGAAGAACTGAGCCGAAAGCATGCCTGTATACTGGCTGACGAACCTGTGGCCAGCGGCATGCCTTCGTCCATTATTGCGCGGTCCAAAAGCCTGCATCACGTGTTGCGGCGGCTGACACAGGCCGGGGCGGGCAAGGCTACGGTGCTGCTGCGCGGAGAATCGGGCGTGGGCAAGGAACTTATGGCGCAAGCCCTGCACGCGGCGAGCCCGCGGCGCAATAATCCGCTGGTCATGCTCAACTGCGCGGCCCTGCCTTCAGAGCTTATTGAAGGCGAGCTGTTCGGCTGGCGCAAGGGCGCTTTTACCGGGGCGGTGCAAAACCGCGCGGGTATGTTTCGCCAGGCAGACACGGGCACGCTTTTTCTGGATGAGGTGGGCGACTTGTCGCCCATTGCCCAGGCCAAGGTGCTGCGGGCTTTGCAGGAAGGCGAAATTCAGCCCCTTGGGGATGAACGGCGCATCAAGGTGGATGTGCGTCTGGTGTGCGCAACCAACCGCCCGCTGGAAGAGCTGGTGGAGCAGGGGCTGTTTCGCGAGGACCTGTACTACCGTATCAATGTCTTCCCCATTTTCATTCCCCCCCTGCGGGAGCGGCCAGAAGATATTTTGCCGATGGTAGAGCATTTTATCGAGATGTTCAGCAAGGAATACGGTCGGCCTGTGCGGCGCGTTTCAACTCCGGCCATTGATATTCTGCTTGGCTACCACTGGCCGGGCAATGTGCGTGAACTGCGAAATGTTCTGGAAAGAGCGGTGCTCATTTGTGACGACGCCGTACTGCGTTCACACCATTTGCCGGGCATGCTGCAAAATGAAAAGAGCGGCATGCACAGCTGGGCGACCGGGAATTTGGGGTTGACGGAAACCGTGGCCAATGTGGAGCGCGAGCTCATTGCTGCCGCCCTTGTAAAGGCCGGAGGCAATATCCATCAGGCTGCACGGGATTTGAATATAACATATCGTATTATTTATTATAAAATGAAAAAATACGACATAGATTTTAAAAAATACCTGCCTTCGGCATAGGCGGATTCGCGGCGGGGAACAAACGCACATATGAGATGCGGGCGTGCCAAGGTGTGTACCAGGTGGATGACAAGGAGCGCGTACCAAGGTGCGTAGATCATATGCGCGTAGATCATAGAAGCATGGATCAAAAGCGCGCGGATCAGATACGCGCGGCAACGCCAATACCCAGAGCAAATTACCGCAGGCATGCCTTACGTTTTGCGGGGCATGACGCCGAAAATTCCGTGCAGACGACATTCACGCCCTTATGGTGCATGGCCGGGGCAGGCACAGATGAACACTAAGGGCATGTTGGCTTTTCTAAGTCAGCATGTCCTTTGTGTTGACACTCTTCGTGCAGCGTCTATTCTCTTGGTGCCCGCATGGGCGACCTGCCAGCCTCTGGCTGTGAGCAGGGCGGCAAGCTGCCCCGGTTCAAGGAGCTTCCGAAAGCCGTGGCGGCAGCGACTTGCGGAAATTAGAGCATTTTACCTTTGAGAAAGTTTAAATGTTCTAATGCCGTGCAAGAGTGCAGCGCGCCGCAAGACGGCGTGGATTCTGTCAAAAATTGCATTTTCTGCCAGAATGACAACTTTGAAAGATAATGCATTTCAAAGTTAGTCTGCTCAAGAAGAGACGCAAAAGGGGGCTGCATGAAATTCAGTAATATCAACCTGCTTGATGAGCTGGCGCGGCCTGAGCTTGCACCCTTGCTGTCGGCCTTTCATGAAAGGCGCTATGTACGGCAGGCCATCATTTTTGCCCCCCAGTATGAAGACGACCTTGCGGAGCAGGAGCCACACAACCCGCAGGAAGACAATTTTGTTTTCATCGTCAAATCCGGGCTGGTGCGCATCTATCTTTCCTATGGCGACCGGGAATTCACCATTGCCTTTCTCAAGCCCGGCGACCTCTATGTGAGCCACTCGAACGCCTTTGTGCAGGTGCTGGAAGACGCGGTTCTTCTGCTGCTTGATACCCCCACTTTCAACCGGTGTATGATGACCATACCCGAGTTCACCGTGCCTATTGTGCGGGTGCTGGGCGGTATGCTGAAAAGCTGTTTCAGCATTATTGACGGCCTTGCCCTGCGCGACGTGACCGTACGGCTGGCTCGGCTGCTGATCGACCTTGCCCACGAAAATGACGAAAAATCGCAAGAGCGGCTTATCCGGCTGCCCCTTTCTGGCGAGATGCTGGCGCAAACGCTTGGCACCTCGCGCCAGACCATTTCCACCCTGCTGACCGATTTCACCCGCCTAGGCATTCTGCAAAAAGAACAGCGCGGCCTGTACCGCATTCTGGACGAAAACCGCCTGCGTGAACTGCTGCATTAAGGAAACGCTGATTTATTCCGTTTGGCGGCGTTGCTTCTCTTTATTTGAAACAGCCGAGGACGGAAGAGTCCACTCCTGCTTCAAAAAAGATCGCGTTTAGCCAAACGAAACAATTGCGCGTTTCCAAGAGGCTCTTTGATCAGTGCTTCCTTGAATCTTTCCGGCCTTGAACGTATCAGCCTGCCCGGCGGCCGCGAGCCCGGAAAACCGGCATGCCGCGCGTATGTTTTACCACCTGGTTTTCAGATCCGCAGCCCTGCGTCAGCCGATCATTTTTTGCCTTTGCTGTGGCGTGCCTGCCCCCTCTGAAACGGACCGATCCTTTTGTCGGGTAGCTGACAGACTAATTCCCTGTATAATGCTATGTTGGTATCAAAGGCATGCAACTGCGTGCCCTGCCTGACGGCAGCAACACTCAGCGTGAGCGAGGACGTTATGAAAGACAAGCTGACTGACATTAAAGAAATGTCTATTTGGGAAGACGCCCAACGCATGCTTGAAAAAGCGCGCAAAGACGGCGTTGAAACCGCATGGGACAGGCTGGCACAGCAGACGCCGCACTGCCGTTTTTGTGAACTCGGCACAACCTGTCGCAACTGCGTCATGGGGCCGTGCCGCATCAGCGCCAAGGCCGAACCCGGCGGCAAGCTTTCACGCGGGGTGTGCGGAGCAGATGCGGATGTTATTGTGGCGCGCAACTTCGGGCGCTTTATTGCTGGCGGTTCTGCCGGGCATTCCGATCATGGCCGGGACGTTATCGAAACCCTTGAAGCCGTGGTGGAAGGCAAGGCTGCCAATTACCAGATTCGTGATGTCGCCAAACTGACGCGCATCGCCGCGGAACTGGGCATCGCCGTTGAAGGCCGGGCCATAATTGACGTGGCCTCCGATGTGGTGGACGCCTGTTACAGCGACTTTGGCAGCAGACGCAAAGCAGTGAACTTTGTGTCGCGTGTTCCTGCCAAGCGTAAGGAAGTATGGGATAAACTGGACATTACGCCGCGCGGTGTTGACCGCGAAATCGCCGAAATGATGCACCGCACCCATATGGGCTGCGACAACGACGCTCCCAACACCATGCTGCACGCGGCCCGTTGCGCCTTGTCCGACGGATGGGCCGGATCAATGATCGCCACAGAGCTGTGCGATATTCTTTTCGGCACTCCCACACCGCGCAAGTCCACTGTGAACCTGGGCGTCATCAAAAAGGAAGCCGTCAACATACTGGTACACGGGCATAATCCCGTGGTTTCCGAAATGATACTTATGGCCGCCCGTGAGCCGGAAATGGTCGCACTGGCCAAAAAGGCCGGGGCCGAGGGCATTACCGTGGCCGGGCTGTGCTGTACCGGCAACGAACTGCTCATGCGTCAGGGTATCCCAATGGCGGGCAACCACCTCATGACCGAGCTGGCCATTGTAACAGGCGCGGTGGAAGCCGTGGTGGTGGACTATCAGTGCATCATGCCGAGTCTTGTGCAGATTTCGGCCTGCTACCATACCCGTTTCATCGACACTGCCGCCAAGGCCCGTTTTACCGGGGCCATTCACATGAATTTTACGCCTGAAAACGCCCGCGAAGAGGCGCACAAAATCCTGCATATGGCCATTGATGCCTTTGCCGAGCGCGACCCTGGCCGGGTGGACATTCCCGTGGAGCCAGTGGACATCATGACCGGATTTTCCAATGAGGCCATTCTTGAGGCCCTGGGCGGTTCGCTTGAACCTCTGCTGGACGCCGTCAAGGCGGGAACCGTGCGCGGTTTCGCGGCGGTGGTGGGCTGCAACAATCCCAAGATCAAGCAGGATTCGGCCAATGTGGGCATCATCAAGGAACTCATCAAGAATGACATTATGGTGCTTGTTACGGGCTGCGTGACGACGGCTGCGGGCAAGGCCGGGTTGCTGATGCCCGAAGGGGCGGAAATGGCCGGGCCGGGGCTGCGCAACCTGTGCGGCGCGCTGGGTATACCGCCCGTGCTGCATATGGGCAGTTGTGTGGATAACGCCCGCATCTTGCAATTGTGCGCGCTGATCGCCAACAGCCTTGGCGTGGATATTTCTGACCTGCCCGTGGTGGCCTCCGCGCCGGAATGGTACTCGGAAAAGGCCGCGGCCATTGGTCTGTATGCCGTTGCCAGCGGCGTGTATACGCATCTTGGCCTGCCGCCCAATATTCTGGGTTCGCAGGTGGTGACGGATATTGCCCTCAACGGTCTGGAAGATCTGGTGGGCGCATCCTTTGTGGTGGAACCTGACCCGGTGAAGGCGGCTGAGCTGCTGAACCAGCGCGTCACAAGCAAGCGCAAGGCACTTGGCCTGAACGCGTAGTACATTGTGGCATTGTGCCGTGACGGCGAAGGCTTTAAGGAGCACTGATTAAAGAGCCTCCTGGAAACGCGCAGTTGTTTCGTTTGGCAAGGCGCAATCTTTTTTGAAGCAGGAGTGGATTCTTCCGTCCTCGACTGTTTCAAAAAAGTGAAGCAACGCTGCCAAGCGGAATAAATCAGCGTTTCCTTAAGCTTTCGCCGCGCGGCACAAAGCTTTCGCGATCCGCCAGAGTAATTTAACGCCACGTTGTTTCAGGAGTTGTTATGAAGATTGCTGTTTCCGGCAAGGGGGGCGTGGGTAAAACCACCATGACGGCCTGGCTTGGCGACTACCTTGCGCGCCAGGGGCATAACGTGTGGCTGGTGGATGCGGATACGGCTTTGTCGCTGGGGCAGGCTTGCGGGTTGAGCGCGGCAGAAATGCCCATTGCCCTGAGCCAGCGGCCCGAACTTGTTCAGGAGCGCATACGGCCAGCGGGGCAGGGCGGCATGATGATGCTGAACCCGCATGTCAGCGATTTGCCCGAAATTCTTTCAGCTTCGTTGGAGGTCTGCGGGCCGCCGCTGGGCGACAAACCCGTGGGCGAAAAGCGCCTGCTGGTTATGGGGGCGGTAACTTCGGCCAATGGCGGCTGCGCCTGTGAAGCCAGCGCATTGCTCAAGGCCCTGCTGGCGCATCTGGTGCTGGAGCGGAACGACTGGGTTCTGGTAGATATGGAAGCCGGGGTGGAGCATCTTGGCCGGGGCACTGTGGCGCATGTGGATCACCTGCTTGTGGTTTCGGAACCAAGCATGCGTTCGCTGCAAACAGCGGAACAGGTGTCGCGCATGGCTGCTGATCTGGGCCTGAAAAAACAGACTCTGATCTTGAACCGTGCCAGCGCCGTGCAGGCCGCGAACCTTCCCGCTCTGGAACATCTGCCCGAACGCCGTGTCGCTCTGCCCGTAGTAGATCAGTTAAGTGCAAAACAGCTGCACTCCGCCAGTGTGTTGGGGCTGGACCAAGACGCGCAGAACAGGCTGGACGACTTTATGGCAGATTTGCTGCGCCAGCTTGAGCAGTAGGGGAAGCTTCCTAGGCTCTTGTGCCGCAGGCCCCCTTGTTGTTGGTGGGCATGCGGATTCAGATTTTTGTCAAAGTTTGTGACTGAGGATAAATTTCGATTAACAAGAGGGAGGCTGTAGCCTCCCTCTTGTGTTATGCGCTGCAATGCGGCGTTACCCGCGTAGGTGCTGCAATCTGCTGCGTTAGAGTATTTTGCACATGAAGTAGGCTCGTTACGGGAGCAAAGCTCACCTACGACTATTTTGCCGCAAGGATTTGTAGGTAAATCCTTACAGAACAATTGCCCAATTTTATTCGTAAACTGCTCTAATCGCTCACCGTGAACGCCAGCATCATGCCGGTGTCTTCATGCTCCAGCAAATGACAGTGGGCCATGTAGGCGTGCTCCTTGGGGGCCAGGTGGTCAAAGCGCACCAGCACCTCGCTCACCTTGCCCTCAACGCGAACAATGTCCTTGAAGCCACTGCGATGCTTTTGCGGCGGCGCTCCATCTTCTGACAAAATGCGGAACTGCGTGCCGTGAATATGGAAGGGGTGCAGCATCATGTCGCCGACGCCGGAGATAATCCACCGCTCGTACTGGCCCTTTTTGACATCGAACATGGGCTTGTTCATCATGAAGGCCTGCCCGTTGATATAATTGCTGCGCCAGAGGTCAAACTGGCCCGGGGACTGCTGTGGTGCGTCCATAGCCATTGCGCCGTGGTTCATGCTCTGGTTGGACATGTCGGGCATGGCGTGGCCCATGCCAGCATTTTGACCTTGGCCCATGTTGTGGCTCATGCCCTGATCCATACCCTGATTCATATTGTGGCCCATGCCCTGTCCGGGGGAGGGCATGGCCATTGATCCGTGCCCCGCATGCGGATCGGCGGCAGCCGTTGCCCCGCCGTGCATGTCCATGCTCATTCCGGCCATTGCCGCATGACCGTAGCGCTGCATCAACTGCTCCATGCCCCGCTGGTCGAGTATGGGATTCATAGAGAGTTTCAGCGTTCTGACGGGCAGCCCTTCAAGCTTCGGCAGGGGCGGCAGGGCGGAAAGCTGATCTGGCAGCGCCGTATGGCCCTTGCTTTCAGTGGGTTGTATGCGCAGCACGGGCAGGGGCCGGTCAAACGGCGGCAAGGTCATGCCCATTTGTTTGACGGGCAAGGTTACGAGGTCAAAGGCCTTGCCGCCGCGCAAGTCAACAAGCACTTCAAAGCGTTCGCCCATAAGGATGGGCAGTTCCGTCAGCTTTACGGGCTCTGCAAGAAAACCCCCGTCGCTGGCAATGACGTACAAGGGGCGGCCATCGCTGGCGGCCAGCCGCATGGACCGGGCGTTGCTGCCATTGAGCAGCCGCAGGCGCAGCCAGCCGCGCGGGGCGGCGTGTTGCGGGTATGGGCTGCCGTTGGTCAGCATAAGGTCGCCAAACCAGCCCACGGCAGCGCTGATGTCGTCCATCGCGTAGTCGATCTGCCCGGCAGCGTTCAGGCGTTTGTCCTGAAGGATAACCGGGATGTCATCCACACCCCAGGTTTTGGGCAGGGGCAGGCGCTGGCTTTCGTCGTCGCTGATGAGTATCAGGCCCGCAAGGCCCATAGCCACCTGACGGCCCGTTTTTGCGTGCGGATGCGGATGAAGCCAGCAGGTCGCGGCTGGCTGGTCGATGACAAGCTCCGGTTTCCATATTCCGCCGGGGGCAATGGACGACTGCGGTCCGCCATCGACGATGCCGGGAATTTTGAGACCGTGCCAATGCACAACGGTGCTTTCGTTCAGGGCGTTTTCCACTTCCATCTGTACTTTTTGCCCGCGCGGCAATGACAGGGCCGGGCCGAGCAATGGGCCGTTATAGCCCCAGGTTGTCGTGGGGTGATGCCCCCATTGGCTTTGGCCTTGCTGTATTTTCAGGCGAATGCGGCCATTGGCGTCTGGCCGCAGCAGGGGTGGGATGGGCAGTGAGGGTTGGGCGGCGGCAAAGGCGTTGTGCCCGAAGGGCAGCATGCTGCTGACGCCCAATATGCTGAGGAGTTTGATAAGATCGCGGCGCGTCATGATCTGCCTCCTGGCTGAGATGTGAATCGGGTAAAGAGGAGCCTCTTTATGGTGAGGATGTAACGTGAATGCCTGCCGCGTCGTTGTGGTGCGGCGATGTTTATGAACACATTAGCACCAAGGTGCTGACAATGCCATATGGGGGCAGGGAGTAATGGTGTGGGCAGGGCAGGTTAAAAACTGACTGCGATCTGCCGATACTGGTGGAATGACAGCGCGTTGGCATTGGTGGATGCGTAAGATTTTGCCGTTAAACTTGGGCCTGCATGAAACGAAGTAAGTAATTTAAACGGTGAGATTTGAGGGGGCGTGGGGCTTAAGTTGTCTGGCGAGATGAAGACTGGCTACTAGTTACTGGCACAATATCAATTTTGTATTTTATCAGTAGGACACGGCTTTGTTTTTTTGCGGCCGACCAATCTTTTTTACGGGTAAGTTTTCAACGACTGAATCGGGCAATTTACCCGTGCGCATAGCGTATTCAAGCTCACCAATCAAAACCATTGGCGAGACTCCCATTGCGTTTGCCATATGGAAAAGTGTGGAGATCTTGGCCTCGTGGTGACCATTTTCCACACCTTGAATGAATCGGCGGCCAACACCTGCGGCATCAGCCAGTTGATATTGGGTCAGGCCCTTGCGGAGGCGTGCGGACTTGATAATAGCCCCAAAGCTTTGACATAAAAAGTCTTGTTCCATTATTTCATTAGACTCTGGAAATTATCCCTTGAAA
This sequence comes from Pseudomonadota bacterium, assembly GCA_023386035.1. Taxonomy (GTDB): domain Bacteria; phylum Desulfobacterota; class Desulfovibrionia; order Desulfovibrionales; family Desulfovibrionaceae; genus Desulfovibrio. Next base: position 40,587 of record JAEWKM010000029.1, read on the forward strand.
AGAGGTATTGATGCCTCTATATTAAAAAGAAGAAATCTCAATTCCAGAGGTGAAAAATGCTGCACGATGGCTATTACGGCGCGTTTTCACGCGTTTTCAAATCGGCGGAATGCCGTACTCAAGTGGAATTGGCAAAGTTCTTGGGTCTCAGGCAGTCGGCAATTTCAGACGCCAAAAGACGCCAAGCCATTCCGGCAGAATGGCTTATCAAATTGCTACGTTTTAAAGGCATTAACCCGGAATGGATTTTGACGGGGATTGGCCCAAAGTATCTTGTTCCAACTTCCGAGGAGCCGTCAACGCATCTTGCTCATTTTACAGGAGCAAATCCATTTTGCAAGCATTCGCTTGAAGAGCTTCTTGTTGAGATTGTGCGCCGGGTGCAGCCGAAGGTGTAGGGCGTATCAAGTTAGCTCTTTGGCCCCACTATTTCAGTTATTGGCTTGTTCGAATATCCGGCATCCCAAGGAAGTGAGCAATAGCCGACGCGCGAGAATACGAACATTTTCAGCATCATATTGTGTAAGTATCCCGGCTTTTCTAGGGGCCAGCCTATGGCTAGACACGTTACTTCGCAGATTGCTGGCAGCAAGGATTGCATCACGTACATCAATGTGCTGATCACGGATGTACGGCCCCCACGACCACGGAGCCTTTTCAAGGCATGCATTTTTCAATGCAGTGGATTCAACATTTGTTGATTTTCCCCGTCGCATCCAAATAGAAGGTTGCGCGACTTCCACCCCCGCCAAAATCAACCGCTTGGTTAGATCATCAAAAACAGGCGGATTCCATTTTCCATTCTTGCGTGAGGGCGCATGGGCGGAGGCTTTTACTTCAAGTCCTATCTGTTCAATAACGGAATAGAATGTCACAATTGCATTTGCTAAAACTATATGGCTTTCTCTAAAAGGCGTTTTTCCATGGTGCTCTGTAGCATATTGGGGATCAGTTTCAATTGAAGGTAGGGAATGAATGAAACTCCCCATACGATATTTGAGTAAAGCATAATGGAGGTCAATAGATTTGCTTGCGCGGGCAGCAAGCCTAATTCCTTCAGGGATAGAGCTTCTGCCATATGATGATTGCGTGTAGGAATCACAACCGTACTTTTGCATTATCTCTTCTAGCAGTAGGTCACTTCTGGGAATGGAAAGATATCTGTTTCAGTTATAACCGCGCCATTTCTAAGCGTTATCGCAGCCCCAATTAGGTTAAAAGCATTTGATGCGGTTTCAAGTGTGCTGGCATGTAAAATGGCTTGATAGCTATCGCCAGAAGGTCGTGCCAAGTCTGTGGGCACATCTTCAAAAGAAACGCTCCACCCTCGGCCACGGATTATTTCTTTTGGATTAAGTTCATGACTAAATGGGAAAAACCCTGTTTGAAAGCGATGCATAAGAACCTCGGCAGGCTGATCCGTGTAATTTTATACCACTTAAGGTTAATATATATTGCTGGTGCGGGTATACAATATCCAATATCAGGCACGAAGCCTAGGTACACGTAAATTCAAGGCATAAAAAAGCTGGCCACTTTTGTAACCAGCTTGATCCACTTACTTATGGCAGAGAGGTGGAGTAGAATTAATTTAAAAATATAATAAATTTTTGAATATAAAATAAATTCTCAGTCTTTACCCCCACAAATATACCACAGAATCAGGATCTTCTTGGACGTACCAATGCTCTTATGGACAAGTCATAAGCGCAGTACGTTATTTTATCTTCACATAGATCTTTTTACCAAGTTCTTTTTCCGCGTCTTCAAGCATGGCATTGACCAGTTCACCGGGGCTTACTTGCAGGGCATCCGCAATCTGAAGCAGTCTATCAAGGTTGGGAACGCTTCGCCCACCTTCAAGCGCAGAAATGAATCCTTTGCTGACACCTATACTGTCAGCAAGTTCTTGTTGAGATAGCCCTGCGTTGTCCCTGTAGCGCCTCAATACGTCAGGCATAAAGCGACGGGTAATTTTTTCATCATCTTCCATATTGCCATTTTAGCTCTAGATTTTTCTCAACCGAGTAGTTATAAATACTCGATGTAAAGCTATAGCTACTCGCTACCCTAAAAAATGGTCAGATTTGTAGATGCGAGGTTGGAGCGAACAATTTCCCTCTTGACTGGCAGGATGAAGATGCAAAAAATCAATGATGTGGCATTCAATGAAATTATGATGCGGATTCAGAGTGTTACAAATACAAAAACACAAGTGGAACTGGCAAAATTTCTAGGTATCCGTCAATCGTCTATTTCCGACGCCAAAAAAAGACGAGCTATTCCCGCGGAATGGCTCATCAAGCTATTAAAACATAAAAGTACCAATCCGGATTGGATATTGCTGGGCGTAGAACCGATATTCCTTGGCCCGGCCATAGGGGAATCAACCGCACAAATTATTTATCGGACGGAAATAAAACCCCCAAACGAATGTTCCGCTCAAGAGTTGATTACTGAGCTTGTGAGCCGCGCTCTGATTGATCTGTAGGAGGGGTTTGTGCCGAGTTCCCATTTGTTCTGTTTTTTTAACCTGGGCTGTGCTGGTCCTAACGGCACGGCAGCCCAAGTAACCTGGGAGCTATATTTTTTTCTAGCATAGACTTGGCGCGAACTCCGCGCCCAGTCGAATGATATAAAGGGCGCACGGTTTGTACGAGGGGCTCCTCACGGGAAAGTGTCGCACTGCATAATCCGGGCGGCCTTGGGTGGCAGGGTGGCTAACAGCATTCGCATAATTGCTTGACGGTACCAGAAGCAATGATGGGTAAATTCTTGGTTATTTTTTTGATAGGCCAATCCCACCATGCCAACTGTTCAAGCCGCAATATATCATGCTCGGAATAGCGGCTTTTAATCATCTCGGCTGGATTGCCGCCAACAATCGAGTAGGCATCAACATCACGCGTCACAACAGAGCACGAAGCGATTATGGCTCCATTGCCAATATGGACTCCGGGCATAATCACAACATCATATCCAATCCAAACGTCATTTCCGATAATTGTGTCACCTTTGTATGGCAATTCTGAACTTTGCGGCGTTACACTCTCCCATCCACCCCCAAAGATGTAGAAGGGATAAGTGGAAAGACCGGACATTTTATGATTGGCTCCGTTCATTATGAATTTTGTTCTGCGCCCTATCGAGCAAAATTTACCTATTATTAATTTATCTCCAGTAAATGGAAAATGGTAGAGAACATTTTTTTCAAATCCCTCAGAGTCTTCTGGATCATCGTAATATGTGTAATCTCCAATAAGTATATTTTGACTTTTTACAGTGTTTTTTATAAAGCAAACTTGCGGAAATCCTTTCATTGGATGCTTCGTGTCTGGTTTAGGTCCGTACATACTTGCCTCGCTTGATTGTTATTTGTCTCAGATAGTGTCGTTAAATTATTTCCGTCCGCAATGAAATACATCTTATTTGTACCACTATGGTTGAAATGAATGCCGACAGGGCCAGGCACACCATAAATTTGAACATAAAAAAGAGCTGGCTACTTTCGTAACCAGCTCAATTTATTTACTTATGGCGGAGAGGGTGGGATTCGAAATAGATATACAATTACATGAAATAATTATTGAAAATATTTTTTACTTTCAAAATGCTCTTTTTTATACCCAAAAGTATGCACAAAACTTTTGAGTGTGTGGATTCGAATCCCGCCACGCAAGGATTTTCGGGTTTTTAAGGTAAGACTATTTATACGACACTGCCCTATAAAGTCCGTATGCGTCAAGTTAGTTAATGTGGGTTAAGTAAGGATGTTAATCACGATGCATCTATCTCTAAAACATAAATTGGACACTCAACTGTTGGTTGGTTCATCATTCCAAGATGGTAGTTATCTCTGATTTTTATTCTTGAACGGAGCTCCAACCTTAGGCCCGATGCTAAAAGAATCTCATTTTCATGTCCTAGACTAGTGCCATGCCTCTTAAATGCAAAAGCTTTCGACTTAGATCCGCAAAATCTCAAGACAAACAATTCTATTTTTCTGTCCTTATATGCCTTTCCTTTGTGCTCTGCATTTCTTAAGGCAACTTGGGGGCAAAATGTTGTTGACATTGGCCTAGTAGTTATAAAATATGGTTCTTCCGGGTTTTCCGTGGGTAGCCCCTGTCAGGAACTGGCCGGGTAGAGGTCCAGACCACCACAGAAGAAGTAGATGGCTGTCTTGAAATGCTCCCGGTTCCTGTAACCGCAAGCCCTTCTC
>JAEWKM010000003.1:0-19281 GCA_023386035.1 Pseudomonadota bacterium
AGCTCATTTGCTTGAATCTGTTCGGCAAGGATTCTCTGGAAGAACTTCTGAATCCGCGAAGACGAAAAACTATAAACACCTATAGTTATAGCCTGTTAGCTATGGGTGCTTAACCGGACAACATTGGAAAAAAATAATTTAATTGCATTGATTACTATTTCCATGTTCCATTTATAACATAAATGGAAAACGTATGAGAGGCCTGCGATGCCACGAGAAGTAGTTTTTTTCTTGGCTATAATTGCCACTAATTTTTGCCTTCAATTGGCAAAAGATATAAGTTTATTGCATTATCTTAGAATTGTTACTTCTTATGAATATATACAATATAAAAATGTCCATTTTCCTTTATGCTCTATAGTAGAAATGAATGTTCACGGGCCACCAGGAGGTTGCGCGAACAGTTCACAAAACTCTTCAAGCAGATCAGCATACCTTGAGGATGCCATGCCTGGATGGGCCAAGTATGACGTTGAAGACTTACCACAAATTGAACATACCTTTTTTAAATCCTACCCTGTCGCCCCTGCCGAAAGCTTTAGCCTCTTTTTCCTGACGAACACTCTTCTGTGGCGGGGCAAACACAAGCTTCGCAATTTACGCCCTCCCGTGCGCGCATCTCCGCACGCCTAATAATAAATTCCCCCAATTTACCACAAGCACTAGCAAAACTGAGACAACGGCTATCTGTCCCGGTCCAGTTCCGTGGCAAAAGCTTCCGGCTGAAAAGTCGCGTAGCCTCTGGTTGTTGTTTCTAATTATTGCGCCTTCAACCGCATATACTTAAAGGTGGGACGTATGCTTAAGTATTTGAAAGTGCTTTATGTACAGGTCTTGATTGCAATTTTTATCGGCATTTTGCTGGGACATTTCTATCCGCAAGTGGCGGTAAAAATGCAGCCATTGGGCAAAATGTTCATCAACCTGATCAAAATGATCATTGCGCCTCTCATTTTTTCCACAGTTGTGACGGGTATTGCGGGCATGAACGATATCAAGGCCGTAGGCAAAACAGGTGGTCTTGCAATCGTATACTTTACCGGCATCACCCTGTTGGCCCTGCTTATAGGCTTGGTAGTTGTCAATCTGGTTCAGCCTGGCGCAGGCATGAATGTTGACGTGAGCACCTTTGACGCCGCTGACAAGAATATTGCCGCTCAATACGCGGGCAAGGCCAAAGACAATAACCTCATAAACTTTTTCATGAATATCATTCCGCACACCTTTGTTTCCGCATTTACCAGTGGCGAAATTTTGCAGGTTCTGCTTGTGGCAATCATTTTTGCCTTTGCTTTGAACTTCAGCGGAAGCAAGGGGCAATTGTGCTTTGATCTCATCAAAAGTCTGTCTGAAGTGCTTTTCAAGGTCATCAATATCATCATGCGCGTCGCTCCCATTGGCGCCTTTGGCGCAATGGCCTTCACCATCGGCAAAGAGGGTATTGGGTCCGTACTGGCGCTGGGTGAGTTGATACTTTGTTTTTACGTCACCAGCCTTCTGTTTGTGGTGCTGGTTCTCGGTGTTGTCGGTCTGTTCAGCGGATTCAGCATTTTTAAGTTCGTCCGGTATATCAAGGAAGAACTCTTTATTGTTCTGGGCACATCTTCTTCCGAATCCGTACTGCCCAACATGCTCCGCAAAATGGAAAAAGTGGGCTGTAACAAGAGCGTCGTGGATCTTGTTATTCCGGCAGGCTACTCCTTCAATCTTGATGGCACGGCTATCTATCTGACGATGGCAGCCGTGTTTTTGGCCCAAGCCACCAATACGCCCATGACGATTGGTGAAGAACTCGTGCTTCTTGGCATTTTGCTGGTTTCATCCAAGGGAGCCGCGGCAGTGACAGGAGGTGGGTTCATTGTGTTGGCGGGCACGCTGAGCTCTGTTGGTAAAATTCCCCCGGAAAGTATCGCCGTTATTTTCGGCATCGACCGTTTCATGTCTGAAGCGCGCGCTTTGACCAATCTTGTGGGCAACGGCGTGGCTACCATCTTTATTTCCAAAATGACAGGGAATCTTGATTCTGAGCAAATGCGCCGTGAGCTTAACCAGCGCCCGGCGGGAGTTAAAATTGACGCAAGTTCCAAACCGGAAATACCCGCGAGCAAGGCAGACATCTGACTGCGCTTCTGGACCGATGCTGCGTTGGAAGTCAACCGAACAGAAGCAAGCGAACAGACCGGGAGAGTTATGAAAGAAATTCATTACAGCACTATCGTGCAAGCTGTGGCAGAACTGGCCGTTGAGGCCTGTTACCACCTGCCTGCGGATATGGTTGAGGCCATGCGCAAATCTCGTGGGGTAGAGCCTTCGCCTGTGGGGCGCAACATACTGGACCAGTTGCTGGAGAATGCGGGCATTGCCGCTGAAGGGCTGGTTCCCTTGTGTCAGGACACCGGAATAACGGTGGTCTTTGCCGAGGTGGGGCAGGATATTCATATAGTGGGCGGCGCTTTTGAAGACGCCGTCAATGAGGGTGTACGCCGGGGATATACAAATGGATACTTGCGCAAATCGTGTGTTTTTGAACCCTTGTTTGAGCGCAAAAACACAGAGGACAACACTCCTGCCGTCATACATGTCCGTATTGTGCCCGGCGACATGCTGCGTCTGCGTTTGGCTCCCAAAGGGGCCGGCTCGGAAAACAAAAGCGTGCTCAAGATGCTTGTGCCCGCCGATGGCATTGAAGGGGTACGCAAGGTGGTTTTGGACGCTATTTTGGCGGCTGGTCCCAACTCCTGCCCGCCGCTGGTTGTGGGCGTAGGTATTGGTGGAACGATGGAACTGGCGGCGATATGCGCCAAGCGCGCCGCAGCCCGTGATCTCGAAAGCCGCAATGCTGATGAGCGCTATGCAGATCTTGAGGATGAACTGCTTGAGATGGCTAACAGAACCGGCGTGGGTCCACAGGGGCTTGGCGGTACAACCACGGCACTTAAGGTGCATGTGGAATGGGCTTCGACCCATATCGCCTCACTGCCGGTTGCTGTGAACATCAACTGTCATGCGGCGCGTCACGCCGAAATTGTTCTGTAGGGGGAGCCATGTCTGACGAAGTAAAAAAAATCCGTGCCCCTTTTGATGATTGCACCGCCCGCTCTCTGCGAGCTGGCGACAGGGTGCTTATTTCCGGCACCATTCTGGCTGCGCGTGATGCGGCCCACAAGAGGCTGGTGGAAACTCTGGACAAGGGAAACCCACTGCCAGTGAACCTTGCAGGGGCAGTGGTGTATTACGTGGGGCCAAGTCCTGCCCGGCCCGGTCATGCCATCGGGGCAGCTGGTCCGACGACTTCAGGCCGTATGGATACCTATACGCCACGCCTGCTGGAGCAAGGCCTCAAAGGTATGATCGGTAAAGGCTACCGTAGCCCTGACGTTATCAAAGCAATGAAAGAACACGGTGTGCCGTATCTGGCCGCTGTAGGCGGCGCTGGGGCTCTTATTGCCCGTAGCGTTAAAAAATACACGGTGCTGGCCTATGAGGATTTGGGGACCGAGGCGGTTGCTGCGATGGAGGTGGAGGATTTTCCCGCCATTGTGGTCATCGACAGCGTGGGCGGCAATTATTACGAGGCTGGTCAGGCGCCGTACCGACGAATCTGAATTGTACAGGACGAGCCACAGACCATTCATATATTTATTGCATAAGGAGTTCGTATGGATTTGAGAAGAAACTCCGTAGGTGGCAAAACTACTCTGGACTTCTGGCAGGCTGCCACCGGTGCTTTTTTGGCCCTGTTTGTGTGCGTGCATTTGCTGCTGGAGGGAACTGTGGTGGTAAACCCTGCCCTGACCAATGGTATAGCCTGGTTTTTTGAGGCCACATGGCTGACCCACATGGTGGCCCCCCTTATTATTCTGCTGATAGTTTTTCATTTTTATATTGCGGCGCGCAAAATGCCCTTTCGCGCTCAAGAACTGGGAATTTTTGTTAAGCACAGCAAAATATTGAAGGATTTTGATACATGGCTGTGGCTTGTGCAGGTTTTTACGGCCATCGTAATCCTGCTCGGCGTATTTTATCACGTATACGCAATCATGACGGACCTTCCCATTGATGTGGCGGGCAGCGCCAAACGTTTGCGCAGTGGCTGGCTGGCCTTTTATGTTTTCTTTTTGCCTTGCGTAATTCTGCATACAGGCATTGGCGTGTATCGCATTGCCGTGAAGTATGGCGTCTGCGTAAAAAGGGCAAAGCTCATGTGCCGCAAATGGATATGGATCGTTATGGGCTGTTATCTGTTGCTCGGCTCGCTGGCCCTGGCCCGCGTCTGGCTTCTGGGATAGGGGGTGCGTATGCGTATTTTTGAAAGTGATGTCTTGTGCATAGGCGCAGGCCTGGCCGGAGAACGTGTGGCGGTGGAGGCAGCGCAGGCAGGCTTTAGCGTGATCTGCCTTTCCGTAGTGCCGCCCAAGCGTTCGCATTCTTCGGCTGCAATGGGCGGCATGCAGGCGGCTTTGGGCAACTCAATCATGGGGGAGGGCGACTGTCCCGAAGTACATTTTAACGATACAGTAAAAGGCTCTGACTGGGGCTGTGATCAGGAAGTGGCCCGCCTGTTCGCTGAAACCGGTCCTATAGCCATGCGCGAAATGGCCTGGATGGGCGTGCCGTGGAGCCGTGTCGTGCCGGGAGAGCACACGTACTACAAGGGCGGCAAACCTTTTCAGGCCACGGAAAAAAAGGAAAACGAAGGGCTGATCCACTCCCGCGCCTTTGGTGGTACAGCCAAATGGCGTACTTGTTATACGTCAGATGGTACTGGACATGCTGTGCTTTTCACTCTGGACAGCCGCCTGTTGCAACTGGGCGTGGATGTGCATGACCGCATGCAGGCCGAGGTGCTGGTACACGACGGCCTGCGCTGCATGGGCTGTGTGGCCCGCGACCTGCGCACCGGGGAGCTGGTGGGGTACTTTGCCAAGGCTACGCTTATCGCTACCGGAGGCTATGGCCGTATTTACCGGGCCACCACCAATGCCATTATCTGCGATGGCGGCGGCCAGATAGCAGCTCTGGAAACAGGCGTGGTTCCTTTAGGAAATATGGAAGCCGTGCAGTTTCATCCCACGGGTACGGTACCTACCGACATTTTGGTTACCGAGGGCTGCCGTGGCGATGGCGGAACCCTGCTGGATGTAAACGAATACCGCTTTATGCCAGACTATGAGCCGGAAAAATCTGAACTTGCTTCGCGTGATGTGGTGTCGCGCCGCATGACAGAGCATATGCGCAAGGGCTTCGGCGTGCCGAGCCCGTATGGTGAGCACCTTTGGTTGGACATCCGCCACCTGGGCGAGAAACACATTACCACCAACCTGCGCGAAGTGTATGACATTTCTACCCATTTTCTTGGCGTAAATCCAATTCATCAGCTCATTCCCGTACGGCCAACCCATCATTACAGCATGGGTGGCGTGCGTATAAACAAGGATGGACATGCCTACGGGCTTGAGGGGCTTTTCTCTGCTGGCGAAGCAGCCTGCTGGGATATGCACGGCTTCAATCGGCTGGGCGGTAACTCGCTGGCGGAAACCATTGTTTCAGGGCGCATAGTGGGGCAAAAGCTGGTGGAATTTCTGCAGGGTTATGAAGCAGTATTCTCCACCGCTGAAATGCAGGCTGCCTCCATCAAGGTCAAAGACAGCATCGTTGCGCTGCTGCGCGGCACTGGCGACGACTGCTATACGCTGCGCAACGAGATGCAGGACGTGATGATGGAACACGTAGGCATCTTCCGCAATGGCAAGGATCTCGAGGCAGGCGTGGGCAAACTCCAAAACCTGCTGGAGCGCTGCAAAAACATGCGTCTTGGCAGTGGCAACGCCCCTGGCCCCAATGCGGAACTTTCTATGGCCCTGCGGGTGCCCGGCATGCTCAAGTTGGCCCTGTGCACGGCTTACGGCGCGCTTATGCGTACTGAAAGCCGGGGTGCACACGCGCGTGAGGATCATCCCGAACGCAACGATAAAGACTGGCTCGTGCGCACCCTGGCCTACTGGAACGAGGGCGACAGCCTCCCCACGCTCAAATACGAGCCTGCCACGCCATTCTTCATTTTGCCCCCAGGCGACCGGGGATACGGCGGCGGCAAGATAATTCACGGCGACATCAGGGAAGACCATATCCTTCCCTATGATCAGAAAGGCTAAGGGAGGCAACACAATGGGACGTAATCTTACTTTCGAGATATTCCGCTATAATCCTCTGGATAGCGGATCATATCCGCATATGCAGAAGTTTCAGCTTGAAGAGCATCCTAGTATGACGCTTTTTATTGCGCTGAATCTCATCCGTGAAAAGCAGGACGCCTCCTTGCAGTTCGATTTTTGCTGTCGTGCTGGCATCTGCGGTTCCTGCGGCATGGTGATCAACGGTCGCCCCGGCCTGGCGTGCCATACGCAAACCCGTGACCTGCCAAATCACATAACCCTGCACCCTCTGCCTGTTTTCAAACTGCTGGGCGACCTTTCAGTAGACACGGGCACGTGGTTTCGCGATGTGGGCCAAAAGATCGAATCGTGGATACATACGAGCAAAGCATTTGATCCCACTGCCCAGGAAGAACGCATGGACAATAACCTTGCCACCCAGATATTCGAACTGGACAGGTGCATTGAATGCGGCTGCTGTGTTGCTGCTTGCGGTACGGCACGCATGCGGGAAGACTTCATTGGGGCTACGGCCATCAACCGTATGGCGCGCTTCTATATTGATCCCCGTGATAACCGCACTCCGGCAGACTACTATGACCTTATCGGCGACGATAAGGGCGTTTTCGGCTGTATGGGCCTGTTGGCCTGCGACAGCGTGTGCCCAAAGCAGCTGCCGCTGCATGACCAACTGGGCATCATGCGGCTCATGGTGAGCATTGAATCTGTACGGGGCATTCTGCCGGAATTCTTGCGTAGAAAACTGCAGAGCTGCGAAAATTCTTGTTGTAGTGCCAAGAACTAAATGCATGCGCCAACAGGAACGGATTGGGCCTGTTGGCGTAACTTGAAAATATCTGAAGACATTGAGGAGAAATACTATGTCCCGAATCAAGAATTTGCGTGAAGATGCATTGGCCTTGCATAAGGATTTTCAGGGCAAGATTGAAGTGCGCGTCAAGGTGCCTGTGCGCGACGCCGATGATCTTACTCTTGCGTATTCGCCCGGCGTGGCAGAGCCCTGCATGGAAATCAACCGCAATCCCGAAGCTCTGGATGTGTACACTAACCACGGCAACTTTGTCTGCGTGGTATCCAACGGCACGGCAGTGCTGGGGCTGGGAGACATAGGCGCTTCAGCCGCCATGCCCGTTATGGAGGGCAAAAGCCTGCTGTTCAAGACTTTTGCTGATGTGGACGCCTTTCCCATCTGCGTCGACACCAAAGACACCGCCAAGATCGTTGAGCTTGTGGAGCTGATGGCGCCCACTTTTGGAGGCGTGAATCTTGAAGATATCAAGGCTCCAGAATGCTTTGTCATTGAAGATGCCCTTAAGAAAAATGGTGTTTTCAAGGGGCCCATCTTTCACGATGATCAGCACGGAACCGCCGTGGTCACTCTGGCCGGACTTATCAACGCCCTCAAGGTCGTCAACAAAAAGATGGAAGACATCTCTGTGGTCACCAGCGGAGCGGGAGCGGCTGGCATTGCCATCATCAAGCTGCTCATGGCAATGGGCCTCAAAAACGTCATTATGTGTGACACACGCGGAGCCATTTACGAAGGCCGCGCCGAAGGCATGAATCCTTATAAGAATGAGATTGCCCGCCGCACCAATCCGCAAAAGATCAAGGGCGGCTTGGGTGAAGCCGTCAAGGGAGCAGATGTCTTCATAGGCGTTTCCGCGCCCGATACTCTGACTGAAGATATGATCCGTAGTATGGGCAAGGACCCCATTGTCTTTGCACAGGCCAACCCCATTCCGGAAATTTGGCCTGTGCAGCGGGCGCTGGAGGCCGGAGCGAAAGTGGTGTCTACTGGGCGGTCTGACTGCCCCAACCAGATAAACAATGTGCTGGCGTTCCCTGGTATCTTTCGGGGGGCTTTGGATGTGGCTGCCACAGACATTAATGATGCTATGAAAATTGCCGCCGCCTACGCCATTGCGGATCTGGTCAAGCCTGAAGAATTGAAGCCCGAATATATCATACCTTCAACCCTTAACGCCGACGTGGCTCCGGCGGTGGCGGCGGCCACGGCCAACGCCGCAATAGAAAGTGGCATTGCCCGCAACCCTGTGGACCCCGCAGTAGTGGCAGAGAACCTTAAGAAAAGGCTTGCTGATCGCAACTGAGGTTTTTTTGCGGAAAATACTTCTGCTTTGGTAAAGCTTCAGTGTGGATGCCTGTAGAGGCATTATCCCTGATGGAAAAACAGATTGGCGCAGATTTGGTGCATATTGGTGCAAAAAAGACATGAAAATAGGGCTTACGTTTGCACGTAAGCCCTTGTTTTCTTTTGGCTCCCCGAGACGGACTTGAACCGCCAACCTAGTGATTAACAGTCACCCGCTCTGCCAATTGAGCTATCGGGGATCGTTCAGGCAAGAAAGTGTTTACGGAAAATCCCGGGTAAGGTCAAGCAAAAAATGTAAATAATTTAAATCATATTTTTATAAGGCGCGTCAGCTTCTTTTTATACCGTTCCGCTTCACTATAAATACAGCCGCAATAGGGCTGGCGGTACAGCTCCATTTCCTTGGATCTATCAATGCCTTCCTGCCAGTCTTCGCGAAAATCCCTGTACACGAAATCAGGCCCGGTGCCGTCTACACACGCCAGGCGTTCTCCTGCCTGCCTGATGACCTCGTGGGGCTGATAGCGTGAATAGAGCAAACTGCTGCTCACAAAGGCGAAGCCAAGCCGTCTGGCAGTGGCAAACGCCGCCTCCATGCGGCTTGAGCAGCAATACGCGCAACGTTGGGGCGCGGTATCTCGCCCTGCTACGGCGCGCAACCAGGATGTGATGTTCCAGCTGGCGTCATCATACAAAATGGGAATGCCGAGCCTTTCGGCGCATTCGCCCGCTGCATCCCTTCTGCGCAGGTATTCGGACAGGGGGTGTATGTTGGGATTCATATACCAGGCTGTGACAGCAAAACCTTCATCAAGCAGCCGTGTGATCGGCATGACAGCGCAAGGGCCACAACAAACGTGCAGCAGCAGGCTGCGCGCATCGCATTTGGGAGTAGAGTCGTTCATATCGTGTTCGGGGGCGGCAGAGGGCGTAGGCACAGGGAGGTGAAACAGCCTCCGGAAAGGCGGGCTTTCCGGAGGCTGTAATTTGCGCGGCCTGTTAAGGACGCACGGATATTTCCAGACATTTGCTGTAGGCCTGTTCCATTTCACGCAAGCTGTCGCGCTTATGGTTGAGCAGATACAGGGCGAGCTCAGGCGAGGCGCTATAGATGCACTTTTCCTTGCTTTCTGCGCGCATCATGCGGCGTAATTCCCGCAAGACCTGAAGGGCCTGCCATTCAAGATTGCGGCGCTGCCCCGTGCCGCCGCATGCGGGGCAGGGTTCCATCGTGATGGCCAGTGCCGACGAACCAGTGCGCTGGCGCACCAGTTCCAGAAGGCCAAATGAACTCATGCGGCCCACATCGTGCCGGGCGCGATCATTTTTCATGATGGTTCGCAGGGTTTTTTCCACTTCAATAACGTGCTTTTTGTCGCGCATTTCAATGAAGTCGATAACAACCTGTCCGCCGATGTCACGCAGCTTGAGGTGTCGGGCGATAGCTTCAGCGGCTTCCATATTTGTTTTATGGGCCATAGCTTCAAAGTTGCCCTTGCCGGAAATTTTGCCAGAGTTGATGTCAATGGCCATAAGAGCTTCTGTCTGGTCAAAGACCAGCCGTCCGCCCGACGGCAGCAAGACTTCACGGGTGTATATCTGGTCCAGCTGGCGGCGCAGGTTGAACCGTTCCCACATGGAGGTGCGCGCATCGCTGTGCAGACGCACCAGATCGCTTTTGCGGGGGAACAGCAGATTGACGGTTTCGCGGATGCTCTGGGCCACGTCTTCGTTGTCCACCCATATTTCGCCCACATCTTCCGTCAGGTAGTCACGCACTGCGCGTTCGGACAGTCCCGGCTCCTGATAGATAAGGGACGGGGCCGTAACTTCGGTGGCTTTTTTGCGTATATCGCGCCAGACGCGCTTCAAATACTGCAGGTCGTTCTTGAGCGTCGTTTTGGTGGTGCCCGCACTGACCGTGCGCACGATGACGCCCAGGCCCTGCCCGGGATCAATGCCGTTCATCATCTCGCGCAGGCGGTTGCGTTCTTCATCGTCGTCCACCTTGCGCGAAACCCCAATTTGCTCCTGCCCGGGGGTGAGCACAAGAAAACGTCCGGCAAGGGACAGCCATGTGGTCAAAAACGCGCCCTTGCTGCCCGTGGGTTCCTTTACAACCTGTACAAGCACTTCCTGTCCGGCTTTAAGTACCTTCTGGATTGGCGGAAATTTTTTGCCTTTGGCGGGCTCATGATGCGTCAGCCAGTACTCGGGATGAATTTCGTCAATCTGCAAAAAACCGTTCTTGCCAGCGCCGTAGCTGACAAAAGCGGCCTGAAGATTTGTGTCGATATTATGGATGACGCCCTTATAGATATTACCCTTGATTTTGCGCTGGTGCAGCATATCCAGATAATATTCCAGCAACTGTCCGTCTTCTGTCAGAGCCACTTCGACCTGTTCACCCGGCAGAACGCTGATGAACATACGCCGACGTCCAGAGCCTGTCTCAGACTTTGCCTTTCCCGCTGTGGCTGCCGGAGCAGTTTTGTTGCTGGCAGGCCTGACAGCTTCGGGCTTTCCTTTGTCTGAAGTATCGGCTGGCGCTGGCGAGCGGGCTTGGTCCGCTTCAACCGTGGTCTGGCTCTGGCCGTTCTGTGCTACGGCATCCTTTACATCGTCATCCGCAACGTTGTCGCCAGACTGCATCTCGGCGGTATCGCCATTTTGCTCTTTTCTGCGGTTGCGCCCGCGCCCACCGCGGCGTCCGCGTCTATTCTTGCGGCGCGGGGCATCGCCGGAACCTTCAGTGTGTCCGTCTGCATCCTGCGAATCAGTCGTAGCTTCAAGCGCAAGGGTTTCAGAACCTGTAATGGCAAGCGATTCACGGCTGGTGATAGCCAGTTTTTCACCGGAAGCCAGAGCCAGTACCTCACTTGAGGTGGCTGTGGCAGTGAGCGAAAAGATCTGGTCTTCAAAAGCAGTTACAGGACTGACTGCCCGTGCGGCCTGAGAGGGCTTCTGACCCGCATTGGCGGGAGAACCGGGAACATTCTGAGGCTGGGCTGCATTAGCTGAGGCGGGGGAAGCAGGGGAAATTTTATTTTCAGTATGTGCAGCAGGCTTGCCGGAGGAACTTTGAGCAGCCGTCTTTTTGCGGGGGCCTGCGGCGCGCGCTCTGGTAGAAGGGCGGGGCTTGGGCGCGCCAGGAGACTTGGTGTCAGTTCCGGCGCCGCCAGCAGCGGTTTTGCTCAGTTCTGCGCCAGCAGGTTTGCCAGCAGCGCTTTTGGGTGCATCAGGCTTGATGGTTTCTGTTTTGGCAACATCGGGCCTCGCCTGAGCTTTGGACTCATCGGCCTTTGGGGCGCGGCTCTTGACGGCAACACTCACGTCGGCAGGAGTTTTTTCCTGCGCGGCTGCCACCGAAGTTGTCTTGGCGCTTGCCTTTGCAGGGGCTGCGGTATCCTTGCCAGTTTTGGCCGTTGGCTTTCTACCACGAGCGGCGGCTGGCTTGGCGGTACTTTTTTTGCCAGAGTCAGCAGCAACAGATGTAGAAGCATCGGCCTTGGGGGCAGAGGCTTTTTCCACGCTTTTGACTGTGGTTTTGTCCGCGCTGGCAGTGGCAGGCTGTGCCGATTTTGCAGGCTTTACCGCTGCATCGGACGCGCTGGCTGGCTTTTCGGGCTTGGCTGTATCAGGCGTTGCGCTTTTTTTACTGGCAATTGCTTTGCCTGCTGGCCTTCTGGTAGCTTTGGCCCTGGTAGCTTTGGGCGCGGAGTCCGCACTGGCGGATGAAGAGGAATCCTTGGGAGATGGCTTGGAAGCAGGGGAGGAGGGAGGCGAAGTTTTTTCCGCCTTTTTGGCAGATGCTGCGGGAGCAGTAGCTGTCTTTCCTCTGGCAGGGGGGCGTGTTTGGGGTTTGGAGGGCTTCGGGCTTGTTCCGCCTGAATTTTTGGTCTCTGTCACGGGGGTTTCTTGGTCTTTGGTCATGAACATCCTTTGTCTGCGGGGCGGGTTCGCCTCCACGAAAAATTTCAGCAGCATGCCTGAATTTCATGAGAAATTTACCGCAGCAGCACCGTGTGGCGCGCTTTTGCAGTAGGCATACTAGTCTGCTTGTTGGAGAGTACGTTTTTTTGAAAAATATGCAAGCTTTCCTGTGTAATGCGGGGGATGCAGGACCATTCGCACATGGCTAATCCCAACATTTTTTTAGTTATTTCAAATACACTGTGCAGACTTTATCTGCCATAAAAAATACCGCCCGGTTTTGCATTCGGGCGGCATTTTCATATCCATGCGGAGGGGTAGGCGAATTTGCCCCCTAATCTTCTTCAAGAACCTTGAGTTCAGCGGATAACTGGCCGGAGTTGTAGCGCAAAAGTACATAGCCGCCCTGGGCCAGAGCGCCGGGGTTAACAACAATGGTGCGCCCTACGCGGTCTACTGCCCGTGCTTCATGAATGTGGCCGCATAGGCAGATATCCGGCTGGGCTTCTTCAAGAAATTCGCGCACTGCAGTGGAGCCGACATGTATATCGCCGGGAATGACGTCGCAAGCTGTGTCCTTGGGCGGATTATGCGAGACAAGCACGCTGTGCGGGTAGGTTCGCGCTTTTTGCCAGCAGCCTTCAAGCCATGCGGCGAAAGTTGACTCCGGAAATTCGCTGGGTGTGCCGAAAGGTGTGAAGGTGGAAGCACCAACGCCAAAGATAGCCGTATCCGGCGTAAGTTCGCGTGTGACGGTGTGCAGGTTCCAGCCCTTTTCACTAAGCCACTGGTCTACTTCCGGGCGGTCCATATTGCCTATCTGGGCAAGAATCATAGGATTATGGCTGCGCAAGGAGTCCATCACCAGCTCTGCCTGTTTGACGCTGCCCGTCACCGTGAGATCGCCGGTGACGATGATGCCGTCAGCCTGGCCCAGTTCAGGAATTTGGGCAAAACGTTCAGTTTCGTCGTGGATGTCACCCACAGCGATCCAGAGGTAGTCCTGAGTGTCAGAGCTTGGCATGGTAGTGTGTCCTTTGTTATAGTAACGCTTCAATGATGCTGCCATACTTCAGTACATAAGGAAAGGCCCGGCATGAGTGAAAAAAACACGGTACAAGCCGATTGCATGTCCGTACCGCCCGCCTCGCCGGAATCGCCGGACGAACTGGCCGAACGCAAGCAAGCGCTGCGTGAACGCATGAGCACGCTGCGGCGTGAACAGCCCGTCCATCTTGCGAAAAAACGTGCCGAGGCAGCGCAAAAGAATCTGCTCATGGCCGACTGCTGGCGTCAGGCGTCTTCGGTGGCGCTCTATGTTGGCATCAAGGATGAGATGGACACCAGCCTGTTGCTTGATGCCGCGTGGAACGAGGGGCGCACGCTCTGGCTGCCGCGTGTGCGGCGTGGGCAACCCGGTGTTATGGACTTTGTGGCTTGCACCAGCCGTGAACAGTTGCGGGCAGGGCCCTTTGGCCTGCTTGAGCCTGATACAGGTTTGCCGGGTGTTGGCCCGGAAGATGTGGCCGCCGGGGCAGCGAACGTAGCCTCTTCTGGCAGCGGTAATGTCTTTGCCCCCCAGTTGATGATTTTGCCTGGTCTGGCTTTTGACCTTGCAGGTGGCCGCCTTGGTTACGGCGGCGGTTATTATGACCGATTTTTACAGGCCGGGCTTGACTGCCCCCGTGTAGGGTTTTGTTTTGATTTTCAGCTTGTTCCTTCTCTTCCACTGGCCCCCTGGGACCAGCGGGTTCACCATTTATGCACTGATGAGCGTATGCTGTGTCTATAAGCTATATACCATTTGTGTTTCCCGGTCTGGATTCTGTGCGTTGCATCTTTCAGACCCGTCCTGGCGGTGTTTGTCACGGAGAATACGGCGGTGGCAATATTTCCTTCAGCGTGGGAGATGATGCGGCGCTCGTCACGGCCAATCGCGAAAGTATGCTGGCAAGCCTGCAAGCCCAGGGCTTGTGCCAGTGGGCTGAGTTATTCCAGGTACACGGCGATGTAATGGCCTTTGAACCCGCCCCTGTGGCCTGCAATGCAACAACGCAGGAAGAAGGCGACGGCATGGCCACGGCAGAACCCGGTATGGGGCTGCTCATAAAGACGGCGGATTGCCAGCCCATTTTGCTTGCCCACAAAAGCGGTAAATATGTGGCGGCCATGCACGCGGGCTGGCGTGGCAACCGTTGTGATTTTCCCCTGTCGGGCGTGGTGCGTTTTTGTGAGCGCTATGACATCAAACCGCAGGACGTGTTTGCTGTCCGGGGGCCGAGCCTTGGCCCCGGCAAAGCGGAATTTGTCAATTTTGACAAAGAGTGGGGGCCGCAGTTCAGTCCCTGGTTCGATGCAAACAACAATACTATGGACCTCTGGGGATTAACCCGCCATCAACTTGTGCAGGCCGGAATTCCGGGGCGCAATATTTTTGGCCTCGACCTCTGTACGGCCAGCAATAACGACCAGTTTTTCTCGTACCGCTGCGCCAAGGCTTCCGGTCGTCAGGCCAGCATCATCTGGATTCAGAAAAACTGACATAAGGCTGAAAGACTTTTCGTTGCCTCCTGTTGATGGGGCTGTATGGTGACCCTCGCCGAGCACGCAAAAAGAGTTTCCAGATGGTGCCTCGTCAGGCAGGAATAGCCGGGTAGCGTATGCTTGCTGTTTTCTTATAACAGCGCCGCATTGACAGGCTTGCCGCCCCCGCCTACAGTAGGCGCGGCAATGGTAGCCGGGTTGCCCGGCTTGAAAAGGGAATCCCGTGAGATGCGGGAGCGGACCCGCCGCCGTAAGGCTCATGAACCTCGCACCATACAGCGCCACTGGAAACGGGAAGGCCGGTGAAAGGGAGCCAAGCCGGAAGACCTGCCTTGCCCCACGGCCCCACTATTTGTGACGGGCCGGGGTTGCGGCCTGAGCCGCCACGGCAACGGGATTTTGCCGGCAGGATTGAGGAAATACGGGCCTCTTCCTTCATGAAACAGCTAGTGTTTTGTGGCGGAAGAGGCCTTTTTTATGCCCATGCGATTCACGCTGGGTCTGCAAAGGGCGGGCATGACCGCGATACCATATTCCTCCTCCCCTTCCGTACATACTTCTGCACGCCTGTGGCCCGCGTTTGCGGTTCTGGTGCTGCTGTGGCTTGTTTCCTTGCCGCTGGCCTGCCTGCCGGGGCCGGTTTCGCTATCGGCGGGGCAGGTTTTTCACGCTTTGGCAGCGCAACTGGGGCTGGCCGCCCCGCCGCGGGACACGGCGCTTATGCTGGTAGTAGGGCAGATTCGCCTTGCCCGCGTGTGCCTTGCGGCCTTGTGCGGTGGAGCTCTGGCGGTAGCGGGCGTGGCTTTGCAAGGGGTGTTGCGCAATCCTTTGGCTGATCCCTTTACGCTGGGTATTTCTGCCGGAGCGGCCTGTGGCGCAAGCATGGCTCTCGCCCTTGGGGGAGTCATCGGCGCGGCGTTAAGCGGTCCGTTGTCTGCACTGCATATTTCATTGCCGGGGTCGGCGGCTCTGGTGGCTCCCGCTGCCTTGCTGGGCGCACTGCTGGCACTCGCAGGAGCCTTGTGGCTCGGCAGGGGCGATGGCGGATTCAGGCGTGAGAGCGTCATTCTGGCGGGTATTGCTGTGGCAGCCTTTCTTGGCGCTCTGGTGGCCCTGATCAAGGCTCTCAATGAAGAGTCTGTAACCAGCATAGTTTTTTGGATTATGGGTTCTTTTCAGGGGCGTGGCTGGGACAGCCTGCCCTTGTTGCTGGCAACCCTTGTGCCCGGTCTTGCGGCGGTTGTTTGGGGCTGGCGGGCGCTGGACGTGCTGACCTTGGGCGACGAACAGGCTGCCCAGCTTGGTCTGCATGTGGGGCGGGCGCGGCTTTGGCTGCTGGCCGGGGCAAGCTGCATGACGGCGGGGTGCGTGGCCGTAGCCGGAGTTATCGGCTTTGTGGGGCTGGTTGTGCCTCATGTGCTGCGCCTTGTGCTGGGCTGCGGTCACGGCCCTCTGCTGGCTGGAGCATTCTTTGGCGGTGGCGTGCTGCTTGTTTGGGCAGACGTGCTGGCCCGCTGTGTGCTGGATGGGGGACAGGAGCTGCCCGTGGGCGTGGTGACGGCTCTTCTGGGCGGGCCGTTTTTTGCCCTGCTGGTGCGGAGGCGGCCATGATGCGATTTTTGCTTATGCCGCTGCTTGCGTGCCATCAGCCAATCTACCCGCTAGGCCATAGGGCACGCTGCCTGCCATGCGATCAGTCAGGCTATCAGCTGGGCCATCAGCCCGCGTGCCAGGCTACTGTTCGGGCTGCTGTTCGGGCAGATTGCCGGATAGATGGTCGGGTAGGCCGTGCCGCAGCGCAAACCGCACAACAGCTCATAAAGCCCCCCGGAGTTTTTTTCGCAGAGCAGTTCAGGGGGCGGCGTTGATCGGCTTTTCTGCTACGGCATCCCAGCCGCCCATGCTGGAGGCGCGCAATCTGTGTTGCGGCTATAAAGGGCGGCCTGTATTGCAGGACGTGAGCTTTGCGGCTCGCGGCGGCGAGTGTCTGGCCTTGCTCGGCCCCAATGGCAGCGGCAAGACCACGCTTTTGCGCAGCCTTTCTGGCGTGCTGCAAGCGAGGGATGGGGAGATTTTTCTTCAGGGCAGGGCGCTTACGGACTTGAAGCCGCGTCAACGTGCGCGGCTGGCGGCTGTTGTGCCGCAGGGCGGAGAATATCCGCGTGAGCTTACGGCGCGGCAGATGGTGCTGCTTGGGCGGTACCCGCATCTTTCGTGGCTGGGCTGTTATGGCAGTAAGGACCATGCTGCGGTGGATGAAGCTTTGGAAGCCTGCGGGGCTACCGTGCTGGCTCCACGCCGTCTTGCGGAACTGTCGGGCGGCGAATTGCAACGAGTGCTGCTGGCCCGTGCCCTGGCGCAGGAAAGCCCGCTTCTGTTACTGGACGAACTGGCTGCCGGGCTGGACATGGCCCGCATTGCCGGACTTTTTGACCTGCTGGAACGCCGCCGCTCTGCCGGGGCCTGTGTGCTTATGGCCGTGCATGACTGTAATCTGGCTGCCATCTATGCCACAAGGCTGCTGGGTCTCAAGGCGGGAAGGCTTGTTTTTGATGGTTCTGTGGATGCGGTTTTCACCGAGGAGAAGCTCAGTGCCCTTTACGATATTCCGATCGGCGTTTTGCCGCACCCGCTCTGGGGCCTGCCACAAGCTCTTCTGGCTCGCGCGCACGGCCCCCGCAGTCATGCTGCTGGCCTTGGCGCTGCTCCTGATTCCGGTTCTGACGCTGGAGTCGACGGCTAAGGCTCTGGCCGCCGAATCTGCGGGAAGCTCATCTCCCACCCAGGCTGGTGCTGATAAGCACCCAGTCTCAAGCGCGCCGGAATCAGCAGGTTCATCACATTTTTCTCCAGTCACTGTTCGTGATGATACTGGGTATGAGATGCAACTGAAAGCCCCAGCCAAGCGCATCATAGCGTTGTACGGGGCTTTCAACGAGCTTTTGCTGGCCTTGGGCGCTGGCGACAGTCTGGCGGCCCGCACCGTGGCTGATGCCGACATTCCCGGTCTGGCGCACTTGCCTGCCATTGGCACCCATATGCGCCCCAATGCCGAGCTCATCGTGCAGCAGTCGCCCGATCTGGTCATTCAGCTTGCCGGACGTAACGAAGCACTGTTGCAGACAGAAGCCTTGCGCGGCCTTGGTCTCAACGTGCTCATTTTTGAAATGAATTCTTTTGAGCAGATGTTTGGCGTGATGGAGAAGCTTGGTCAGCTCACCGGGCGGGAAGCCGAAGCTTCCAAACTGATCGGCGCATGGCAGAAAAGGCTTGCCGACCTTGAAGCGCGCTACGCGAATCAGGAGCCTGTAAGTGTTTTTTATGAGGTGCGTTACCCCAATCTGCTTGCCGCAGGGCGGGGCGGAATAGTGGATGACATCATGGCTCACGCGGGTGCGCGAAATGTTGTCACAGACGAAAAAAAGCTGGTGCGGTTCAATGAGGAAGCGTTGCTGGCCGCTAACCCCGATGCCTATCTTGTGCAGCGCGGCCCGATGAATCCTGACCCGCAACCCTTGGACCAGCGGCCGCACTACAAGAACTTGCGTGCGGTGCGTGATGGCCGGGTTCTGACAGTGGATGAAGATTTTTTTGCCCGTCCGGGACCGCGTTCTGTGGATGCTGCCGAAGCGCTGGGGCGTTTTCTGCATCCTCAGGCGGCGCGCTGATTTTTACAGTAACCTGATATTCTGGCGACAGGACAAGAGAGTAGAGCATGACAGGAGTTTTGTACGGCGTGGGCGTTGGGCCTGGCGCTCCAGATTTGCTGACGCTGCGGGCAGTGAATGTTCTTGGCAAGGTGGACGTGATACTGGCGGCGGCTTCGCCTCGCAATGACTATTCAGCCGCTCTGGAAACGGCCCGGCCCCATCTGCGGCCCGACGTGCGCATGTTGCGTCTGGAATTTCCAATGACACGGGACCGCGCCGTGTTGCAAGAGGCCTGGCGCGTGGCTGCCGAAGAAACGCAGAAGGTGCTGGAGAACGGTGAAAACGCCGCTTTTCTGACCATTGGCGACCCGCTGGTTTACAGCACCTTTGGCTACCTTATGCAGACTCTCAAGCAATGCGCGCCACATCTGCCGGTTGAAATCATTTCCGGCATTACCTCCATTCAGGCAGCTGCCGCCCGCACAGGCACAATCCTGTGTGAAAACAGTGAAATCCTGCGTATCATCCCCGGCATCAATAGCCGCGAGGAGCTTGAAAGAGCGCTTGATGGCGCTGATACCGCCGTTATTCTCAAAGCCTACCGCAACCTTCCGGCCATAGTGGATGCCCTGCGCGCCACAGGTCGCCTGGATTCCTGTATGCTGGCAAGCCATGTGGAACAGTCTGCCGAGCGGCTGCGCCAGGGGATAGACCTTGAAGAAGGCACGCCGCCCTACATGTCCTTGGTCATAAGCAGAAAGCCCAAGAAATAGGGTGATTTTCTTGGGGATTATCGCCAGCTAATTTTTTTTGAAATGCTTTGTGGGGGAGGGACCCTTTTGCAAAAGGGTCGCCTCCCCCA
>JAEWKM010000027.1:0-83230 GCA_023386035.1 Pseudomonadota bacterium
CGTCGGCCTTGGCAAAGATTTCCTGAACGTCTTCAACAATCTTGCCGCCAGCTTCAACATAGGCGGCGTCGGCGAAAAACGCGCCATCGCCCGCTCCCTTTTCAACCAGAACAGTGGCGCCTTCGGCGACCATCTTCTTGACGGTATCAGGAGTTGCGGACACGCGGCGTTCGCCGTGCATGATTTCTGTCGGCACACCGATGGTCATACCCTGAAACTTCATTATAGGACTCCTTGGGATTACGGGTGTTCAATAAAAAAATTGCATCTACCATTGGTCAAGCGCCAGCTATGACTTGTAAAAAGCAATACGTATGCCAAGAAGCCATTAATAAATATTTTATTGAATTTCATAATGTTATAAATAAAAAAACAAAGGCGTGGCCTGAAAAAGCCACGCAAGGGATGCACTACAGCATTATTTTGAGGGATTTTTTTAAGGATAAACCAAAATTGGTTTACCCAGAGCCATTGCGGATGGGGCGTGCGCTCCAATCCGGCGTATCCGCCCTGAAAACCTCAAAGCGCCTGTAATGCCATCAGCAGCGCCCTATCCTGCAACATTGAACGGCATGCGCCGCACGTTTCCTGTTTGCCAAAGTTGCCGGATGCGCGTAGGGAAATTTCATGCCTGCCTATATAGTGTTTACGGTTCTCTTTGCGGCACTGCTGCACGCCTTGTGGAACATTATCGTCAAGGGCGGAGAGAACAAACTCTTTGAAACGGGCTTGAATGCACTGGGAGCCGGACTCGGCGCAGTATGCATTGTGCCGTTCCTGCCGCCGCTTTTGCCTGAGGCCTGGCCATATCTTGCCATGTCCTGCATTTGCCACTTCACATATTACATTTGCATTGCTGAAGCATACAAGAAGTCAGACCTTTCTTTCAGCTATACCATCATGCGTGGCTGTGCACCTTTGCTGACATCATTGGCCATGCTTTTCTTCGGCGTAAACCTGAGCCTGGGTGCATGGGGCGGCGTACTGCTGCTGTGTTGCGGCATATTCTGCCTTGCTGGAGACAACGCACGGCGCGGCGCAGACAGAAGCGCCATTTTGCTTTCTTTGCGCACATCATTTGTCATTATGGGCTACACGCTGGCAGACGGCATGGGCGCACGGCACAGCGGCAATGCCGTAAGCTATGCCTGCTGGATTTTCGCACTCAACATTATACCGCTGAACGCCTTCATTTTCTGGCGTCACGGCCTAGATTACGCCCGCTATATACGCAAAAGAGCCCTTATTGGCATTTTCGGCGGCTTGGCTGGTCTGGGGT
This sequence comes from Pseudomonadota bacterium, assembly GCA_023386035.1. Classification (GTDB taxonomy): domain Bacteria; phylum Desulfobacterota; class Desulfovibrionia; order Desulfovibrionales; family Desulfovibrionaceae; genus Desulfovibrio. The sequence continues at coordinate 1,280 of JAEWKM010000027.1, forward strand.
CATACGGCATAGCCATATGGGCTATGACCATCGCGCCCATCGCTATGGTGGCGGCCTTGCGCGAAACATCGGTGATTTTCGGAATGCTGCTGGCCGTACTTTTGCTACATGAAAAATTCACGTTCTGGCGGGGAGTGGCCGTGGTTCTTGTGGCGTGTGGAGCCATACTCATGAAGCTGGCATAAAGAAACGCCGGGCAGCGTAAGGCTGTTCGGCGGTTTTCAGTATTGGCCACGCACACCGCCCGCAGGGCCAAAGCGTGCCCCAAAAATTTCATCCTGTCTCGAGCAGATTAATTTTGAAATGTATTACATTTCAAAATTGTCATTCTACCGAAGATGCGGCTTCCGGCAGAATCCACGCTGCGGCGCGGCGCGCTCCCCTCTTTGCAGCGTTAGAGCATGTAAACTCTTTCAAAGTTAAAATGCTCCAGAATACAGCACGTATTTCTGTTTCTGGCGCAGCAGCGAAGACCGTTGTTCCTCGAAGCCGCCCAGCCTGCTGATCTGAGAACCAGTCCCGCATTCAGGTGCGCGATCGCCATCGCAGAAGCGCCGCCGCCACATTCAGGTGCGCAGTAGCTAAATCAGATGCGCATCCGCCGCATCTGTTCATTACTCACACCCATACGCTTCATGCACATGTCAAAATAGGCCCGCCAGGGAAAATAGCTTGTATCGCCCCGCCACTCGGGGTTCATAGAGGTGGCTTCCCTTCTGCACTGCCAATAGGCTTCAAGATCCTGCTGCTCTTCAAATGTCAGCGGCCGCCGCTCGTGGTGGGTGCAGGCTCCCAGGCAAAGAACAAGGGCAAGGCAGAGCGCAAGCATCAGGCTGAACCGAACGCGTACAGGTCTACGCGCTGGAGCAGGATTGGATTTGTTCGTACGCAGCAGATGTTGCATGTGGCGTAGCAAGGCAGTTGCTGTCTTTTTCATATGCCCTCCGCAAAGCCATTTCATATTTATGCCGTCCCGGCCAGCTTGCCGATGGAAAATCCAGGTGTTCCATTAGGCATTGCACAAGCGATTCGCCCTGAAAACAAATACCTGAAATTTGCCGGACGGCAGGCCGTTTCTTCTGGCAGCCGCTATCTCAATCTTTACCTTTTCCTGTTGAACGCACAAGGCCGCACCCTTGCGGGCGCGGCCTTGATTATAACTGAGGTGCTGACGCTGCGCCTAGTAGGCGTGGTCGTCGTCCAGATCCTTGGGCAGCACCGGAGCAGAGAACAACCGGTACATCCAGAACTGATACAGCAGCACGATGGGCACCATAACCAGGGCCACGCCAAGCATGATCTTGAGCGTGAGCTGGCTTGAGGAGCCGTTAAAGGCCGTTACCGTGGCGGCAGGATCAATGGAAGAAATGATCATGCCGGGGAACATGCCCACAACGCCGAAGAAGGTGACGCCCAGAATGAACAGGGCGCTGAAGGCCCAGGCGCACCAGAGCTTGCCCGCGTGCAGCATGATGCGCGCGCCCACCAGCCCGGCAAGGGCCAGCAGCGGCAATACCAGCAGAACGGGCATGGCCAGATAATTATCATACAGCTTGGTGTAAAAAGCCGTAAGAATAAGGAAGGCCACCAGCAGAATGAGCATGATGGGCCACACAAAGCTGGCCGTAGCTACCGCGCGGATTTGCAGCTCGCCGCGGCTCTTGATGCTCAACCACAGCGAGCCGTGCAGCACGAACATGCAAAGGAAGAACACCCCGCCCGCCAAGCCATACACATTGAGCAGGGAAAGCAGATTGCCGTGATACACGCCCTGCGCATCCACAGGAATGCCCATGAAAAGGTTGGCAAAGGCCACGCCAAGCAGGATGCAGGGCACAAGGTTGGATACAAAATGCACGCAGTCCCACACGCTGCGCCATGCATCGTGCTCGACCTTGCTGCGAAACTCAAACGATACAGCCCGGAAAATCAGGGCGAAGAGCAGCATCAGCAAAGGCGCGTACAGCGCGCTGAACATGACCGCGTACACCTTGGGAAAAGCCGCAAAGGTCACGCCGCCAGCGGCGATAAGCCACACTTCGTTGCCGTCCCAGAAAGGCCCGGCAGCGTTGTACATGATACGGCGCTCTTCTTCGTTTTTCCCCAGAAAGGGCAACAAAGAGCCCATGCCAAGATCAAAGCCGTCCAGTATGAAGTACATGGCCCACAACAATGCCCACAGCACAAACCAGATGGTTTCCAGCATGGCTACACCTCCTGGGCGTCCGGGCCCTTGATGGCAAATTTGCGCAACAGATAGATGTCCAGAATGCCGAGCAGTGAGTACACGCCGATAAAGGCGATAAGCGAGATAAGCACGTTATCCGCCGGAACCGGCGAAACGGCATCCGTTGTACGCATGAGATTATAGACGATCCAGGGCTGACGGCCAATTTCCGTCACGGCCCAGCCCACCATCAGTCCGATGTAGGGCAGCGGAATATTGAAGACAAGCAGCTTGAGAAGCACCTTGTTGGGCAGTTCCTTCTTGCGTTGAAAGAAAGCCCAGAGAGAAAGCGCCAGGAATATGCCGCCAAGGGCTACCATCGTACGGAATGTAAGGAAGGTCGGCAGCACGGGCGGCCTGTCTTCCTTGGCAAAATCCTTAAGGCCCTTAACTTCGGCATGCACGTCGTCATAGGCAATCCAGCTCAAAAGACCGGGAATGCCGATGGCCTGCACGGTGTTGGTTTCATTTTCAGGATCAGGCCACACAAGCAGATAGAAAGGCACGTCGGTCTGCGTTTCCCAGTGAGCTTCCATAGCAGCCAGCTTGGCGGGCTGATATTTTGCCACCGTCTTGCCTTGCTGGTCGCCCGAAAGGGCCAGCAGCAGCGCAAAAATAAGGGTAAACGGAGCCACCATCCTGAACGAACGGCGGAAAAAGTCGGTATTGCTGCCGCGCAGCAGATGCCACGAAGAAACACCCAGCACAAAAAAGCCGCCGAGTACCCACGCAGCAAGCACCGTGTGTACGAACATGCCCCAACCATAGGGGTTGGTGACAACATCGTAAAAGCTCGCCAGTTCGGCGCGGTTTGTGGCTTCATTAATGTAGTAGCCCACGGGATTCTGCATGAAACCGTTGGCAAGAATGATCCACAGGGCTGAAAGGTTGCCCGCAATGGCTACAAACCAGATGCTGGCCAAGTGCATCTTCTTGCCGACGCGGTTCCAACCAAAATGCCAGACCGCAAGAAATGTAGATTCGAGGAAGAAGGCCACCGTGGCCTCAATGGCAAGGAGCGAACCGAAGATATCGCCCACATATTCCGAATATCGCGACCAGTTGGTGCCGAACTGGAACTCCAGCGTAATACCGGTCACCACACCCAGGGTGAAGTTGATGACAAAAAGTTTTCCCCAGAATTTGGCCTGTTTTTTCCAGAATTCGTCTCCGGTGCGTACATAGCGGGTCTCCATCAAGGCAATGATCACCGAGAGACCCAGCGTGAGAGGCACGAAAATGAAGTGGAAAAACACGGCCACAGCAAATTGCAGACGTGAAAGCATTACGACGTCCATTAGGCCCTCCTTATATATCCTCTTTGTGCTTACTATTTTCACTCATTGAAGGCAAGTGATTATGAATATTAATATGGCTCAATATCCTTGAATAGTGGCGGTTTAAACCATTATATCACTATATCTATACCTGCTCTTGTTTAGAACGATGCCAAATTTTTTTTCAAAACTGCGCCGCTTCAGCACTTGAAAAATTCAAAAGCCGCATTACCTTTAAGGATATAACTTTTCAGGAGGTTTGTCATGGCAGAGGCTGGTAAAAAACCCCGCCAGTTCCGTGCAGAGGTGCGTAAGGTTTTACATATCCTGACCAACTCCCTGTACACCAATCGTGAAATTTTTTTGCGTGAACTTATTTCCAATGCATCAGATGCGTTGGACAAACTGCGCTTTCGCATCAACCGCGGCGAGAGCCCCAGCTTGCCCGACCTGCCGCTGGAAATACGCATAACCATCGACAAAGACGCAAAAACCCTCACTATTGCTGACACTGGCCTGGGCATGACTGCGGAAGAACTGGCCGAAAATCTTGGCACCATTGCCAAGTCGGGCTCAGAGCAGTTTTTGGCTGACATTGCCGCCGAAAACGCCGCCAAGGCCAAATCCGGCAATGGCCGGGGCCATGAGGACGATGACGAGGGCGAAGAGGCTGTGGCAGACGCCGCCAACATCATCGGGCGTTTCGGCATTGGCTTCTATTCTGTCTTTATGGTGGCAAACAAAGTTACGGTCACATCCAGGCCGGCCTTTGGCGAAGACAGTTCCGCGCACACCTGGACCAGCGACGGTCTTGGCACATACACCGTGACCCAGTCTGAAGACGCGGAGCCCGCGCGCGGCACGGTCATCAAGGCGTGGCTCAAGGATGATGCCGAGGAATTTCTTGAAAAATTCCGTGTAGAATCGGCCATCCGCAAGCATTCTGCCTTTGTGCCCTTTCCTGTTTTTGTGGATGGCGAGCAGGCCAATACTCAGCCTGCCCTTTGGCGCGAGCCCAAGTTTTCCATCACCAAGGAACAGTACGCCGAGTTCTACAAGGCCCTTACCTACGACAATGCCGATCCGTTGGACGAGCTGCATTTCTCGGTCGACGCGCCAGTGCAGTTCAACGCGCTGTTCTTCATTCCCGCCAGCGCCCAGGATTTCTTTGGATCAGACCGTGATTTCTGGGGGCTTGACCTCTATGCGCGGCGCGTGCTTATCCAGCACCGCAACAAAGAGCTGATCCCCGAGTATCTGGCCTTTCTCAAAGGCGTTGTGGATACCGAAGACTTGCCCCTGAACATCTCGCGCGAGACCCTTCAGGAAAACGTGGTCTTGCGCAAGATCAATCAGGTCATCGTCAAGCAGACCCTGAGCCATCTGGAAAAACTGGCCCGCAACGATGCGGAAAAGTACAATGACTTCTGGCACTTGCACGGCAAGATCTTCAAGCTTGGCTACCACGACTTTGCCAACCGCGAACGCGTCACGGCCCTGCTGCGCTTCAATTCCTCAACGCAGGCCGACGCAGAAGCCCTGACCAGCCTTGACGATTACATGAGCCGTGCGCCCGAAGGCCAAAAAACCTTCTGGTATGTGGCCGCGCCCAACCGCGAAGCCGCCCGCCTGAATCCGCACATGGAGCGCTTCCGCCAGAAAGGCATTGAAGTTCTTTACCTCTTTGAACCCATTGACGAGTTCGTGATGGACGGCCTTGGCCGCTACAAAGAGTGGGAATTCAAATCCGTTGAGGCCGCGGCTGACGATGCCCTGAAGGATTTTGCCGACAAGGAAGAAGCCGCCCGCGAAAGCGCTGCTCCCCTTTCGGACGAAGACTCCACCAGCTTTGAAGACCTGATGGCCAAAATGAAGGAACTTCTTGGCGACAAGGTCACAGACGTGCGAATTTCGCACCGTCTGGCCGACAGCCCCGCTGTGTTGGTTTCGCCTGACGGCGGCATGTCCTCTTCTATGGAAAAGCTGCTCAAGGTCATGCAAAAGGACGACTCCCTGCCCGTCAAGGTTCTGGAGGTCAACCGCGATCATCCCCTGCTCCGCAGCATGTTGCGCATGTTCAAGGCTGACAAGGACGACAAAACCCTGGCCGAAATGACCCAGGGGGTCTTTGACGCCAGCCTGCTGCTGGACGGGTACCTCAAAGACCCGCAGGCTCTGGCCGCGCGCACCAACAAGCTGCTGGAAGAAGCAGCCGCGTGGTACACAGAGGTACGCAAAATATAGCAAGATACAGCAAGGCATAACAGGCGTTTGGGGTGCTTTTACGCTGAAACGCGTTGAGGGAAGGGACTTTTTGCAAAAGGGTCTCTTCCCCAAGCCCCACCCTCCAGAGCAGCTTAACTTCAAGTAAAAAACCTTCCATACCCCCAGATAAAAACACAGAAAGCCGGGATTGCCTCCGGCTTTCTGTGTTTTTATCTATTGCCCGTCTCGCAACAGCATGCTGTTTTGCTGGTATTTTTCTGATTTACGCGACGGTGAAATCTGACGGCGCAACAAGGCGAATACTCGCCGCTGCGCCAATTCCCCGGACAGGTTACAGAATCCTAACGCCGTCTTCTTCCACAAGCACCGTATATTCCCAGCGCACGCCGCCCCATTGGTTATAATAGAGGCCTGGCTCCACAGTAACCACCATGCCCGGTTCAAGCACGCCTTCAGAACGGGGCGAAAGACTGGGCGCTTCGTGGGTTTCAAGCCCAACGCCGTGTCCGAGGCCGTGGGTAAAGGCGTCTGCGGTTCCGGCCTTTTCAAAGACGGCCCGGGCGTATCCATAGGCATCACGCATGGGTTGCCCGGGATGCATGCTCTCAATGGCGGCTGTCTGTGCCTGACGCACCAGATCGTAGGTACGGCGAAATTCTTCGGTAGGCTGTTCCCCCACCCAGAAGGTGCGAGTCTGGTCCGAACAATAGCCGTCAACGCGGCAGCCCACATCAATAAGCACCGGGCAGTTGTCCGTAATAAGATCTTCACCGGGGATGGCGTGGGGCAAGGCCGCGTTTTTGCCTACAGCCACAATGTTGGAAAAAGCCAGCTCCGAAGCGCCGTTTTCACGGAAAAACCTTTCGATGAACCAGCTTATTTGAGCTTCAGTGCGGCCCGGCTCCAACTGGCTTTCCACCCATTGCAACATTTTGTGGTTGAGGGCGAAGGATTTTTCCAGCGCAGCCACTTCGCAGGGTTCCTTGATACGGCGCAGATGCTCCACAAGACCGTCAGCGGCTTCGCAGTACAACCCCGGCCCGGCCTGGCGCAAATCACGGGCAAAGGCAAGGCTCATGCCCTGCGCCTCAACCCCGATGCGCCCGCCGCAGCGCCGCAGCAGACCGTAAATATCTCTGGCCGCATAGCCGCCGTAAATAAAAATACGCTCCACGTCCCACAGGCGGGCGGCAGCATCCAGATAGCGCGCATCCGTGGCAAGCCAATCGCGCCCGTCTGCGGTGATGACCAGCCGCCCGGCGCTTTCATTGTACTGCGGATCGTGCAGCTCAAAACCCGAAAGATAAAAGCGGTTGGCAGCCTGGCTGACAAGCAGGGCATCCAGGCCACGGGCACGCATGCCCTCACGCAATTTTTCCCGACGGTTGGCGTAAATGTGGTTCATGTCAGTTCTCCTGCAAGCAGTGTAGCGCGAGAGCTCTGGCCTGAAAAGTTGAAAAATGCCGTGGTTTATATGCAGCAGCAATTCCACAAAGTTCAACAATTGCCAGACAGACACCAGACAAAATGCAAGCAAACGGTAGCCAGACGGCAGACAGACGATGGGCAGACGGCAGACAGTCCGAAAAATTCAAATCAGGGCCAGACACCACACATTTGTCACAATCAGCGGTTTACGCGGCTATTCTGAAGCACCGCGTAAATCAACACCAAAAAAGAGTATTTAATTATCCACTTATCTGGATCCACCCGGTTGACCACCTGACCAAGTGCGCCTATACTTTTTGCATGTCGCAATCATCATCATGCGAGCTGAGTGTTCTGGACCTCGTGCCCTTTGGGCAGACCGGCAACGAAAGCCGCTTCTTCGCGCTGCGCCTTACCCGCCCTGAATGGACCAAGTGGCGGCCTGGCCAGTTTGTCATGATACGCCCCCAGTCTTTCGGCCTTGAAATTCCCTGGGCGCGGCCCCTTGGCATATGCCATATGACGGCCCGGCACATGATCTGTTTCTTTCAGGTCGTGGGCAAGGGCACTAAACGCATGTCCGAACTGCGCCCCGGTGAAAAGGTGCGCGTATGGGGCCCCCTGGGCAACGGATTCGTTATCGAACCCGACACCCCCACCCTGCTGCTGGCCGGGGGCATGGGCATCGTTCCCTTTGTGGGTTATGTGAGCGAACACCCCAAGCCGTGGAACATCAGCATGCTTTTCGGCCACCGCGAGCCCATAAGCTGCTACCCGGTAGACAGCATCAACGAGCATGTGCCGCTGGACAGCCTGCGTGAAACCGTGCCCGGTGATCTGGACAACTTCATTTTTTCCATTCAGGAACGCATGGCTGAATACGCCGAGCAAAAAGGGCTTGTGCTGGCTTGCGGCCCCACCCCCTTTATGCAGACCGTGCAAAAATTTGCCGCTGAACTGGGTGTGCGCTGCCAGCTTTCGCTTGAAAACCGCATGGCCTGCGGCGTGGGCGCCTGCCTTGGCTGCGTGAGCAAGACCACGGAAAACTGGCCCGTGCCCGCCAAACGTGGCGGCCAGGTGCAGGTGTGCAACCACGGCCCCGTTTTCTGGTCTGACCAAGTAGAACTTTAGCCCCCTGAGGGCGTCGGCACAGGTACACCTGCTCTCTGCCAAGCAAGGCAGGCTGCGCCGAAAACACGCGTTCCGCCTTTGCCGTTCAATGTGCCCCTTGCAGAAATGCCAAGACGCATGAACGGCAGGTAGAGCAACGGAACAAAGCTGGTGCAGCGCGCCGTGCCGTCTGGCGGTACAGGCTCGCTGCCAATCCGGCGATAGCCCGTAACAGCTCACCCCAGGCGGGCACACAACCCCTCACCGCCCCGCCCCGGCGCAAAGGTTTGCGCTACGGCGGGTCTGCGTGGTTACTGGAGAACGCGGCATGGATCTTTCCGTTACGCTGAGCGGCCAGACGCATGATCTGACCCTCAAAAATCCCATACTTACAGCTTCGGGCACCTTTGGGTACGGCCTGGAATTCGCCACATACGGCGACCTTGCCAGCCTTGGCGGCATGGTGGTCAAGGGGCTTTCCCTTCAGGCCCGCGAAGGCAATCCCACCCCCCGCATTGTGGAGACCACAGCGGGCATGCTCAATGCCGTGGGGCTGCAAAATGACGGGGTCGATGTTTTCTGCGCGCAAAAGCTCCCCATGCTGCCCTGGCAGGAAGCTCCCGTTATCGCCAACATCTACGCCGCTTCGGTTGAAGATTTCGGCCAGCTGGCCGCCCGCCTCAATGATGAAGAAGGCGTGGCAGCGCTTGAAGTCAACGTGTCCTGCCCCAATGTGCGCGAAGGCGGCATTGCTTTCGGTCAGGACCCCGGCATGCTTGCGCAGGTGACGTCCATTGTGCGCAAATCCGCGCCGGACAAGCACATCATGATCAAGCTTTCGCCCAACGTCACCGACATCACTGTCATGGCCCGCGCTGCGGAAGAAGCTGGGGCAGACAGCATATCCTGCATCAATACCCTGCTGGGCATGGCGGTTGACCTGCAAAAGCGCCGGCCCTCACTGGCCAATGTGGTCGGCGGGCTTTCCGGCCCGGCCATCAAGCCTGTGGCGCTGCGCTGCGTGTGGCAGGTAGCCCGCGCGGTAAAGATTCCTGTGGTGGGCGTGGGCGGCATATCCTGCGTTGAAGACGCGCTGGAGTTCATTTTGGTTGGCGCGCACGCCGTGCAGGTAGGCACAGCAAGTTTCATGCGGCCAGACTGCGCCTTTGATATGGTGCAGGAACTTCCCGCTGCCTGCGAGCGCCTGGGCATATCCTCTCTGGACGAGCTGCGCGGCAGCTTGCAGTTGGGCTGATTATGGGTCTTGAAGTCATCGCAGCCCGGTCGGAGTCGGAACTCACCAGATTTCTTGAGTTTCCCTGGAGCATTTATGTCCACAGCACCTTGTGGATACCCCCCATCAAGAGCCAGGAGCGCGAACTGCTTACGCCAGGGCAACATCCCTTCTGGGAAAGCGCCCGGCGTGAACTTTTTCTTGCCGTGCGCGACGGACGCCTTGTGGGCCGCATCGCCGCCATTGTAGACGAAAAATACAATGCCTACGCCAACGAAACCTGCGGAAGCTTTGGTTTCTTTGAGTGCGAGGACGACAAGGAAGCGGCCCACGCCCTGTTTGACGCCGCCAGAGACTGGCTGGCTGCGCAGGGCATGACCTTCATGCGTGGGCCGCTGAATCCGTCTGCAAACTACACCTGCGGCATGCTGGTGGACGGCTTTGAGCTTGCCCCCACCATCATGATGCCCTGGAACCCGCCGTACTACCCGGAATTGCTGGAAAGCTGGCACTTCCGCAAAGAGCAGGATCTTTTCGCCTATCTTATTGAAAGAAGCACGTTCAATCCGCCCGAATGGCTCCACGACGAGGTGGCCCGCCTCAAGGCCGAGGCGCATTTTACCTGCCGCACGTCCAGCAAGGCCACGCTGACTGAAGACATTCGCGATATGCTGGCCCTGTACAAAGATTCGTGGGCAAACAACTGGGGCTTTTCTCCCCTTTCGGACGGTGAAGCCGAACAGCACGTCAAAGAACTTAAAAGCGTGCTGGACCCGGAATTTTTCGTCCTGTTCTTCCACGACGGCAAGCCCGCGGCGGGTATGGTGGCCCTGCCCGACATGGCTCCCCTGCTTCGGCGGCTCAACGGCAAGCTAGGCCTTTCCGCCCTGTGGCACTGGTGGCGCGCGCGGGCCGAGATACGCGGCGGCTACCGCACCATTCTTTTCGGCATTCGCGAAGAATTCCGGCTTATGGGCCTGCCCCTGCTCTTGTTGGACTTCATGATGGAAAAAGCCCAGCATCGGCCCGACTTCCAGTGGGTCGAAGGCTCCTGGGTGCTTGAAGACAATGTGCCCGTCAACGATCTGCTTGAAGATTTTTCAGGCCGCCTCAACAAGCGCTACCGTATTTACCGCAGGGAAATCGAAGCATGAGTATTTCGGCCCCCGGCACTGACATGAAGCACACAGGCGCCTCATCCGCTGCAAGCTCCGGCACGCCAGCCCCTGCCGCCTCCGGGCATCTCAAGGGCGTCAAGGTTCTGCTTACGGGCGGCACCGGTTTTGTGGGGCGGCATCTGCTGCCGCAATTGCTGGAAGCTGGCGCTCACGTTACCTGCCTCACCCGGGCAAGCTCGAGCACACGCGGCCTGCCTCAAGGCGTAGCCGTTGCCCAGGCTGACCTCGCCAGCGGGCGCGGCCTTGCCGAAGCCCTTGCCGGGCAGGATATGGTCATCCACATGGCCGCCCTTCTTTTCGGCCTTGGCTGGCAGGACTACTTGCGCGCCAATGCCCGCGCCGCCGCCTCTTTGGCGGAAGCAATACGTCAGTCAGACCTTAATGCCGTAGCTAACGGGCACGCTGGCGTACAGCGGCTGGTGCTGGTGTCCAGCCAGGCGGCCACAGGCCCCGGCGGCACGGCCCCCGGCGTAAACGACACCGCCTTGCCCGCGCCAGTGTCGGCCTACGGCTGGTCCAAGGTACTTACCGAACAAATTCTGGGCCGCGTTCTTGGCGACCGCATGGTCACTCTGCGCCCCCCCATCATCTATGGTTCTGGCGACAAGGGCCTTTTGCCCGTGTTCAAGGGCGTCATGCGCGGCGTTGCCGTAAGCCCCGGCTTTGGACGCGAGTTTCCCGTCAGCGCCATACACGCGCGCGATATGGGGCAGGCCGTCATTTGCGCCTGCCGCCCCGAAGCGCAAGGGGTCTATCACCTCAGTGACGGGCAGGCGCACACCATGAGCGATTTTTGCCGCGGCATGGGTTCTGCCATTGATGCCGCACTGGCGCGCGAACCGCGCAAGGTGCGCATTATCCGCATGCCCCTGCCCATCATGGCGCTGACAGCCGCGCTTTCATCAGCTTTCGGCATCACTGCCGACGCCCTGCTGTCCCACTTGCCCCCTGCTTTTGGGGGCCGTCTGCACCGCGCGCCCAACTGGAATCTGGATAAATACCGCGAAGCCCGTCAGGCTGGCTGGCTTTGCGATGGCAGCCGCATTCGGCGCGAACTTGGCTTCACTCCGTGCATGAGCCTTGAGGCAGGCATGGCTGAAGCAGTTGAAGGCTACCGCCGTGAGGGCTGGTTGTGAAAATAACGATTCAGGAACTTTCCAAATCATTTGGCGGGCGGGACATCTTCAGCAATTTTTCGATGGAGGTGGATTCCGGCGTGCGCCTGTGCGTATGCGGTCCCAACGGTACGGGCAAATCCACATTTTTGCGGCTGCTGGCCGGGGCGGATTCCGCTGACGGCGGGCGCGTCATTCTGCCGCGCGGCTGCCGCCTGGGCTATGTGGAACAGGAACTTTCAGAAGACGCCCTCAACACGCCCCTGCTCACCTATGTACTGGACGTGCTGCACGACTGGAGCGACTTTTGGACCCAATGGGAAGAAGCCGCCGCAGACAAGGACGAATCGCGCCTTACCGAACTCATGCACCGTCAGAGCGAACTGGAATCGCTCTATGGGTATAACCCGGAGCACAGGGCCAAGGCCGTACTTTCGGGCCTGGGTTTTGCCGAGCACAAGTGGGGCCGCACCCTGCGCGAACTTTCGGGCGGCTGGCGCGAGCGCGCCAAGCTTGCCCGCGTGCTCACCGCAGGAGCCGACGTGCTGCTGCTGGACGAACCCACCAACCATCTAGATATGGAAGCCGTGGAATGGCTGGAGTCCTTTTTGCTGGACTTCAAGGGCGCTCTGGTTTTTGTGGCGCATGACCGCCGTTTTATGGATACGGTGGGCACGCATGTGCTTTACCTTGGTTTGGCGCGTCCTGTTTTCCGCAAGGCCACCTACACCCAGTTTCTGACCTTGCAGGACGAGTACAATGCCCAGCGCGAGCGCGAAGCCCGTGCTCTCAGGGAAGACCTCGACAAAAAAATGGCCTTTGTGGAGCGCTTTCGCGCCAAGGCCACCAAGGCACGGCAAGCTGGTTCCCGGCAAAAGATAGCAAAAAAGCTTGAAAAAGAGCTTGAGGATTACAGACCGGAACCCAAGCGCAAAGAACTGAATTTTTCCTGGCCCGAAGCACCGCACTCTGAAAAGATCGTTCTGGCTGCTGCGGATTTGGATTTTCATTTTGGCGACGGCAAGGTTATGTGGCCGCCCCTGACCTTTACCCTGTACCGCGGCCAGCGCGTGGCCCTGGTAGGGCACAATGGCTGCGGCAAATCCACGCTGCTCAAGCTGCTGGCAGGCACGCTTGAACGCTGCGGCGGCAATCTGGCCACAGCTACGCAACTGCGTATGGGATATTACACCCAGCACCAGATGGACACCCTGCGTGAAGACACCACGGTACTTGGCGAAATTCGCCGTCTGTCCGACCCGCGCACCACTGAAGAAGAGCTTATGAGCGTGCTCGGCCTCTTCCTTCTTGGGCAAGACTACTTTGACCGTCAGGTCAGCGCCCTTTCCGGCGGTGAAAAAAGCCGCCTTGTGCTGGCGAGCCTGTTCTTGAAGCGCTGCAATTTCCTGCTGTTGGACGAACCCACCAACCACCTTGATCTCGAAAGCCGTGAAGCGCTTGTGTCGGCATTGCAAAAGTTTACCGGCACCCTGCTCATGGTCGCGCATGACCGCTGGCTGCTCTCGCAGGTAGGGGCGGAAGCCTGGGAGCTTGACAAGAAGGGCATTACCGTGTTCTCCGATTTCGCCTCCTATGATGCGGTGCGACGCGCCCGCATGACGGGGCCATCGGGCAACGCGGATGCAGGCCGGGGAGCTGGCGCGGCGCAGGACAATTCGCTGGGGGGAGACGCCCAGGGCCTTTCGCGCGACGAACAAAAGCGCCTCAAGCGTGAGCAAGCCGAAAAGCGTAATGCGATGCACAAGGAAATGAAACCTCTGCAAAGCCGCTATGACGCTATGGAAAAGGAACTGGCCAAAGTGCTGGACGAACAGGGAGCAGCCGAGGCGCAACTGGCTGATCCTGAGGTATATGCCGACCACGCCCGTTCCTCGGAGTTGCTGAAAGCTTTTGAAGCCTGCAAAAAGCGCGGCGAAGACCTTTTTGAAGAAATGACCACTCTTGAAGAGCGCATGGAAGCCGTGCGCGCACGGTGGAATACAGAAGGCTAGGCCAAGGTTGGGGGAGCGGCATCACGCCGCTGGCCAAGGCAAAGTCACCCTGAAGATACCGCATCTGTATATTTTCAGAAATCAGGATTTGAGCAGCGGGAATATGCGGCTTCTTAGCAGCGGCGCAAAGCGCAAATGCATAGCGCCTGCGCCTTTACGGGGAGTTGCTGTTTACGCAGCAGCCAGAGCATTTCAAAATAAAAATGCTCCAAACCAGATCACCAGCCGTACTGCGGTATGGACTCTGCCGGAACCACAGCTTCGGCAGAATGATAACTTTGAAATGTGTGGCATTTCAAAGTTAATCTGCCCTAGGGAAGCACTGAGTAAAGAGCTCCTGAAAACGTGCAGTTATTTCTTTTGGCAAGCCGCGATCTTTTTTTGAAGCAGGGGGGGGACTCTTCCGTTCCCGGCTGTTTCAAAAAGAGCGAAGCAACGCCGCCAAACTGAATAAATCAGCGTTTCCCTAGAGATCAAAGGAAAGCATCGGGGATGGACTACACACAAACGATTGACGTGGCGGCGGGCATCATCTGGCGCGGCGGGCATTTTCTCGCCTCCCAACGCCCCACGAACAAAATAATGGAAGGCTACTGGGAATTTCCCGGCGGCAAGCTTGAAGGCAATGAAAGCCCGGAAGAAGCGCTGAAGCGCGAATTGGCTGAAGAACTGGGCATCGGCGTACGCGAAGCCAGCTACTGGCAGTGCGTTGAACACCGCTATGCAGACCGGAACCTCAACGTGCGTCTGTACTTTTTTCACGTTACAGACTTCGTCGGTGAGCCTTGCGCCGCCGAAGGACAAAATCTGCGCTGGGTCAGCCCGGACGAAGCGCCTGCGCTGGGCTTTTTGCCTGCCGATGCTGGCGTGCTTGAGCAGATTTTGACTCTCAACACCTTCTGCTAGGGCATCCGTCCCGCAGGGACGTTTGTTTCCCTGTGACGTATGGGCGGGCGGCTCACAGAGCATTTGTACTTTTAAAAAAGCTACATGCCCTAGTTTTGTTCCCGAGCCTACCCCTGCATAACATGGTGTATTTTATGTTGAAAATTGTATTTCAACATAAAAAAGTGAATGATTATTACAATGCCCGGCAGCAAATAGACCACACACTCGGCTGCAACGCGGCGAGAATGTAGCCCCCAAACGCGCCTCTCGGCTGCGTGTCAGCTTTACATTCGTCAGATTCAAAACAAATCTTCTCTAGAGCAGATTAACTTTGAGAATATATATTCTCAAAGTTTAAAACACGCTCGCTACGGCGGTTAACCGCGCAAATAAATAGCGTTTCCGCCTCCACGGTGGGCGTCTGCTCACGCAGCCACCTGAGCATTTCAAAGTTGAAATGCTCTAAAAACTGCACAACCACGGCCAATTTGCGTCAGGCCTTGGGCCACTGCACCGGGCGTATTTCTGCGTTGTGGCTCGTGGTTCTTTTGTGCCCCAAAGGCCCGGCGGGAACCACAATATTTTCCTCCGCGCTTCCCTGATCGCCCCCACCGCTGCCAAACGATCCAACTAACTGCCCTGCTGCTTGCTCGGCCAATACGGCCTCGCCCAGGCTGCCCGTGCCTATACCCGCTGCCGGGTTTACGTCAGGCTTTGCGCCGGGCGCAAGCCCCTGCTTGAGCACTTCACGCGTTCGCGCAAACAGATTGCTTAAAATGGAATTGGATACAAGCATGCCGCTGCGCGTCAGGCGCAGATAGCCGTTGCGTATGCGGATAAGTCCGTTTTCGTGCAGGGCCTGCACAAGGCGCTGATGGTCGCGCACAAAATCGCGCCCTGTCATTTCGCGGTAGGCCTTTACCCGCAAGCCTCTGGCCGTTCGCAGGCGCAACATGAGCAGTTCCAGCACGCGGGTTTGCGGGTCAAGTTCTTCCACTTCCTGCCCCAGGCTGCCGTCACGGGTGCGTGAGTCCCAGGCCTTCTGACTGGCCGGGTTGGTCCAGCGCCGCCCGGCGATGGTCGATGTGGCCGAAGGCCCGATGCCCAGATAGTCCTCGCCTTCCCAGTAGCCCATATTGTGGCGGCACTGGAAGCCCATACGGGCGAAATTTGAAATTTCGTAGTGCATGTAGCCGTGCTGTTCCAGCAAGGCCGCGCCTTCCATAAACATGATGTTCTGGTCGCGTTCCGGCGGCAGTATCAGGCGGCCGTCCTCCACATCCAGCTCCAGAGGCGTGCCCGGCTCAATGGTCAGGCCATAGGCGGATATGTGGTCGGGGCTCATGCGCATGACGTCCTTGAGGGTTTGCAGCCACTGGCGCACGCTTTGCCCCGGCAGCCCCCACATAAGGTCCACGTTGATATTGGCGCAACCCGCCTCACGAGCCAAAAAGGCAGCGTGCATGCTGTCCTGCGCCTTGTGCGGGCGGCCCAGCATGCGCAACATGCTTTCGTCCAGGCTCTGAATACCGATGGAAAGGCGGTTGATTCCCGCATCAAGATACTGGGCAACGCGGTGGCCGCCCCGCAGGGATTCAGGGTTGGCCTCAAGGGTCACCTCGGCCTTGTGCGCCAGTTTGAAGTAGCGCCCGATGCGTTCCATAATGAGCCCCACCACGCGCGGCGGCAGCAGACTTGGCGTGCCTCCCCCAAAAAATACCGTCTGCACGGTGCTGCCGCCAAAGCGGTCGCCCCAGTGGGCCAGCTCCATAAACAGGGTATCCACATAGTCCCGCACCACAGGGGATGCTGCGGGGTCTACCCCGCGCCCGAGGGGATTGGAGTAAAAGGCGCAATAGCGGCAGCGCGTGCTGCAAAAGGGAACGTGTATATATACGAGCATACTTCTTCCAGTGACAGAATAATGGCGGGTCCATGCGGCGAAACATCGCTTGCCGAATAGCTGCAAAGACCATGCCCCACCATGCCCGTACAGAGCTTGCATGACAAGACCCGCCTGCGGCCTGAACGCTGCACGGCGGGTCTTGAGTGAACATTATCATGAGTGTGCTTTAACAGGTTTGAAGGTATGGACGCATTGCGTCATGTCAGTGCGCAGCGCTGACATGAGCACAACCCCTTGTATGCCCTTCAAGCGAGCAAGACCCTATGCAGGAAAACTTGCCATATGCGGTGAAATGGCCTTGCCAAGCCATGCGATGGTGCGGCCAAGGTGATGCATGTTTTGCAGCGCGCGTTCGTCGCCCAGCACTTCCTTCTCGGCCCTGCCGTAGCCCATATTCCAGAACACTGACCCCGGAACAAGCATACGCGACATGAGGAAGAGATGATTGATGCTGTCAAAGGCGTGCGTGGCCCCGCCGCTGCCAGCAGCTACCACGGCGGCTCCAATCTTGCCCTGAAACAGCCCGCCGTTGGCAAAGGCCACATATCCGGCACGGTCAACCAGAGCCTTCATTTCTGCGCTCATATCGGTGAAATAACAGGGCGTACCCAGAATCATCGCATCTGCCGCAAGCATCTTTTCCAGAACACCATTGAGGATGTCGTTGTCAAACACACAGCGGCCGTCCTGCTTTTCCACACACTTCAGGCAACCTCTACACCCTTGAATCTTTTTGCCGCCAATCTGCACAAGTTCGGTTTCCCATCCGGCTTCTTCCAGGGGGGACAAAACCTTTTCGAGCAATATGGCAGTGTTTCCATTTTTTCTGGGGCTGCCGTTAAGGGCCAGTGCTTTCATAGTGTTGCTCCTTGCGGATTGAATAATGCTCAGATAGTATTCCTTTCATGCTGACTTGCAAGTACTGATTAAAAAATCATATACTAACAAAAAATATAGTAGATATAGCTTTGCCAAACGGAGGCGCTGCCATGCCCGATGCAACCCCTGACACCTGTACGGTAAAAATTCTCGGCAACAAGCCCTACCGCTGCGCCTTTGAACTTACTCTTGATCTTATTGGCGGCAAATGGAAGCTCCTTATCATCTATTTTCTCGCCGGGCGTCCTGTTCTGCGCTATGGCGAGCTGCGCCGCTGCCTGCCCGAAGTGAGTGAACGCATGCTGGTGAAACAACTGCGCGAGCTTGAGCAGGACGGCATTGTTCACAGAAAAATTTACGGCACAGTGCCCCCGCGTGTGGAATACTCACTGACAGACGTCGGCGTATCGCTTATTCCCATCATGAATTCACTGCGCGACTGGGGCGACAGCTATGATGCAATGATGCAGGGCCGTACAGGGGCTGCTTCCAGATAATTCTTTTGACCAACTGGCTGCGTCAAAAGGCCTTTTTTACTTAAGCTATGCTCCGTAAGAGCACATGACCATTGCAAAAAAGGGCTATTTCCTTGCCCTGGAGCAAAATCACATACTTGGGGAAGCACTGATTAAAGAGCCTCTGGAAACGCGCAGTTATTTCCTTTGGCAAGGCGCGACCTTTTTTTGAAGCAGAGGTGGACTCTTCCGTCCTCGACTGTTTCAAAAAAAGTAAAGTAACGCAGCCAAACGGAACAAATCAGCGTTTACTTAGAGCAGCCCCTGGCGTCAGCTCTCAAAAGCGACACGAACACTATATAAACACGGGATGACCGCAGCATAGCTGCAACCATCAACACTGGCCTTGCCCACGCAGCAGAGGTGAGCCCCGTGTGGCCGCCGGGCAAGCAAGCAGCCACGGAAGTATGGCCCGGCCTGTCGCCCGCGCCCTTGGCAAAAGAGCCGGGGCAGCGTATATTCCCCTACCCGGACAGGCCGCCGCACATACGGCAAAACGCCTGCCGTCCAACGCATGCAAGCGGCATATATGAGGAGAACGCAGCACATGGATATACGCTTTCAAAATCTTGGCCCGGAACAGTGGAAGGGCGAAGTCATGCTGGCCCCTGTTTGCCAGGATGAATCCCTGACAGAAGTTTGCCCCCAGATAGACAGGGCCGCTCCCTGGCTGGTCATCGCTCCTGCCCTGCGCGATTTCAAGGGCAAGGCAGGCGAACTTGCCATCATGCACGGCCATCCCGAGCTTTCCGTGCCCCGCGTTCTCGCCGTGGGCCTTGGCCCCAGAGAAAAGGTGAACACCGCAGGCATTCGCAAGGCCATTGCCGCCGCCGTTCAGCTGTGCCGCCAAAAAGGTTATGCTTCAATATTGCTGCCCGAACCTGCGCTTGCTTGCCTGCCTGGCGGACGTGAACGCCTGGTGGAAGAATGCGTGTGCGCGGCCCAATTGGCCCTGTACCGCTTTACAGCCCTGAAAAAGGCCGACAAGGATGAACCTGCCGATCCGCAGTGGCTGGCGCTGGGCTTTGACGGCGAAGAAGTGCCCGACGCTTCCCACGCCGCCGCCCGCCGTGGCGAAAACGCCGCATGGGCCGTGAGCCTGGCTCGCGACCTTTCCAGCACGCCGCCCAACCTGCTCTACCCTGAAAAACTGGCCGAGCGCGCTCAGGAACTGGCCCGTCAGCAGGGCTTTGCCTGCACCGTGCTTGACGAGCACGAGCTGGAAAAAGAAGGCATGGGCTGCCTGATGGCCGTAGGCCAGGGGTCGGGCCGCCCGCCCCGCCTTGTCATTCTTGAGCACGCCCCCGCAGGTCATGAGCAAGACAAACCCCTTATTCTTGTGGGCAAGGGCATTACTTTTGACACTGGCGGCATCAGCCTCAAACCAGCCGCCAACATGCACCAGATGAAGGCCGACATGACGGGCGCAGCCACTGTGCTGGCGGCCGTGGCCGCTCTGGCGCAGGAAGAAGCCCCCCGCCGGGTCATCGGCCTGCTGGCCTGCGCTGAAAATATGCCCGGTGGCCGCGCTATGCGCCCCGGTGACGTTGTCAGCGCCGCCAATGGCGATACCGTGGAAATCCAGAATACCGACGCCGAAGGCCGCCTTGCCCTGTGCGACGCTCTGGCCTACGCCCAGAAAACCTGGACCCCCGCCGCCCTGGTGGACATTGCCACCCTTACGGGAGCCTGCGCTGTGGCGCTGGGCACGCAGATTGCCGGTCTTTTCAGCGACGATGAAGACCTCAGCGAGCGCATCCGCGCCGCCGGGGGCGCATGCGGTGAAGAATACTGGCCCCTGCCCCTGTGGAAGCCCTATGCCGAGCAGTTGAAAAGCGAAGTGGCCGACATTTGCCACATGGGCCCGCGTGAAGGCGGAGCCATCAATGCCGCGCTCTTTTTACAGCACTTCATTCAGGAAGGGGTACGCTGGGCGCATCTGGATATTGCCGGGGTAGACTGGGCCTCCAAGCCCACGCCCCTTTGTCCCGCCGGGCCTTCGGCCTTTGGCGCGCGCACGCTGCTTGAACTGGCCCGGGGAGGCGTTCAGTAATGATGAAGGTGTATCTGATTGGTGCTGGCCCCGGTGATCCGGGCCTGCTGACCCTCAAGGGCCGCGACGCCCTGGCTGCCGCCGATGTGGTGGTGTACGACGCTCTGGCCAATGACAGCCTGCTCAACCACGCCAGCCCC
Source organism: Pseudomonadota bacterium (assembly GCA_023386035.1). GTDB lineage: Bacteria > Desulfobacterota > Desulfovibrionia > Desulfovibrionales > Desulfovibrionaceae > Desulfovibrio. Next base: position 21,468 of record JAEWKM010000027.1, read on the forward strand.
CATGCCGAAAAAATCTATGTGGGCAAGGTAGCGGGCAACCATGCCCTGCCGCAGGATGAAATCAACGCCCTGCTGGTACGCAAGGCCAAGGAAGGCAAGATCGTGGCCCGCCTGAAAGGCGGCGATCCATATATCTTTGGACGCGGCGGCGAAGAAGCCGAAGAACTGGTGGCTGCCGGAGTTCCTTTTGAAGAAGTGCCCGGCATCAGCAGCACCATTGCGGCTCCGGCATATGCGGGTATTCCGCTGACCCACCGCGATTTTGCTTCTTCCGTCACCATCATCACAGGGCACGAAAATCCCGACAAACCCGGTTCTGTGCACAACTGGCCCGCACTGGCGGCCAGCGCGTCCACACTGGTTTTTGTCATGGGCATGAAAAACCTGCCCGACATTGCCCGTAACCTGCTGGACGCTGGCATGGCCCCAGAGACTCCGGCGGCCCTTATTTACCGTGGCACCACGCCCCGCCAGCGCAGCCTCGTATCCACGCTGGCCGAGCTGCCCGCTGCCGCCATTGAAGCCAAGTTTACCAACCCCTCGGTCATTCTGGTGGGCAAGGTGGCGAGCCTGCACAAGACACTCAACTGGTTTGAGCAAAAGCCCCTCATGGGCCGCAGTGTTGTTGTCACCCGCGCCCGTGAGCAAGCCAGCGGCCTCGCGGCCAGCCTTGCGGAACTGGGCGCAGAGGTTATTCAGTGCCCCACCATTGAAATCAGCCCCATGGCTGACTATGCGGAACTGGACGCAGCCCTTGCCAAACTGGCCGACTACCACTGGGTGATCTTCACCTCGGTCAACGGTGTGCGCCATTTCTGGCTGCGTTTGGCCGAAGCCGGCAAGGACAGCCGCGCCCTGGGCAACTGCAAGGTGGCCGCCATTGGCCCCGCCACTGCCGAAGCTCTGTTGCAGCGCGGCATCACGCCAGACTTCATTCCTGAGCGCTATGTGGCCGAAGGCGTACTCGACGGCCTTGTGAGCCGTGAAAATGGCAACGTGAACGGCAAGCGTTTTCTTTTGCCCCGTGCGGCAAAGGCGCGTGAAGTGCTGCCTGACGAACTGCGCAAGGCCGGAGCCGTGGTGGACGTTATTGCCGCCTACGAAACCGTGCCCGCCGCCCACCGCAGGGACGAAGTGCTGGACCGCATCAAGGCCGGCACGCTGGACTGCGTGACCTTCGGGTCTTCGTCCACGGTAGAGAACTTTCTCTCCCTTATTCCGGCGGATGTGCTCAAGGCCCATCCCGAAGTGCAGCTTGCAGCCATCGGCCCCATTACGGCTGACACTTTGACGGCCAACGGTCTGCCCTGCCATATACAGCCAACGGAATACACCATTCCTGCCCTGGTTGTGGCCTTGCAGAAGCACTTTGCCAAGGCGTAACCCGCGCCTGGACTGCCTTTGATGTTAGAGCATTTTAACTTTGAAAAAGATTAAATGCTCTAACGCGGCACAAGCGTGCAGCGCGCCGTACGAAAAAGCTCTAATAAAATGGAAACCTCATGCCACTGAATATCGCCATACTGGCCTCGGGCAGCGGCTCCAACGCTCAGGCCATGATAGACAAGGCCGCTACGGGCGTTCTTGACGTGAACATCTGCTGTATCGTTTGCAACCGCCCCGGCGCGGGCGTTATCGAACGGGCACGCAAGGCAGGCGTCACATGCGTGGTGCTGGACCACAAGGAATTTGCCGACCGTGAAAGCTACGACCGAGCGGTAGTGCAGACCCTTCAAGACCACGGCACGCAGCTTGTTGTGCTGGCCGGGTACATGCGCATGCTGAGCACGGCCTTTCTGGACGCTTTTTCAGGCCGGGTCATCAACATCCACCCTGCCCTGCTGCCGAGCTTTCCCGGCGTACACGGCGGGGCCGACGCCTGCGAATACGGCGTCAAAATATCCGGCTGCACCGTGCATTTTGTGGAAGAAAAGATGGACAGCGGCCCGGTTGTCATTCAGGCCGCCGTGCCGGTGAATCCCGATGAAGAGGTGGACGACCTCATGCAGCGTATTCACGCTATGGAGCACCGCATTTACCCGCAGGCTATCCAGTGGTTTGCCCAAAACCGCATAAACGTGTGGGGCCGCGAAGTGCATGTGGCCCCCGGCAAGGCAAAAACTGTTACGCCTGACGGCCCCTGGCTGGTGTGGCCGCCGCTGGAAGAAGGATTTTAGAGCGTTTTTACCTTGAACTGCTTTGTGGGGAAGGGCCCCTTTTGCAAAAGGGTCTCCTCCCCACACCCCCTCCCCTAAAACTCCTATTTTTATTCCAGCAAGCTATTGCATGCCCCAATGTAACTGCGGGGAATCAAGCAGCGCCTTTCTACATCTCAAAGCTTCAAAGTAAATCTGCGTACTATGGCTCCCCAGCCGCGTGCCCCCGAAAAGCTCTAACGGTATTGGCGGTGCAACACAGCGCGCCACAACGTCCGGTGTATATTACGCATGGCTCACGCTGCACGCCACAAACACAACATCCCGTTTCATACAGTAAAAGGCTCCCTGGCATTGCCGGGGAGCCTTTTACATATTTCTTCAAACAATGGGAGAACGCGAAGAGTTCTCAGCTTTCCTCACCACAGGTTGAACTGCACACGTCCACAATGGCCCGCGCGTCCATATCCGGCGTGATGGGCAAGAGCGCCAGACGGCGAAAATCGTCGGGCCTGTCCATGTCCAGCCGCAGATCGGGACGGCGCAGCCAGTCTTCCTCGGGATCAAAGGTGCCTATGCGAAAATCAGCGGCGTTGTCCCATATATAGTTCAGGCAGTGTTCGCGCTGCGAGGGCTGCACAGCCTTGCTGTCCAGTTCATCAAGCAGCTCGCGCGAAAGAATTTCGGCCCCCAGGCCATCGGGCCAGAGGTTCTTGCGGGGAATATGGTTATAGGCATAGTCCCAGTTGCCCTGACGGTAAAAATCCACCAGTCTGTCCACGGCTCCGCCCCAGATCAGCGGATTATCCGCGCACACGCGCACCACAAGTTCGGCATCGGCCAGCTTGGCCGCCTGACAAAACCGCGCCAGCACGTCGTCTTCCGGCCCGGCCATGCAGGGCACGCCACGGCGGCGCAGGTGCTCAAGCAAAACCATATCCAGCGGCGTATCCGGCACTGCCACCATGATGGAATCCAGCCGTGCAGAGGCGGCAAGGCGGCGGGCGACCCAATCGATAATCGGCAAATCCCGCAGGCAGAGAAGGGACTTCAAAGGCAGACGGCTGGAACCCAGACGGGCCTGAACAATGGCGACAACCTTGCCATTACTGGACATGAATACTTCCTTTCAGCGGTGCTGCACCGCTGTCATTTCTGATATTTGGGAAGGCGGCCACGCTATTGTCACGCCCCGCCTGACGCCTGCCTGCGCAATCCTGCGCGTTGGCAGTTCGTGAGTTTTACCGCGTTTTTTGCCGATGCTTGCCGTGATAAAAAACAGCCAGCCCCGGCAGCGTGAAGCCTGTGACGGCGGCCTGAAGTATCTTGCAGCAGCCCTAACGTTCCGCCCCTTGAGGCCGCTCGTTCAAAAGGCCCAGCATGCGCCGCACCACGCGGCCCTTGTTGATCGTGAAGTCCAGCCTGTCCTGCCGCCGCCAGAAGCGCTCGCGGCGAGTATTTTTCAGCATGGCAAGAAACGTATTGCGTATTCTGCCGTCGCCAACGCGGTCCATAATGCCCACAAAGGCAAAGCCGTGGCGTGGGCGGGCAAAGGTATGCCGCGCCTCGCGCTCATGCGTGGCCAACACCAGCGCTGGCACGCACATGTGGGCCAGTTCGTAAACCGTGCGCCCGGCAGAACAAATGGCAAGGTCCGCCCCTTCCATCATGCGGCTCATGACATTGGTGGCCCAGGTAAACGTGACCAGAGGGTTGTCGAGCTTTTTAAGGTGCTCTTCCATAGCTTCTTTGTGGGCGTAGCCCGGCCCGGCCACCACGCGAACGGCGATCTCGTAAGCGCGGCAAATGGGTTCGATGATGTCCAGCACCCGGCGCGAACAGTCGTGCTGATCCGTGCCGCCAAAGGTGATGAGCACGGTTTTGACTTCCTGCCGAAAAGGATTGCGTTCCGCGTTTACAAACTCGTCGCGCAGGCAGAAATATTCCGGCCCGCAGCAAAGATTGTCTGTGGTTTTACCTTCATACAGGGCATTGACCACAAGGCGCGCCAGCGGAGCCCCCGGCCCTTCGTCTTCAAAATTTACGCAGCGCACGCCTGCGGTTGTAAGCCGCTTCATGTAGGCCGTGGTGGTGTTGAGAATATCGTTGATGACAAGGTCGGGGCGCAGGGCAAGCACGGTGTCGGCAAGGTCTTCCGCCCCCTGCCGCACAATCTTGTAATCTTTGCGGGCTATGCTTTCCACAGCCAGTTCACTTTCGCGGGTGCAGACAAAGCTGACCCTGTGGTTGGTTATCTCGTGCGCCAGCATCAGCGCCCGAAACACATGCCCCATACCGATGGCAGGCCAGCCAGCCACCACAAATACCACATGCCGCCGCTCAAGCAGGCGTTCGCATATCCACCAGTCTTGATAGCCCTGAATTTCGATGGCCCTGTCATTGAGAAAATAGGGGATAATACGCCCCCGCCCCTTTTCGCAGGGTTGCTGAAGGCACGACAGGCGCATCATTATGAGGGCGCGGCTTTCCACAACCAGCGTTTTTTCTTCATCGGAGGCTGCGTCATCATCCAGCAGGCCTTCAAGACCTTCACCGTGCATGTTCCAGATGCGCTGGCGTACGTTCTTGACGGTCACAAGGCTGTCGGCGTCGGCCTCGCGGTACTTCTTCCAGGCGTCCTCAACGTCCACCCAGGTCAGCAGGGGGCAGGAGGCGCGCAGGATGATGCAATGCTCATACTCTTGCGCCAGCTCTTCCAGCAGCACCCGCATTTCGCTGACAATATCCAGCGTGGTAAAGCGCAGATCTTCATGACGGCGAAAGCCCACGCCTGCGCGCTCGCAGATAAGGGATATCTCCTGACTGTCGGTGAGCACCACAATATCCTCACCGGGCAGCACGCCCCGCGCTGTATTGATGGCCCGCTGCACGAGTGTTACCCCTGCCAGTTTTTTTACAAGCTGGTCGGGAATAACGGCATTTTTCTTGATGGCGGGAATGACAATACAGCGTTCTTTCACGGTAAACCCTTATCTGACAATCTTTTTAAGAGCTTTCTTCACTGTGGACTGTTCGTTTGGGACGCCCGGGTGCTCCAGAGCAGAGTACCAATGCAATATTTACGTTTCAGCGTTGCCGTTCTGCCCAAAATGCAATTGCGGCAGAACCCGCGCCGCGCTGTGGCGCAGCTCTCTTGTGCAGCGACAGGGCAATTGAATTTTCGAGGTCAAAGTGCTCTGAGCGTGCCTGCACTCCAAAAAGCAAAGACGCTGCCAGGGGATGGCATAATGGCGCAACCCCTGGCAGCGCCATTATATCTGGCACATCTGGTTCATTTGGCACGTCAGGGACAAAACGCCGCCTAACGGATTTGCGCCAACACTTCGCGCGTGGACGCCAGCATGTAGCTAAACTCTTCTTCCGTCAGCCAGTGCTGGAAGGGGAAGGAAATCATCGTATCAAAGAACGTATCCGCATTGGGGCAGCAGGCTTCGCCCATACCCAGACGGCGGTAGTAGTCGTACCTATCCAGTGGAATGTACTGCACCACGCATTTGACGCCCTTTTCATTGAACATGGCGCGCATGAAGCGGTCGCGGTCATCAACGCCGGAAGTCATACGGGCCGCCAGCAGGTGATAGTTGTGGCGGCGGCTGTCTTCGCGGTGGAACTCCAGCTCGGGAAAATCCTTCAGGGCGTCAATGAAGGCCAGGGCGCGGCTACGCTTCTGGTCGTTGATTTCGTCAATGCGCTCCAGCAGCTTGGCCCCAAGCGCGCATTCCACTTCACCCAGGCAGTAGTTGTTGGGCTGTACCATGCGGCCATCAATGAAGGGCATGTCCACGTTGCCCATAGCGGGTTTCCAGTAGTCTGGGCGCTCAAAATCAAAACCGCAGTGGCCGTTGTGGCGCAGGGTGGGCACCATAGCCGCAAGCTTGGCGTCGCGCACATAGAGCATGCCGCCTTCGCCCAAGGTGGTGAGGTTTTTGTGCGAATGGAAAGAGAAGATGGCCATATCGCCAAAGGCTCCGGCCTTGACGCCGCCGATCTCCGCGCCGATGGCCTGGGCCGCGTCTTCAATAAGAATCAGGCCGCGCTCCTTGCACAGGGCGGCAATGGCGGGCATGTCCGCCACATAGCCGTACAGATGCACAACCACTACAGCCTTGGTGCGGGGAGTGAGCACGCGCTCAATGCTCTCGGCCGTTACCACGCGGCTGTGCAGATCCACATCGGCCCAAACAAGCTTTGCGCCCTTTTTGACATAGGGATAGGCCGAGGCAGTGAAGGTATGCGAGGGAATGACCACCTCGTCGCCTTCATTGAACATGCAGAGCTGGGCTGAAAGTTCCAGTGCGGAGCAGCCGTTCATGGTAGTGAAGCACGTTCCCTGAGTCACGCCCTGATAGTCTGCGAACTTGCTTTCAAACTGGCGCATATAGTGCCCCTGGGTCAGGGGATCAGCATTGCGCATGGCCTCGACCACAACGGCGATTTCGTCTTCGGTATACCGGATGGCGCGGCCGCTGAAGTTGACTTTAATATCCATGAGACTCCTCACTATGGAGTTTTGCGCTTGAGGAAGCACTGATTAAAGAGCCTCCAGAAAACGCGCAGTTATTTCGTTTGGCAAGGCTCGGTCTGTTTTTGAAGCAGGAGTGGCCTCTTCCTTCCTCGACTGTTCCAAAAAAAGTGAAGCAACGCAGCCAAACGGAATAAATCAGCGTTTCCTTAAAAACCTGCCAGAGGCGAAGCGCCTTCACCGTGGTGGTATTGGCAGGGCGGGCCGTGCAAATCCGCTGGGGCTGTCAAATCCGTTACTGGCAGGAGCCGACTTGCGGCTACTGCCTGAAAGTGCCTGACGGCGGCGGGGTTTTGCCCACGCCGCCGACAGGTCATGACAGTCTAGTTCGGATGGGAGGCCGCAGTTACATCCTTTTGAAACGTTCGATGACGTTTTCCTTGGTAAGGATGTTCTTGAAATCGGGGCCAAGACGGTTGGAAAGCGGCTTTTCATGCACAATGCTTGCGCCGTAGAGCGCATCGTACTGGGCGCCGGTGAGGCTCTGGCAGATGCCCTTGGGCAGATCAATGCCCTGACGTTCCATCATGGTCATGAATTCTTTGTACTGCTCGGGATAGATGTCTTCCTGCACGGACAGGGAATAGCAGTTGGCTATGCCGTGACGCATGTGCAGCACCATGCTGAGACCAGCGGAGATGGGATGCACCACGCCCACAAAACCGGCAGCCATGCCACCCAGGTAGGAGGCGATCATCATCTTTTCGCGGTTTTCTTCGCTCATCATATCCTGCGAGAGAAAGATCTGCTTGCAGAGATCAATGGCTTTTTCAGCAAGGGAATCCACCACCACGTTGCGGTAAGAGCCGGTAATGCTCTCAAAGCAGTGCATGTAGGTATCGATGCCCGTGTAAAAATACTGGTTGCGGGGCACGCTGGCCGTGAGGTCGGGATCCATCAACACCTGGTCGAACATGGTGAAGTCGCTGTTCATGCCAAGTTTGATGTTCTTTTCTTCATTGCAGATGATGCCCGTGCGCGACGTTTCGGAGCCAGTGCCCGACAACGTGGGAACGGCGATTTTGTAGGGCGCGGGATTCTTTACCAGTTCCCAGCCCTGGTAGTCTTCGGCTTTGCCGGGATTGTTGAGCAGGTTGCCGACGCACTTGCAGGTATCAAGCACACAGCCGCCGCCAAGCGCAATCAGGGCGCAGGGTTCAACACCCTTCAAAAAGGCCTTCACCTGATCGGTGTAGCCGTCCACGCTGTCCGTGGTGGGTTCGCTGGTGGTGTCGACATAAAGCACCATGTCGCGGCTTTCCACGGGCAGTTTGTCCGCCAGATCTTTGCCTTCAAAAAAACTGTCCAGAAAAAAGACGGCGGGACCAGCCACTGCCTTGCGGCGCACGGCCAGAAGATCGCCAAGCTGGCTCAGGCTGCCCTGGCCAATCATATAATAACCGACATTTTTTGCATTACGGAACATAGTTGCCCTCACAGTATGGCATAGGATTTCCGGGCCATACGCTATACCCGCAGGTCTTGCAAGAGCCGCCGAAAAGCGGCCCCCAAGGCGGACCAGCGGGGTTAAAAATGCGGATCAGTCTCTTTTATCCGGCACGGCTCGCTGCCCCGGCTGCATGCCTGAGGCGACTTTGCCTCTGGTCTGCTGCCCGGCAGGGGTTGAGGCCAGTTTTGCCCAACCATTATCGTTATTGTCGCTACTGCCAGTACCCGCAGAAGTGCTGCTGCCGGGCGCTTCGGGGGTGAGCGCTTCGCCTTCCAGCGGGTCGGGGCCAAACCGGTTGGGTCCCACCGTGCCCCTGCGGGCGTAAAGGATGAGAAGCCCCAGCCCGGTAAGTCCAGCCAACATAATGCACATATACGCTGATGTGCCAAAGTCAAGATGCAGGGCAAGGCCGCCAAGCAGGGCAAGGCCCATAGGAGCCAGCTGAATCCAGCCGGAAAGGTTCGCGTCGTGCAGACGCCGGGCGGTCACCGCAAAGTGCGGCAAAAGCAGCACAAGGCTCACAATACCGCTTGTCAGCATGCCTGTTTCAGGAGACGCATTGGTGAAAAGCCCCAGGCATGAATTGACAATGCCGCCAAAGAGCACGAACCACCAAAATTCCGACCGCTGCGCGCGACCAGTGAAATTGCAGTATTTTTTAAACAGACAAGTTCTGACCGCGGTTTTGAAGTCCATGCGTGCTCCTTGCTGCCGTGCGGCAGGCCAAGTGGTCATGCCCACGACAAGCGGGGCAAAAAAAATGCCTTAGACAAACGTTCCAAACAATGCCGTAACGAGATACTTTTTTATTCTATCAGTAAAAACAAGTTGTTATGCAGATAATATCCCCTTACTGACACTCGTCCAGAATAGAGGATGCCGTTCGCCGCAAAGATACCTGAAAAGGCGCTCGTGACGCCGCTGTCTACGCCGTGCGCTGCCGCCAGGACTGCACTGTGTTCATAAGCAGCATGGCAATGGTCATTGGCCCCACGCCGCCGGGAACCGGAGTAATGGCAGAAGCCTTGGCGCTCACGCTTTCATAGTCCGCATCGCCGCACAGGCCGTCGGAGGTGCGGTTGATGCCCACATCAATGACCACCGCGCCCTGGCGTACCATATCGCCCGTAATGAGACGGGGTCTGCCGATGGCAAGAAAGAGAAAATCCGCGCTGCGGCATTCCGCCGCCAGATCGGGCGTGCGCGAATGGCAAATGGTGACCGTGGCGTCGCCAAATTCACCGGAACGTGTCAGCAACAGGGCCAGGGGTTTGCCCACAATGTCTGAGCGCCCCACCACAACGGCTTTTTTGCCACGGGTGGGCAGATTGTAGCGCCGCAAAAGCTCCATAACCCCGGCAGGCGTGCAGGACACGAAGCCCGGCAAACCCAAAGAAAGCCGCCCCACGTTTTCAGGGTGAAATCCGTCCACGTCCTTGGCCGGATCAATGGCCAGCAGGCAAGCCTGGGCGTCCAGCCCCTTGGGCAGGGGCAGTTGCAGCAAAATGCCGTCCACATCGGGGCGGGCATTGCACTCTTCAATAAGCTGCAGCAGGTCCTGCTGTTTGGTATCTGCGGGCAACCGATAGGCAAAGGAGGCTATTCCCGCCTCGGCGCAGCCTTTTTCCTTGTTACGCACATATACCTGAGATGCCGGGTCTTCACCCACCAGAATAACCGCCAGGCCAGGGGCGCGGCGGCCCGCTGCCGTGGCTGCGCTTACTTCGGCAGCCAGTTCAGCGCGGATGTCCTGCGCAGTCTTCTTGCCGTCAATCACTATCATGGCTTGCTCCATGTCTTTTTTCCGCCCGCAGGCACGCGAACGGCCAATATCTTTTTGTCACGCAATGCTGCCAGTATAGACTGCCCCGCCTTCAAGCTCAAGCAGCCCGCCACACATTAATGCCACGGCCTGAACGCCTTACAGCAGATAAGCTTTGAAATGCAGTACGTTTCAAAGCTGTCATTCTGCCGCAATGCAATTTTCGGCTGAGTCCACACGGCGTTTCAGCGCGCTGCGCCCTTGTGCGGCCTTAGGGCATTCAAGCTTTTTCACAGTCAAAATGCCCTGAGAATGAACGTGCTCTAGCCGCTGCCAGGCAGCGCCCGCCGGGATAAACGTTCAGAGCCCGTGGCCATTTTAGCGGCCACGGGCTCTGTATTTTCTATCTATACGGAATTTGAGTGGTTATCTTTGAAATATAAACTATTTCAAAGGCAACTTGCTCTAGTCTTCCGCGCCGAGGGAATAGTATTCCGCCAGCATGGGACCGAAGAATTCGGCGTCGTCGCCCAGTTCTTCTTCAATGCGCAGCAGCTGGTTGTACTTGGCCATACGCTCGGAACGGCACAGGGAGCCGGTCTTGATCTGGCCGGAATTGACGCCCACGGCCAGGTCGGCAATGAAGCTGTCTTCCGTTTCGCCGGAGCGGTGTGAAATCACGGTGGTGTACGCCGCTTCCTTGGCCATTTCAATGGTGTCCAAGGTTTCGGTTACGGTACCGATCTGGTTGAGCTTGATGAGGATGGAGTTGGCCACGCCCTCGGCAATGCCTTCAGCCAGAATGGAGGGATTGGTCACAAAGACGTCGTCGCCCACCAGCTGCACATGGTCGCCCAGGCTGGCGGTCAGCATGCCCCAACCGTCCCAATCACCTTCGGCCATGCCGTCTTCGATGGAGATAAGGGGATACTTGCGGGTAAACTCGGCCAGCCATTCGCTCATTTCGGCATTGTTGAAGGTCTTGCCTTCGCCGGCCAGAACGTACTTGCCGTCTTTGTAGAACTCGCTGGAGGCCACATCAATGGCCAGAGCCACTTCGGTGCCGGGATTGTAGCCAGCTTCTTCAATGGCCTTGATGATGTAGGTAAAGGCTTCGTCATGATTCTTGAGGTTGGGGGCAAAGCCGCCCTCATCGCCCACGCTGGTGACGTGCCCGTCATTCTTGAGAATGCCCTGCAGGGTGTGGAAAATTTCCGTACCGATGCGCAGGGAATCGCGGAAGGTCATGGCTCCAACGGGCATGATCATGAATTCCTGAATATCCAGATTATTGGGAGCATGCGCGCCGCCATTGATGATGTTCATCATGGGTGCGGGCAGCACCTTGGCGTTGATGCCGCCAAGATACTTGTACAGGGGCAGACCCAAAAAGGTAGCCGCTACTCTGGCGCAAGCCATCGACACGCCCAGCATGGCGTTGGCGCCCAGACGGGACTTGTTTTCCGTGCCGTCCAGATCAATAAGGGTATTGTCGATCTGCACCTGGCGCAGCACATCCATACCCAGCAGGGCATCGGCGATTTCGCTGTTCACATGGTCCACGGCCTTGGTGACGCCCTTGCCGCAATAACGTGCTTTGTCACCATCGCGCATTTCAAGAGCTTCGCGGCTGCCGGTGGAAGCCCCGGAAGGAACGGCGGCCCGCGCTCTGAGCCCGGATTCCAGGGTCACTTCCACCTCTACGGTGGGGTTGCCGCGCGAATCCAGAATTTCACGGCCAAAAACCGAGGCAATGCTGCTCATGTGTGGCTCCTTTGCCCTCTTGGGCTTGTTTTCTTTCTGTAATCTATGGCGCAAAACAGCGCTGTCACTTCACCAGGAACCAGGCTGCCCAGCCGTTTGCAGGGCAAACGGCACGTTAGAGCATGTAAACCTTTTCAAAGTTGGTCTGCCCTAGAGCGCTGTGCGCTCTTCATAGTACAGCCGCCGCAAACCCTCAAGCAGCAAGGCGGGCAACACCTGGTCAAAAACCGGGCTCACCCTGGCAATAGAGGCGGCAAAGCCACCAGTGCCCAGTATTTTTACCGGGCCGGGCAACTGCCTTTTCAGCCGCTGCGTCAGCCCTTCTACCATGCAGGCGAACCCGAATACCAGCCCGTGCTGTATGCTGGTGGTTGTGTTGCGCCCCGGCATGGGTTCGTCGGCGCGCACATCCAGATTGACTCTGGGCAGTTTGGCGGCCTCGCGCGAAAGTGCGCTCAGCGCCGTGCGCGGACCGGGAAAAATCAATCCGCCCATGTAGGCATCGCCGTTGACGCAGTCGATGGTCACAGCCGTGCCGAAGTCCACCACCAGCAGGCCGGGCGCTTCGGGGCACAGGCGGCGCGCCGCATAGGCCCCCACCAGTCTGTCGGCCCCCACTTCGCCGGGGCGTTCATAACGATTTTCAAGAGGAACTGGCAGATCCATGCCCACGCGGTACAGGGGGCAGTCCACATACCGGGCCACGGCCTCGCGCAGCAAGGGATCAAACCCCGGCACCACCGACGAGGCAACGCAGGCTTTGATGCTTTGCGGCACAATGCCCGCATGCCCGAGGAGGGAAATGAGGCTAAGGCCGAGATCATCCGCCGTCTGTCCCACATCGGTGCGCAATGTATAAGAGGTCAGCACCTGCCGTTCGTGCGCAAGGCCGACTTTAATGGACGTATTACCAATATCGAAAAGCAGAAGTTCGGGCTGCATCGGGCACCTCCGCGAAGGCCTGAGCTGGAATGGTTCACCCCAATGATTATGCCCAATTAAACCACGCTACGCAAGGCATGAGCAGATGCGCACAAGCCCCGCGCGCAGTGTGCAGGCCTTACAGCGAAGTACGTGCGGGCTCTGCCGCAGCCGCGCCCGATGGCACGTTAGTGTCAGACGGCAAATCTGCGGCAACGCCCGAAGGCGCCTCTGTCTCAGACGGCAAATCTCCGTCAGTGGCGGCTGCGGGAACTAACACGGTTTCCGGAACTACCGCGGCTGCCTTGCGGTTAACAACAGGCCAGCCGGAGTCTTCTCCCCACACCACCTGCCCATGCTTTTCCAGCACATCTCTGGCTCCCTAAAAGCAAGGCCGGAACAAGCGCACTCGTATTCTGGGGGTTCTGAACCAGCAATTTCGTGCAGGTTAAAAATCACGCCTGCGGGGCAGCGCCAGGGGATGGGCTGTCATCATCTTTTTCAAGATACAGCGAGCGCGTGGGAAAGGCGAAATCAGCCCCAAGGCCGTGCACTACCTCAATAATCTTCAAATATACGCGGTGCTGGATCTGCATGAAGCGATTCCAGTTCGCCGTCTGGGCGTAGCAGTACACCATAATATTCAGCGAAGAATCGGCAAATTCGTTAAAGCAGACCAAGATCGTCTGCCCCTTGTCTATACCCTCTTCCTGCTGCAGCATTTTTTGCAGACCTTCGGTAACAGCCTGCACCCTGTCTGCGTCTTCATAACGCAGGCCCACCTGCAATTTTATGCGATAGCTGGATATGCGCCCCACATTTTCAATGCAGATGGATGAAAAAACTTCATTGGGCACATACAGCGGGTAGTGCTCGAACGTCATGATTTTGCACATGCGCCAGCCAATTTCCACCACAGTGCCTTCAACCTTGCGGTCTGGCGATTTCACCCAGTCACCGATGTCAAAGGGACGGTCGAAATACAGCATCAGGCCGGAAAAAAAGTTGCCCAGAATATTTTTGCTCGCCAGGCCGATGGCGATGCCGCCGATACCGCCAAACGTGAGCAGCCCCGCAAAGCTTATGCCTAAATATTCGCCGAAAAGCAGCATGGCGCAAAGGCAGATGCCCGCCTTGAGAAGGCGCGCCACCATACGCCCCAGCGTAGCGTCGCCACTGGTTTTCGCCAGATGGTCGCAAAAGCGGTTGATGCCCAAAAAAGCTTCGCGCATCAGGATCAGAATAATGGCGACGCGCTGGAAAACATCAATATAGCGCGGGTTAATGACGGTAATGCCGAGCTTGTCCGCAAGTTCGCGGGCGCAAAGACTTGTGGCGACCACAAGCGCGCATGCCGCACACACACGGGCAAGATGAACTACTATATTGGCGCTGCGCTTCTCGCCCCGAACAGTGAAGTAGAACAATATGACAGCCACAACCGCCGCGATGGCGTACCTGTCAGTCAGAAACGCAATAATTTCTTTTTCGTCCATGCCCGTTGTTCCAAATTCTGCCCCATATCTGGGGCAGTTCGCACTTAAAATTCCCTAAACAGTGGTCGCACAAGCGCCTTGCCAGCTATTTCGGTGTCGAACCTCTCCTTTTATTCCGGCCGAGTACCTGTAGAGTACACTTCCGCACAAAAAGCTCGTTCCCATTGATATAACTGAGAAATCATTTCGTGAGGACACTGCGAAAGCAGACGTCTCAAGCCATTCACCAAACAGACGTTGCCGCCCTTTGCTCGCCGCCAACAACGGCTTCAGGCATCAAACGACTTCAGGCGTCAACGGCTCTGGGCTAACGTGCCGTTGCTGGCAGTGCCGGCCTGTCCATCCCCTGCGGCGGAAGCCGCATCAGACGGGTGCTCACCAGTCAGATTTTCTTTGGCCAGATTATCCCCGGCCAGGCCGCTCTTCAGGCGAGCCGCCAGATTCTGAACAAGCACCTTGCTCAGGGCCTGTAGCGAAAGAACCGTCAGGCCAGACACAGCCCGCCCTGGCTGCAGCCATTTCCAGCCAAGGCCAAGTAAAAAGGCTCCGCCAGTGCAGGATAGTGGCCGTGACCGCACGAGTGCGTAGGGGTCAAACCCTGCCGAGGCTTCGCGCAGGCGGCGCTTGGCGTCCTCTACGGAACCTGTTTCTTGCGTGGAATCGACAGCCACAGCAACCCTCCGGCTATGCCCGCACATGCCAGGGCCAGAATGCAAAAAACCCAGGCCGGGTGCAGAACCGTCACAAGAGCCTGATACAGGGCTGCGACCAGAAAAAACACGGCCACAGCCCCGAAAATCAGGCCAAGCACCAGCAGCACAGCCATGCGCACAGTGGACAGGGCGTTGCGCTGCAATAACCGACCTTCTGCTTCCAGCAGGTCGAAAAAGCGAATAATTATTTCAGTAAGGCCATTCACGCCGGCAATTACCTGTCTTGGCGAAAGAGGCGGGAAATGACGTAGCCAGCTCCAAAGGCCAGCAGCAAGCTACCAAGGGGATTCTGGCGAATACGGTCGCTGATGTTTTCAACGCCGTCACTGCCTGCGTTCAGCGCTTTTTGCAGTTTGTCTGCCGCCATTTTCTGATACTTGTCTATCTCTTCTTCCAGCCCGGCGGTCATTGCTGCGGCTTTGCCAGAAGCGTTTTTCTCCACGGCCTTGGCAAGATTCTCCATCTGTTTGCGCAGAGCTTGCACTTCGTCCTTCAGAACATCGATATTTTCTTCGTTTTTGACGGTCATAGCATCTCCTTTCGGGCACACGGCCCGCGCTTATGCGGCCATACGGGCTTTTTGCCACCTACTGCCGCTTTATTTTTTCTACCCTAATAGCACCCGGCTCGCAACGGCCAGATATTGCACCAGGTACAGCCGGAATCTGGCCGGATAAAACGGAAAGGCAGCCGTTTTTTCGGGCACCCGTACTTTACACGGCGCTATATTTATATAACAATATCAGGCAATACACAAAACAGCGGCGAGGTTGCTCATGAATGATAAGAAAAAAATTGCCATTGCCATTCTGCTTTCCGTCATTGTCTTTATTGTTACCCTGTTGGGGCAGATGATGCTGGAGCAGCGCACCGCCCAAGCCCCCAATGCAACCCCGCCTGCCCAGACAGAAACTGTGCCTGCCCCGGCAGATCCGGCAGTTCCGGCACCCCAAGCTACCCCGGCGCAACCTGAAGGCGCGGAACAAGCCCAGCCAGACGCAACCACCAGCGACACCACAAATAAAACTGTTCCTGCAGCCCAATAAGCCCGGGCAACAGGAACAGTTTGATAATTCATCTGTCTGCTAACGCGTTGCGCTGCATCAAATAAAACGTTGCGCTGCGCAGCCACGCCCGAGGCAAACAGTGCTTTTGGGCGAGAGTATCGGACAATATCGTCGCGAGACACATTTCAACGCCATATCTGGAAAAACGAACCTTTTATGCCGGGCGTGCGCTCTTACGCAGCCCGGCCCGAAGAAAAGGAGCGTTCACCACAGAAATAGCTGAAAATGCGCTCGTGACGCACTGCCTACAGCACGATTCGGCTGATGACCCCATGCACAGAGTGCAACGGCAGCTTGTAAAACTGCACGAAGGGGGGAGCCAGCTTTTTGATGGTTGCGTAGATCTTCCACAGGGGCGAACGGGTCAGGATGTCCTCCACTCCATAGAAAATGGCGCGTGACTTGATGCCCGCCTCGCCAAGAATGGCATCAACATCCACAACTTCCATATAGCCTGCCGTGACCGTGAACATCTGTATGCCTTCGACGGGCGAGGCTTCAAAGTGGCACTCAAGCCCAAGAGGCTCGTAGGTGCGCGAGATACTCAGCATGACGTTGTTCTCATAAATAATGCCGTTGTCGAACATGGTCTTGCAGATATACGGCGAAACACTGTCCAGGCTGCGCAAAAAGAATATGGCCGTGCCCTTGATGGTATGGCCTTCTTTTTTCTGTTTTATGAACTCCTCAATGAAGTCCTGCCTGTTCATGGGCAGCATGCGCTGATACACGGCCTTTTGCCCCTGCGTGTAAATGAGGATGACGGCAAGAGGTATCATGGCGATGACCAGCGACCAGTAGCCCCCGTGGGGCACCTTGTAGAAGTTGGCCACAAGATAGATTACGTCCAGCACGCAGATGCCCACAGCGGCGGCACACAGCCAGGGACGTTTTCTCAAGTGGAAAATCCACACCATAAGAATGCCCGTGATGGTCATTGTGCCTGTAACGGCCAGACCGTAGGCAGCCGCAAGCCTGTGTGATTCCTGGAACCCTATGATGACCAGACTCACAGCCACAAAAAGCGCCCAGTTCACAGAGGCTATATATATCTGTGAATGCATTTCCTTTGAGGTATAATCCACCTTGAACAGCGGCATGACGTGCGTCGCCATGCACTGATACATGATGGAAAATATCCCGCTGATAAGGGATTGGGACGCAATGATGGTCGCCAGCAGGCTCAACACCAAAAAGGGCGCATACAGCCAGCCAGACTGGCTGCGGATCATTTCAAACAGGACGTTGTTGGTATCGGGGTGGTGTATGAGAAAGGCCGTCTGCCCCATATAGGAAAGAATCAACGCTGTGAAAACCAGCCCCCAGGCGGCCAGAATGGGTTTGCGTCCCATATGCCCCATATCCGCGTACAGGGCTTCGCCGCCAGTGGCGCACAAAATGACTTCCGACAGCACAAAGAATCCGGCCAGCCCGTTGCGCTGCATGAACTCAATGCCATACCAGGGATTGATGGCCTTCAATACCGCAGGTGCCTCGCTGATCGCCGCCAGCCCGGAACAGGCCAGCGCCCCGAACCATACGAGCATGACCGGGCCGAACAGGGCGGAAAGCTTGCTGCTGCCTTTTTTTTGCACAGAGAATAAAAACACGGCTACCAGCAAGGCTAGAGACACAAGCACCCATTGCGGGGTGTCCTCCATACCGGGCAGCAACACCAGCCCCTCTACCGCCGACAGTGTGGTGATGGCGGGTGTGATGACGCCGTCGCCCACCAGCAGTGAAACGCCAATAAAGGCCAGCACCGAAGCCACGCCTATTTTTTTGCCAGACCGCAGCATGGGACGCAAAATGGAAAGCAGCACAATGGTGCCGCCCTCGCCCCCCTTGCTCAAACTCATGGCCAGCCAGGCATACTCGACAGTGACGAGCAGCATAAGGGTCCAGATGATCAATGAAAGGATGCCTATAAAATTGGCTTCCGTTCTTTCTGTCATCAGAAAAATAACGGCCAGGGTGTAGATGGGACTTGTCCCGATGTCGCCAAACACAAGTCCAAGGGACTTGACGACACTGGCCGGGGAAATTTTTTGCATATCCATTGAAGCCTCCACTAAGCAAAGCGGACACTATAGCAGAGTAATAGGTCTGGCAAGACTTGAAGAAATAGTGCGGAAAGATTTTAAATATTGACCATTTGCAAGCATGGCAAACATGCCGGAAGCACATGTTTTTGCGGTGTAGGCATAAGCGCTTCGCGGGGCCTTTACCTGCCCCGCAGGCGCAGCACGCCCATTGTGTGCCCCACACTTTTCCGCCGCGTTACGCGCTACTTTTGCCACAGCAGCCAGTCTGTTTTATGCAAGCGTGCCACCAGAGCGTTGCAGATGTAAGGCAGATGCAAGAAGTTATTTGCAAATTCCTGTGGGGATTAGCGCGGTTAGACTTTTCAAAACTAACCTGCTCCAGGTATGGCAGGCCTGCACGACAGCATCCGGTGCAGCATGGGCGCAGATGACAAAATGAAACGCCGTGTTCTTCTGCAAGAATACGGCGTATTGTTTACCTATATTTGGAGGAAAAAGCCCTCAACCCTGCTTTCAGGCAGTGGAGCAAAACTGTTAGCAGTTAAAGATCATCGGCTTGCGGCGGCATGGGCCGCAGACTTTTCAAAATTTTCCAAGCTGCCCTTGCCCAGCAGGCGGGCCAGGCAGGCGTAGCGTTCCATGGCCGGGTTACGCCCTTCGCGTCTGGCTCTGTCCAGATCCTGCGCGTACAGCTCAAGGGTGGCGGGAGACAGTGTTTCCAGTTCACAGCGCAGGTAGTTTTTGAAGGCTCCGCTGCCATCGGAAACGATCACATGCGGATATCTGGCCGAGGCTTCCCGCATAAAGGCGGTTTCGGCATCGGCGATCACGTCCAGCAAGGGGCTGTCACCCAGAGGGGGCAAGCGGTCGTCCATGCGGGCATATTTTTCGATCATGAAATTGCGGCCTTCAGACTCGGCCCGGCGCAGGTCTTCCAGATAGGAAACAAGCGACGCCCGGCTCAAGGGTTCGTGGGCCATGCGCCGCATGATCCGGAAACTGTCGGGCTGCTGCTGGCAGGAGGCGGTTCCGCCTTCATTGGGCGTTGCCAGAAACATGACAAGTTCCCGTTCAATGATCTCGGCCAGCAGGCCCTCACGCGCATCCTGCCCGTGTACCGCAGGCTCCGCCGCTGGCGGGGCGCTCTGCTCCTGCAAGGCGCGGCGGCAAAGATCGAGGTTTTGCCTGTAACTTTCAGCTTCGCGGCTGGTTCCCTTGCCCACACGTTCGTAGCAGGCCACGGCAGCTTCCAGCGTGCGAGCACCTTCGTCCCACTGCCCTGCCGAGGCCAGAGCCACGCCCAGGTTACCAAGCGAAAAGGCCGTGTCTTCGTGGTCGCCCAAAACATCCTGCCGCAAGGCCACGGCCTTGCGGTGCAGGGCAATGCCCCTGTCCAGCTGACCGCATTCTTCATATAGACGGCCCAGATTATTCAGGCATGTTCCCATCTGCTGATCGGGCACACCGGAAATGCGGGCGCATTCTTCCCATATGCTTCTGGCGCGCAGCAGGCACTGCTCCGCCGTGTTCCAGTCTTTATTACGGTAGTAGGCGGCTGAGAGATGCAGCAAGGCGCTGGCTACTCGCGGCGACTGCGCGCCAAAGGCAGATTCGCAGGCCTTAACGGCGTCTTGCCCCAGGGCGGCGCTTCCTTCAAAATCTCCCATTTCCAGCCGGAGGTGAGCCAGATTCTGCATAACGCCCAGAGTCAGCGGAGAGGAAGGCCCGGCAGCAACGCCAAGCAAGGCAAGGCTTTCTTCAAGGGCAGCCACAGCCTCGGCAGCCTGACGCTGTGCAAACAGGGCGCGCGCCAATCCTTCAAGAGCCATTGCCCGGCACAAGGGGGCGTTGTCGCAAGACCGCAGCAGGGTACGCAATTTGGCTGTGCAGTCTTCGGGGCGGCCCTGCGCCAACAGATCCAGCGCGGCCTGCAGTTCTTCGTTCCAGTGTCCGTTAGCGTTCATGTCAGCCCCCTTCGCACATTTTATGGCAAAGTCCACGCCCTCTTACAGGCAGATAATTGTTGTCTCTACTGACGGACCGCTCTGCACCAGAAATAAACATCCGGCACAACGGGGTCGCGCAGGGCGTTCTTTCAAAGTTCCCGCTACCCGGCATCCTTTTTACTGCCAGCCCCGAGGATCTGCTTCTAGAGTAGATTAACTTTGAGAATATATATTCTCAAAGTTTAAGACACGCTCGCCGCGGCGTTTAACCGCGCAAATAAATAGCGGTGCTGTCTTCATTCGTAGCTTCGCGGCAGCCGTTGCCCCAAGGGCTTACGGATGGCGACAGCGATTGCATAGAAAAAAACAGGGTTGTTACACATGCTGTCTTTAGGCGTAGTTTCCTTCGTCACAGCGCTTAAAGCCTGCGTCGCAACGACTGAAGCTGCGCTACGCCTCCACGGCGGGCGTCTGCTCACGCAGCCACCTGAGCATTTCAAAGTTGAAATGCTCTAAATAAATGATTTTGACCCAAGGGCAAGGAAAAAGGTCTTTTTTACGTAAGGAGTGTACTCTTATGGTACATGACTGGAGTAAAAAATGGCCTTTTGACGCAGCCAGTTGGGCAAAAGAATTATTTAGAGACACTGCCTAGCCTTGCAGCATATCCATTTGCCGTAACTGCGGCTCCTCGACGCGCCGTATGAGCTGCGGCCCATGCGCCCACAGCCAGTCGCCAGTGTCGTCGCTCAAACCTTCGCTGCGCAGGTGTTGGGCTACCTGAGCGCAAAGGGATTCGACCATGTGGGCGGCTTCCATATCTTCAGCCCCGCGCAGAGGCTGCCCGGCCAGGGCCGACAGCGTACGCGCAGTTTCCGCGCCAAGCACTGGCAGGGAGGCAACAAGGCGGCCCGCCCACTTGTAGAACGGCATGTAGCGCCCGTTGCACAAATAAACCATTGAAAGCGCAGCCTCGGCAAAACGGGCGACGCACAGCATGGCTGCAAGCCCGTCGCCGCGCTGGAGGCACCGGGGCAGATTATACTGCCCTGCCTGAGCCATAACCATACAGCGTGCCGCCATTTTTTTCAGGCGAACATCCCTAGGGTAACACCCCTGCAAAACTTCACGCCAGCGCGTGAAGTCTCCGGCGGGGTCTTCAAAAACTTCGCCATTGGTGCAGGCGGCCAACTGATATTCGGGGATGGCAAGCCATTCCTGCCAGGTGGCGGGAAGGTTGGGCAGGCCTGTGAAGAATCCGTAAAAATCCTCCAGCGGCAGCGGCCCCACGCGCCCAAGGCGGCGTTCTGGAACAAGCCTGCTTTCAAGACCGTCGAACCGTTGCGGAAGCATGCCAAAAACAGACTCAATGCGCGCCGCGTGCCGGCGCAGTTCCTCACGGGGCAGCCACAGACAGAAGGCCGGGCCGAAATCGTGGTCGCGCGAAGCTGCGTCGTCGCAGCCAAAGCATTCAGACCCTTCACCCACAAGCCCCACGGCGGCGCGAGACATGACATCGGGCATCTCGCGCCACAGGATGGGGCGGCAGTCATTATAAAAGGCGCGGGCCAGAGCAAGTCCCTGCATGGCAGATCTCCGGGTATGGGCGGCGGTCTGCATTGGTTTCCGCCGCCGCGCGTTGTCTTGTTTCTGCCTTGGCAGGCGGTACTACGGCCCCGGGATTACGCGAACGCTGCCCGGACGGCTGACTTTTGCAATAACCTCGGTAACAAAAAGGTCTTCGTGGCTGGTGGTCCAAAAATCGGTGACATAGCGCTCATAGACGTTTTTGTCGCAGATATAGTTGTTGGCAGTGCACCAGCGCTGAATCTTCCTGTAGGTATCCCTGATAGTTTCATGCGGGCCAATATGATAGCAGCTGGCCGCCAAAAAACCGCCAAAATCCCTGGTCTGCTCCGGCGGGCAAGGAAAAATATTCTTTTGCAATATCTGCATCTGCTGTTCCACGTCTTTTATGCGGTCTTCAATGGAAGAAAAGCAGATGATGACAGGCCCGGTGATATTATTTTCTACTGACTCAACATAGTTGGTAAATTCTATATTGATGATGGCCGACTTGATGTCCAGATTGAAAAGCTGGTCCTGAAAAAGCAGTCTGGCTGGCTGAATATACCGCACCGACACGCTTTGCAGGCTGTTTTCAAGCACCATTTCAGCTTCATGCAACAGGCCAAGCCAGTCGCTTACCGAAGTGAGCCGAAGGTGCAGCACCTTTTCTTCTTCACGAAGCGCGCCAATCTTTTCCATAAACATTTCGCGCAACGCTGTGAGAGAAGTATTGCTTCCCACTTCGAAAGCAGCGCGAATTTCACCCAGATGAAAACCCATCTGTTTGTAATATTTCAAAGGGGGCACGGCCAGCAGGTCTTCCTGCGTATAGTAGCGGTAGTTGTTTGTTCCGTGCCTTTTGGACGAAATGAGTCCAAGATCGTCATAAAAGCGCAGGGCTTTTTTTGAGATTTTGGAGGCCTCGCTCATCTGGCTGATTGAATAGCCTCGTTTTGTCATGGCATCACCCGAAACTTCCTGTGTAGGCGTAGTGGAAGGGCCTGATTCATAACAGCGTGGCGCAAAGAAGGTATGGACTGGCCAGCCGCAATTGCGGGCAGCGCGTGGTGTCCATCATAGCAGGCGGCAGCGCGAAAGGTCAAAAATCGCATGAAGTTGCGACTTTCTCCGGGGGAGAGGTTATCCCCGCCCCCGGAGCCATATCTGCTGTTTATTCAGGTATATATTTGTTTATTGTAGCGATGCTTTCGGCATTGGCACGAAAATACATCCGTACTTCGTTGTTCTCGTCCAGGTCAAAGCGCGACTCTTCAACAAGTCCGTTGGCCTGCGCTGTCATCAGCGCATTAAGAATATCAGGCTTTGTGAAAGCCCGAAAGGTGCCGTACTGGGGCTCAAGGGCCGCCATTACGTCTTCGGCGCAGGCTTCGGTGACAGTCGTCATATATTTAAGGATAGCATAGTTCAATGGTTTCATGGCGATCTATCCCTTCTTTTTGAAGTATTCCAGCGGATTGACGGCAATGATGAAAATGCCGATGACCATGATTACTGCGGCCAGCCAGGCGATGGGCGCCAGGGCGAAACCGTCCTGGCCAAACCACAGGCCAAGCACGATCCAGCAGAAGAAGGGTCCCCAGAAGGAAAATGCGCCATTGCACGCCATACCCAGAGCCGTGCCGCACATGGCGTTGCCCTTGTACCACAGCATAAAGCCAAACCATGCGCCAAGGCCAGCAACGAGGAACCAGGGCATGGCAGTGGTATCAGTAAAGGCCGTGGTTATCAGATCAAAAGCGCTGTCGCCGCCGATCAGGGCAAACAGGGGCACAAGCACGCACAGGTTGGTGAGGCCGGAAGTGACCTGGCGGATGGTGATGCCGATTTCAGGATCGATCATGGACGTGGCATAACCGCCAACGCAGCCTTCAAGTCCCCAACCGAAAGCGGCAAGAAAGCCGAAAGCCAGACCCAAAAAGAGGTTCGGCGGGGCATTGTCAGCAAGGCCGGTGCTGCCGATGAGCGCACTGGCGCCAAAGCAGATGAAAATACCGAGCAGTGTGCGGGGCGTGAGGGGCTGCTTGAAAAGAAAGCGGCTCAAAATGGTGCCGATGGCCGGGCAGAGGGCGCTGATGGGCACAATGATTGAACCCGCGCTCTTCAGGCCCAGCACATAGCATGTGCTGGCCAGGGGGCCGCCGATGATGGCAGCGCCGATGAGAATAAGGCCCGGTTTGCTTTTCACGCACCGGAAAAAGTCGCCCATCTTGCCCCTGAAGGTGGCGATAAGCACCGCCCACAGGGCGCTGCATGTATCCGTGGTGGCCGCGCCAAGCGCCCCCAAAAGAAACAGTGTTGAAAATTCTGAAAGTCCCGATTCGCCTCCGTACCAGACAGACCAGACGCCCATGGTCATCGCCAGGGTCATGAAGGCTGTGTAGGTGCCGTAGGTCATCCCCGACATAATCGCCGTAAGAATGCCGCGCCTTCTAAAACTGGTAACCAGTTTGTCTTTGGCGGCCTCCGCTGCGGGGGTGTCGCGCAGAGCTGATGCAGCGACAGGTTTTGCCGTGTGCTCCATGGCAGAACTCCTTCTCTCGCAAATGGATGGTAAAAAAATGACGAAGGGAACGCCCTTGCCCCGGCAAAGACCGCCTCGCCTGACTATGGATAAGCATAAGCTTACCCTGAACGGGAAGGTCAACATGATTTCGACTTTTAGCTGTCACAAATTGCACTTTTTCTGACAAGCTTGTCGCACCTCCTCTTCATACATGAAATCTTATTATTTTTATCGTAAAATACATTCGGCTAAATCAGCTGTAAATTCAACGATTATTTTTGATTGGCTGCCCAGCTGTCAATATATTTCATACTTTTTTACTAAGATTTTATAAAATTTTTCTCACTAAAAAATGAAAAGGGCTTGACATTACCCTACAGGGGAAAGGGTACAAGATAGACAAGAACTATTTCCACCGCCGCCAAGAGTGGCTTGCGGCACAAATGCGAATCTCAACGGAGCGTATATGCGATATGCAGGTGAAGAGGCCATGGGCCTCATTGAGACGCTGGGCATGGTGCCCTCCATATATGGCGCAGACTACATGCTCAAAGCCGCAGATGTAGATCTTGTCGCCTATGAAAACGTGGGCTCCACCCTTGTGACCATTATGGTCAAGGGCGACGTTGCAGCCGTGCAGGCGTCAGTAGCCGCAGGCGCCGCAGCCGCAGCCAGCGTCGGCAAGCTCACAGCGCAAAATGTCATGCCCCGCCCCGTGCGTGGCGTTGGCAGCATTGCCATGGCCCATGCGCTGGACGCCATACCTGAAGACGATCCCGGCCTGCGCTCGCTGGGCATGATTGAAACTTTCGGCATCATCTATCTTATGGAAGCGGCCGACGCCATGATCAAAACTGCCGACGTGGAACTCATCGGCTATGAAAACGTGGCTTCCGGGTACTGCTCTGCCCTGGTGCAGGGCGACGTGGCGGCATGCAAATCCGCCGTTGAAGCCGGAATCAAGGCCGTTAAGAATATGGGAGCGGACGTGTACAGCTCATGTGTCATCCCCACTCCCCACCGCCATCTGGTCAAACTGGTGCGACGATACGCCCTGTCCTAACCGGGCACATACTACGGAGCAAAAGCATGATCGGCGATAAGGACCTCATTTCCATACAGCAGGCGCGGATTCTGGCGGAAAACGCCGCCGAGGCCCGCAAAAAGCTGGCCGCCATGCCCCAGGAAAGCCTGGACGCAGTGGTGGAGGCTATGGCTGACGCCGTGGAATCCCATGCCCAGTCCCTCGCCGTCATGTGCCATGAAGAAAGCGACTGCGGCCAGTGGCAGGACAAGATGGTCAAGAACCTCTTTGTCTGCCGTCAGGTACGCCAGAGTTTGCGCGGCATGCGCTGTGTGGGCTATCTCGGCGGTGCGGAACCGGAAGGCGTGTACGACGTGGGCGTTCCCCTGGGCGTCATTGTGGCCCTGTGCCCCGTGACCAGCCCGGTGTCCACAGCTATTTATAATGTGCTGCTGGCCATCAAGTCCGGCAACGCCATCATCGTTTCCCTGCATCCCCGCGCCATAGACAGCATGCGCCGCGCCCTCGACATCATGATTGCCGCGGGTCTGGCCCAGGGCCTGCCCGAAGGGGCCATTTCCTACCTGGACATAGTGGCCAAAAGCGGCACCGAAGAGCTTATGAACCACCCCGAAGTAGCCCTTATCATGGTCACGGGGGTGCTTGGCATGTTCAAAACAGCTCAGGCAAGCGGCAAGCCTCTTATCTATGGCGGCACGGGCAACGGCCCGGCCTTCATCGAACGCAGCGCCGACATTCCCGCTGCCGTCAGGCACATTGTCGCCAGCAAAACCTTTGATAACGGGTTGGCCCCCTCTGCCGAGCAGTGCGTTATTGTTGACGGCTGTATTGAGCGTCAGGTGCGCCGCGCGTTTCAGGACAATGGCGCATACTTCATGACTGACGAAGAAGCAGACGCCATTTGCCGCATACTCTTTCATGCAGATGGCCGCCGCCACCGCCATATGGTGGGGCAGTCTGCCGCAGCCCTTGCCGCCAAGGCAGGGTTTGCCATTCCCGCCGGAACAAAAGTGCTCATGGCCGAGCGTAAATATGTCGCTGGCCGCGATCCCTATATACGGGAGCTTCTCTCCCCCGTGCTCGGCTACTATGTGGAGCCGGACTGGATGCATGCCTGTGAAAAATGTGTGGAACTGCTGTTGCAGGAACGCCACGCCCAGACCCTTGCCATTCATAGCCGCGACGAATCGGTTATCCGCCAGTTCGCCCTCAAGAAGCCAGTGGCCCGGCTGCTGGTGAACACGGGCGCGGCCTTTGGCGGCATGGGCCTGACAACCAATCTTACTCCCGCCATGACCCAGGGTAGCGGCATAGCGGGCTACGGCATCACGTCGGATAATATTTCGCCAATGAATCTCATTTACCGCAGAAAGATAGGCTACGGCGTGCGTGATCTCGCCCAACTGGCGGACCTTACCCCACCGTCCGCACCCACTCAAGGCGTGACCCGCAACGAGCAGAACTTTGACCTGCTCAGGCGCGTACTGCGCGAAGCTCTGGGCACTCTGCCCCAGGCCCGGTAGCCCGGGCAGAGCTGCATACCCCTAGGCCGTCTGACAGCACAATATGGAGGATACAACGTGGATCTTCATGATTTTTCAAGCAAAATAGCGGAAGTTACAAAAAATCTTTCGCCCGCAGAGCGCGAACAGCTGCGCCAGATTTTTTCTACTGTCACCCTGCCCTCGCACAGTGCTCCCGCCGCTGCGGTTCAGGCTGTTCCCGCTGCCCATTCCGGCCCGGGCGTGCCCGAGGGTCCCACGCAGCGCCACGTTCTGCTCAAAGAAAACTACCTCAAACAGGTGCCGCTCATCACCATCCACCGCGCGCGCACCATCACCAAGATTGACAAGGAAAATCCCGGTATGCCGCGCGCCCTGCTGCGCGCCACGGCTTTTCGCCATAGCTGCGAAACCGCCCCTCTGGTCATTCAGGACCACGAACTCATCGTGGGCGCACCCAACGGCGCTCCCCGCGCCGGGGCCTTTTCGCCCGATATTTCCTGGCGTTGGCTGCGTGACGAAATGGACACCATTTCCAACCGCCCCCAGGACCCCTTCCATATTGCTGAAGAAGACAAAAAGATTCTGCGCGAAGAAATCTTCCCCTACTGGGAAGGCAAGTCCGTCGACGAATACTGCGAAGCCCAGTTCCGCGAAGCTGGCCTGTGGGAACTTTCGGGCGAATCCTTCGTGTCCGACTGCTCTTACCACGCCCTGAACGGCGGCGGCGACTCCAACCCCGGCTACGACGTCATTCTGATGAAGAAGGGCATGCTGGACATCCAGCGCGAAGCCCGCGAGCACCTGGAGCATCTGGATTACGACCGCCCCGAAGATATCGACAAGATCTACTTCTACAAGGCAGTCATCGAAACCACCGAAGGCGTGATGATCTACGCCCGGCGCATGTCCGAATACGCCGCCCAGCTGGCCGCCCGCGAAAATGATCCCAAGCGCAAGGCTGAACTGCTCAAGATTTCTGAAGTCAACGCCCGCGTGCCCGCCCACGCCCCCAGCACTTTCTGGGAAGCCATCCAGTCTGTGTGGACGGTGGAATCCCTGCTGGTGGTCGAAGAAAACCAGACAGGCATGTCCATTGGCCGCGTTGACCAGTACATGTATCCCTTCTTCAAGGCCGACATTGAGTCTGGCCGCATGACCCCCTACGAGGCCTTTGACCTCGCAGGCTGCATGCTCATCAAAATGTCTGAAATGATGTGGCTGACCAGCGAAGGCAGTTCCAAGTTCTTCGCGGGCTATCAGCCCTTCGTCAACATGTGCGTGGGTGGCGTCACCCGCGAAGGGCGCGACGCAACCAACGAGCTGACCTTCCTGCTCATGGATGCGGTGCGCCACGTTCGCATATACCAGCCCTCACTGGCCACCCGCGTACATAACTCTTCGCCCCAGGAATACCTGAAAAAAATCGTCTCCGTCATCCGTTCCGGCATGGGCTTCCCCGCCGTGCACTTTGACGATACGCACATCAAGATGATGCTTGCCAAGGGCGTAAGCATTGAAGACGCGCGCGACTACTGCCTCATGGGCTGCGTGGAACCGCAAAAGGCCGGGCGTCTGTATCAGTGGACCTCCACCGCCTATACCCAGTGGCCCATATGCATCGAACTGGTGCTTAACCACGGCGTGCCCCTTTGGTACGGCAAGCAGGTTTGCCCCGATCTTGGCGACCTGAGCCAGTTCGACACCTACGAAAAGTTCGACGCCGCCGTCAAAGAGCAGATCAAGTACATTACCAAGTGGTCCAGCGTTGCCACGGTTATTACCCAGCGCGTGCAGCGCGACCTGGCTCCCAAGCCGCTCATGTCCATCATGTACGAAGGCTGCATGGAACAGGGCCGCGACGTGGCCGCCGGCGGCGCCATGTACAACTTCGGCCCCGGCGTTGTCTGGAGCGGTCTTGCCACCTACGCCGACTCGATGGCTGCCATCAAGAAGCTGGTGTTCGAAGACAAAAAGTACACCCTGCAGCAGATGAACGAGGCCCTGAAGGCCAACTTCGAAGGCTACGACGCCATTTTGGCCGACTGCCTTGCCGCGCCCAAATACGGCAATGACGACGACTTCGCCGACGATATCGCCGCCGACCTCGTTGCCTTTACCGAACGCGAGCACCGCAAGTTCAAGACGCTCTACTCCATTTTGAGCCACGGCACGCTTTCCATCTCCAACAATACGCCCTTCGGCCAGTTGTTGGGCGCATCCGCCAACGGCCGCAAGGCATGGCTGCCGCTTTCTGACGGCATCAGCCCCACGCAGGGTGCGGACTTCAAGGGCCCCACTGCCATCATCAAAAGCGTGTCCAAGATGTCCAACGACAACATGAACATCGGCATGGTGCACAACTTCAAGCTTCTGCCGGGCCTGCTGGACACCCCCGAAGGCGAACAGGGCATCATCACCCTCATCCGCTCGGCCAGTATCCTCGGCAACGGCGAAATGCAGTTCAACTATCTGGACAACAAGACCATGCTTGAAGCCCAGAAGAGCCCCAAAGACTACCGTGATCTGGTGGTGCGCGTGGCTGGCTACAGCGCCTTCTTTGTGGAGCTGTGCAAGGACGTGCAGGACGAAATCATCAGCAGAACAGTACTGCGCCACTTCTAAACCCCAATGGCGCAGGCCGCGCCCCCTTTATTCTCGTGGAGGGGGCGCGGCCAAAAAGACAGACAGCAACGGTAAAACGACTGAGCAGACGGCAAGGGTAGCAGCGTGATCGAAAGAAAAGCCAGAGTTTTCAACATACAGAAATACAATATGTATGACGGTCCGGGCATACGCACCCTGGTCTTTTTCAAGGGTTGCCCCCTGCGCTGCCAGTGGTGTTCCAACCCTGAAAGCCAGACCCGCCGCTACGAAGTCATGTTCAAGAAGGACGTGTGCGTCAATTGCGGCGCCTGTGTGCCCGTCTGTCCCGTAGGTATTCATGGCATGGTCAATGCAGGAGCCTGCCACGTTGTAGACAGAACCAAGGACTGCATCAACTGCGGCAAGTGCGTTCACGCCTGTCCCGAAGCGGCCCTGGCCATCGCCGGGGAACAAAAGGGCATTTCTGAACTTCTTGAAGTTGTGGAACAGGACTGGCTTTTTTACGAAAACTCTGGCGGCGGCCTCACGGTAGGCGGCGGCGAACCCCTGGCCCAGCACGAGGCTGTGGCAAACCTGCTGCTGGCCTGCCGGCACAAGGGCATCCACACCGCAATGGAAACCTCGGGCTACGCCAAGCTTGACGTGGTTCGTGACATAGCAGACGTGTGCGACCTTTTTCTCTTCGATATCAAGCATATGGATGCCAACAAGCACCATGAGCTCACCGGGGTTCGCAACGAAGGCATACTGACCAACCTGCAATGGCTGCTTGAAAACGGCTGTAACGTGAACATCCGCATGCCCCTGCTCAAGGGCTATAACGACGACGATGCCGAAATTCACGCTGTAGGACGCTTTTTGACCGGGCATGCTCACAGAAAAAATTTCAAGGGCGTGGATCTGCTTCCCTATCACAAAATGGGAGTGAGCAAATACGCCCAGATCGATGTGGAGTATCCCATCAAGGACAACCCCGTACTCGACGACAGCGATTTGCAGCGTATTGAGAATATTCTCAAGGGCTACGGCCTGGCCGTGAAGGTCATAAAGCACTAGTCACGGCCAAAATTAGGAGAAAGCCATGCTGGCACTGGGACTCATAGAAACCAAGGGGCTCATAGGAGCCATAGAAGCGGCGGACGCCATGCTCAAGGCGGCGGATGTGCGCCTGCTGGAAAAAACCCTGGCTACGGGCGGCCTTGTGACCATCACCATTGCTGGCGAGGTTGCTGCGGTGCAGTCGGCGGTTGATGCGGCACGGGCTTCGTTGACCCGCCTTGAGGGAGCCGTGTGCGTATCCTGCCACGTTATCCCCCGTCCTGACGGCGGCCTTGAAAATATACTGCTTTTGCAGCCCGGCGGCCAGAATCCCGCGGCCCCGGCGGCTCCGGCCAGCCCAGCGCCTGCTGCCGCAAAAGCCGGAACCGTAGAAACTGAAATTATTGAAATTGTGGAAATAGTGGAAGAAACCCCGGCCCCCGCAGCCCCGAAAGGCGGCGCGAAGGACGGAGACGGAGCACAGGCCACGGCCCAGAACGGGCAGGAAGCCTATGATCCTGAAAAATGCAAAGCCATGAGCATGAACAAACTTCGTCAGCTTGCCAGAACAATGAAGGTTGAGCTCACCCGTGAGCAGATCGCCTCATCCAACAGGCAAACCCTGATGAACGCCATCGACCGGGCGGCACGGAAGGAAAAGGAGTAAAACATGGTTGATAAGGATTTACTCTCCATTCAGGAGGCCCGCGCACTTGTGCGTGCGGCGCGTAAAGCTCAGCCCGAATTCGCGCAATTGAGTCAAGACCGCGTGAACGAGGTTGTCAGGGCAGTGTCTGAAGCCACTGCGGCCCAGGCTGAAATCCTGGCCAATATGGCTGTTGAGGAAACCGGCTTCGGCAAGCCCCAGGATAAAAAGATCAAGAACCTGCTTGCCAGCGAAAAGGTCTATGCCTGCATCAAGGACATGAAGACCATCGGCGAGCTGCATTCCGACCCGGTCAGCAAGATTGTGGAAATTGCCGTGCCCGTGGGCGTCATCGCCGGCATCGTGCCTTCCACCAATCCCACGTCCACGGTTATCTATAAATCGCTTATCGCGCTCAAGGCGGGCAATGCCATTGTGTTTACCCCGCACCCCAGCGCCCGCAACTGCATCGCCAAAACGGTGGAGACCATCCAGAGCGCCCTGCGTTCCTGCCATGTGTCCCCCGATCTCGTGAGCAGCATCAGCATGCCTTCCATCGAAGGCACCAATGAGCTCATGAAGATCAGCGACCTTATCCTGGCCACTGGCGGCCCCGGCATGGTCAAGGCAGCTTACAGCTCCGGCACGCCCGCTCTGGGCGTGGGCGCTGGCAACGTGCCTGCCTACATCGAACGTACCGCCAATGTTGAAGACGCCGTGACCAAGATCATGAGCAGCAAAACCTTCGATAACGGCACCATCTGCGCTTCTGAGCAGTCCGTCGTTACGGATGCCTGCATTGCCGACAAGGTGCGCGCCACCATGGAAGCCCAGGGCTGCTACTTCCTCACGGGCGACAAGCTCACCAAGGTCAAGCAGGTTATGGAACGCGGCAACGGCAGCATGAACCCCGCCATCGTGGGCCGCGACGCTCTGAGCATCGCGCGTGTCGCTGGCATCGAAGTGCCGCAGGGCACCCGTCTGCTGGTTTCCGACGAAAAGGGCGTTGGTCCCAAGTATCCTTTCAGCAAGGAAAAGCTCACCGCGCTGCTGGGATTCTATGTGGTTGAAGACTGGCGCGAAGCCTGCGAACTGTGCATTTCTCTTCTGCACAACGGCGGCGTGGGTCACTCCCTTGCCATCCACTCGCAGAACGAAGAAGTCATTCGCGAATTCGGCCTCAAAAAGCCCGTTTCGCGCATGCTGGTGAACACCCCCTCCACCCAGGGCGCCGTGGGCCTTTCCACAGGCCTCTTCCCCTCTTTCACCCTGGGTTGCGGCGCGGTTGGCGGCAGTGCCACGTCTGACAACGTGACACCCCTGAATCTCCTGAACGTGCGCCGAGTGGCCTATGATCTGCATTCGCAGGGCTGCTCGTGCGCAACTCCCGCCTCGTGCGGTGTTTCCACCGTGGCGGGCGTTTCCCCCTCTGGGTCTCCGGCGGGGGGCTATCCGCCTTCCGCCGGACTTTCAGGCTGCTGCCATCACGGCGCCAATCATCAGGCCGTTGTGGCCCCGCAAGCTGCCGCAGCAGCGGCCGTGGGCGGTTTGGACATCAATGCCGTCACGGAAATGATCGTGGCGGAATTGAAAAAAGTTTTATAAGCCCCGGTCCGGCCACGCCGGAGCCGCTGCAACCAGCAAATTAAGAAGCTATTGTAAAAACTCTAAGGAGATACCGCTATGACCAATTCATCCAACGCCCTTGGCATGATCGAAACCCGTGGCCTCGTCGGCGCTGTTGAAGCTGCTGATGCTATGGTCAAGGCCGCCAACGTTACCCTTATTGGCCGCAGCCAGGTAGGTGGCGGGCTTGTCACCGTTATGGTGCGTGGCGACGTGGGCGCTGTGAAAGCCGCCACCGACGCCGGCGCTGCCGCTGCCAAAAAAGTGGGCGAGCTCGTGAGTGTGCACGTCATCCCCCGCCCCCACAGCGAAGTTGAGATGATTCTGCCCACGCGCGAAGCCTAGTTTACCCCTTACCCACACACCCGATCCCGGCGGCGACGGATTCCCTACCCCGTTCGCCGCCGGGCGGTGGAGCCGAAATGAATACGCAGATGAACGAGCAAGTCCTTAAAGATATTCTGGCTGGTGTGGTGCGCAAGGTGCTGACTCAGGAATGTGCAAGCGCCCCTGTCGCCACGATGAACGCCGGGCCTATTCCGGTAGAAATTTCCGCCCGTCACGCCCATTTGAGCGTGAGCGACGCCATGACACTTTTTGGTGAAGCCCTGCGCCCCGACAGGCCGCTTTCGCAGCCTGGGCAGTTTTTGAGCACCGGGCGCGTGCGCCTTATCGGACCCAAGGGCGTTATGGATAACGTGGCCGTACTCGGCCCCGCCCGCAGCACTTCGCAGGTTGAGATTTCCCGCACGGACGCTCGCGCCCTGGGTATCAACCCGCCTGTGCGCCAAAGTGGCGACATCAACGGCACGCCGGGCATCATCCTGGCTTCCGCCACGGGCATTGTAGGGCTGGAATGCGGCGTTATAGTGGCTTCGCGCCACATCCACATGCATTCGGACGACGCCCGCCGCTTTGGCCTCAAAGACAAAGATATGGTCGATGTGCGCCTTGAAACCGAACGTCCTATGGTTCTGGAAAACGTGCTCGTGCGTGTCAGCGACGACTTCAAGCTGGCCATGCACATTGATGCCGACGAAGGCAACAGCTCCGGCTGGAAGCCCGGCACCAACGGAACCATCATCGGAATGAGCAGAGGCTAGATATGGACTTTACCGCCGCTGACAAGCTTATGGATACCCTTGAGAAGTGTCGCAAGAAGCCCCGCAAGGTCACACCTTCGGAGCCGCTCTATGTAGGCGTGGACCTCGGCACGGCCTATATTGTCGTGGTGGCGGTCAATGCCAAAAAACAGCCTGTGGCGTGCGCCATGCGCTTTGCCCAGGTGGTCAAGGACGGCCTTATCGTCGACTACACGGGCGGCCTGCGCATAGTGCGCGAGCTCACGCAGGAACTGGAAGAAAAACTGGGCCGCAAGCTTGAAAAAGCCGCCATCGCCGTGCCCCCCGGCACCAGCGAACGCGACTGCGCCACCCACCGCCATGTGGCGGAAGGCGCGGGCTATCAGGTTACCGCCCTGCTGGACGAGCCCACGGCGGCCAACAGCGTGCTTGGGGTGCGCGACGGGGCCATTGTGGACATCGGCGGCGGCACCACAGGCATTGCGGTGCTTGAAGACGGCAAGGTCGTCTATGTGGCTGACGAGGCCACTGGCGGCACCCATGTGAGCCTTGTGCTGGCGGGCAACTTCGACATCAGTTTTGAAGAGGCTGAAGACCTGAAAAAGGACAAGGCCCGGCAAAAAGAAATCCTGCCCGTGGTGCGGCCCGTCATTGAAAAGATGGGTTCCATCATCCACAGGCATGTGCAGGGGCGCAACGTGTCGGCCCTCTATCTGGTCGGCGGCACCTGCTGCCTGCCCGGTATGGAAGAGGTCATTCAGAAGTACACTGGCGTGCCCACATTCAAACCTGCCAACCCGTTTCTGGTGACGCCCCTGGGCATCGCCCTCAACTGCACGGACTAGCGATCTGACATGGAAGCCAACGCAAAAGATATTGCCGTGAATCCTGAACGGCCCACGCAAGTACTGGACACGCAGTCCCTTGTGGACGCGGTGGTGCAACGCGTACTGGCAAAGCTGGCCTCTGCCCCTCAGAGTGTCCAGCCTGCCAGCGGGCCGATGGTTGAAATTCTGGCTCCGGCTGACGAAAAACTGGGCCACGAAGTTTCGGCGCGCCTGCCTGAAGCGCGGGTACGCTTTGAAACATCGGGCCAAACCGAAGAAGCGGCATTTTACGTCCTGCCGGAACTGGCCTGTTCCGACATGGCAGATCTGGCTCAGGGCAGAGCCTCAAGCATTGCCCTGCGCAAGGTGCTGGATCTTCTGCTTCAGGGCAAAGAAGTGCGCGTGCTGGGCTTTGCCTACCGCGCCTACGCTGAAACGGCTCCCTATGCTTTGTTGCAGCTGTATGAAGGTTACGAGGCCGCGCTTGCCAATTTTGGCCTGACAGAGCTTGCCCCGCCTGCGGCGGACGCACAGCTGCGCCAGAGCCTTGTAACGGCAGACCATGTGACCGAGGCCGCCAAGACAGGCGCGCAGACCCTGCGCGTACCCCGTCAGGCGGTGGTAACGCCCCTGGCTCAAGAGGCCGCGGCCAACCACCATATGACCATTTTGAAAAATCTGTAGGTGTCACATGCTTATAGGCATTGTTGTCGGTAACGTCTGGGCTACCCGCAAGGAAGATTCCCTCAACGGGCTGAAGCTTATGGTCGTGCAGCGGCTTGATCTTGCCCACAACAAGCTGGCTGAAAGCTTTGTGGCGGTTGACTGTGTGGGCGCGGGCATTGGCGAACGGGTGCTCATCACCACTGGCAGCTCTGCCCGCAAGGCGCTTTACAATCAGGAATCCCCCGTGGACGCCGCCATTGTCGGCATTCTCGACCAGGAAGAAATGATGGGCAAAAAGCCGGAGAGCGACTAGGTCATGGATACTCTTGGCATTGTGGACAGCCGCAGCATAGCCGCCGGGGCCGAAATTACCGACGCCATGCTCAAAGCCGCGCCCGTTGCTCTTATACGGGCATCGGTGATCTGCGCCGGACGCCTGATCATTCTGGTGGAAGGCGACCGAGAAGCTGTGGAAACTTCTGTGCGCGCCGCCGAGGCCACGGGTTTTCATCTGGCCGGGCGTTACGTCATTTCCCCTGTTTCGCCCCAGGTGCAGGCAGCCCTGCGCCGCCAGCCCGCACAGCTCGCTGGCAGGGCCATGGCCGTGGTGGAATGCCGCAATGCCGCCGACGGCATTATGGCCGCTGACATAGCCGTTAAAAAGGCCGACGTCAGCCTGATGCGCCTTGTCATGGGCCAGGGCATTGGCGGCAAATCGTATTTTGTGCTTACGGGCGATGTGGCCTCTGTGCGCGAAGCTGCGCAAGCCGCCGCCGACGCGCTGGGCAAGAGCCTGCAACAGATGGTGGTCATACCCCAGCCCGATGCGGAACTTATAAAGGCATTTACAGGCGCGTCCCACTAGGGCGGCTACCCAAAAACCCGCCCCGCGCGGGCCTGAGAGGTACTTATGAGCAAGACTTTGATAACTGTGGACAATCTGCAGGATTACGTCACCGGCAACCGCCTGACAATGGACGGTTCCAAAATACTCACTGCCGGAGCCCGTGACGAACTGACCAGACGTGGCATTGAAGTCACCTGGGCCGACGCCCCGGCGGAAGCCTGCTGCGGCTGCGGTTGCGGCGATCACAAGGCTGAAAGCGCCACTGCCTGCCACAGCCCCGAACAGGAAGAACTGCTTATTGGCGTGGCCGCCATTATCAAGCAGCACTACAATATTACCGACCCCGAAGAGTTGAAGAAGGTCACGCTGGAAACCGTGGCCGCCATCAACGGCGGGTTCCATTAACAATCGGGCGTTCCGGGCCAACACCCGGCGCT
Organism: Pseudomonadota bacterium; assembly: GCA_023386035.1. GTDB lineage: Bacteria > Desulfobacterota > Desulfovibrionia > Desulfovibrionales > Desulfovibrionaceae > Desulfovibrio. The sequence goes on from JAEWKM010000027.1 coordinate 57,747, forward strand.
AAAAATTCCGGCGCGGCGCGCTGCGCCCGCTGTAAACAATTTTTCGGGTCTGCCCCGAAAAACAACCCCTTGAGGTAAGGAGACGACAATGGCGATGATGACTGACGCTTTGGGTATGATTGAAACCCGTGGTCTGGTGGGCGCTGTGGAAGCTGCTGACGCTATGGTGAAAGCTGCCAACGTAACCCTGATTGGCCGCGAACAGGTTGGTTCCGGTCTGGTGACCGTTATGGTGCGCGGCGACGTGGGCGCTGTGAAGGCCGCTACCGACGCTGGCGCTGCTGCCGCTTCGCGCGTGGGCGACCTTGTGAGCGTGCACGTGATTCCCCGCCCTCACGAAGAAGTGGAAATGATTCTGCCCAAATGCAAATAAGGCCGTGCAAGGCTTTATTGACCAAGCTCACACGACGGTAACGCGGGGGCGAACTGCTCCGCCCCCGCGAATACCCCGGAGGACAACGTGACCCAGTTTTACGGAAAAACAAAGATCTGCTACGGCCCTTACGCACTGGAAACTCTTGAGAGTTTTCCCGCAAGTCACGCCTTTGTGGTAACCGACCCCTTCATGGTCAAGAGCGGTTTTGCCAATCAGGCGGTAAGCCACCTGAAGCGCAAGGGCATCACATTTGACATTTTTTCAGGTGTGGAGCCCGATCCCACCCTGCAAGCCGTGGTGGAAGCCACGGGGATTTTCCTGCGCAGCAAGGCTGACATGATTCTCGCCCTTGGCGGCGGCTCTGCCATTGATATGGCCAAGGCCATCTCCTACTTTGGCCGCAAGGCCGACGAGAACAGAAAGACCCTGTTGGTGGCCATTCCCACCACCAGCGGCACTGGTTCGGAAGTGACCTCCATCGCCGTTATCACCGACAAGGTAAACGCGGTCAAAATTCCGCTTAACGACGAGCTGCTCATTCCCGATGCCGCCATTCTTGACGCGCGCTTTACCCGCACGGTGCCGCCCCAGGTGACGGCCTCCACGGGCATGGACGTGCTCACCCACGCGGTTGAGGCCTATACCTCCCGCCACAGCAACGTTTTTACGGCCATTTATGCCGAACGGGCCATCCGCAACGTCTTTTCCTACCTGCACCGCGCCTACGCGCAGGGCGACGACATGATTGCCAGAGACAACATGCTCATCGGCTCGTGCATGGCTGGCCTTGCCTTTACCAACAGCGGCCTTGGCATCACGCACAGCATGGCCCACAGCCTGGGCGGCCTGTTCCATATTCCCCACGGTTTGGCCAATGCCGTTCTGCTGCCTGTGGTCATTGATTTCAACAGCTTTGACGCTGGCGTGAAATACCGTGAAATCGCCGAAATGGTCGGCCTGCCCGCCGCCACGGTGGAAGAAGGCACCAGAAACCTTGTGAGCGCTGTGCGTGACCTCAATGCCTCGATGGGCATTCCGGCCCACGTGCGCGAACTCAAGGTCAATGAAAGTGAATACCGCAAGAGCCTGGACGCTATGGCGGCCAACGCGCTTGAAGACATATGCACTGAAAGCAACCCGCGTATGCCCTCGCATGACGACATCGTCAAATTGCTGGAAAGTGTTTGGTAATTTTGATTAATCCGGCACAGATTTTGCTGATATAATTGGCGTAAATTCTTCAGCGGGGTCAACCCGCACAAGTCCGGGCCTTATCGGCCCGGACTGTAGAGCAACCAGACTCCAGTTCCGTCGGTGCTCAATGTTTTGAAGACGCCCGTTCCGGCGCCAAACCGCGCCAAGACCCGGTGGAACTGTGTTCTCCGCAGCCCCGGAGCCTGCCCGTAAGAAGATTCTACACTTCAAGGCAAGGCCCTCGGGCAACCGTGAAGCCCGGCATGCGCCTGAATGGCAGACGTCTGTTTATACAGTAGCCAGAACAATTTCACTTTGAAAATGTTCTAAAATACTCCAAGAGGATATCATGGGAAAAGCAATTGTTGACGCCATACGCCAGGCTGGCGTTGTTGGCGCAGGCGGGGCGGGACTGCCCACCCATGTGAAGGCCGACGCCTCGGCGCAAACTGTGCTGGTTAACGGCGCAAGCTGCGAACCGCTGCTCATGAGCGACCCCTACCTGATGGAAGAACAGGTAGAAGGTATGCTGCGCGGCCTTGAAGCCATGATGGACTGCACTGGCGCAAGCAAGGGCATTGTCTGTCTCAAGGGCAAGCACGCCGCAGCAATGAAAAGCGTACGCGAAGCCGTGGCCCGCCGCGGCAGCCGTTTTGAAGCTTTTGAACTGGGCGATTTTTACCCTGCCGGCGACGAGCAGGTCATGGTGTACGAAGCGCTGGGCGGCATTGTGCCTGAACGCGGCATTCCCCTGCAAATCGGGGCCGTGGTCAGCAATGTGGAAAGCCTTTACAACATCGCCCACGCGCTGGACGGCAAGCCCGTGACGCACCGCTACCTTACGGTGGGCTGCGAAGTGGCTCGTCCCATGGTAGTTCGCGTGCCTGTGGGCACGCGCGTTTCCGAAGTGCTCAATTTTGCGGGCGGCCCCACCATCAGCGAATACCGCGTGGTGGACGGCGGTCCCATGATGGGCCGCGTGCTGCCCAATGCAGACGAGCCTGTTACCAAGACCACAAGCGGTCTTCTTGTGCTGCCGCCCGACCACAATGTGGTGGCCCGCAAGGTTATGGACCCCCGGGCGCTCAAGCGCCTTACCAATACGGTATGCTGTCAGTGCTCGCAGTGTACGGACCTCTGCCCGCGCAGCCTGCTCGGGCACAGCCTGCACCCGCACAAGCTCATGCGCGTGCTGGACGGCCAGACCGTCAACAGCCCCATTGCCAAGGAAGCGTTGCTTTGCTCCGAATGCGGCATCTGCGAAAAATTCGCCTGCCCCATGGGCATTTCACCGCGCGAAGTCAATGCCATGCTGAAAAAAGAACTCATGCAGGCTGGCGTCAAGTGGGAATACGACGGCCGTCCTTTGGCCGCTTCACGCTTCCGTGACGAAAGGCGCATCCCCACCAGCAGCCTTGTGCGTCGCCTTGGCCTTGCGGGCTACGAAGCTCACCCGCCCTTTGCGGGCGACTTTGAACCTTCTGAAGTGCGCATTCCCCTGCGCCAGCACATCGGCGCACCCGCCATTGCCGTGGTGAGCGTGGGCCAGAGCGTCAATGTGGGCGATCTTATCGGCGAAATTCCCGAAGGGGCCATGGGTGCGCGTATTCACGCCAGCATCAAGGGCACCGTCAGCGCCATTGAAAACGGCATCATCACTATCAAGGCCTGAGGGGTATGGGCATGAAATTACGGACTATCGGCTGTGTTGAACTGAACAGCATCGGCATGGGCATGCAGACGGCGGACGAAATGGTCAAGGCCGCCAATGTGGAACTGGTTTTGGCCAAAACCACCTGCCCCGGAAGATACCTTATTATCGTCACTGGCGACACCGGAGCCGTCACCAGCTCTGTGAACACCGGCCTTGCGCTGGGCGCGGACCTGGTGGTGGACAGCTTCATCATCCCCAATGTGCACGAAGATGTGATCCCGGCTATGAACGGCACCGCCATTCAGGGACGCATCAACGCCATCGGCGTTATTGAGACCTACACGGCTGCCTCCTGTGTGCTGGCTGCCGACGGCGCGGCCAAGGCTGGCGACGTTCGCCTGCTGGACCTGCGGCTTTCCGCTGGTCTTGGCGGCAAGGCCTTTGTGGTCATGACGGGCGAAGTCAGCGCTGTGCAGTCCTCGGTGGACGCCGGGGTGGCCAATGTTGCTGAAGGCGGCCCTGTGGTCAGCAAAATCGTTATTCCCTCGCCCAGCGAGGACCTGAAAAAGCACCTGCTGTAGGCGCAATGGCGATAAGAACGCAGGCTGCAACGCCTTGCCCTGTTGCCGCCAGATTGTGCAACAGTACGCGGTAAGCCGCCCGCACATCGGGAACAGACCGGACTAGGCCGAATTAGGCTGAGACGGGCCGGACTAACTGAAACAGACCGAGATATGCCGAGACAGGCCAGAACCGACCCAATCAGGCAAACACGGCAATCTGATAGAGAGCAGCAAGCGCAAGGGCAGCCAGCGTAATACGCAACGCCAAACGCAGCATTAAGGGGAGGGCCAGATGGAAGAAACCAAGCAACGGATCATACAAGAGTATGTGCCGGGCAGACAGATCACTCTGGCCCACCTTATCGCCAGCCCTCAAAAAGGCATCTACCTCAAGCTGGGCCTGGACGACGCATGCGCCACTGCCATCGGCATACTGACCATTACCCCCTGCGAGGGCGTCATTATTGCGGCTGACATAGCCACCAAGGCTGCCAACGTGGATATAGGCTTTCTGGACCGCTTTGGCGGCTCCCTGCTTATCACGGGCGACGTGGCCAGCGTTGAGGCGTCCCTGCGCGAAGTTTTGCGTTATTTTGGCGATGTGCTGCGCTACGACCTTACCGAAATGACCAAGTCGTGAGGCCCTGATGCGCCGAATCATGCTTTTGGGCGAAAGGGGCGCGGGCAGGAGAAGTCTTGCCCGCGCCCTCGGCCATGCGCCAGCTTTCATGCCGCAGCCAATGGCAGTGGAGTTCGCCGGGCGTTTTGTCATTCCGCCCCCGGAATTTCTGGAAAACAGACGCTTTTACCGCGCCCTTATTACCGTTTCTATGGATTGCGGCACACTGCTTTTCGTTCAGGACGCCACACGGCGCACATCGGCCTTTCCTCCCGGATTTGCACGTATTTTCAATCGGCATGTGGCGGGCATCATCACCAAGACTGACATGCCCGAAGCTTCCATTGAGCGCGCCACACGCTTTCTCAACAACGCCGGGCTGCAGAATATATACGCCATCAGTGCCATCAGCGGCGAGGGGCTGGACACCCTGCGCCAGAAAGAACCCACGCTGTTCGTCTAGGCCGGGCTACCTTTGACTGCCTCGCCGTTCACCTTTGCGCGGCCTCACCGCTCAAAGGTGTTGTTGTGCCTAAAAATGCACTCTTCGCCAAATCCACGCCACACTACGCGCGCTGCGCATCGGAACGGCACGCTGCGCGTTTGGGCCAGCGCCAAACCATTACTTTTCAACGTTACCACCCTCTAAGCCAATAACTTTTGCCTTTCAGAAGCCGCCGCATTAACGGAAAACGGGAGCTTCTGTTTATATAAAGAGAGCCGGCGTCTTGCGACGCCGGCTCTCATTTTATGGCAGGCTGGAACACAGATTAAAAACTAATGCATTTAACTACTGAAAACGTTAACATGTCTTACGGCGAGTAGCTCGAACCGCACGCCGCAAGTCGACGCGCATTCAGCCGGAAATTTCGGTTTTCGGCTGAATGCCAACTTTGAAATGCACAGCACTTCAAAATCAATCAACATCAGAGCAAATGAACTTTGAGCCTATACATTCTCAAAGTTTGCGACACGCCTTTTACGGTGGGCGTCTGCTCTTGTGGCCGCCTGGGCAATTTCAAAATTAATTGCCTGGGGAAGCGCTGATTAAAGAGCCTCCTGGAAACACGCAGTTATTTCTTTTAGCAAGGTGCGATCTTTTTTTGAAGCAGGAGTGGACTCTTCCGTCCTCGATTGTTTCAAAAAAAGTGAAGCAACGCAGCCAAACGGAATAAATCAGCGTTTCCCTAGAACTGGTACTGAAAGACCACCTGCGCCTTCCAGGCGTCCTGCTTGGTGTAGCTGCCGAAGTCGTTGTAGCCCTTCTTCCAGGTGCTGCTGTCCATAAAGTTGGCCACATAGCCAAGCTCCACGTTCATTTCAAGATTTTCGTAGATCTTGTAGGAAGAAATCAGGTTCACTTCCAGCATGCCGTCGTTGGTGGTCAGGTAGGGGCCGTCGCTCAGGTTAGAGGTGGAATCCCACGCGTTGGCATGGTCCATATACTTGACCATTGAAGGACTGTTGGTGCCGCCCCAGTAGGCCACGCGCACAACGTGCTTCAGGTCTTCCACAAAGCTGATGTCTTTGACCTGAGCGCCCAGGCCCCAGGTTCCGGCATAGCTCAACGACTTGTCCATAAAGTTGAGGGCCGGGCTCCAGGCCATGTTGCCGTCGCCAAAGAAAGACGTGAAGTTGCCGTATGCGCAAATGGAAGGCATGCGCTCGGAACCGTTCTTCACATTGCCGTCGTCGCCAGAAGCGTACCAGCCGAAGATGCCGGGCACGCCCCAATCAAGCTTGTATTCCACAAGAGCCTTGGCCAACCAGCCCTGGCGCTGGCTGCTGCCGCGCACCACGTCGCTGGCGTCATTACGCTTGATGACGTCAAAGCGGCCCATTTCTTCCACAAAGCCGTAGTTCAGATCAAGCTCGAAGTTCCAGGGATCCATTGCGGTGATCTTGAAGGGAATACCCGCCCAGAAAACCTTGCCGTAGGTCTTGGAGGTGTTGCCGAGCTGCTGCACGTTCAAACCGTGACCGCCGCCTATTTTGTTCAGGTAGGGGTACATGGTCACGGCGGGGTATCCGTCGCCAAGGCCGTTCTGCCAGAAGCCGTCAAACTTGTTGGTATTGCGGCCCATCATGCCGGGCATAATCCAGGGGGTGATCTTGATGCCGTCAAAGGTCAAAGGCAGGGTCAGGGCAAAGAGATCCATATTGTCCAGATAGTTGGCCCCTTCTGAACTGAGAATGCCGTTGTAGTTGCCGCCCGAGTAGTTGTCGTTGAGGGGACGCATCCACAGGGCGGTGAGGCCCACATTGGAATTGAAAGCGTAGTTGGCAACCACGGCAGCAGCCTGGGTGTCAAACACGGCGGAGCCGCCAGCGGCATTGGGCATGGAGAAATACTGCAGGCCCATTTTCATTTTAAGGTCGGTCTGCGGAACGGCCCACTGCAGGTAAGCCTGGGTGAGCTTGATGTTTGTGCCGTCAGCGCCAAGGGCAGATCCCTGCCGGGCCTTGCCCCAGTCCTGCGGGCCAAGCTTGAGTTGCAGGCTGCCCATGAGGTTTTCTGAAGCAACGGCGTCAAGGAAAAGCAGCACACGCTGCCGCGCCACAAACTTGTCGTCATTGTTAACTTTCTTTTTGTCACCCTTGGTGGTGACATCCTGGGTCAGGCTGGGGTCGCCGATGCCGTAACCCATCGACCATATTCCCCTGGCTTTGAAATCAATGGCCTGGGCCTTACCAGCAATGCCCATGCCCAGAAACAGCGCCAAGGCTACCAGGCACCATAGCACCCTGTTCTTTTTTTGCATAACAACCTTCTTTTTACGTGTTTTGTGTGTTTCAGCCTGCCTGGACTGCACAAACCCGATGTTGTGTAAACCGCAAAAAACATGACAAAAGCCCTGCCATACAACAAATACGGCAGGGCAAAAAGCACATTGAAAAGTCAACAAATTAGTACTTTGAAGAGGGAGTGGCACAAATTCCTGCGGGCAGCGCAATACCTGGCTGTTACGGCGCGAGTACGCCCAGTACAGCACGAATCGTCTGTCTTCTGCCAGCCAAAGCGCGCAGGGTCGATCCAGCGGCAGAACGAGTAAAACAGGTGCCTTACCATAGGGCCTCATCTAGTGAAGTCTTGAGGTTTGCAGGAATAAATGTGTTGGATACGAAATGCAGTCGTCGTGCCAAAAATCACCTGACTGAAATAATTGGATATAATTGTTCTAACGACAAAAGTCTTGCCATATTGCGACATTCATGTCGCTGGTAGCGACAAAAAGAACTACAAAAAATATATTTAGTTTCAGCATGTTATAATAACAACCCTTCAAATCGCGACACTATAGTCGCAAATCACCCAACAACGGTAAAAGAATCGTTGTGACGCCTTTGTCCAAAAAGCCACAGTGAACCAGTTTTTATTAACAAACAGGCGGGTTGTGGCGTGGTGGCATACAAATTGAACTAGAGGAGCCATAAAACACACTGCAGCCCGTGCGCCCCGAGCACGGCAAGGAGTTATTTCTATGGCCGCAAAAGCGAAACGCGCCGCCCTCATTGGCTATGACTGCCTTATCCCCAAAAGGCTTGAAGTCCTGCTTGCCCAAGGGGGCCTCGTCAACTTCCGCAAGTTCATGAGCGAAGGCAGCTATATCCCCGAGGGTTTCAATCTGCCCACGGTTACTCCGCCTTCGTGGGCCACGATTTGCACCGGCGCGTGGCCGCGTACGCATGGCGTGGAAGACTATTATTACTATCACGAAGGCCGCAGCCTTGATTACAAGGAAACCACGCAGGCCTTCGGCTCTGAAATCCTTACCGCCCAGACCATCTGGGACGCGTGGGACAAAGCTGGCAAAAAGTGCATCGTGGTCAACTACCCCATGTCCTGGCCTTCCAAGATGCAGCACGGCGTCATGATTATGGGCGAAGGCCTCAGCCCCGCTGAAACCCGCTGGCCCTTGCACGGCAACGAACACAGAGAATTTCTGTGCTCTGAAGGCGTGATCTCCACCGATTTTTATCCCATGGGTGTGCAGGGCAGCTTTGACGACGCCGAAGGCTGGACCAACCTGCCTGAAAGCGACGAACCCCTGGAAATGAACGTGACCATGCGCTTCAAGGAATCCATTGAAGCCCTTGAAGACCAGACCTGGCACTGTCTTGTGTGGCAGAGCGAAGACGACGGCTATGACCGCATGTCTTTGTGCCCTGAAAAAGACTTTTCCAAGGCTTTCTTCACCCTCAAGCTGGGCGAATGGAGCGAACCCATCCAGCACGACTTCACCGTCAAGGCTGATGGCCGCACTGAAAAGGGTGTCTTCCGCTGCAAGCTCATGCAGCTTTCTGACGACGCTGAAGAATTCAAGCTGTACGTTTCCGGCATCGCGGGCCGCTGCGGTTTCATTTCTCCCGCCGAAGCCGCCAGCCAGATCGACTTTTCCAAGGACATCACCGCCAACGACATCGGCCTTGTCGCCTACATGCACGGCATTATCGACACCGACACCGTGTGCGAACTGGTGGACTACCACAGCTCCTGGTTGTGGAACACCATCGAATCCCTGATCAAGGCCAACGGCGATTGGGATCTGCTGTACATGCACTCCCACCCCATTGACTGGTTCTACCACGGCTGGTTGAGCGACCTCGACAGCAAGGACGACGTTGTACGCGCCCGCGCTGAAAAGATGGAACGCCACATCTACGAAGTGGAAGACCGCCTGCTTGGCCGCCTTATGGACATTATGGGCGACGAAACCCTCATGTGCGTCTGCTCCGACCACGGCGCCACGCCAATGGGCCCCATTCTGAACACGGCCCACGCCCTCAAGGAAGCTGGCCTCTGCTCCTACGAGCCCAAAAAGTCTGAAAACTACTGGGATATTTACGAAGAAACCGAAGGTTTCAACTATGTGCTGGACGTGAGCAAGTCTGTGGCAGTGCCGCAGCGCTACATGTTCGTCTATGTGAACCTTAAGGACAAATACCCCGGCGGCATCGTTGAAGCGGAAGATTACGAAAAGGTGCGCGATCAGATCATCGACGCCCTGCTGGACTACAAGCACCCTGACACTGGCGAACGTCCCGTGCTGCTGGCCATTCGCAAGGAAGACGCCCACGTCTTCGGCATGGGCGGCGCTCAGGCTGGCGACGTGGTGTATGTGCTCAAGCCCGAATATATGGCTGAACACGGCTACGGCCTGCCCACTGGCGAATCCGGTTGCGGCAGCCTTAAAAACCTGCTGATGTTCCGCGGCCCCAACATCAAGAAGGGCTTCCGCTATACCCGCCCCCGTTGGCTGGCCGACATCGTACCCACCCTCTGCTACATCACGGGCAATCCCATTCCCGCTGACGCAGAAGGCGCGCCGATCTACCAGATCATGGACAACCCCGACCTGGTTTCCTAGAGCACTTTGATTTTGAGAATACACATTCTCAAAAGTTTACAGACGACTTCTCGACGTTTAACCGCGCAATAATTTGCGCTTATGCCCCCGTGGCGGACGTCTGCTTGCGCAGCCGTCGGAACAATTCAAACTGCAATTGTTCTACCGCAGTTCCCCGATGCAGAACCCAAAGCCTGCGACGGGCCTGCCACCTCCACAGCCGGCCAATGCGCAAGTGCCGGAAAAATCTGCGGTCTCCCAGCCGGGAGGCCGCAGAATACAAGGAATAACATCATGGCTGAAAAAAAATCTATCCTCCTTCTGCTCCCCACGTTGCAGCTCAACGGCTCTTCCGACACCCTGGCCGCCCTGAAGAAAAAGGCCGCCATTCTGCCCAACGCTGATGCCACTGGCCTGGAAGCTCTGGCTGCCAGCCTCGGAGGCAAGACCGTGGACAGCGCAGCCCTTGCTGGCGCTGAAGACGCCCTGCTGGTGGTGAACGGCGATGAAGCCGCTCTGGCCGCCGCTCTTGAAGCCGCCGACCGCCGCACCCTTATTGTGGTGGCCGCCGCCGACGGCGTGGCTTTCTACGGTCTGGCCATCAACGGCAAGGCCGGTTCCGTGGACCGCAAGGTTTGCGCTCAGGACATCGCCGTGACCATCGCCACCATTTCCGACCTGCCTGTTGTCGAAGACTGCACTGGCGCTGTTATCTATCAGGTGATGAAGAACCCCAACCTGAAGCTCGAAGAAATCAAAAAGCTCAAGGAAGCCCTCATGCGTATGGAATCTGTCATCCAGCGCGACAACCGCGAACCTTGGGACAAGCACGACTGCGCCTAGACAAGTCAACCGCGGCCTGCGTTTTCGCAGTACAGCGCGGGATTAGCCGTTAAAACGCTCGCGCACCCCTGTTGTGCGTGAGTAGCTTAAAAGGCGAAATCACCGCAAAGCTGACCGAAAGCGCACGCGCTGCCCAGTTTAACAGCCATACCTGACCTCCTCCATGCCGATGACGGACGCCCGGGACTGCCGCCCGGGCGTTCGCGCTTTTTAAGAGTTACGGCCAGTGTGCCCTCGCGGCATACGGCCATACACAGTAAAGCTCCGTTGCCATACATCAGCGTATGACAAAACGGAGCTTTACTGTGTTCTTGGCACGCAGCTTCAAATCCCAATTTAGGGGAACCCGCCTGATCTGAAACGTTTTTAGCGCATCTTACCTTGAATATTACATATTTCTGAATTGTGCTCTGCCCAAAATACAATTCTAGTCAGAAGCCACACCACGTTTCGGTGCGTGGCACTCGCACACAGCGGCAGAGCTTTACATTTTCAAAGCTAAAAAGCGCTACGCGCCGCCCTGCTTGCGGTCTCCGTTCATGCCCAGACGCTTCATCTTTCGCTGAAACGTGCGCAGGTTCAGGCCCAGAGATTCGGCGGCCTTGCCCCTGTGCCAGCGGCAGCGCTCTAGGCTCTGCCGGATCATCCTTTCTTCAAGCTGGTCCACGGCTTCATCAAGCGTGACGCCCTGCGGCGTCGTCAGCAAAAGATCAGCCCGCCCGGCATCGCCAAGCGATGTCAGCGCCTCTTCGCCAAAAGCCAGAAAACGGTCAAGAAAGTTGTGCAACTCTCGCACGTTGCCGGGCCAGTCGTACTGCTCAATTATCAGGCGCACATGCGGCGGCAGCACCATGTTGTAGCCCTTTTTTTCCAGCCATGCCTCCACCAGCAACGGAATGTCGCCCTGGCGTTCCCGCAGCGACGGCAAGGTCAGGGAAAGCACGTTGATGCGGTAGTAAAAGTCTGAGCGCATCTTTTTTTCACGCACCATGCGCGAAAGATCCTGGTTGGTGGCGGCGATCAGACGAAAGGAAGATTCTTTGGGAGTATTGCCGCCCACGGGCGTGTACATTTTGTTTTCCAGCGCGCGCAGCAGCTTGACCTGAAGGTGCAGAGGCAGTTCGCCAATTTCATCAAGAAAAAGCGTGCCGCCGTTGGCAGCGCCTATGTAGCCTTCCTTGTTGGCATGCGCGCCGGAAAAAGCCCCTTTGACATGCCCGAAAAATTCGCTTTCTAGCAACTGCTCGGGGATGGCCCCGCAGTTGACGGGCACATAGCGCCCCTTGCGGCCGCTGTATTCGTGGATGTTCTGCGCCACCAGATCTTTGCCACAGCCGGTTTCACCGTAAATGATAACGTTGGAATCCGTTTCGGCGGCCTTCAGAATCTGGCTGTATATGCGGCGCATGGGCTCGCTTTTTCCCACGATGTTGCCAAGGCCGTAAAGATTGATGACCGACGTGCGCAGCGCCTGATTTTCTTCAAGCAGGGCGAGCTCCTGAAACTTCTGCTCGCTGACGTCCATAATCAGGCCTTCCAGATACCGAGGACAGCCGTTTTCATCAAACACGCCCTCGCCCTGGTCCCACAGCCACTTCACACGGCCAGAAGGCAAAAGCAGGCGGTACATTACCTGATATGGCTCATGCGCGACAATACTGTCGCGTATGGCGGCCCGGCTGTTATCCAGGTCATCCGGGTGGGTCATCCGCTCGATGGTATTGTGGTGTCCGCCCATCATTTCGTCCGGTGTGACGCCCAACAGTTCGTAGGTGCCCTTGCTGACAAATTCCAGCTCATTGTCAAGAAAGCCTAGGGGCACGTCACTTCCATTGAGAATACGGCAACGGTACGCCATCCCTGGAAGATGGTTAAGCAAACGTCGATAGCTTTTTTCAACGTCGAGAACAGGGAAAGCGGCAACCGGGAACATAAAACACCACCCTTGCGTAATTTGTCGCAAGACGCGACTTATTTGTCGTAACTTGAAGACATTCTGTACTCATGTGCTGAAAAACACAACCACAAAAGCGCTTTCTCCACGCAGTGTGATTTGTGGCACCAATAGTGCAATAGGCAGGCCAATACCAACCAGAGCCGCCGGGCTCCCGCTTTTTTCCGAACCGGAGGATTTTTATGTCTCATGAACTCAGCGTTTCTCTCACCCGTCAGGGCAGCAAGGTAGATCTGGACATGGAGTCCGGTGTCCTTGGCGTACTCACCATTGACGGCAGCACCGCCTCCCCTGATGAAAAGGCGGGAACAGCCAAAAAGCTTTTGGCTGCCTCTGCGCTGTATTGCTATTGTGCCGCTTTGGACAAAGCGCTGGATACCCGCAACGCCAAGTATGAAATCATCGAAGGCAAGGCGACGCTGCAAACAGGCACGGACGACATGGGCCGTGGCCGCGTGACCGGCATTGCCATTGATGTGACCGTTCGTATGGACGAGGAATATGAGTTCATTTTTGACCGTGTGGAAAAAGTCATGCGCCAGGGCTGCCTTGTGACAGCCTCGTTGCACCAGGCTTTTCCTGTCACATACAACCTCAATCTTGCTGAAGCCGACGACTAGGTGCCTGCCATGTCCGACCAAAAGAAAAAACTTACTGTAATTGGTGGCGGCCCCGGCGGCTACACGGCAGCCTTTGAAGCCGCGCGCTCGGGCATGGCCGTGACCCTTGTGGAAAGCCACGCTATGGGCGGCACCTGTCTTAACAACGGCTGTATCCCCACCAAGACTATCAAGGCTTCTGCCGAAGCGCTTGAAACCGCCCAGAATGCCGCCCGCTTCGGCCTGCGGCTTGAAGGTAGCGTCAGCGTTGATCCCGTGGCCGTACTGGCCCGAAAAGAACGTGTGTGCGACACCCTGCGCACAGGCCTTGAAAAAACCTGCGCCGCCCTGGGAGTTACTCTGGTGCGTGGCAGAGGCAAACTCCTCCACTCCGGCATGGTCGAGGTCGACTGCCCCGAAGGAAAGCAGGAAATCGCCTCTGACTATGTGATTCTTGCCACCGGCTCACGCCCTGTGGACCTGCCCGGCTTGCGCGCCGACCACAAGCGCATTCTCACCAGTGACGACGCCCTCAAGCTCGACCGCGTGCCCGCGTCGCTCCTGATTGTGGGCGGCGGCGTTATTGGCTGTGAACTGGCCTGCATCTATCAGGCATTCGGCTCTACGGTCACTGTGGTTGAAGGGCAAAACCGCCTTTTGCCCATGCCCTCCATTGACGAAGAAATCAGCACGCTTTTGCAGCGTGAAATGAAAAAACGCCGTATCACCTGCGAACTTGGGCAAACCCTCACCCAGATTCGTGTGGACGAAAACGGCGTACACGGCGTTCTCGCCACGTCGCCCTTTGCTGGCCCCGACGCTAAACCGCGCCCCGAAAAGCCCATTTCCGCCGAAATGGTGCTCGTCACCGTGGGCCGGACGTCCAATACCGAAGGCCTTGGCCTCAAGGAAGCCGGCGTTGCCGTGGACGAGCGCGGCTGGATCAGAGCCAACGAACATATGCGCACCTCGGTGCCCAACGTTTACGCCATTGGCGATGCCCTTGGCCCTTCACGCGTCATGCTGGCCCATGTGGCCTCGATGGAAGCCATGTGCGCGGTAAAAGACTGCCTGAGCGACGGCCAGAGCCCCATTATGGACTACCGTCATGTGCCCTCGGCCATCTTCACCTCGCCGGAAATCGGCTGCGTGGGCATGAGCGAGCGTCAGGCGCGCGATGCGGGCTTTGTCGTAAAAACCTCCCTGCTTCATGTGCGTGAGCTTGGCAAGGCCCAGGCTATGGATGCCCTGCCGGGCTTCTGCAAAGTGGTGGCCGATGCCGACAGCGGTGCTTTGCTGGGCGTACATATGGCCGGGGCTCACGCCACCGACCTTATCGCCGAGGCTGTGCTTGCCCTGCACATGGGCGCTTCTGCCAAGGATGTGGCCGAAACAATCCACGCGCATCCCACATTGGCCGAGGCACTGGGCGAAGCTGTACAGCGCCTGTCCTAGAGCAGATTAGAGAAATATATTCGCAAAGTATAACGCACGGGTATTACTGCGTGTAACCACGCAATAAATAGCGCTTGCGCCTTCAAGGCAGGCGTTTGCCCGGGCAGACGCAGAGCCTTTTACAAAAATACGCGCACACGCGGCACACCAATTTTTGGAGACGATCATGAAAGAACTGAACGATATCATTCTGCCCGACGGCTTGGGCTTTACTGATGAGCATGTGTGGCTGCGCCTTGAGGGCGAGGAAGCTCTGGTGGGCATCAGCGACTTTGCCCAGGACCAGTTGGGTGAAATCGCCTTTGTGGATCTGCCTGCTGAAGGCGCGCACTTTGGCGCTGGCGACGAGTTTGGCACCGTAGAATCCCTCAAGTCCGTCAATCCCCTGTACATGCCCGTGGCGGGCACGGTTCTGGCTGCCAACGAAGAGCTTGAAGCCACCCCGACCCTCGTGAATATCTCACCCTATGAAAAGGGTTGGATGTTGCGTATCAAGCTCGACAGCGCTGCTGACGCCGCCGCTTTGGCTGACAGCGCCGCCTACAAAACCCTGTTGCAAAAAAACTAGGTTCTCATTAAGGAGCCGTGTTCATGAAAAGCCTTTCCGGTACCGCCACACCACGCCAGAGCAAAGAACTGGCTTACGTTCGCAAGGGTCTGTTCCTCGCGGCTCTTACTGGTGTAATTTTTTGCTGGGACGGTATTGTTCTTAAAAAAGGGCTTGTGGCGGAGCCCTTCAACGCGCCTGCCCTGTGGCTGCTGGCCCCCCTGTTTGCCGCAGGATTTCACGATTTTTCAGCTGCCATCATGTCTGTGATCATCAATTTCAAGCAGGGAAAAATCAGGGAAATAGGGCGCACCCTTTGCAGCAAACCCGGCAGGCTGTGCATCCTCGGCGCATGTTTCGGGGCCCCCCTGGGTATGGGGGGCTATCTTATGTCCCTTTCTCTGGCCGGGCCTGCGTACACTTTGCCCATCACCACCCTGTATCCGGCCATGGCCGCGGTGCTGGCCCGCATTTTTCTCAAGGAACGCATTTCCTTCAGAGGGGCGTGCGGCCTTGCGCTTTGTGTCATTGGCGCATTTACCATCGGCTGGACCCCGCCGCCCGGGGGCGGATCTGGTCCGGCTTTTTACGCGGGCATCGCTTTTGCCTTTCTGGCCGCTTTCGGCTGGGCAGCTGAAGGGGTTTGCGTAACATCGGGCATGGACTTCATTGAACCGGGTCTGGCGCTCAACGTGTACCAGATTATCTCAACACTGTTGTATTTCACGATTATCATACCAATTGCCTATACCTCGCTAGTGCTCCGCGGGGTTGGCATACAGGCCCCGGTTGAGCTGGCCGGGGCCTTCCTCGGCAGCCCGGCGCTTATATTCTTTGCGCTGGCCGGATTTATAGGCTGCCTTTCCTACAGGTGCTGGTACGCAGGCATGAATATGACCGGCGTCAGCCGGGCTATGGCGCTCAATGTTACTTACGCCTTGTGGGGCGTGCTTTTCAGCGCGCTCTTTACCGAGGTGACCATTACCACAAACCTTGTACTGGGTGCTCTGGGCATATTTACCGGAATAATTCTGGTTGTGGGCAACCCCCGCGAAATGGTTAACCTGCGTACCCCGGCAATGGCATGAAGATCAAAATGAAACCACCCATGCGGCTTGCCATCGGCGAACTCATGCTTGATGGCAAGCCCCGCACCGCCAAAGATGTGTACGACGAGCTTGCACCACTATACAGTGGAGAAAAGCAAGTTAATCTGACCAATCTTGAAAATCATCTGCAATCGCTCAGGGCAGTGGGCATTCTTGCTGTAACTGATAGCGATGATATGCAAAATACCAATGCAGACACGCTGTATGCCATCAGTGTCGACGGTGAACGGCGTGTAAAAAAGTATCTGTAGGCTTTACTGGCTGATCAAAATGCCGTGTGAAAGCCAACACTTCTCTGCTATCTCCTGTCTTCATCTTCTCTGATTCCGATACCATTTTATTTTTGGTCGACCAACGATGGCTTTGCTGCTAAGTTGCATTGCGCCATACAACTAAGCAAAAAGCTATGTTTCTATATAGAAATTTGTGACCAAATACTCATGCCCCTGTTAGCGCAGGACATGGCATGAAAGCCGCAACACGACATTATTGTCGCACACAATATCCCAGCCGCGCTTTCAGCCAATTCTTCCGACTCTAGTACCCCACTTTTGCTGTTGTTTTCTATAGGTAGGGCACATAATCCAGCTAGCCTTGTACAATATGTCACATTTGTCGCTATCTACCACATAGGTGTCGCAAAAGACTGCATACAGACAGGCGCGGGCGGGCAGCCAGCCCGAAAAGGATAAACAAAACAGGCTAGAAACGTTGATTGCCCTGCGTTTGTGAAATTTGGTATATAAAATGCAAACCCTCCATTATTCCACCACTGTGCGGCCTATAGCCTCAGGTATTTTCTCGGATGCGCCAAAAGCTGGCGCGCATGGTGGACAGCGATTCTTCGGCATTTATCTCGCCGCTTTTGTTACTTTTTCATTCAAGGAGTGCCACCGTGCAGCAAAGCGCTGACTGTACCGGTTTCGACGCGAAAATTGCCGTCCGGGACCTCACCAAAATGTATGGGGATCTTGTCGTTCTGGACAAGATCAACTTCAGCATTAAGCGAGGAGAGCTGGTCAGCATTGTTGGCCCTACCGGATGCGGCAAAACCACTTTTCTTAACTGTATGTCCAAACTTACGGAAACCACCTCCGGCAATATCTATATTGACGGCGAAGTGGCCAATCCGCGCAAACACAACCTGGCCTTTGTATTTCAGGAACCCACTGCCCTTCCCTGGCTGACGGTGGCTGAAA
Source organism: Pseudomonadota bacterium (assembly GCA_023386035.1). Lineage (GTDB taxonomy): Bacteria > Desulfobacterota > Desulfovibrionia > Desulfovibrionales > Desulfovibrionaceae > Desulfovibrio. The sequence continues at coordinate 75,207 of JAEWKM010000027.1, forward strand.
ACGTGGCCTACGGCATGCGCATTAAAAAAATGCCCAAGCCGGAAATGGAAAAGCACCTGAACTTCATTCTTGATCTTGTGGGCCTTAAAGATACCGCCAATCTTTATCCCAACCAGGTTTCGGCCAGCATGATGCAGCGCATCGCCGTGGCCCGCGCCTTTGCCGTTAATCCCGATCTGTTGCTGATGGACGAACCCTACGGGCAGCTGGACGTCAAACTGCGCTTCTACCTTGAAGACGAACTGGTGAAGCTGTGGCAGACGTTGAAGAGCACCGTGCTTTTCGTCACGCATAATATTGAGGAAGCCGTGTACGTGGCTGACCGTATTCTCGTTCTGAGCCCCAAGCCCACGAAGGTTCGGGCGGAGGTAGTTGTTGACCTGCCGCGTCCGAGGGATTTCAGGGATCCGAAATTCATCGAACTTCGCCGGCAGGTCACAGACCTCATCCGCTGGTGGTAGGCAAAGCAAGGAAGGATTTTGTTCATGGATATCAACGATAAAGCATTTCGCAAGCCCTTTCGGCTTCGCATTCTTCCTGTTCTCAGTGTCTGCGGATTTTTGATCCTGTGGCAGATCTGTATTGCGCCGCCAGATGTTGAAGACTGGCGTATTCCCAGCACCCTGCTGACGTCTCCGCTGGATGTGCTGCGCCTGATGATCGACAAGCTGACCAACCCCGCCCCTGACGGCGCAGTGCTTTTGCAGCACGCCTGGGTCAGCATGCAGGAAGCCTTTTTGGGCTATGTTCTCGCCCTGATTGTTGGCCTGCCCCTGGGTCTTGCCATGGGCTGGTTCACCACCGTGCGCGGCCTTGTGCGCCCCATTTTTGAAATTATTCGCCCCATTCCGCCTGTTGCCTGGATTCCGCTGACCATTTTCTGGTTCGGCATCGGTTTGCCCGGCAAGGTCTTCATCATCTGGCTTTCGGGCATTGTTCCCTGTGTCATCAATACCTATACAGGCGTAAGGATGACCAACCCCGTTCATATCCAGATGGCGAGAACCTACGGCGCTTCCGACTGGCAGATCTTTACCACCATCTGCGTGCCCTCTGCCCTGCCTATGGTGTTCGGCGCTCTGCAAATCGCGCTGGCCTACTGCTGGGTTACCCTTGTTGCCGCCGAACTGCTGGCTTCTGACCAGGGCCTTGGCTACCTCATCACCATTGGCCGCATGCTTGGCCGTACCGACCTGGTTGTTGTGGGCATGGTAAGCGTGGGCATTGCCGGGGCTATCATCGGCTTTATCATTGACAAAATTGAATCCCGGCTGCTGGCCGGTATCAGGAGATAGGCATGCAAGATTCATCTGCGCCTACCACTGTGAAGGCCACAAACGATTCTTCAACCGACACTCAGAGCGTCTGCAACGAAACCATACAGACCACGACCAAGCGTGAGTTTTCGTTGGTCCGCATGCTCAAGAGCGAATACTTTCTGCACGTCATATCCATTGTCGCCTTTTTCGGCATATGGCAGTGGGCTGCCACGTCCAACGTGTTTGGCCACACCAGTGCCCTGGCAACGCCTTTTCAGGTGCTGGAAAGCCTGCGCGACCTCAGTTCGCAAAAGCTTTCGGGCCTGACCCTGATGGAGCATGTGCTCATCAGTACCCAACGTGTTATCATCGGCTTCTTTCTTGCCGTGCTTCTGGGTGTTCCGCTGGGCCTGTTCATGGCCTTCAACCAGACATTCAAAGCCGTGGTCAAGCCGCTTTTTGACATGTTCAAGCCCATGCCGCCTCTGGCCTGGATATCTGTAGCCATTTTGTGGTTCGGCATCGGTGAATCGCCCAAGATCTTCATCATCGTCATCGGCTCTTTTGTGCCTGTGGTGCTGAACTCCTACAGCTGCATGCAGCTTATTGAGCCCGAACTTTTCGACGTGGTGCGCATCATCGGCGGCAAACGCTGGGACGAAATTCGCCTTGTGTGCATTCCCGGCGCGCTGCCCGCCATCACGGCCGGTCTTCAGATCGCCATGTCCAGCGCCTGGACCTGCGTGGTCGCGGCAGAACTGGTGAACTCCCGTTCTGGGCTGGGCTATATCATTATTCAGGGCATGAAACTGTCTGATCCCGGTATGATTATCGGCGGCATGCTGATTATCACTGTGGTGTCGCTGATCTTCACCCAGGGCATGACGTTTATTACGAACAAGCTTTGCCCGTGGCAGCGTGAAATCGAGAATCTTTAGAATTCACGGAGTTAAAGACATGAAAAACACGCCGCCAAAAATCGTTTGCGACAAGTTGTGCAAGACTTTTGTTCAGAAGCGCACCCAGCTTGTTCCCGTACTCAAGGATATTTCTCTTGAAGTGCACGAACAGGAGTTCCTGGTCATCCTCGGCCCCGGCCAGTGTGGCAAGACAACGCTTCTCAGGACCATTGCCGGGCTTGAAACGCCCACTTCCGGCACCATAACCATGAATGGCAAAAAGCTGGACGGCCCCACCCCTGACATTGGCCTGGTGTTCCAGAGCTACATGCTCTTTCCCTGGAAGACCGTGCGTCAGAACGTGGAAATCGGCCTTGAAGTTCGTGGCATGGAAAAAGACGAAGTGCGCAAGGTTTCTGACCACTACCTTGGCATGGTGGGCCTGCACGGCTTTGAAGACTATTATCCCCACCAGCTTTCGGGTGGCATGAAGCAACGTGTGGGCATTGCCCGCGCCTATTCGCTCAACCCCCAGGTCATGCTGCTGGACGAACCCTTTGGTCAGCTTGACGCGCAAACACGCTTCTTTATGGAGCAGGAAACCGAGCGCATCTGGCAGATGGACAAGCGTACTATGATCTTTGTTACCAATAACATTGACGAAGCGCTTTTCCTTGCTGACCGCATCGTGACGATGGAAGACAAGCTGCCCGGTCACGTCAGGTCGTCTTACGATGTGCCCCTGGCGCGCCCCCGCGACACGATGGACCCTGCATTTCTGGAACTGCGCGCGCGCATTACCGAAGAGCAAAAACTCACCCTTTGATCCACATATGGGCCGGACCCCGCACGAGGTTCGGCCCATTTTTTTAGGGAAGCACTGATTGAAGAGCCTCCTGGAAACGCGCAGTTATTTCGTTTGGCAAGGCGCGATCTTTTTTTGAAGCAGGAGCGGACTCTTCCGTCCTCGACTGTTTCAAAAAAAGTGAAGCAACGCAGCCAAACGGAATAAATCAGCGTTTACTTAGAAAAACGGAATGCTGTTCTGTACCCATACACAACCTGGAACAACAAGGAGTTTGCGATGAAGAAGTGCCTTTTGGCTGCCGTGTTCTGCTGCTTTGCGATGTTGCTCGGCGCTGGGGCTGCTCAGGCCGCTGACAAGCCCGTGAAAATTTCTACCTGCTGGATGGACGAATCCCCGGGTTTCAACATCTGGTACGCCAAAAAGATGGGTTGGGACAAGGAAGAAGGCCTGGACATTAACATGCTGCTGTTCAACAGCGGCCCTGCGCAGATGGAAGCCCTTCCCGCCCGGGAATGGGTGCTCGGTTCCACCGGCGTTGGCGGCCAGCTGATCGGCGGCATCCGCTACAAAATTTACGCCGTGGCCCCCATCATCAGCGAAGGTGAAGTGCATGTGCTTTACCTGCGCCCCGACAGCCCCGCTGCCAAGGTTAAGGGCTACAATCCTGATTATCCCAATGTGTATGGCAGCCCCGAGACCGTTAAGGGCATGAAGATCCTGTACACCTCGCAGACCACCGTGCACTACATGATCGGAAAATGGCTGAAGATCCTCGGCCTGAACGAAAGCGACGTCACCCTGGTGAATATGGAACAGCCCTCTGCCGTGCCCGCTTTTGAAAAGGGCATTGGCGACGCCGTGTGTCTGTGGGCTCCCTTTACCTTCATAGCCGACTCCCGTGACTGGGTGCGCGCTGGTTCCGCTACCGATATGGACGCCATCACGGTTTCCTCCATCGTAGGCGACAAAAAGTGGTGCGACGAAAACCCCGAACTGGTGGCCAAGTTCCTGCGCGTGTACATGCGTGCTTCAGACATGCTGCGTGAAGAAGGCGCAAGCCCCCGCATCATCAAAGAGTACCGCCAGTACATGAATGAATTTGCCGGCATTCGCATGACCGACGAAGAAGCCAAGAAGGACATCGAAATTCATCCCCGCTGGACCTACGCTGAAACCGTGGCCCTGCTTGACGACTCCAAGGGTGAATCTCAGGCAGACAAATGGCAGAACGACGTGGCTGGCTTTTTTGAAAGCATCAAGCGTTTCTCGCCCGCCGAAATTCAGAAGTTCAAGGACGCCAAAATCAATACCGACAAGTTCCTGAAGCTCGTGCAGCCCGCCGCTGCTCCTGCGAAATAGGGCCAAGCGGCATCGTTTTTCGACGCCTGTGAGTTGAGCGACAGCACTGCCGCTTTTGAGCCAACAGGGGGATATCCGTAAGGGTATCCCCCTTCTTTTTGGCATTATGCAGGCGAAACCATCTGCGCGCATCCAGGCAGCAAAGAAACGCAAAAAAGGCGTAGCTGTATTCGCCAGCTACGCCCATAACATATGATACTCAATCAGGCTGCCCGAGGGTTCGGACGAGGCCGATAAAACCGCTCAAGCCTTGGCAGAACCTTCGCCTTTGCCGGGCAGTGCTTCCATATATTCTTTCAGGGCCACCGCATTGTTGCAAAGCTCATCTTTGGCGGCATACAGAAATACCGCAGCGCCTTTATCCGCAATAAGCTTTTTCAGCGCATCCACCGCGTCACTGGCAGGCCCCGGCGCAGCAAGCTCTGCAAAATAGCGCTGCTGAAACGCAGCCCACTTGTCTCTGTCGTGGGCAAACCATTGGCGCAGCTCGTTGGACGGGGCAACTTCCTTAAGCCACACATCCCAGTTGGCAGCGGCCTTGGAAACACCCCTTGGCCAGATGCGGTCAACCAGAATGCGAATGCCGTCAGAATCGGCGCTGGTGTGATCGTATACTCGATGGAGAGTGATTTTCACTGCTGCCTCCCAGGGGCTGTCTCTCAGTAAATGATTTTGCGCCAAGGGCAAGGAAGAAGGCTTTTTACGAAAGGAGTGTGCTCTTACGGCACATGACTGGAGTAAAAAAGCCTTTTGACGCAGCCAGTTGGACAAAGGAATCATTTGGAGGCAGCCCTTGCCTCGCACCTTGCCTCCCGATGGCGGCCCTACGACGCGGCCCTGGTACTGCGCGCGGAATAGATGCTGACAAAAACTGTGGCCAGAAAAAAGGCCGCCGCCGCGTAGCCTGTCATGTGCAGCCCAAGCTTGTTGAACACAAGGCTGCCGATGAAGGCCCCGCTGCCGATGCCCACATTAAAAATACCCGAATAGATGGACGTGGCAATATCTGCGGAATGCGACGCGATTTCAAGAACCTTGCTCTGAAACAAAAGTCCAAGCACAGCCATGCTGCCTCCCCAGAGCACGCATATGGGTACGATAGTAACCAGATGCGCAATGGAGACATTGAGCGCCATAAGGCAAAGAAAAATGACAAACGACGGCAGAATGAACACCAGCTTTGTTTGCAATGTCGCTAACCGCGTGGCGAACAGGCTGCCGCAAATGCCGGAAAGCCCCATCAGCAGCAAGAACAGCGGCACAGCCTTGTCAGAGAAACCGCCAATCTGGATCAGCAGGGGCGCAAGGTAGGTGTAGGCAAGAAAATAGCCCGTCACCGCCAGCATGGTTTGCAGGTAGAGAAGTGCGAGTTCCTTGTTGCGAAACAAGCCGGGAACGCTTTTAAACGAGCCCGTATCCTTGGCTACAAGCTGAGGAAGCAAACGCCAGAGTACAAGGGCGATGCAGGCGGCCACAGCGCCAATAAGCAAAAAGGCCGCACGCCAGCCAAAGTGCTGCCCAACAACGGTACTGAGCGGAACCCCCAGCACCGTGGCAAGCGAACTGCCAACAATGACGATGGCAATGCCTCTGGCCTTCATTGCCGGCGGCGTAATGCGAACCACAATGGGGGTTGCAATGGCCCAAAAAACAGCGTGCGCGTTGGCTATACAAATACGCGCAAGCATAAGGGTTGCAAAGTTGGGAGCCAGGGCGGAAAGAACATGCCCGGCTATGAACACGGCAAACAGGCCCATAAGCAGCTTGCGGCGCTCAAATCGCGCCGTAAGGGCTGTGAGCGGCAAGGAAAGCAAAGCCACAGCCCAGGCGTAAAAAGCTACCAGAAGCCCGGTGAATGCCTCTGTTTCGCCAAGATCCTTGGCGATTTCCGGCAGCAGCCCAATGGGCAGAACCTCTGTGGTAACGAATATAAAGGCGGCCAGCGCCAGAGAAAAAACAGGCACCCAGAGGCGTCTGCCTTCCGGGGTTTTAATTGAAGTCATAATCTGATCCTTATCACGCGCAAGAAGAGTACTAGTGTATTTCATACACCTGCTTTTCGCGAAGCACAAGCCAGGCGGCCAGTGGGTGGCCAGATGGTGCCTCGGCTGACAGCACGGCAGACGGCACGGTACGCAGCGTCGTGGGGGGCGCAGTGTGGAGACGCGCGAGAAGACCGAGATTGCCTGCGTAATTTTTCAATGGCCAGTTAAACATGCATGAGGAGCCAGTCCAGCTCCAGCGCCTGTTCAGTTTCTGTCCAATTTCGCCAGAAAGTTTAAAGGCCCCCGACTATCCAAAGATGGCCGGGGGCTTTGCGGGATTCCGTCTCTTCAATATTACTTATGGGTTCCACGGCGTTCCGTGGAAATTACCGGATCAGAAACGTGCAACCGAGAGAGCCTTTGATTGAAAACGCTAATCTGATCAAAGGCATGCGCACCTTCTTGCCCCTAGCGTATGGAGCTTACGGCAAAAGCGCGGCGGCCATTGCGCAGGCCCAAAGCGGCAGGAGACGTTTATCCGGGCTATGGCTTTGTGGCTAGAAAGAGCCTTCGCGCGGCGGGTTACCGGAAAAATCCGTAATAGAATACGCACCGTGCTCAACGCAGAACGTTGTGAATTCCGGATTATCAGCCGATTCATAAATGCCCTTGATCAGGGGCTGCTCTGCCAAAATGCGTTCCTTTATCACGCGGTTGTCTTCAAATGAAACGTTTGCGGTAATGCGGATCCACGCCATGTCTTTATTGACCGAGCAAATCTCAATGGCGGCATTGGCCTGAAGCTGTTTGAAGACATCCTTGCTTTTTCCCGTGCAGAACCACAGCTTGCCATCCTGCTCAAACTGGTACTGGAACGCCCGCACATGTGGCTGGCTGCCACTGACGGTGGCAAGAAAGCACATAGGAGACTCGGCAAGAAAAACAGAAATTTCATTCACTGTATTGCTCATAGCAACCTCATATTTCAGATAATAGTTGATTCGCTTTGCTGCAAGTTACGCAAAACCTTTTGCAGCGTTTTCGTGCAAGCGGCCTTTTCATTCTCACCCACATCACCCCACACCAAGCGCAACAGATCAGCAGAAGTCTCATCCTGAATCCTGCGCATGGCCTCCCCCTTTTCCGTCAGCAGCACTATCTGCGAACGGGCATCCTGGGGGTCGGGTTCGCGGCGGCAATAACCCCGGCTTTCAAGCGTGCTTATAAGGCCAGTGACCGTATTCTTTTTTCTTTTAATACGCTCTGCCAGCTCGTTCATTTTCAAGGGGCCAGCCTCAAAAAGAGCGTGCAGCACCGCGCCGTGGGCAGGAAGAATATCCCCCACGCCGTGACGAGACAAAGCGTTCAAAATATACGTATTGGCCTGTTCACGAATTGATGCCGCCAGGGCAATAATTGCGTTGCTGTTATTTGGAGTGTTCATGAAACCTCTTTTTTAGTTCGTCGACGAACCATCAGGACAAGACATAGTTCGCCTACGAATCAATGTCAACTGTTTGATGAGATATTGCTTTTGGGGCAAACTACCAAATGGAATTGGCTAACAGAGTAAAACAATTCCGGCCACTTGAATGGCATTCAAGAGGCCGTCAGTTCAATTCTGTCCAGCTCCACCAGATTTCAAAACCCCCGATCATCACAAAGATGGTCGGGGGTTTTTGGCGTTTGGGGAAGTATGGAGCATGATTTCCCT
>JAEWKM010000036.1:0-22826 GCA_023386035.1 Pseudomonadota bacterium
GAGAAGGGCTTGCGGTTACAGGAACCGGGAGCATTTCAAGACAGCCATCTACTTCTTCTGTGGTGGTCTGGACCTCTACCCGGCCAGTTCCTGACAGGGGCTACCCACGGAAAACCCGGAAGAACCTGGAAACCTGTTCCGGGTTTTCAGTGGGGAATCCCCATATGTCATGATACAGGCCCGTGACGTTGTAACGGTGTATCCCCCCAAAGTCGGACATGGGCAGGCGGCCATCTTCACGCGGCAAGTACGGATGATAGTTGACTCCCGCTTGCACTTCTGTATGCAGACGGCTCACAACTGGCAGTTCGTCTGCAGGCGGAATAACCAGTTTCTCACGCATGTGGCCAATCACTTCGTCAAACAGCAGTATAACGGGCGTGCGGTATGTTTCAGCCAGGTTGAAACCTTCTACCGTAATCTGAAATACGTCTTGAATGGTAGAGGCGGTCAAAACAATGATGGAATGGTCGCCGTGCGTACCCCAACGTGCCTGGTTCACATCACCTTGAGCAACCTTGGTGGCCAAACCCGTGGATGGTCCGGCACGCTGCACGTTGACAACAACACATGGAATTTCGGCCATAATGGCATAGCCAAGGGCTTCCTGCTTAAGGGAAAAACCGGGGCCGCTTGTAGCGGTCATGGCTTTTGAGCCAGCCAGGGACGCGCCACAAACTGCGCACATGGAGGCGATTTCATCTTCCATCTGCACAAACTTGCCACCAACCCGCGGCAATTCTTCGGCAAGATGTTCCGCCACTTCAGTGGAAGGCGTGATGGGATAGCCAGCAAAAAAACGAAGCCCAGCGTATAACGCGCCGCGAACACAGGCTTCGTTGCCTTGTACAAAACGGATACTGCCCTGACTCATGCTGCTGCCTCCTTTTTGCCCTTACGGGGCTTACCTTCCAGCACTATGGCCAAGTCAGGGCAATACTGTCCGCACAGTCCGCAGGACACACATTTGTCAGGCTCGTGCACAGCCTTGCCCTCAGCGTCAAGACTGAGCGCCTTCTTGGGGCAGAAGGCAATGCAAATACCGCAGCCTTTGCACCATAGACGATTGATGTGTAACATCCGCATTCCCCATGTAGGGTTTGTGCCGCTCAACGGCAGGTTACGAGCACTCATTGCAGGCATACCTCGTATTTTGCCTGCTGCTGAAATTCATCTGCCTGCGCCTTTTGCAAGCGATTAATCCAGCTCATTCAGGGTTAACTATTACGACATTAAAAAATGCCTATTAGTTAATATAGCCTAATATATTCACCTCTCATTTCTTTGATTAACGCAAACATTTTTCATTAATAAAAGTTTAAATCTCTTTTATAAGATCATTTTTTTAAACAATAACATTCTAATAAATAAAAAATTTAACTGATATAAAATAAACTAATATATAAATTTAAATTAAAATATTTTTAATAAAATATATAATTATTTACTAAATCGTAATTACATTAATTTTAAGCATCATACGTGCCCTAATAGCAACCTTCATGCCATCAATGTGCACAGAAAAATCTCCAATATATTCAGGCAAAATGTAATTTGTATGATGGTATCAATAGGTCACGTTGTTGCAGGTGTGACAACTCGTTGATGCACTGTGAGACAACGATGCACAGTGCCAGTGAGTTGGCACATGCCGCAGGTAGCGATGACAGCTCAGTGAAGTGCCGCTGGGTGATTTCGCCAGAGAGAATGGACATGCGGTCAGGATTGATTCGGCCCGCGCCAATGAAGAACATTTGATAGACAGGCCGAAGAAGGTCGCAGCCAAACGATTGTGGATAGTTATCGCTGTCAAGGAGATAAAAAGATCTGGTTTATTGCTTCAAACTGCCAGGCGCCCCACGACTATTCATCCCCAAAAAACATCCCGCCGTTTTCAGCAACCTTGCAGGTTCGCCACGGCAAAAGACCTGATCAGTCGGTAATGCCTGATGAAAAGACGGAAGAGATCGCGCACGATGCACCGCATTCGTGACAACTCGCCGTAGATGCTGGGTAGTTGTTGAAAGGACTGGCAACAAGCTTGGCATGGGCAGAAACCGCTAAGGCATCCGCCACACCATCTTTCTTGTAGTTTCAGGATTTTTCACGGTGAGGAGCGCACTAGAAACCACGACGATCAAGATACGCGCAGGCACAAGCAAAATCAGCCTATAGTTAATGCCCCTCAACTGGACAAAAGAATCCTACCCGCACCGAATATGGCAAGGGTGGGATTCTTTTATAGGGAAATAAAATCTTCATACACATATCAATATAATCAATCTGTCAATGCATATATCATATTATACATATTAACAATGTAGCATTAAAAAACATATGTATCAGTACGCCACACCAAGATGATACATTTAAAATTAATTAAACACTCAAATGAACACATTTAGATTAAATAAATCATTGAACTATGCAATATTTTTCATGTTGGCAACAATATTGCATAAATACTTTATCAAAAACATTTCATATCTAAAATTATATTTAAATAGCTATTAATAGAACTACGTTAATCCTTTTTTCACAATTTAATATATAAAACATTGCAGTTTTCTAATACGCATACAGTTCTTTATTAAACCAAGTATTAGACAATAAAATCACTTGTTAAATCATAATACAGACCGACAGTAGGCGCTTTTTGCAGGGCTTGCCGATTATCGGTCACGATATTCACCTACCATACCTGGAGGCAACCTGATGTGCGCGTATGACGAGTTTTTAAAAGTAGCTATGCAGGCTGCGGATATTTCACGCCAGATACTGACTGAGCATCGGCAAAAGTACCTGCGCGGCAACTATGATTTCAAAACAAAAACAGACGCCAGCCCTGTAACGGAAACCGACGAACGGGTGGAGCGAGAAATACGATCGCTCATTTCCGAAGCGTTTCCAGATCATGGCATGCTTGGTGAAGAATATGGGGCCGATGCCGCCACAGCCGAATACGTTTGGGTGATTGACCCCATTGACGGCACGCGGCAATTCATTGTGGGCTATCCGTTTTATGGCACGCTCATCGCACTGTGCCGCAACGGCACACCCGTGCTTGGCGTAGTTGAAATGCCCGTCATGGCCGAACGTTGGGTGGGCGTAAAAGGCCAGCAATCCACAGTCAACGGCCTGCCCATACAAACCCGCCCCCATTCTGATCTTTCCACCGCCCTCGCAGCTTCAAGCAATACAGAATTTGTCTTTGACTCGGACCGGGCTGCCTACAATCGCCTTATTGCCGCCACCAAATGGCGCGTCTATGGCGGCGCATGCTACGGCTACATGAGCCTTGCTGCGGGCAAAATAGACGTTTGTTTCGACAGCGGAATCATGCGCGAAGTGGATTACTGCGCCCTTGTACCCATTATCGAGGGAGCAGGAGGCATCATGTCAGACTGGAATGGAAATCCGCTGACCATGCACTCTGGCATGCAGGTTCTGGCTTGCGGAGACAAAAAACTGCATGAGCAGGTTTTGCGTGAAATTGAGGCGCATAGTTAGCCATACAGTCACATGTTCCTTTTGTTTTGCAACAAGGATTTGCCATGTTAAATTTCTTTAAGGCTTCCCCTGCCCGTCCTGTCACAAAGAATTCAGAGGAAATTGATAAAGACTATAACTATTGGCGTATACATATGATGGTATCCATCTGGTTTGGGTACGCCATTTTTTACTTTACGCGCAACAGTTACAAATCCATCATGCCAGCCATGCTCAAAGACCTAGACTGGCAGCTTTCAGATGTGGGCATCCTGAGCACCATATTCTATATCGTTTACGGTTCCTCCCGGTTTATCGGCGGCATCATGAGCGACAAAGCCAACCCACGGTATTTCATGGGTGTTGGTCTTATCATCACAGGTATTATCAACATTGCCTTTGGGATGAGTTCATCGCTGCTGGCTCTGGCCATTCTGTGGGGTCTCAATGCCTTTTTCCAGGGCTGGGGCTGGCCCCCCTGTACGAAAATTCTCACCACATGGTACTCGCGCAATGAGCGCGGCTTCTGGTGGGCAGTGTGCAACACCTCGCACAATGTGGGCGGCGCTATCATCCCCCTGCTCGCAGGCTGGCTGGCCATACACTATGGCTGGCGCTACGGCATGATTGTTCCGGGTATTATCGGCATTGTGGCCGGCATCATTCTTTGCATCATCATGCGGGACAGGCCAGAATCTATGGGGCTGCCCAGAGTAGGCGAATGGCGTAAGGACGAGCTGGAACTTGAGCAGGTAAAGAAAAGCGAAAGTTCCCTCACCACGTGGCAAGTACTACGCCGCTATGTGTTCACCAACAAATACATCTGGCTTTTGGCCATTTCCTATGTGCTTGTGTACGTCGTGCGTATTGGCGTCAATGACTGGGCCAACATGTACCTGGTGAAAGAGCACGGCGTCGACCTGCTTGTGGCCAACAGCGCCATCACCATGCTCGAGATCGGCGGCTTCATCGGCACCATTGTAGCCGGATGGGGATCGGACAAACTGTTCAAAGGCAACCGCATCCCAATGAACATCATCTTTATGCTGGGTATCATGTGCTCTGTGGGCGCTCTCTGGCTTCTGCCCCTGAGTTCCAAGCTCGCTCTGGGCTCCGTGTTTTTCCTTATCGGTTTCTTCATTTTTGGTCCCCAGATGCTCACCGGCATGGCCGCTGCCGAAGTTTGCCACAAGGAATACGCGGGCACAGCCACGGGTTTTGTGGGGCTTTTCGGGTACCTGGGAGCGGCCTGCACCGGCCTGCCTTTGGCAATGATCATCGAAAGCACAAGCTGGGATGGCTTCTTCATCGTCATGACCGCAGCGTCATTGCTTTCGGCCATACTTATCGTGCCCATCATCGGCGGCAAAAAGTAAGTAATTATCGCAAGTTCTCGTTAACGGCAGGGATTGTCTTCGGCTCTTCCCTGATGAAAATCCCTGCCGTTTTCTCCTGTTACGATGCCATGCCTCCCCCACTTAAACTCGAGGAGAAACAATGAAACGCATCGCGACTCTTTTTCTTGCTGCCGGGCTGCTGTTCGGCACGATTACCGGAGCCAGCGCTATTGACTTTAAGGCTATGGGACAATGGCGTATGGGGTTTGGAGTAAGCGAAATATCTCCCATAAAACAATACCGCAAGAGCGATAGCGCCAGCCAGACCAAGGGAAGCAAGGAAGATATTTTTCAGGCGGCCCAGAGACTGCGCATACAGCTGGATGCGGTGGCCTCCGAAGCCTTGTCTGGAACAGTGTATTTTGAAATTGGCACGATGCAATGGGGCAAGAACAAAAACGGCGCGGCCCTTGGCGCAGATGGTTCAGATCAGATAAAGCTCAAGCGCGCCTATCTCGATTGGGTTTTGCCGCAGACCGAAATTGAATTTCGCATGGGCATTCAGGGTGTTGAACTCCCAAAGGTGGCAGGTGGCTCGGCGGTTATGAAAACTGACGTGGCAGGTGTGGCCGCTTCATACAAGTTCAATGAAAATTGGGGCGTCACGGCCCTTTGGGCACGCCCGCTTAACGACAACTATGATGGCGGCGATAATCCTGCGCACAAGAACTATCTGGACAACATGGACCTGTTCATTCTGACAGTTCCTGTGCAGTTTGACGGCATATCCGCAACCCCCTGGGTCATGTACGGCATGATGGGAGCCAATGCATTTGACGGCTATAAGGATTCATGGAGCACGGCAGACGGCAACCTGGAGTATACCCTGCGGCCTTACCCCAACATGACTGGCGGAAAAAACATTGGAAGCACCAGTAAGGGGTATGGCAACGCGGTATGGTTCGGGCTGCCGCTTACTCTTTCGCTGTGGGACCCGCTAAAAATTGAAGTGGACCTCAACTATGGATACGTTGAAAGTATGGGGCGCTTTGATGCGCAAAAAAACGGTGTAGTCAAACGCTCCAGCACAGAACGCCAAGGCTTTGTAGGCAAGGCCCTTGTTGAGTACAAGCTGGATTGGGGCGTGCCGGGTATCTTCGGCTGGTATGGCACAGGCGACAGTGGCAATCCCAAGAACGGATCCGGCCGTATGCCCTCCATCGTTCCCAACGGCAGCCTTACATCCTTCATGGGCGATGGCAATCTGGGCTGGATCCGGCAAGACTTTAACGTGAGCTATTCCGGCAGCTGGGGTATAGGCGCGCAAGTGCGCAATCTGGGCTTCATCGACGACCTCACCCACACCTTGCGCATGGCTTACTGGGGCGGCACCAATAGCACCAGTATGGTCAAGTATATGGATTCTGCCTATGCGTGGAGCGGCGGCTGGAATAAATCTGACGGGCCTTACCTGACAACCAATGACGGCCTGCTCGAATTTAATCTGATAAACAGCTATAAAATATACGAAAATCTTGAAATGAACATAGAGTTGGACTACATCGCCAACTTTATGGACAACGACACGTGGAAAAAGGCCGGGGCGCGAAACACCAGTTTTGACAAACAGGACGTATGGAAGGCCCAGGTCGTCTTTGAATATACCTTCTAGGGTGTTACCGATTTTCAGGTTGCATGCGCTTGCTGTCCGTCGCTTTTTTTGAGGCGGACGCAAGCGGTACAATCACCCCCGCTACGTGATCATCAACCGCAAGATGTGCATGGTCGACTTGTTTCACTACCAGACGCTGCCAAGCTGACAAAGACAGCCATGTCACTGGCGTCAAACCTGGCGTTTATGCCCCCCGCCAAACGCGCCTTCACCTAGCGTGGCATCCCGTCTGATTTGAAAAATATAGGGGTGGCAAAAATTGGTCAGCTGAAGAAATATTTTCAATAATGATACTTTTTATTGCCTTATAAACGCGCTGGTTAGACGGGAAATTAGCCAATAGCGCCATTGTGAAAAATAATTTCTATCTCTGCGAGCTTGACACTTTTTTCTCAATGGTCCATTTTTGAATCGTGGTAAGTGTACGAGAGAGTCCTTTGCACTGAATGCCAGAGCAGAGGCACCGAAGGGGCAAAGCCGAAAGGCTGAAACTCTCAGGTAACAGGATCGTACATCTTAGTGCTGCTGAATCCACTTGTGGAGACAGGGCGTGCCATTAAACCGCAGGTACGCTTATGCTTCACGTCCTTATTACAAACAATCCCCGCTTTCAGGAGATGACCCCCGAGGGGTTGAGCGTCAAGCTCATCTCGGGCTGATCCGCGTCCGTTGTTCGCGCGGCGCGCGATCAAATCCATCAGGGTTGGCATCTCGCCAATCATCCTCTTTACGGCAATTTTCTGCCCCGACAGATGCCGTACCGCTCACTGATTCTGTCATCTTGTGCCCAACCGCCTTCCGGGGCTTCCACTTCAGTGGACCTCACATCTCTTGAACTCATCGAGCAGGCTCAGGCCCGTTACGACGCCGCTACCGCCCATGCGCCTATTCGCATTGACGGTGGTGCGTTGCGGGACTGCGCCTTTGTGGACGTGGAGCTTCTGCGCGCAACTATTGAGAGCCTGGGCTGTAGTATCAAAAGCCTTTTGAACCTCAATGGAAGGCATCCGGCCCCTGCGCCGGGCGTGCTTTCACACCACAAGGAGATGTAACGTGAAGTTGGAACTGCACCGCATCACAGTCAGCAAGCTGATCTTTGGTGCACACACAGGCGTCAGCGGCGGTGTGCTTACTGTTAACAAGGAAGAACTTACTGCCCTGCTCATGCAGGACGAACGCCTCGGCGGAGTTGAAATTGACGCCGCCCATCCCGGTGAAAGCACGCGCATCATGCCCGTGAAGGATGCCATTGAACCCCGTTGCAAGCTTGAGGGGCCGGGCGAGGTTTTTCCCGGCTGGATTGGCGACGTAGAAAACGCTGGGGAAGGCAAGACCCTGGTTCTGAGCGGCATGGCCGTGTTGACCACGGGCCGCGTGGTTGCCCCGCAGGAAGGCATTGTGGATATGACAGGCCCCGGCGCAGACTACACGCCTTTTTCAAAGACGTGCAATCTTACCCTTTCTCTGTCTGCCGTAGCCGAAATGGAACCGCACCAGTGCGAAGCCTGCTTCCGCCGTGCCGGGCTGCGCGCCGCCCACTATTTGGCCGCAGCTTGCAAGAGCGCCAAGGCCGACAACATTGAAAACTTTGATTTTCCGCCACTCAGTGAGGCCATGCACGCCCATCCCGGGCTGCCCAAGGTGGCTTATATCTACATGCTGCAATCTCAGGGTCTTTTGCACGACACATGGGTTTACGGCGTGGACGCCAAGCGCATCCTGCCCACCATGATCAGCCCCACAGAAATTATGGACGGCGCAATCATTTCGGGCAACTGCGTGTCTGCCTGCGACAAGAACAGCACCTACGTCCATCTTAACAACCCCGTGATCAGAAGCCTCTACGAGCACCACGGCAAGGACCTCAATTTCGTAGGCGTCATCATTACCAATGAAAACGTCACCCTGGCGGACAAGAAGCGCAGCTCTTCCTATGCGGTCAAGCTGGCCCGCATGCTGGGCGTCGAGGCCGTGGTCATCAGCGAAGAAGGTTTTGGCAACCCCGACGCCGACCTCATCATGAACTGCCGCAAGTCCGAGCAGGCTGGCATCAGAACCGTACTCATTACGGACGAATTCGCCGGACGCGACGGCTCCAGCCAGTCGCTGGCCGACTCGTGCCCAGAGGGCGATGCTTGCGTCACTGCCGGTAACGCCAACGAACTTATCGTTCTGCCGCCCATGACCAAGGTCATCGGCGATCTGGCCCCTGCTGAAACCATCGCTGGCGGTTTCTTCGGCTCTGTGCGCGAAGATGGCAGCCTTGAAGTGGAATTGCAGGCCATTCTCGGCGCGACCAATGAACTGGGCTTCAACCGCATCGGTGGCCGCACCCTGTAAGGGGAGCGCTGCTGGCTCAAGGAGCAGGAGATCATCATGGCATATAAGCTTATACACTATATCAATCAGTTTTTTGCCGGAATCGGCGGCGAAGAAAAGGCCGACATAGCACCCGAAGTACGCGAGGGCCTTGTGGGCCCGGGCGTAGCTTTCAAGGCGGCGTTTGGCGGTCAGGCAGAAATAGTTGCAACGTTCATTTGTGGCGACAACTACTGCGCCAATCACCTTGATGAGGTGGCCGCCCAGATGGTGGAAACCGTCAAGCGCTTTGGGGCCGACGGCGTCATTGCTGGCCCGGCCTTTAACGCTGGCCGCTACGGCACTGCTTGCGGCGTTGTATGCGCGGCTGTCAACAAGCAGCTTGGCCTGCCTGTGGTCAGCGGCATGTACCGTGAAAGTCCCGGCGTGGACCTGTACCGTAAGGAAGTGACCATCATTGAAACTTCCGACAGCGCCCGCGGCATGGGCAAGGCCGTACCCGCCATGGCCGCTGCCATGCTCAAGCTTCTGCGCGGCGAAGAGATAGCCGATCCCGAAGCCGAGGGCATATTCCCCAAGGGCATCCGCAAGAACATGTTTTACGCCGAACCCGGCGCAGAACGCGCGGTGCGCATGCTTATCAAGAAGGTCAAGGGAGAGGAGTTCAAGACTGAATACGCCATGCCCATCTTTGACCGTGTTGAACCGCGTCCAGCCATTGCAGATCTGAGCAAGGCCACCATCGCCGTGGTCACTTCCGGTGGCATAGTGCCCGAAGGCAACCCGGACCATATCGCCGCTTCGTCAGCGCAGAACTTCGGCTCATACAGTATTGAAGGCGTTAACGATCTTGAAAAGGACAAGTACCTGACCGCACACGGCGGCTACGACCAGACCTACGCCAACCAAGACCCCGACCGTGTGCTGCCCATTGACGTGCTGCGCGATCTGGAAAAGGAAGGCAAGATCGGCAAGCTCTACAACGTGTTCTACACCACCGTGGGCAACGGAACTTCCGTGGCCAACTCCCGCAAGTTCGGCACTGAAATAGGCTCACAGCTCAAGGCGGCTCACGTGGATGGGGTAATCCTCACATCCACGTGAGGCACGTGCACGCGTTGCGGTGCAACGCTCGCCAAGGCCATTGAAGAAGCCGCTGATGTTCCCGTAGTCCATATGTGCACCATTGTTCCCATCTCTTTAAGTATCGGGGCCAACAGAATCGTGCCCACGGTTTCCATCCCCTACCCCCTGGGCAATCCCGAACTGTCCCCCGCAGAAGAAAAGCACCTTCGCCGCGATCTGGTGCTTAAGGCGTTCAAGGCTCTGACCACCAAGGTGGACGGGCAGACGGTATTTTAAATCCCCTCCGGTAAGGCTTCGGCGGTTCTTGGGTGTTGAGACCCTCGGGCCGCCGGGCCTGAAGACGGAAAAGCACAGCAGATTTTGCCAGGTGGTTCAACGCATGCCTCAGCTGCAAGCGGGCTGCCCCGACAAGGAGTTTTTATGGAAAAGCGTGAACTGGTCATCATCGGCGCTGGCCCGGCGGGACTTTCCGCCGCTATCTACGGCAAGCGCGCCGGTCTTGACACTCTTGTGCTTGAAAAGGGCCGCCCGGGAGGCCAGATCCTGACGACCAGCAGGGTTGAAAACTACCCCGGCATTATCGACGGAACAGGCACGGGGTTGGCCGACGCCTTTCGCGCCCATGCGGAATTTTTCAAGGCAGAATTTCGTTCTGTTTCTGTGCAGAAGCTCGAAGTTCGCGATGGAGAAAAAATAATAACCCTCAAGGACGGCAGTGAAATTGCCGCCGGGGCCGTCATCGTGGCCAGTGGGGCTCATTTCCGCAAACAGGGCTGCCCCGGAGAAAAGAAATACACGGGCATGGGCGTTTCTTACTGCGCAGTGTGTGATGCCGCCTTTTTTGAAGACCTTGAAGTGGCCGTCATAGGCGGGGGCAACACCGCCGTGGAAGAAGCCTGCTATCTCACGGGCTTTGCTTCCAAGGTTTACCTTATCCACCGCCGTGATGAATTCCGCGCCGACAAGCTGGTGGTAGAGCACGCCCTGGCCAATCCCAAAATCGTGCCCGTTATGGACAGCGTGCTGGAATCCATTGAAGGCAGCGACATGGTAGAAAAGATTGTGGTGCGCAATGTGAAAACCAATGAGCTGCGTGACATCGAACTAAACGGCGTGTTCATTTTTATCGGCACATTGCCCAATGCCGAGTTCCTGCACGATCTGCTGCAAACAGACGCCGCTGGCTGGATTATTACCGACCCCAAACTGCAAACTTCAATCCCGGGCATCTTTGCGGCTGGCGACGTGCGCGACACCTCGCTACGTCAGGTAGTAACGGCAGCTGGCGACGGTGCGCGGGCTGCCATGTCGGCTTACTCATACCTGCAATTTTAAGCACGCGGAGGATAGCATCATGACGACTGTTGGCATCAAGGCTGCCGCGTACTGCCTGAATTTTGCGCCGGAGCTGGCCCTGCATTATGGGGGCACTCCCGCTCAGGAACGCAAGACCAAGCCTGACTCCGAATTTCTGCGTGAACTTCCCAAGCACGCACAAACCTGGGAACAGGCCGCTGCCTACGCGCCCAATAAAGCCTATGTGGGCAGCATGAGCCTGGATGAACTGGAAAAGGCCCCTGCTCCCTGGATTGACAATCTGGGCGAGACGCAGCGCTTCGGAAAATTTGGTGAAATAATGCCCGAAGATGAATTCATCGGGCTTATGGATATATGCGACGTCTTCGACCTCATATGGCTGGAAGAAAAATTTGCGGCAGCTGTAGCCGTGAAGCTGGCCCAGAACCCGGTCATGGGCGAAAAACAGTTGGCCCGGCTGGAAAAAGGAAGGCCCGAAGCCGAATTGCTCGAAGTTATTGAAAAGCACCACGCCCTGCCCCTCTATATCGAGGGCAAGCTTGTGGGCTGCTGCCGCCGGGCACACGATACTGATGAAAATCTTGAAGCCGGCGTCATGCTGGAAAATATGGCCAGCAAGGCAAGCGGTGTGCTGGCTCTGCTGCATCTCATCAAGAATGCCGGCATGGCTCCGACGGACGTTGATTTTGTGGTGGAATGCTCTGAAGAAGCCGTGGGCGATGCCATGCAGCGCGGCGGCGGCAACATGGCCAAGGCTTTGGCCGAGATAGCCGAATGCGTCAATGCCAGCGGGTTTGACGTGCGCGGTTTCTGCGCTGGGCCCGTGGCGGCCCTCATCACCTCTGCCAGCATGGTTGCCAGCGGCGTGCGGCCCAATGTGGTTGTAGTCAGCGGCGGTTCGGTGCCCAAGCTTTACATGAACGCGCGGGACCATATCAAAAAGGGAGTTGTGCCGCTTGAAAACTGCATCGGCAGTTTTGCCCTGCTGCTGACTCCTGATGACGGCCAGACCCCTGTCATGCGGCTGGACGGTATTGGCAAACACACAGTGGGCGCGGGCGCTTCGCCTCAGGCCATCACCACGGCCATTACTTTCGATCCTTTGGCCAGCGTGGGCCTGAAACTTACAGATGTCGACAAGTACGCACCTGAACTGCACAACGCTGAAGTAACTCTCCCTGCAGGCGCTGGCAACGTGCCAGAGGCCAACTACAAAATGATTGCCGCCCTGGCCGTTATGAAGGGCCAGATTGAGCGCGGGGATATTCCCAAGTTTGTGGCAGAGCGCGGCATGCCCGGTTTTGCGCCTATTCAGGGGCACATTCCTTCAGGCGTGCCCTATGTGGGCCACGCCATTGAAGCCATTAAGGAAGGGCGCATCAAGCGCGCGATGATTATAGGCAAGGGCAGCCTTTTCTTGGGCCGCCTGACCAACCTGGCCGACGGCGCTTCATTTATTATGGAAGCTCCGGGGGCAGGCGCGGCAAAGACGCAAGGCGTCAGCCAGCAGGATGTGACCGAAATGCTGCTGACAGCGTTGGGCGATATGGCGGCCAACCTGCAAAAGGGTCAGTAGGAGGCAGGCTTATGGCTAGTCAAGACGACAAGCGCGCCATCCTCGGCAAGGCTCTTGAGGATTTGGTGACGCGGGTGCGCAGCGGGCGCGAACCGTGCCGCATCGGCCTCATGGCTGCTGGCGGCGAGCATTCTGATACCGAGTTTCTTTCGGCAGCCGCTACGGCCATGAAAGAAGACGCTTCTTTGACTGTGGTCGGAGTAGGCCCCCGTCCAGCGGGACTTATACCTGCGGGCATGGACTGGATTGAAACGGGCTGCGACGGCGGCGAATTGGCCGCAGGTATGGAAAAAGCCCTGGAGGAGGGACGCATTCAGGGTGCTGTGGCCCTGCACTATCCCTTCCCCCTGGGAGTGACCACAGTAGGCCGCATCCTGACCCCTGCTCTGGGCAAGGCCATGTTTATGGCCGGAACCACAGGCATGAGCGCGTCCCAGAGGCAACAGGCGCTCCTGCGCAACGCTGTTCTGGGCATGGCTGTGGCCAAGGCTATGGGGCTTACGTCGCCCTCCCTGGGCGTGCTCAATGTAGACGCGGCTCCGCAGGTGCTGCGGGCGCTAAACCGTATGGCAGAACGCGGCTACGAGCTTCGGTTTGGACAGAGCGCCAGAGGCGACGGCGGCTCGTTGCTGCGCGGCAATGACCTTTTACGCGGTGCTGTGGACGTGTGCGTTACGGATACGCTCACGGGTAACGTGCTTATGAAGCTCTTTGGCGCGTTTACCTCTGGTGGAGCCTATGAAACCACAGGATGGGGCTACGGCCCCTCGGTGGGCGAAGGCTGGAACCGGGTGGTGAGCATCATATCCCGCGCTTCGGGCGCTCCAGTCATTGCCAACGCCCTGGCGTACACAGCCGCTGCCGTGCGCGGCAACCTGCCCGCCGTGGTGGCTGAAGAGCTACGCCGGGCTAAAGCCGCCGGACTGGACGAAGAACTGGCTGCCTTTGAAAAGGCCGGGGCGACCCCGGTGGCTGAAGTGCAGATCCCGCCTGCTGAACCCACGGACGAGGAAATTCATGGTGTTGACGTGCTAGACCTTGAACAGGCGGTACGCTGCTTGTGGAAGGAAAAAATATACGCCGAGGCGGCTATGGGCTGCACCGGGCCAGTGGTCAAGCTGGCTGCGGCCAACCTTGAGAAGGCCCGCGAAATCCTGGCAGCCGCCGGGTACATGTAATCCTCCGACAGGCGGGCCGACCTTGCCGGGTTGTCCAGCAAAGGCCCCGGCCCGCCCTTATCGGCAAAGTTTCAACATACGCAAGCAAAGCGAGGTGCATAATGATTATTGTCGACAAAGAAAACTATGAAGCCGAGGTACAACAAAGCTCCATGCCCTGCGTAGTGGACCTGTGGGGTCCGCAGTGCGGCCCCTGCCTTGCTCTCATGCCCGATGTGGAAAAACTGGCCGCCGAGTATGACGGCAAGGTAAAATTCTGCAAGCTCAACGTGGCGGAAAACCGCCGCCTTGTCATCAGTCTGCGCGTCATGGCCGTGCCCACCATCCTGTTCTACAAGAGCGGCGAATGCGTGGCGCGTTTGACGGGAGACGCCGTTTCCCTTGAATCCATCAAGGCTGAGACGGAAAAGCTGCTCTAGGCAATGTCGCCACGAGAGCGTTTCCTGTTATCTCAGCGTTGAACATAAGCTTTTATTTTAGCCGGGTACCCTAAGGGTACACATTGACATTAAAGGCGTGTTCGTCCCGATGTGACAGGGAAATTCACCTCGCAGCAACATTGTTCAGAGGTTTTCGCATTGGCTCCGCCACGACGGAGTAGACGCGACAACAACGTGGACGACGGGCTGCTACATCGGCCCGTACAAATAAAAAGCCCATAATCGTAAGGAGTAAAGCAATGGCTAAGCTCGAAGGAAAGAAGCTTCTGCTGCTTGGTGAAAGGGACGGTGTACCCGGCCCCGCCATGGCGGATGTCTTCGCCAATTCGGGGGCGGAGATCCTGTTCTCTGCCACCGAATGCTTCGTTTGAACGGCCGCAGGAGCCATGGATCTGGAAAATCAGCAGCGTGTAAAGGACGCCGCTGAAAAGTTTGGTGGTGAAAACATCGTGGTGGTTCTCGGTTCTTCCGACCCTGAAGGGGCGGAGATATATGCCGAAACCGTTACCTTGGGCGACCCCACCTTTGCCGGATCCCTGGCCGGAGTCCCGTTGGGACTCTGCGTGTACCACGTGCTTGAGCCGGAAATGAAGGAAGCTGCCGATCCCGCCAAGTGGGAAGAGCAGATAAGTATGATGGAAATGGTCCTTAATGTGGATGCGTTGGTGGCTGCGGTGAGCAAGATGCGCGCAGACAACAGCAAGTTCAAGCTTTAAGTTAATAGCCCCCCATTAGGCAAAAGAGTCCCGCGCTCGCTGTTTTAGTGAACGCGGGACTCCATTTTTACGAATAAAATCATGCAGATTTAGGCATACACGCTAACATAATCTGTTATGGGCAGTGTACCCTATCGCCCAGAAAGTGTACCTTATCACCCATAAATAGAGTCCTTGTTACTCTGATTGAATTGCATGTCTGAAGGTTGCCTGCGCCAGTCTGCCACTGGCAATAATCAGAACACAATCTGAAACAGTTTTGTTATTGTAATAACCGCGACATCATTACTTTCTGTTATATCTTGTCCCTCATCGACGGCAATAAACAGAAGTGAGCAATGTGTAGCACAAGGCTACACCTGTAGCATTATGGCGCAACCAACGTGGCAACATCATGCGTCGGCCCTGAATATAACAAAAAAACATCCATATTTTCTATATAGTTATTTTTTAAGCACTGTTGGTAGATTTTTTGCTAGAGACTATGCACAAAAATCCAATGGAGGATACATGAACAACATTCACGGTATTTTCGCAGTAACGGTGACGCACTTTAATCAGGACGGCAGCATCGACTACAGCGCGATATCCAACCATATCCAATGGCTGCTCAAATCAGGCGTACACGGTATCATGCCCGTGGGAGCCACTGGCGAATGGCCTGCGCTTTCGATTGACGAACGCAAAAAGGTTGCCGAGTTCACGATGAAAGAGGTGAATGGCAAGGTTCCGGTGATTGTGGGCGCTATTTCGCCCAATGTTGATGTTTCAGTTGAACTTTCAAAACATGCAGGCTCAATCGGTGCCGCTGGCGTCATGATTCTTCCCCCTCCTGGCGTGCATCCCAGCCAGCATGAAATTTATGAATTCTACAAATACCTCTCCGCCCAAAGCCCCCTGCCGGTGATGGTGTACAACAATCCTGGCAGCTGCGGTGTGGCCGTTTCGCCCGAAACCCTCATAAAATGCGCCCAATTGCCCAACATGGGTTTTCTTAAAGAATCCAGCGGCGATATTATGCGCCTTACCCGCTCTGTGGACGAGGTGGGCGACAAACTGGTGGTTTTCTGCGGATGCGAAAGCCTTGCTTACGAAAGTTTTGTCATGGGCGCCAAAGCCTGGGTTTGCGTGCTTGCCAACGTGGCCCCGGCCATGTGCGTCAAGCTGTACAACCTTATTGTCAAAGAAAAAAATCTTGACGAAGCACGCAAGGTATATCGGCAAATGCTGCCATTGTTGCGTTTGCTTGAAGACACAGGCGAGCTCTGGCAGGTGGTCAAGCATTCGCTTGCGCTCAAGGGCTTTGGAACGGGCAAGTTGCGCCTGCCCCGCCAGCCCATTTCTGAAGAAGTGCGTATTGAACTTGAAAAAGTGCTCAAACAGGCCGACTTTTGCTAACATTCCTCATGAGGGGCGGCTTGGGGCCGTCCCTCATGTACATACCTGAGCAACAGAAGCAAAGGGAACTACCATGAGCAGCAAAGACACCGCCGGAGCCGTAGTTATCGGCGGGGGGGCGGTAGGTACAGCAGTAGCCTGCTATCTTGCCATGGACGGGGTTGATGTAACCCTTGTTGAGCAAGGCGAATTCGCCTGGGGGTCCAGCCGCCGCTGCGACGGCCATGTGGTCACCTACGACACGCCGCCTGGCGCATACAGCCAGTTTTGCAAGTACGGACAGGATATGTTTCATGCGGCAGAAAAATTTCTGCCAGTGGATTTTGAATTTTCACCAGAAGGCCTTGGGCTGCTGGTTGATGACGAACGGGATCTCGACGCGGTGCGCGCCAACTATGAAGGCAAGAAAAATGAGGGCGTTGACGTCACGCTGTGGGACAGAGACGACTTACGCCACCACGAGCCCAATATTGGCGACAGCATTCTGGCTTGCCTGAATTTCAATGGCGACTGCAAGCTTAACCCCATGCGGCTTTGCCAGGGGCTTGCCATGCATGCGGAAGCCAATGGCGCAACCCTCATGACCAGAACCAGTGTCACTGGTCTGCGTACCGACAAGGGACGGATCACAACGGTTGAAACGGACAAAGGGCTCATCCATACTGACAACGTCATCCTTGCCGCAGGCGTCTGGACGCCCCTGCTTGCCGACATGGTTGGGCTTTCCGTTCCTGTTCGTCCACGCCAGGGGCATGTTCTCGTTACCGAGCGCGTGCGCAATCTAGTGGGCAAAAACTATGCGGAATACGGCTATCTTCTGGCAAAGGGAGGTAAAACCCGCAGCAATGCCACGCCTGAAATGGAGCACTTTGGCGTTGCCTTTGTGCTTGAGCCCTCCCATGCAGGAACAATTCTGCTTGGCAGCAGCCGCCGCTATGTTGGCATGAACATGCGCCCTGATCCAACGGTCATGCGTATTATCGCGCAGCGCGCCCGTCATTTTTACCCTGCCCTGGCGGATACGAGAGTCATCCGCTGCTACGCGGGTTTGCGGCCCTGCACTCCAGACGCCAAACCCATCATTTCGCCCACACCTCTTCAAGGGCTTTTTGTGGCCACCGGACACGAAGGAAACGGCATTGGCCTCTCGCTTATCACGGGCAAGCTTATTTCAGAAATGGTGCGCGGTCAGGCTCCTTTTATGGACATCAGCTATATGGCCCTAGACAGGTTCGGCGCAAACTCTGTGGCGCATTCTGCCGGAACAACCACCGCCTGAGGAGAACAATCGTGTTTGTCAAAGTTACCACTTCTGCGGCCAGTCAGGTGACCATTTACTTTGAAGGACAGCCCCTTGAGGTTGACGAAGGCATAACCGTTGCTGCCGCCGTGCTGGGATCATCCCACGGCTGGACCCGCACCACGCATGGGGGGCACAAACGCGGCCCCTATTGTCATATGGGCGTATGCTTTGAATGCCTCATGACCATTAACGGCGTTCCCAACCAGCAGGCCTGTCTCATTCCCGTGGCAGAGGGCATGCGGGTGAGCCGCCAGACAGGGGTTCCCAATTTTGACAAGGAGAGTTGCAACCATGCGTAGCACTTGGGATGTCATCATTGTCGGGGCTGGTCCCGCAGGTATGTGCGCAGCCATTGAAACAGCACGTCAAGGTCTGCACACGCTGGTACTTGACCGGCAAACCGAACCCGGCGGTCAGATATTCAAAAGCATCGGTTCGTCTGTCCTCGCCCACAGTCTTGGGTCAGACTATTATTCCGGTTTGCCGCTGGTGGAAGAATTCAAAAGCTGTGGCGCAACGTTTCTGCCCAGCGCCAATGTGTGGGATATCGCCCCGGACAGAGTATATTTCAGCATACCGGGACAAAGCCGTTGCATGACCGCCCGGCAAGTTGTGATTGCCACGGGAGCAATGGAACGCCCCGTGCCGCTGCCAGGCTGGACCCTGCCTGGCGTTATGGGGTCGGGAGCTTCGGACATATTGCTCAAGTCGGCCTCACTTTTACCGCAAGGCCCAGTAGTACTGTGCGGCAACGGCCCCCTTATTCTTCAGGCCGCCGTACATATGCACCACTTCAAGGTTCCAGTGGCGGCAGTTCTTTTCACAGGCAGGCTCAGCAATATGCTGCGCGCCATGAAGCATATGAAAGGTGCCTTGTCGCGCCCAGGTTATTTTCTGCACGGCGTGAGCATGGCCGCGCAAACCTTTTTCAAGCAAAAATGTGTCTTCGCTGTTCGCGACCTCAAGATAGAACAGGCCGGACCGGAAAATCTGAGAATCGATTTCACCGCCTTGGGAGGCAGGAAGAAAAACCTCTCTGCCTCAACGGTGCTGCTGCACGAGGGCGTCATTTCAGAAAGCCGCATCACCCGGCTTGCCCGGTGCCGCCATACCTGGGACGAACGCCAGCGATACTGGCATGTCAGTGCCGATGAATGGGGCCAGACCAGCGTGCCAGGCATACGTACGGCGGGCGACGTGGCCTGCGTTCGCGGCGCAGTTGCTGCACAGGGCGAAGGCCGGCTGGTTGGCCTGGACATCTGTCACGAACTGGGCCGTCTGGACATGACCAGCCGCAACCGACGCGCAGAAATCCACATGCGCAGTGTCCGGCAATGCCGTGCGTTGCAGCCATTTCTTGATGAATACTTCGCTCCCACGCCATCCTTGTTGCAGCCGACGGACGATGCCGTGGTCTGCCGTTGCGAAGAACTTACGGCCCAAGAGCTTCAGCAGACCATCAAGCAAGGCTGTTTTTCGCCAGATGGCCTCAAGGCCCAGGCCCGTCCCGGCATGGGAACCTGCCAGGGCCGTATGTGCGGGCAAGCTGTGGCTGAAATGATTGCCCATACGCAGGGGCTGCCTCTGGACCAGTTGCCGCAATACACAGCCCAGCCGCCGCTCTTTCCTCTGAACTTGGGCGAACTCGCAGACATGCCTATGCCCCCAGACCTCAACTAGAACAGGTTAGCTTTGGGAACGGCACGCTCAAAGTTTAAAACGCGCCTGCTATGGCGCTTGCCCACGCAAATTAACAATTCGCGACCATGCGGCGGGCGTCTGCTCACGCAACGCCTTGGCATGTCAAAATGACAATGCCCCAGCCGCCAAAGACTTTTACAACAGGAGAATCCACCATGTCTCAATTCCTTACCTGCCAGGAGTATGAAAATCTGGCGGCCAGCCTAAAATACCCCACCCTGGCCTTCATCGGCGGCAAGTTTATTCCCGCCGCATCGGGTAAAACTTTTGCCACTATCAACCCCGCTACTGGCAAAGAGCTGGCTCAGATTGCAAGCTGCGGTAAAGAAGACGTGGACAAGGCGGTGGCGGTGGCCCGCAAAACCTTTAATTCCGGGGTGTGGTCCAAGATGCACCCCACAGAACGTAAAAAGATCTTTCTCAAGCTTTGTGCCCTTATGGAAAAGCATATGGTCGAGCTTGCGGTGCTTGAAAGTATCGACAGCGGCAAGCCCATCCGCGAAAACCTGTGTACCGACCTGCCTGAAACCATTGAATGCCTTGAGTGGCATGCCGAATTTACCGACAAGCAGTATGGCAGCACTTCGCCTTCAGGCAACCTCAAATGCGGCCTTATCGTGCGTGAACCGGCAGGCGTTGTAGCCTGCGTGCTGCCCTGGAACTTTCCTCTGCAAATGGTCGGCTGGAAGCTTGGTCCCGCACTTTCCGAAGGCAATAGCGTCATCATTAAACCCGCCAGTGTTACCTGCCTTTCTACCTTGCGACTGGCAGAACTGGCGGCAGAGGCCGGGGTTCCCGAAGGCGTGCTTCAGGTGCTGCCCGGCCCTGGTGGCCTGGTTGGCGAAGCGCTGGGCCGCCATATGGATATCGACGTTCTTTCGTTCACTGGTTCCACTGATGTAGGCCGCCGCTTTCTGCAATACTCTGCCGAAAGTAATCTGAAGCGTGTGGTACTGGAGCTTGGGGGCAAAAGTCCCTTTATACTGCTTGAAGACGTTACCGACCTTGAGCACGCCGCGAGCCACGCCTGCTCCGCCGCATTTTGGAATATGGGTGAAAACTGCACGGCCAATTCGCGCATCATCGTGCCTGCACGCAAAAAAGAAGCCTTTATTGATGCTTTTCTGGCAGCCCTCAGCGAGTGGAAGATGGGCAATCCCCTTGACCCCGCCAACGCGCTGGGCTCAATGGTGAGCGAACAGCAGTTCAAAACTGTCATGGGCTTTATTGAAAAGGGTAAAGCCGAGGGTGGTCATATTGTCACGGGCGGCAAAGCAGCCTCTATCGGCAGCGGGCTTTTCATTGAACCCACAATTTTTGACAACGTGGGGCGTGACGCCACGGTGGTGCGTGAAGAAATATTTGGGCCTGTTACAGCCATTCTTACGGCCACATCAGATGAAGACGCGCTGGCCATGGCCAATGATACCTGCTACGGCCTACACGGCTCCATCTTCACCGAATCGCTGACCAAGGCTCACACTTTTGCCAACGCGCTCAAAGCCGGCACAGTATCCATCAACTGCTTCAGCGAAGGCGACAATACAACGCCCTTCGGCGGATACAAACTTTCCGGCTTCGGCGGCAAGGACAAGGGGCGCGAGTCTCACGACCAGTACACCGAGCAGAAAACCATATTCATCAATCTTGACAGATAGCCACGACAGGTCTGGTCAGCGCTTCCTTGCAAAGACTGACCAGGCCTCAACTCAAGAGGAGCCGCCATGAACCTGTCTAACATGATCCAGACTATTGATACCCATACGGCTGGCAATCCCACGCGCAACGTAGTGGCTGGATGCCCTGCCATTCAGGGAACAACCATGCAGGAAAAAATGGCCTATGCCAAAGAACATCTTGGCTGGCTGATAGGCTCTCTCATGCTGGAGCCGCGCGGGCACAGCAATATGTCGGGCACCATATGGGTTCCCCCCTGCAATCCTGAAGCTCATATGGGCATACTCTTCATTGACGCTGGCGGGCTTATGCCCATGTGCGGGCACAGCACCATCGGCTGCGTCACTGCCATGCTTGAAAGCGGAACTATTATTCCTGAGGGCGACGTGTGCAATGTCAATATCGACACGCCTGCTGGCCTGGTACGAACCAGAGCGGAAATGAAAGGCGGCAAGGTAACTCGCGTGACCTTTCGAAATGTTCCCTCTTTTCTGTTCTGCTCCGGTATTGTCGACGTGCCGAACATCGGTGAAGTGCCCTATGACGTTGCGTATGGCGGCAATACGTACGCAATCACCGACGCCAAGTATTTTCCGGGGCTGAACCTGCGCTCTGGCTACCGCTCAGTGATTGAAAAGGCCGCCCAGGCATTCGGTGGAGCTGTGCGCAATGCAGTAGATTTCAAGCATCCGGAGCAACCCTTTATCAATGTCATTACCCACGTGATGTTCTACACCAAACCTGACGATCCAAAGGCCACCTACCGCAACACGGTGGTCTTTTTGCCTGACTCCCTTGACCGTTCCCCGTGCGGCACGGGCACTTCGGCCCGGGTTGCCGCACTTTTTGCCAAAGGTGAGCTGGAGCTTAACCAGGAATTCGTGCACGAGAGCGTCATTGGCACGCAATTTACAGCGCGAATTGTGGAACCAGCCACAGTAGGTCCCTGCAGGGGAGGAGTGCCGGAGGTAAGCGGAACCGCCTATCTTACTGGTTTTCACAAGTTTGTTATTGACCCTTCAGACGCGCTGAAGAACGGATTCAGGCTGGACTAACAGCGAGGTATATTAAAAAAACGGACATCGGTTTGTGGGGTAAATGACTCCGCAAGAGAGTGTGATCTATCTCGCATCAATCGCATTAACCGCATCAATAAGCTTTCACAAACAGCATCCACGGATCGCAGCTTTTTGTTTCTACGCAGGCTTTGCACCATTTGCGCGTCTTATCTCTCTCCCTTGGTGTAAAGCCTGCACTTTTATGCATTCTGCGCGCATGCTCTGACGCCTTTTGCATTGAACAGCATAAAGGCGAAAAGCCCATAACCGTATACTCCGGTAATACCGCCAGGCACGCTTGCACGTTTCAAACGCCTAGCTCTGATACTGATAAAATTACCCTCATCTCATGATTTGCTCTTCTTCAAAGCTTCGGCATCTCGCGGCATAGCAAAGTCTGCTCACAGCAAACATGCACAAGACACTCTTCACACCATTGCTGTCCGGCTAAGGGTTAAGAAAAAAGTCCAAAATCTCAGTGCGATGTGGTATAAAGAGTTTGCGAAAAACTTTGCCACACAAGGAGATTTTGGACATGAGTCACCATAATACACTTTTC